>NZ_JHYO01000003.1 GCF_000688235.1 Terasakiella pusilla DSM 6293 | reverse complement strand
CTTGGGGAAAAGCGATTTACAAACGGCGCAAGGAAACTGTGGAACGCAGTTTTGCTGATGCCAAACAACTACATGGGCACCGCTATGCCCGTCTGAGAGGCCTGACTAAAGTGAAAGAGCAATGCTTGATGGCAGCCACCGCCCAAAACATCAAGAAAATCGCCCTCATCTTAGCCCGTCTCAGGTTTTTATGGCGATATTTACCCACTGGAACGCCCACATATGCCTGAAAATGAAGCAGTGGAGCAACCTGCTTAAAGAAATGTCCAACAGAACAAAAAACACAACCTTATAGAAAATAACAAACCCCGCCAAAATTGACGGGGTTTGTCAGAGATCTGAGGCCCGCCTTTCAACGGTGGGCCTGTTTTTTTACGATCTAAAGCTCCAGCGCCTGTTTTGTCAGCGCAACATAATGGTCCTTTTCCCCGATCGGGGCGATGTAATGGACGATATCGGCCGCCGCCTCCCAACCCACTGCTTTGGTAATGGCCCATGCCGCCAGATAGTAGGAAGACAGACACCCCCCCGCAGACGCCACATTGCCTTCAACATACAAGGCTTTGTCACTAATCTCTGCCCCTTTTGCCGCCAGTTTCGGCGCGGTCATCGTATCTGTGGACAAGGTGGTTTTCAGCAAACCAAGTTTGTGCAAAAACAACGCGCCTGAACATTGTGACCCGATAATCTGGCGTGCCGGATCAAGGTTCAGTCGCGCCAAAAAGGCCTCATCCGCGGCATAGTCTGCGGTCTTCATACCACTGCCAAACAGAACGATATCTGCCTCATTGGCATATTCAATCGGTTGCTGGGCTTCGATCTTAACCCCATTCATGGACGTAACCTGCGGGTCGGGACAACACAACTGGACCTGCCAGCCTTCCACACGGACACGGTTTAACAGAGCAGACGCGATGAAGCTGTCCAGCTCGTTAAATTCCTGCAATGTGATAATTGCGACTTTCATAGAGCACCTTCTATCATTTTTTTAATTTCAGCCCCTGACTGTAAGACAAAATCGGATTTTGCCAAACCAAATTACCATCTTGCATTCTGTAAACAGCAATGGTAGGGCTAAAGGCAGGCAGTGAGGGCTGCCTTCCCGCAAAAGACGGTGTCACCCTTAATCTGATCTTATAAGAAGAGATTCATATCAAATTTGCTTTTAAGTTGACCAAGCGGGTGTGTCGATTGTCTTAGGAGTATTTTTGATCATGAACAGATCAATCGAAGAACTGAAAATCCGCGCAAAGAAATTGCAGAACAAAGCCTTAGAGGGCGAGGATGCCGCTTGCGCGCTGCTTGCTAAATATCGCATGACCCCAGACGGCCTGCAACGCAAGACCTGCCTCAATGTCATCGCCAAACAACAAGGCTTTACAGATTGGCGTCATGCTAAAACCGTGCTTGGCGGGGAAGCGGGTCGCGATGAGGATCAGGGGAGTTTCTGGCATTCCCCAAGCTGTAGTGGATTTCTCAACAACTGGTTTGCGCATTATAGCGAAGCCCGCGACTACCTGAGCCAAAACCCCGACATGTATCTTCTGCCCTACCAAAAGCAGTATATGGTCGTCGCGGAAAATTTCATCAAAGCCATCAACCTGTCCGAACAATGTGCGCCCTATTGGAAAGCGGTCGGTCATGACCTGATCGATGCCTATGGATCAAGCGCTTGGCAAACGTTGGTCTGGACACGAATCGTGCGCGGATAACACCTGCATATCGTAAAAAAAGGGGCGTGTTTGGCAACCATTCACGCCCTTTTTCAGGCCTCAGCCTACCCTTCAGCATCAATAAAAATTCATTAAAAACAATCCACTGTGACAAATTTGCAAAAATAATTGTAAATATCACTAAACTGTGCAAATATTTTTGCATGATGAAAAGTCAACGAACAAATTTTTGCAAACCTTATTGCTTACCCTGGAGGCCTTGATGAAAAAATTCTTTAAATTTGCAGCCGCAGCTGTATTTGCCCTCTGCACCCATACAGCCCAAGCTGAAGAGCTGATCGTCGCCACAGACACCGCTTTCGTCCCGTTTGAATTTAAGAAAGACGGCAAATATACCGGGTTCGACATCGACATGTGGGACGCCATTGCAAAGGAACTGAACGTTTCCTACAAACTGCAACCGATGGATTTTGCAGGTATTATCCCCGCCCTTCAGACCAACCAAGTCGATGCCGCCCTCGCCGGGATCACCATCAAGCCGTCCCGTCAGGAAGTCATCGATTTTTCCGACGGCTATTATAACAGCGGTCTGTTGCTGATGGTTGCCGCAGACAGCGATATCAAGGGTCTGGAAGACCTTAAGGGCAAATCGATGGCTGTTAAAACAGGCACTTCCACCTCAGATTTTGCGGAAGAAAACCTAAAAGAAACCGAACTGCGCAAATTCCCCAACATCGACAATGCTTATCTGGAACTGCGCTCCGGTCGTGTGGATGCCGCGATGCATGACACACCCAACGTGCAATATTACATCGCAACGGCTGGCAATGGTCAGGTGAAAGCGGTTGGCAAGCAGCAGATGGCGCATGAATACGGTATTGGCTTCCCCAAAGGCAGCAAGTGGGTTGCACCGGTCAACACGGCCCTTGCGAACATGAAAAAAGATGGTCGCTACGATGCGATCTACAAAAAATGGTTCGGCACCACGCCTTCTAAATAATCTCCCCTGCCTCAACAGGCCGGGCATATTTGTCCGGCCTTTTTTTCGATTTTTCTCTTACTGGATAAGTTTATGGAAACCGATTGGTCCGTCATTATCAAATTCCTTCCCGATCTTATCGAAGGTACCAAATCGACAATTTATATTACGCTTGCCGGGCTTATCGGTGGTCTGATTGTCGGTGCCGTTGCTGGTGTCATGCGCGCCTATGGCGGTAAAATCCTCAATGCCATTGCCTTTATTTATATCGAAGTTGTGCGCGGCACCCCCATTGTCGTGCAGGTAATGTTTTTATATTTCGCCCTGCCGATCCTTGCCAATATTCGCGTCGACCCTCTGAACGCTGCCATCCTTGCCATCGTGATCAACGCCGGTGCCTATATTGCCGAGATTGTGCGCGGCGCGCTTTTGTCCATTAACAAAGGTCTAACCGAAGCCGGACTCGCCATGGGCCTGCCCCACTGGAAAGTCCTGATCTATATCGTCGGCCCACTGGCCTTTCGGCGCATGATCCCGCCGCTTGGCAACCAGTTTATCGTCAGCCTGAAAGATACCTCCCTGTTTATCGTCATCGGCGTGGGTGAATTGACCCGTACCGGACAGGAAATTATGGCCTCCAACTTCCGTGCCGTTGAAATTTGGACTGCCGTTGCCGTGATCTATCTGATCCTGACAGGCGTGCTGACCTTTATTCTGCGCTTCACCGAAAAACGCATGAGATTACTATGAAGATCATCGAATTTAAAAATACGTCCAAATCCTTCGGTCCCCTCAAGGTACTGGATGGCGTTGACCTGACCATCAACACCGGCGAAGTCGTCGTGCTGATCGGCCCGTCTGGGTCCGGTAAATCCACCCTGCTGCGCTGTATCAACGGTCTGGAAGAAATCACCGGCGGCGATCTGATTGTAGATGATCTCAGCGTGCTTGGTCCGGCCAAAGACCTGCGCATGATCCGACAAGAAGCGGGCATGGTGTTTCAACAGTTCAACCTGTTTCCGCAACTGACAGCCTTACAAAACGTCGCTTTCGGCCCGCGCAAAGTCCGTGGTGCCCCCAAGGCAGAGGCGGAAGAGACCGCACGCGAACTGCTGGCAAAAGTCGGTCTGGCAGATAAGGAAAACCATCTCCCGTCCGAACTGTCCGGCGGTCAACAACAACGGGTCGCCATTGCACGTTCGCTTGCCATCAAACCCAAGGTCATGCTGTTTGACGAACCCACCTCCGCCCTTGACCCTGAATTAAAGCAGGAAGTGCTGAACGTTATGCGCCAGCTCGCAACCGAAGGCATGACCATGGTGGTTGTCACCCACGAAATGAATTTTGCCAAACAGGTCGGCACCCGCCTGATCTTTATGGAACACGGTAAAATCACGGTTGATGGACACCCGCGCGAGGTCATCGACAACCCACCGAATGAACGTTTGAAGGACTTTTTGCAGCATGTTGAATAAAAAAGAAGGCCGGATTGACTGGCTGTCAATCCAAGGCACACCCTTTGAAGTGGGACAAGCCCTTGGCAAAAAAGGCAAAGACGCTGTTCATACCTTACTCGTCCCCTCCTCCGACTGGGCGTTTATAACGGATAAACGTCACCAGAAACACGTTGAACGCCTGACCAAAAACACCCAAGACCAGTTTCCCACCATCTGGGCGGAACTGGAGGGGTTAGCCGCGGGCCTGGACCTGCCGATCAATGATGTCTTTGCGTGGAACTGTCGTGGCGATCTCTTTGCTCTCGCACCAGACGGCTGTACCAGCGTGCAAGTACCCGGTGACACTCCCGTCCTTGGTCATAACGAAGACGGCTACCCCTTCTTAAAGGAAAGCTGCTTTATTGCCGAGGTCGCGCCCGTGGGACAAAACGAGTTCTGGGCGTTTTGCTATCCCGGTTCCATCCCCGGACATACCTTTGCCCTGACGCAAAACAGGCTGGCAATGACCGTCAACAATCTGCGTCTTCTGGGCGTCGAAGCTGACCTGCCGCGCATGGTGATTTCACGGGCCGTCCTGCAACAAAGCACCTTGCAAGATGTGCTTGATCTGATCCAAAACAATTGCAACAGCGCAGGCTTTCATTTCAGTCTGCTGGATCAAATAACAGGGGCTTTCAAATCCGTTGAATTTGGGGCGGGGCAGTATCATTGCCATGACCTGCAAACGCCGGGTCTCCATGCCAACCATGCCTTGCACCTTGACATTGCCCAGCGGATAACAGACTCTTCTGGCGATCGGCAAACCAGAGGGGACGCCTTGCTTGCAAACGGGTGCTTTGAGGCTTTGTCCATCTTGCAGGATAAACACGCCACCGGCTTGCCAATCTATCGCGATACCCCAGATGATCCGGATAACGAAAACACGCTGGCGAGTGTGATCTTTACGTTGGGCCCGGATGGAATCGATTGGATGATCTATGACCAACAAAGCACAACCCCTGTCTATACCCGTCACAGCCAAAACGGAAAAACCGGCTGAGACAATAGCTGACTTGCGAGCTTTGATGGTTCGAATCACGCGGGGTCAATCTGATATAAATCTCGGAAGCAAGGCGTATGATGCCTTGGAACAAATTCTGAATTTAAAAGGTGACCCCGCCATGTTGTCGATCACGGCGCTTGCAAACCACATTGGGGTCAACGCATCGACCATCACCCGATTGGCGCGCTCCTTGGGTTACGAAAACTTTGTGGAATTTCGCAAAGTTTTGCTGAGTTCCGCCGTTTCGCCCAACACGGCGTTTTATTCCAATCAGGCACGCACAGCCTTGGACACCACCGAAGCGTCCAACCACAGCAAAGCCGAACAGTTGTGCCGCGAAAGCATGGCAAATACGAATCGTTTTTTAAATGATTTCGACCCCAAAGCCTTTGATCTGGCGGTGGAGCTTATCTCCAGCGCACCGCGCATCAGCGTTTTTGCCATTCGACAACTGCACGCCCTTGCCAGCTTTTTGGTCTATGGCCTGCGGATGATCCGGTCGGATGTCTCTTTGCTGGACAGTAACGCCCTTGGTCTTGCTGAAGGGGTTGCCGCCCTTGGGCCGGAAGGGGTACTGATCGCAGCCAGTTGCGCGCCCTATTCTCAACAGGTTGTCACCACCACCAAAGTTGCGGCCGAAAATGGTGCAACCGTTGTAGCCATCACCGACAGCCCCGGCTCCCCGCTGGTTAAATATTCAAAAACAGCCTTGTTTGTGCCCCATCAAACCAGCTTCATGTCCAATTCCCTCTCCACCTTTATTCTGGCGGCAGAGTGTCTGATCAACGGCTGTGCGGGCGCTAACCCGGAACAAACAAAAGCTGCCTTGAAAGATCGCGATCGCCTGATCGATGCCCTTGATATTGAGATGTAAACCAATGGATTTAAGACAGTTTTGCCAATAAGCGTCTAAGCTCGGCACGGTCCTCAGGGGTTAAGTTTTCGATCATTCTTTCCTCGGTTTCCACATGGGACACCACAAGGGTATCGACCAGATCGAATCCGGCATCGGTTAACGCAATCCTCAGGCCCCGGCGGTCATTGGGGTCCACGATCCGTTCAATCAAGCCGCGTTTTTCCAGACGGTCCAAACGGTTGGTCATCGCCGAGGTGGACAACATCATTTCTTTTGCCAATAAAGACGGCGAAAGGGTCTTCCCCTTGCCCTGACGACGCAACGTCATAATCACGTCAAACTGCGGATAATCCAGATCAAATTTCTTGGCATTGTCAGCAACCGCCTGCTTGATCCGGTCAGATGCCCGCCAGATATCCCCGCAAACAGCCATGGGGCTGGCATCAATATCCGGACGCTCTATCTTCCATTGCGCCACAATCTCGTCGGTATTTTTTGCGTTTTTAGCTTGACTCATTTTTGCCCCGTCTATATAGCTTTACATCAAATAGTTCGATATCAAATTACCTTACGTCAAATTACACACCCAACCTACTTTGCCTTCCCCCCGATGTAAAGGACAAGACGATGCAAGTGACCAATAACCGCAAAACCGACAATCCCATTGATCCCCTTTTCCTTAACCGTTGGTCCACCCGTGCCTATGATGGCGCTCCCATGGCAAAGGAAGATCTCATGTCCATGATCGAAGCCGCACGTTGGGCACCGTCAGCCTATAACATCCAGCCCTGGCGATTTATTTATGTGGAACGCACCGACCCCAACTGGGACGCCACCATCGCGCTGCTTGATCCGTTTAACGCCTCTTGGGGGAAAGACGCTTCGGCAGCCATCTTCCTGCTCTCGGACACATTGGTCAACGTCCCCGATTCAGACGATACCCGCCCGTCCGGCTATCACAGCTTTGATGCGGGCAGTGCCTGGGCGCAATTAGGTCTGCAAGCCCATCTGTTAGGCTATAGCGCCCATGCGGTTGCTGGGCTATATCACGACAAAGTAAAGGAACGTTTCAACGTACCGGAACGTTTCAAGGTGGAAATCGCCATCCTTGTCGGCAAGCGCACCACACCGGAAAAACTCCCTGAAGCCCTGCAAGAACGCGAAACACCAAGCCCGCGCCTTGCCTTTGACCAAATCGCCTTTGAAGGAAGTTTCAGCCATGAATAAGCTGCTGGATAGCCCCATCAACCTGCTGCTGACCACCGGCTTTCTGCTGGGGCTCAACCTTCCCCTTGGTAAAATTGCCAGCGATCATCAGGTATCGCCCCTGCTGTGGGCACTGCTTGTTTCCCTTGGGGGCGTGCTGTTTTTATTCCCCATCCTGTTGGTGCAACGTAAATTACAAAAGCCGACCTGGCATATGGTCCGTTTTGCAACCGTCTCCGGCGTGATTTCCTTTGCACTGCCCAACCTGCTGATCTTTGGTTTGATGGGCTATGTGGGGTCGGGCTACATGGGGTTAATGTACGCGT
Source organism: Terasakiella pusilla DSM 6293 (assembly GCF_000688235.1). Lineage (GTDB taxonomy): Bacteria > Pseudomonadota > Alphaproteobacteria > Rhodospirillales > Terasakiellaceae > Terasakiella > Terasakiella pusilla. The sequence goes on along the minus strand of NZ_JHYO01000003.1, from coordinate 201,765 downwards.
TATCCCCCGTTTTCACTCTGTTTTTTGCCATCCTGTTTCAGATGAAAACACCCGGTCGTATCGGTGTCTTTGGCGTCTGTCTGGGGTTTGTCGGCGCAGTCGTCGTCGCCCTGACCCGCGGCACAGCACCCGATGCACCTGCCCTCATGTGGATTTTAGCCGGATTGATCGTGCCGCTCAGTATTGGCAGCGGGAATATCTATCGCACCCTTGACTGGCCCAAAGGCGCGACACCAGACATGCTAGCGCTTGGCTCGCACATCGTCAGTGTCCTGATTTTCGTCGTTATCTTGCTGGTTCAAGTCGGCACTCTCCCGATCGAACCTTTATACGCGATCCCCGAAGTCACCTTTATGCAGCTTCTCTTTGCGGGCATGACCTTCCCCGTCCTGTTTAGACTGCAACAAAAAGGCGGGCCGGTTCTGTTATCGCAGATTGGATATGTGGCAGCAGCCGTCAGCTTGATCGCAGCAACCACCTTTATTGGGGAAACCTACCCCATTGCCACATGGTTGGGGGCTGTTGTCATCGCGGTTGGGATCTTCTTCTCCATTCTTGCGCAGGTGAAGACCCCCAAAGTCGCGGTGCAGGAGTAACCATCATTTAAAATGGGCACTTGAAATCGGGAGTGTTATATTATAACAGTTACAGCAAGGAGTAGATATGACACAACACATTCCCATTTCATTGCTGACCGGCTTTCTCGGGAGCGGCAAATCCACCTTGCTTTCTGATATTCTTCAAACAGAAGAATTCGCCAACACGGCCATCATCGTCAACGAGTTTGGCGATGTTGGCCTTGATGACTTTCTGGTTGTCCATAGTGAAGAACAGATCGTTGAAATGACGACGGGCTGTTTATGCTGCACCATCCGGGGCGACATCACCAACACCTTGCTTTCTCTGTTGGAAAAACGCGAAAATGGCGACATCAAGCCCTTTGATCATGTGATTATCGAAACCACGGGCCTTGCCGACCCCGCGCCCGTTCTCCATACCCTGACCACCCATCCGCAATTGATGACACAGGTGAAGCTGAACGGCACCTTGGTCACCATTGATGCGTTGAATGGGGAACATACCCTTGAAAATCATGACGAATATGTCAAGCAACTGGCCTTGGCGGACAAAATCGTCATTACCAAAACCGACATGGACCTTGATCCCGCGGCCCTGCATGATTTGAAGCAGAAGATCAAACAGATCAACAGCACCGCCCCTGTGATTCAAAAGCCTGCCAACCGTCACGACTTGCCCGCCCTGTTCCAGTATCAGGAACTCGATACACACGCCAGCCGCGCTGATCTTGCCAAATGGCTGGGCGATGACATTGATCACCACCATGATCATGACCACCATCACGATCATCATGATCATGACAGTCACGCGGGCGACATCCACACCTTTACCATCCAGTTTGAAGACGCGATTTCCCAACAGGCCTTTGTGCTTGCCATGCAAATGTTGCTCGGCAATCAGGGGAAAAACCTGTTGCGTATCAAAGGGATTGTGCATCTTGCCGAACAGCCGGAACGTCCCTATGTTATCCACGGCGTTCAACACGTCTTTCATGAGCCTGCGGTTCTGGAAAGCTGGCCCGATGGCAAACGCGAGACAATTTTGGTCTTTATCACCCGCGGCATCCCGAAACGTTCTATTGAAACTTACTTCAATACATGGCTCAATACTCAGAGTGTTGAACTTCTCAAGACTGTGGATTAACCCTGACAGGCGATTTCGAGCTGATGAAAAAACTGTTTCTAGCCTTTGCGTTTTGCACCCTTATCTTTAGCGCAAGCCCGAAAGCCCATGCCCACCCCCATAGCTGGATTGATCTGGAAACCACCCTTCTGTTTAATGAAGATGGACAGATCACCGGCTTATGGGTTGGCTGGCTGTTTGATGATTTCTATTCCGCCTTTACGTTGGAAGAAACACCGCGCAACAGCATGGGCGGCTACGACCAATCCTCGTTGGATGCACTGGCAAAACAGAACCTCAAAAACCTGTCCGAATATTCCTATTTCACCTTTATCCACGCTGACGGCAAGACCTTACCCCACAAAGAAGTCACCAAGTTCAAGACCTTTGTGGACAACAACCGTCTGTGGATGGAGTTTACGGTGGAACTTGAAACCCCCATTGATCCACGCACCCAAAAAATCGATTACGCCGTATATGATCCCACCTATTATGTAGAAATCCTTCATGCGGCAAAAGGCGATCCGATCCAGATGGTCGGCAACGTCAATGGCTGTGGCTATAGCCTGACAAGCCCGGAACCGCCGGAAGAACTCAGCCTGATGGCCGCGGCCCTTGATCAAGATGAAACCGCGGGTGACGGGATCGGCATTTCTTTTGCTGAAAGAGTTGTTCTCTCATGCCCCTGATTTTACTGCTGATCTGCGCGATCTGGCTGTTCCCCGTTGATGCCCTTGCCAGTGAGGCAAGTTATTGGACACAAACCGTCCATTATATCCGCGTGCAGCAACAACAGTTCCACCGCGAACTGGCGGGCGCCATCCGCGCCCTGCAAGACGGCGGCATCCAAGCCGTCTGGGGGATGGTCACCATCAGCTTCCTTTATGGGGTGTTCCATGCCGCCGGACCGGGCCACGGCAAAGCCATTATCAGCACTTACCTGTTGAGTCAGGAAAGCCAGCTTAAACGCGGCATTTTCCTGTCCTTTGCCTCAGCGTTCGTGCAAGGCTTAAGCGCTGTCGTCCTTGTGCAAGGGCTGGTGGGACTGGTCGGTCTGTCGCGCAGTGACGCAAAGGACACCGTTCCCCTGTTGGAAATGGTCAGCTTTGGCCTGATCGCGGTCATCGGATTGGTGCTGATCAAGCGCGCGAGCCTAGCCCTTTATCGCAAAAATAAAACTGCACCATCGCACGACCACGATCATCATCATGACCATTCACATGACCATGATCACAGCCACGATCACACCCATGATGATCATACCTGTAGCACCTGCGGACATTCCCATGCCCCCAGCGCTGACATGCTGGCTAAAAACACCAGCCTGCGCGACACCATCGCCATCATTTTTTCGGTAGGAATCCGCCCGTGCAGTGGCTCCGTCCTTGTGCTGATCTTTGCAGAAATTATCGGTTTAAGCTGGGCTGGGATTGCATCGGTCTTTGCCATCTCGTTCGGGACTGCCCTAACGGTCAGTGCCCTTGCCACCCTTGCCGTCTATTTTAGAAAAAGCGCTCTTTACCTTGCTGAACGCCAAGGCGGAGCGATGATCCAGAACCTGTCTCTGCTTGCGGCGCTTTTGGGCGGGGTGATCATCACAGGTCTGGGGGTTTCCTTACTCATCGAAGCCAGCGCCAGCCCTCATCCTCTCTTTTAAAAGAAAAAGGCAACATCTGTTTTACCAGCGCTGGGAGGCGCACGTCGGGGATGACCGGTAAAAGCAGATGTTGCCCGTGGTGTGAACCGCCCAAGATTGCAACGGCGGTTCACGCCGCACACCTCTTACGCGCGAGAAGGAACGTCAGAGATATTCGTATCCATTTGTGCGATGGCCCGTTTCAACACGACAACACCAAGGATCGTGGACAGGACCGACCCCATAATCACGCCCAAGCGCACCGCGTTTAACTGTTCAGCCGTATCAAAGGCCAGCGTCCCGATGAACAAACTCATGGTAAAACCAATCCCTGTCAGACAGGCAACGCCATAGACCTGCTTCCAGCCCACACCGCGCGGTAGACGACATAAGCCCAGCTTCACCGACAGGAAGGAGAAACTAAACACGCCCACTTGTTTACCGATAAACAGGCCGGCCGCGATCCCCAATGGCAGCGGGTCCAGCAAGCTTGCAAACGACATACCCGCAAAGGACACACCGGAGTTAAAGAAAGCAAAGATCGGGATAATCATAAAGGCCACCCACGGGTGCAGGCCATGTTCCACCGACTCAAGAGGGGAATGACCGTCTTTTTCTTCCAGCGGGACCGTCAGGGCAATCATTACGCCTGCCAAGGTCGCATGGACACCTGACTTTAAGACCCCAACCCAGACCACCAGACCGATCAGCACATAAGGCGTAATGGCGCGCACACCCAAACGGTTGAGCGCTACAAGGACACCAAAACCACCCAAACCAAACATCAAAGAGGTCGTCGACAGGTTGTCCGTATAGAACAGGGCAATCGCGATAATCGCACCCAAGTCATCGATAATGGCAATCCCCAGCAAAAAGACTTTCAGCGCAATCGGTACGCGCGGCCCCAACAGGGCCAAAATACCCAAGGCAAAGGCAATATCAGTCGCCGCCGGGATCGCCCAACCATCCAGATTAGCCGGATTTGACAGGTTGACACCGACAAATACAAGCGCCGGGATCATCATACCACCAACAGCCGCAATCAACGGCAAAGCCGCCCGGTCAATGCTGGAAAGCTCCCCTTTGACGACTTCTCGTTTGATCTCCAGACCAACCAGAAAGAAGAAGATCGCCATCAAGCCATCATTCACCCACAGCAAAAGGGGTTTGTTAATTTCAAGTGGTCCCGCTTTGACAATAACGGGCGCGTCCAGCAAAGCTGTGTACCACGATGATAAAGGGCTATTATTGATAATCAATGCCAGAAAAGCGGCAACAATCAAGACGATACCGCCAGCCGTATCTTTGTTAAAAAAGCCCTGTGGGGCTCCATCTGTGTGCGTCATATACTATGTCCACGAGTTGTTTTGCAATCGATCCTCATTATATAGTGACGATTTATATAAATATAATAGAAACAAATCATAAAAAATGATAGTTTCAGACTATCGAACTTATGGACCTTACTTATGACGACTTTACGCCAGTTAGAATATCTCGTTGCGGTTGATGATGAACGTCACTTTGGACGTGCCGCAGATCGGGTACATGTGGCCCAGCCCACCTTAAGCGCCCAACTCTCCACACTGGAACATCGCTTAAACACCCGACTGTTTGATCGATCGCGCAAAGGCGTCTCCCCCACCCCAGCAGGGCAAGAAATCATCGCCCGCGCGCGCAAAATCCTGTCCGATGTGGAAGAACTGGAAAAGTTTGCCAAGCAGATCGACAACCCCTTAAGTGGTCGCCTGCGTCTAGGCGTGCCGCCCACCCTTGGCCCTTATATTCTGCCCCATATCGTCCCGACCCTGCACGGCAAATTCCCGCAGCTTAAACTGTTTGTCAGCGAAGGCGCGCCCAACGATATCCAGATGCAGGTCAATGAGGGCAAGCTTGATGTTGCCCTCAGCCCCCTACCGCTTGTCGCCCCACAACTGATTACCGAACGGGTGTTTAAAGAACAGCTTCAAATCGTCATGGCCAGCGACCACCCGCTTGCCGGAAAACCCGTTTTGGAAGGCCGCGACTTGAAGGGGGAAAAAATTCTCGCCATGCAAGCAGGACACCACTTGCACAATCAGGTGAAGGAACTCTGTAGTATGTATGATGCAGAACTGCTTTACGATTATGCCGGTACCAGTCTGGACGCTTTGCGCCTGATGGTCGGGATGGGGGCGGGTATCTCGTTTTTCCCTTCCCTCTACATCCTTTCGGAAATTCGCGAACGCGAAGACCTGCTGATCAAACCTATGGGGGAAGAAACCCCCACCCGTGACATTGCCCTGATCTGGCGCAACGACAGCCGACTCGACACCCAATACCGAGAACTCGCAGACCTGTTCCGCCAAAAGAGTGAAGAAATTATGGGGCGGAAATAATCTAGTCGCAGCGGATACAGTGACCGCGCAGCTCAATCGTGGTCGATTTGGCGACAAAGTTGTTTTTCGCCGCCCAGCCTTGCAGCAAACCTGCGACCTCTTGCGGGCTAAACTCGCTGACTTTGCCGCATGCCTCACAAATAGAGAAAGCACTAAAGCCCTGATCATGATGGTCATGGGCACAGATCACAAACGCATTGAGACTTTCCAGTCGATGCACCAATTCCAGTTCCAGCAATTTATCAAGGGCGCGATAAATCTGCGGCGGGGCGCGCAAGCCCTCCTCACGCAACTCATCCAGCAAATTATACGCCGTCTGCGGCGTCTCTGCCCGTGTTAGCGCATCCAGCACCAATTGCTGGTTTTTTGTTAATTTGACCTTCATGCTTCCCCCCCTTTATTTCGGGCCAGCAAACTTAATCCAAACAACAACATCGCCGCAACCACAATGGACGGCCCCGACGGTGTATCAAATTCCAGCGATCCCATTAACCCGGCAACCACCGCAACAACACCGATCGCACTGGACAGCACCGCCATCTTTTCCGGCGTTGTGGCAAATCGGCGGGCACTGGCTGCAGGAATAATCAACAATGCCGTGATCAACAGCACCCCGACAATCTTGATCGCAATCGCCACAACCCCTGCCATCAGCACAATAAACACCAGTTTGCTGCGTTCCGGTCTAAACCCTTCCACAAGGGCGAGATCCTCGCTAATGGTTGCCACCAGCAAAGAACGCCAGACCACAGACAAGACCGCCAAAATGACAATCGCGCCCAAGTATACGATCACCAGATCCAGCTTGCTCACAGCCAAGATATCGCCAAACAAATAGGCTTCCAGATCAATGCGCACCCAGCTCATAAAAGCGACCAGCACAAGACCGATAGCGAGGGAAGAATGCGACAAAATCCCCAACAACGAATCGGTCGGCAAAGACTTACGCCGTTGTAACGCCACCAGAATAAAAGACACCAGCAGCGCAACGATAAACACACCAAAACTTAAAGACAGATCAAACAGAAACGACAGCGCGACCCCCAACAGCGCACTATGGGCCATCGTGTCGCCGTAATAGGCCATGCGGCGCCAGACCACAAAACAACCCAACGGCCCCACGCACAAGGCAATCCCGATTCCGGCCAACATCGCGCGGACAAAAAAATCATCCAGCATGATTTCCCCCTGTCGCTGACTCATCATCGTGATGTTCGTGATGATGGCCATCTTCATGATGGCAATGATCCGTGATGGTGCCATCTTCATGCAGCACACGGCCATCCACCAAGTGGGTATGATCGTGATTATGTTGGTACAGCGCAAAAGAAGCTGCCGCCTGTGCGCCAAAAAGTTCGCGGTATTTCGGGCTATTGGCAACCGATTGCGGGCTGCCCGTACAACAGACATGACCATTGAGGCACAAAACCCGATCGGTCTGCGCCATGACCACATGCAAATCGTGGGAGATCAGCAAAATGCCACAACCGGTTTCATCGCGAAATTGGCCGATCAGCTGATAAAGCGCCGCTTCCCCCGCATAATCCACACCTTGGGCCGGTTCATCCAACACCAGCAGGTCAGGCTTGGAGATCATGGCCCGCGCCAACAGCACACGCTGAAACTCCCCGCCGGACAAGCCATGAACCGGACTACCGGCGTGATCTTTCATGCCCACTTTTGTCAGCATATCCGCGATCTCGTCCGCGCCATGGTCACCGGCCATCCGCATCAAACGATCCACCGTCAACGGGAAGGTCGCATCAATAGTCAACTTTTGCGGGACATAGCCAATGCGCAAGCGCGGCTGTTTATGAGCGCACCCTTCTTGCAGGTCGATCAGGCCGATCGCTGCCTTGAGAGTCGTGCTTTTGCCCGACCCGTTGGGGCCGATCAGGCTCACAATTTCACCGGGGTTAACGCTCAGATCCACGTCACGGATCAACCAGCGCTCCCCCTTGCGAACGCCAGCCCCTTTCAGGGAAATAAGCGGAGATGCTTCCATTACTTCTGCACAGTTAATTCATGAATTTAAGACTTGATGACAGACATAGCATATGTAATAACATAACACAATTCGTTACATTATAACATTTCATGAGTTTGCGATGATTAAAAAAGCCCTTCTTGGCACCTCTCTTCTGGTTGGTTTAGGGGCTGCCCCTGCCTTTGCTGCGCCTGATGTTGTCGTCAGTATTGCGCCCCTACACTCTTTAACAAGTGCCGTGATGAAGGATGTGGCAACACCAACCTTGCTGATCGAAGGCGTCCAATCCCCGCACAGCTTTTCGCTGAAACCTTCAGATGCGAGCAAAGTTCAAAATGCAGACATTATCTTCTGGATTTCACCGGACCTTGAATCCTTCCTGCCCAAAAGCCTCGCGTCCCTGAACCCGAACGCTAAATCTGTCACGATGGATGCGCTCATCGATCACGCTGACACTCATGAAAAACATGATGATGACAAAGATCATGATCATGAACACGACCATAAGCATGAAGACACACATGCGGATGAAAAACACGATGATCATAAACATGAGCCTGCAAATGATACCCACACACATGACGAGCACGCTCATAACGATGACGATGACCACCACCATCATCATGATAAAGACCCGCATATCTGGCTCAATACTGAGCATGCCATAGAGATGGTAGAGAAGATCGAGCACGCGCTAGTCGAAGCCGATCCAGATCATGCAGAGACCTACAAGAAAAATGCCCACGAACTGGAAGAACGCCTGGAATCCTTGGGTAAGGAATTAGAAAAATTACTAACTCCAATCAAAGATAAGCCTTTTTTCGTTTTTCATGACGCCTACGGGCATCTGCAAGAACAGTATAAACTGAACGTCGCCGGGACAGTATCTGTCTCCCCGAACCAAACGCCCGGCGCCAAACGCATCAAAGAAATTCAACATTCTTTAGCGGAAAAGAACGTCGTCTGCGTTTTCTCTGAACCACAGTTCAAAGCCAAAATGGTCCAGACCATTATTGAAGGTACATCCGTTAAAACGGCAGAACTTGACCCCTTGGGTGCCGACATTCCTGCCGGACCGGATCACTATGAAACCATGATGCGGGCATTGGCGACGACCATCAACGGATGCTTGTCCCAATAAGAAGAAGCGTCAATTTTAAAAGGCGGGATTATTCACACCGTAAGACTGGATAATCTCGTCATATCGGCCCTTCTCCTTGAGCAGCTTCAAGCCGTGATTAAAGGCTTCACACACCACATCGTCTCTAAAAACGGCCTTGAAGTTGCCGGGGGAAAATATCTTATGATAGGTGACCTCCTGCTCCACATTCACCTGCAACGCAACACTCGGGTCCTTGCGGTACCATTCAAAAATATATCGGTCCGCCACGACCACGTCAGCGCGTCCCGTAAACAACTGTTTCAGTTGCGCGCGTTGATCAGCCATTTCATGATATTTCGGGTTTTGATCTGCCAGTTCCCGAAATTCGGCCCCAAGATAATCCTTGGCATTTTGAAATGAGACAAGGCGCCGCCCCGCCAGATCAGAGATGTCTTTCACATCAAGATTGCGCTTTTTCAAGGTAATGGCGACATTCCAGTATGTGATATGGCTATCGGTATAACAGCCTGCCAAATCCGGGCGTCCCGTCGACATGATCCCGTCCACCTGCGCATATTCCAACAAATGCAAGGTTCGGCTCAACGGCACATACACCGGATACATGTGATAGCCCTGCGACGCCAATGCCTCTTTTAAAATATCAAATTCAATCCCCCGGTTCTCGCTTTCGATCACATAAGGCGGAATGGATGACCCCACCGCAACACGCAGCGTTTTCGCCTGAAGAGGCAAAGCCACCCCACACATCACGATCAACAACGTAAAGCATAAAAACCGTTTTCTTTTCATAGAAAGCAGACTGAAGACTAAAACCACCTAAGACAAGGTTTATTTCCTTTCATTTTCTTGCAATTTTCGGAATACTCCCTTCAGGAAATACACTTAGAATGATACAGCAGATGAATGAAAAAACTGGCACACTAGACTTCGCAGACCTCAGCCCTGCCGAAAAAGCCCATTCTTTCTTCATCAAAGCCGTGAAGTCCCACAAACAATGCGATTTTGAAAAAGCATTGAGCCTTTACGGGAAATCCATTGCCTATAATCCCCACCACGCAGACACCTATAACAATATGGCGGTCGCCCTGCGTAAGTGCGGCCATTTTGAAGCCGCGCTTAGCTGTTACAAACGCGCCCTCTCCTTAAGAAAAGATCATGCGGGCACCTATTCCAACATGGGCAATGTCCTCAATGACCTTGATAGGATTGAAGATGCCCTGGCCGCCCACACACAGGCCGTCACCCTTGCGCCAGAGGATTTACTTTATCAGTATAACAAGGCATTGGCCTTGCGCGATGCCGGACAATATAAAGAGGCGCTCGCCCTCTTTGACCAGATTTTAAGCCAGAATCCGACCTATAAAGATTGTCGATGGGACCGGGCCATCACCTCTTTACTATCTGGAGATCTAAAAAGCGGTTTTGCCGACTATGATGCCCGTTGGGAGCTGAAAAAAAGCCCCGCACGCCATTTCCCTTTCCCGCGATGGAACGGAGAATCCCTCAAAGACAAGCGGCTGTTTATTCACCGCGAACAAGGTTTTGGGGATGCGATCCAGTTTATCCGCTTCCTTCCTCTGGTGAAGGAACGCTTCGGCGGGATACAAACTCTGGAATGTCAGCCCGAACTGATCGCCCTGTTTCAAGGCACCAATGCAATTGACGAGATCATCCCGTCTGGCACCCCGATCCCGACCTGTGATTACTGGATCCCCCTTATGAGCTTACCCCATCTGCTGGGTATTGAAGAAACGACACTTCCCTGCCACATCCCCTACTTAAGCCCAAGCAATACCAACACCTTTAATATCCGTCCGGCCCCGGCTGGTGGATTAAACATCGCCATCGCGTGGGGCGGCAGCCCAACTCATCAAAACGATCGCCGACGCAGCGCCGATCTGGAGAAATTTCTCCCCTTATGCGGCTATCCGGACGTGACCTTATTCAGCGTCCAGAAAGGGCCGCGCAGCCAAGACCTCCGGCAAACGGGAGGTGCCTGTTTAATTGTCGATGCAGGTGCAAAAATGCAAAATTTCGATCAAACCGCCAGCCTGTTGCACCAGATGGACCTCGTCATCACCGTTGACACATCCGTTGCCCACCTTGCCGGTGCCATGGGTAAACCTGTTTGGGTTCTGCTGCCCTTTGCACCAGACTGGCGATGGATGCATCAACGCAACGATAGCCCCTGGTATCCGACCATGCGCCTGTTTCGCCAACCGCGCCCCGGTGATTGGACCCGTCTCTTTGAAGATGTTTACCGCTGCCTGGAAGAAAAACTGGACAAAATCAAGCCACCCGCATGATAAGCTTCTCTTAATCATAACGGGCTATACTGCCTCGCAAGCTAAACAAGGGAATATTCCATATGTCCGATGGCGGGACAATTCGTAAATACAAGGACGGTGAGATTGTCTTCAAAGAAGGTGATCCCAGTGGATCTGCCTATGTCATTATGAAAGGCGCTGTTGAGCTGACAAAAAATAGCCAACATGGCGCCGTCGTGCTTGCCAAATTAAAAGTCGGTGAACTGTTTGGTGAAATGGGCATCATTGATGGCAGCGCGCGCAGTGCGACCTGCCGCGCCATCGGCAACTGCGCGCTGAAAGAAATTTCGCCACAATCCCTGATGAGCGGCATCCAGAATGACCCGGATCTCTCCTCAAAAGTCATGACCAAACTGGTAGAGCGCCTGCGTCTTGCCGATGAGATGCTCGCCAATGCCGGCATTTCGTCTTCCGGCGCCGCAACACCCAAACCACCCGCCAAACAAGGCGCGACCGGGACACCACCTAAAAAGAAAGGCTTTTTTTCCCGCCTGTTCAGTCCCCAAAAAGGCCGAGAAGCCACCTTCGAGATATTGGTTGCAGACCTGTTTGATGACCCGGATCAAACCGCCACACTCGCCCTTTTTGACACTCTAAAAGCCATGGCGGAGAAACTTGGCGGCAGCCTGATCAATGTGCGCCGAACCAACAGCACCTTTGCTTTTGCCGACTTTTCCGACACCCCGATGGTATGGGGACAGGTCCGTACCACCGCACAAGCCACCCTAAAGGAAGAAGAAGGCGACCTGCTTCTTTGGGGACAAGTGCGCGCCCGCGGCGAAACCATTCACCTGCGTATGACCCAAAGCCTTCCCTTGCGCAGCATCCGGGCCGGTTATATCCAGCCTTGTGATAGCGTGGACATCCCCAGCGAGCTTGATGACGTCGTCGCCGGATACGTCTATGGCTGTGCCACGGGCGCACTTATCCCCATGAACCAGAACCAGCGTGATTGCTTTGTCGGCTTGCTTGGTCCTGCCCTTGATGCGGCACGCCCTGCGCTCAAAAAACGTATGCGCGAACTCGATCAGGATGAACAAATTCGCCTTGAAGTCGGTTTTGCCAATTTGCTTGCCACCTGCGGCCTGTTCAAAAAGATGCCCCAGCCGCTAAAAGAAGCCGAAGAAACCTACACCAAAGCCTTACGGTCCCTGCGCCGAACAAAATCAACACTGCTGGAAGGACTGATCAAACGCCATCTGGGCTATACACAAAGCGCGTGGTTTGAACTGGGCGGCGAAAGCAATCTGCTGGAAGCCGCCATTGAATCGTTGCGTGAAGCCAGCGAAAGCTTCACCCGCGATAGCTTTCCCCAAGAATGGGCGGAACTGCAAATGATGATCGGTCAATTGCTGTTCAAAAAAGATCAAATCAACGGAAACGATATGGCCCTGCGCGAATCCATCGCGGCCTATCAAAGTGCGTTGCAAGTCTATTCCGCCTCTACCGCCCCCAAACGCTGGGGAGATGCCAAACATCATCTGGCCCGCGCCCTTCAACTGCTGGGTAGTCAGCACGGTGATTTGGATATGATCGCCCGTTCTGCGGAAGCCTGTCGCGAAGCCCTGTCAGTGCGCAGCAAAATGCATGCGCCGATGCTGTGGGCTGCAACGCAAAACAACCTTGGCTCGGCCCTTTTTATGCTCTGTCAAAAAACCCGCAAACCTGAAACGGCTGAAGCCGCCGTCAAAGCCTTTCAGGCCGCCTTTGATGTCTATCAGGCCCGCAAAGCCGTAAAACTTGCCCAAATTACTGAGAAAAACCTGCTGCGCGCCAAAGAAGTTGCCATCACACTCGGGCCTATTCCCGCAGCCCTCAACGCGCCAGACGAAACCCCGGCCTTTGATGAGACAGCATTTTCCACAGCTGAAGAAACAACCGAAGTCATCGAAGACGAAGACACAGCGCAATAATTGCGCGTTCAATAAAATTTTATTCAAATTAAAAGTGTCGTTTTTACAATGTAATCTCGTTAATGTTGCCACATAACTTTAAAGCAACAGATCTACCGAAAAAGAAACTAGCGGATACACTTTACATGACACTGTCGCAAGATTTTGAGCAGCTCGAAATGGATGTCGGGCGCGCTGCCCACACAGTCACAACCGCCCTTGACTATGTGGGCGTCGATGACCGCAGCCATGGTCGTCGTGTCGGGCTGATCTGCCACCGCATTGCCCACCATTTGGGCTGGGACCGCGACAAGCGCCATTTTATCCTACTGGCTGGGATGCTGCATGATTGCGGCGTTTCCTCCACCGCGACCCACCAAAAATTACTCGATGAAATTGAATGGTCGGGCGCTGACGAACATTGCGTGCGCGGTGAGTTCTTTCTCAGTAGTTTTGAACCCTTCGAACCCTACTGCCAAGCTGTCCGCTATCATCACACACGCTGGGAAAATCTGCCCGAAGACATGCCCCACGACGTCAAGGAACTGGCAAACCTGATTTTCCTCGCGGATCGTCTGGATGTGGAATATTGCGTTTTTAGCCTCACCCACCCGCCTTATAAAGTCCTGCAAAGAAAATCCGAAATTTTGGGACGATTGGATCCTTTTGTCGGCAGTCTGTTTTCACCGACCCTGTTTCAAGCCGCCCGTGAAGCCGTGCAACGCGATAGCTTCTGGCTGGAACTGCGCGATGAATATCTGGATGAAGCGATTTTCGAAACCTTGGATTTTGCCGATCACAAAGTCGTCCTCAGCTTTGATCAGGTCGAAGCACTGGGTGAATTGATCTCTTTAATCGTCGATGCCAAAAGCCCGTTTACGCATTACCACAGTCTGCGGGTTGCCGATCTTGCCTACACCATTTCCGGCTTTATGGGGTTGACCGAAAAAGAACGCCGCACGCTTCGAATCGCCGGCCTGCTACATGATGTGGGGAAATTGCGTACACCGGACGAGATTCTGGAAAAACCAAATGCCCTGACCGACGATGAAGTTTCGCAGATGCGCAGCCACCCGCTGGACAGCAAACGCGTTTTAAAAGCCATTTTTCCCCATACCCCCATTGCCAAATGGGCCTCGGAACATCACGAAAAACTGGACGGGTCCGGCTATCCTTTTGGTTGGGCAGGTGATCAAATCGATATCCCAACCCGTATTCTGACCATCGCTGATATTTTTCAGGCGCTCTGCCAAAAACGCCCCTATCGCGCCCGTCTGCAAGCAGAAAAAGTCATCGATATTATGGAAGGTATGCAGGAGAAAGGGCAGCTTGATGCCGAAATTTTTGCCCTAACAAAAGCAAACGCAACCGAGCTATACAAAATCGCCATCCGCGAAGGCAGCCGGATGGCACCTGAACATTTGTAGAAAAAAAGAAAGACATAAAGCAAAACCCCAAGGCGTTAACCTTGGGGTTTTGAAAATGGCGCGCCCAGAAGGAGTCGAACCTCCAACCGCCTGATTCGTAGTCAGGTACTCTATCCAGTTGAGCTATGGGCGCTTATTTTGTTTCGGCCTGTGTGGCCTGCCCTCTTGGGGTGGCCGGAAAGTAGCCATATCACCCCCATTGGTCAAGAGGAAAAATTCACTTTTTTCAAAAAAAATTCAAAAAGTCGATTTTCTCAATAGTTAACTGCAAAAAAACCTAAATACGCCCTTGTCTGTGTTGTTTCCTTTAGGGTAAGATTTGGACGCAAATATCTGGGGGAACCAAGGCATACCTCAGGGGAATCTAACATTTTTTACAAACTGATCCATCTTGGGTCGGTTTTGGACTTAAAAAAAGGTAGCCGTACACTATGGTTCTTAAGTGGTCAAAGGCAGGGATAGTCATTTCAGCACTCGCGTTGTCTGCATGTTCATTCACCGAAGAAGCGCTCTGGCCTTCTCTCACGGGTGAGGAAACAACGCAGGACGCTGCTGCATCTGCAGAAGCTGCACAAAACGTTGCTGCAACGCAAATACAGGGGCAACCTGAACTGGGTAGCACAAATTTCGAACCTGCACCTGTCACCCCCGGTGAGGCAACAGGCACATTCGTTGGTAAAAAAGTTCAGGCCATGCGTGGCGAACTTGCTCAACTGATCGAACAAATCCGTATTCACAACAATGAACTTCAGGATCTGCGCGGCCAGACAATTCAGGACTCGCAGCGTTATCATGGCACAGTTGCCGCGATCAACGCGCGCCTGCAAGTCGGGACCACACCCGGTAACCCGATCCTGGTTCAACAGTTCAACAGCTCCCTGTCCGATCTGGACCGTCTGTCCAGCGACATTGCCCAAATGAATTCACTGGCGCAGAAAGTTGAAAAAGACTCCAGCATGTCTTCTTACATGCTCGAGTCCGTTCAAGCGACGTTCGGCATTTCCGGTGCGGTTGACGAAGATCACCGCCAACTGGCGATTTTGCAGGATGAAGTCAACCAGACTGTGATCCTGATCCAGCGCCTGCTGAGCGAAGTTGCCGAAGACGTTCGCCGTCAGACAAACTATGTTGCTGCGGAACGCGCCAACCTCAACACATTGGCCGCAGGCGTCAAAGCGGGTGAGATTTACGGCACGTCCCTGTCCAACCGCATGAGCGGGGCAAACACAGGCATCACATCTACAGTGACCCGTCCTAACTTCCAACGTACAGCCCAACCGACAAACCGCCGTCCATTGGTTGTGATCCGTTTCGATCGTTCCAAAGTGAACTATCAACAAGCGATCTACACAACCGTGAAACAGGTTCTGGATCGTCGCCCGGACGCTGTATTTGATCTGGTTGCCATCACGCCGTCCCAACTGTCACCGGGTCAGCAAGCCATTGGCACAACGCAAGCACGCCGTCAGGCGGAACAGGTTCTGCGTAGCCTGACAGAAATGGGTTTACCGCCGAGCCGCGTTGCCTTGAGCGCGAGCACCAGTGCATCGGCACAGACAAACGAAGTTCACCTTTATCTTCGTTAAGTCTCCCCTGATTGAAAAAACCGGTTCTTTTTTTAAGGACCGGTTTTTTTATGCCTTTGACTTGACCAGCCGTTCAAGTTATTAGAAAGGCCAAAATCGCTATACATATAAGGATCGAAGTAACATGGCATCTTTAGAAGACGATATTGTTTCCGAAATCGTTTCTTGGGCAGAGGTTCATAAAGACACTCGCAAGCTGGCGCGTGAACTCTCCAAACGTGAAAAATTCAAAGGCATTATCGCCATCACCCGTGGCGGCTTGATCCCTGCGGCGATTATGGCGCGTGAGCTGGGCTTGAAACTGATCGATACAGTTTGTTGCGAAGCCTACCGCGACGAAGCGGCAGAACTGAACGGCACGCCGGTAAATGTCATGAAAAAAGCCACAGAAACCGAAGACGGTGAAGGCTTCCTGTTGATTGACGATCTGGTTGACACCGGCACCACTGCTAAAGTCGTGCGCGAAATGCTGCCAAAAGCCTACTTCGTGACATTATATGCCAAACCGGAAGGCAAACCGCTGGTCGATTCTTTTGTAAAAGAAGTAGAGCAGGAAACATGGGTCTTCTTCCCATGGGATACACAGCTGCAATACAGCAAGCCGATCGGCACCAATAAAGGCTAAGGCCAGTATATTGGCGCGACACCGATAACGGGTTCGTGCGCGATCACCAGTCCTATATATAAAAGGACAGTTGCGATCCAGCGCATGAGCCCGATTTGAGGCCAGCCTCTTTTCGTCTGATCCATCAGACTTTGCCATCTCTCATATCCCAATTGCCGTTGGCGCTTTTGCACCATGGATCGCGGACCATAGAGACTCAGCGCCCCCATCGTCCCGAAAAACAGCAGGGACGCCAGATCCCCATTGGGCAAAATGTGAATAAATGACCATCCCGCCAGACCGACAAGGGCCGGATGACGCGTGAGCGCAACAATCCCCGGACGTGCAGGATCATATCCCTTCCCTCCTTTCCCTAACGAAAAGGGATTAGGTTGGGAAAACGCGCAGACCCACAACAAACAGACAAAAAACATCACCAACAGCACCGTATGGCGCATCCACGTCTGCATAAGCCACAGTTCCACATAGGGCGCGTTGAGATAGCTTGCGATCACCCAAATAAACAAGGCAAGTGAAACCACCCCATATGCGGACATAAAAGAGCGTTCCCCCATGCGATCAACCAGTTGCTGACGTAACGGCTGATAGGACGGGACGACATGGGCTGCCAAAAAAACAGCAATAGAAAAAAGAAGTTGGCTCATGACCTTTACAATATACCCCCTCGCCCGTTAGTCTAGGCCCAGTTTTATAAAAAAGAGGGTCCTATGGCTAACAATGCTGAACTTGCCGCAAAACTTCTGCGCGCCGCATCAAATTTTTTCCGCGCCGTTGGCGAGCAAAACCCCGACCTTAAAGAACAAATGACCACAAATGCCGACGCCTGCGAACTGATCGCGGATCGCGTGGAAGTCGATCCGCTGGGTATCCCGGCTGAAGACGATACCCCGGCACCGGAACAAATAAACTAGCGTCTCTTACAGACACTGGAGAAATCCGCCCGAATATGCTAGGCTGCTTATCTGTTTAGAAAAACAAAAGTGGGTCACCAGAATGGTCTTTACATCAGCCCTTGGCATCAATGCGAATGGAGGCGCGAACTATTATACCCGCGCAGCCAGCAAAGATGGCGACTCCTCATCTGCCAAGTCCGATACGGATAAAGCAGAGGCAAAGGATTATATCGACCTCAATGCAGGCGAAAATCTAAAAGACAAAATCCGTAACGCCAAATCAACGGACGATCTGGTTGAACTGCTCAGTAAAGGGCAGGAAGAGGCGCGCACGGCCCTTGCCAAGTTTGACAGCCTGTTGAACAAAAACAAGGCCGCCTATGGGGATGACCTTTATGCCAAACGTCAGGGCATCCTGTTTGAAGCCACCCATAAAACCGTCATGGAAATCATCGTTTCACAAACCGAAACCGATGAAGGGACAACGACAAACGTGTCGGTCAAGGTCTCCATGTCCTTTGAAGCCCGCCTGATGACCAATATTCGCGACCTTGATCCCGACTTCTTTGACGACGTGATGAAAGATGCGCGCAATATGTTTGGCTATAGCGGATCACTGGACCAACGCGACCAACCAGACGATAAAAACGACAGTTAAACTCAGTCGTCCAACGGGACAATATGCAGCCAGCCGTGCTTGACGCCGGTTTGGGACGTAATGCGATTCGCCATAGAGCGAACCTGCTTGACCGTACCGTTTAAGACTGTGGTTTCCAGACAGTTTTCCGCATCCACATGCAAATGCAACGTTGCCGCCGGAATATCATGGTGATGATGATGTTCTTCAACCAGACGCGAAGACAGCGTGCGTTCTTTATGATTATACATATAGACGACACAGCCCACACATTTCGCCTCGTCATTAGAGGACACTTCTTCTTCGGCCAATAGGGAACGCAACGCATCACGGATACCTTCGGAGCGATTCTTATACCCCTTTGCTTCGATCAATTTATCGAATTTTTCCAGCAGTTCGTCTTCAAGTGTGATTGTAACCCGTTCCATTTAAAAACTTTCTTTGTTGCATCAGGTAAAAAGTATGATATTTTTCAAAAAAATCATACAAAACGTTCTTTATAGTATAAGGGGAATTTCTCCATGAAACGATCATTCTTTTTGGCAGCGGCGCTGACCGTCGCTGCCATGCCAGCCATGGCCCATACGGGTATTGGCACAGGCTCCAGCATGGCAAGCGGTTTCACCCACCCGATCGGTGGTCTGGATCATATCCTCGCCATGGTTGCCGTTGGTATCTTGGCGGCCCAACAAGGCGGTAAATCCTTGTGGCTGATCCCGGCGTCTTTCGTTGCCATGATGGTTTTTGGCGGCGCATTGGGCCTCAACGGCGTTGCTGTGCCAATGGTTGAGATCGGCATCGTCGGCTCTATCATTGTTTTGGGGGCTGTCATTGCGCTTGGTCGTCAATTCCCGCCAGCCGCCGCGATGGTTCTCGTTGGCTTCCTCGCCATTTTCCACGGTCACGCCCACGGCACGGAAATGCCGATGGATGCAAGTGGTCTGGCATATGGCCTTGGCTTTGTTATTGCCACAGCCTTACTGCATGGCGCAGGCGTCGGGGCAAGCTTGCTGGCACGCAAACTAGATAAAGACATCACGCCGATCGCCTTGCGCGCAAGCGGCAGTGCAATCGCTGTGATGGGTGCGGTGCTTTTTGTCCTCTAAGACTTAAAAGACACGCACAATAAAAAACGGGGCATTAATCGGCTGCCCCGTTTTTTTTATGCTTAAAATCCGCTCGGCACCTTACGGAGCCGGATTCGGATTTGACTGATGGACAGCCTCGATATCCGCCAGCACCTCATCTGACAAGTCCAGATCAAAGGCAGCGATGTTGGACTTCAACTGATCCATCTTGGTCGCCCCAATGATCACACTGGTCATAAAGGTTTTCGTTTTCAGATACGCCAGCGCCATCTGCGCCATATCCAACCCGTGCTTTTGCGCCACTTCAAAATAAGACTGCGTGGCATCAATACCGCGCGGTTTGGTGAAACGAGAATACCGCTCCGGCCAAATGGTAATCCGCGCGCCTTCCGGCTTTTGACCGTTGAGATACTTACCGGACAAGGTTCCACCGCCCAGTGGGGAATAGGCCAACAAACCGACTTGTTCGTGGGCAACCACTTCCGAGAGGCCAACTTCAAACTGACGGCACATCAGGTTATAGGGGTTTTGGATCGACACCGGACGCGGCCAGCCGTTCTTTTCCGCCAGACGAACATATTCCATCGTGCCCCACGCACTTTCGTTGGACAGACCAAAGTGACGGATTTTGCCTTGTTCGATCAATTTAACCATGGCACCAAAGGTTTCTTCAATCGGCACTGCATCGGAAAAATCAGCCCCATCGGGGTAGTCCAGCTTGCCAAAATAGTTGCTCGGGCGGGACGGCCAATGGATTTGATAGACATCGATATAATCGGTTTTCAAACGTTGCAGGCTGCCTTCAACCGCGCTCAGTACCTCTTTCTCCGTCAAGCGTTTGGCACCATCGCGCACATAATCAAAATGCGCCCCTGGACCGATAACTTTTGTTGCCAGAACAATATCTTCGCGCTTTTTGGTTTTTTCAAACCAATTCCCGATCACGCGTTCGGTGTCGGCATAGGTCTCTTTGCGCGGAGAAATCGGATACATTTCCGCGACATCAAAAAAGTTGATCCCTTCACCGACGGCATAATCCATCTGCTCATGACCTTCGGCTTCGGTGTTTTGCTCACCCCATGTCATGGTGCCCAGACAGGCGAGACTCACATCAATATCCGTGCGGCCTAATTTTCTATATTCCATTAATTAATCACCTTTAAAACATACGGCAGAATACGATCCACAATGATCGCAACGCCCTCTTTAGTCGGATGAATACCGTCATCCAGATTTAAATCCGGATTCCCCGCGACGCCATCAAGAAAGAACGGATATAGGGCGACGGCATGCTTTTTCGCAAGTGTCTGATAAATCGAATTAAACTGTTCACCATATTCGGCGCCCAAATTAGGCGGAGCCAGCATCCCTGCCAGTAAGACCGTCACGCCTTTTTCTTTAAACAGGGTAATCATTTGGTCCAGATTCTGTTTGGTGATTGCCGGATCAATCCCGCGCAAAGCATCATTGGCCCCCAACTCAAGGATCACCACATCGGGCTGATCTGCCAATGCCCAGTTCAGGCGCGCCAATCCGCCTTGGGTGGTATCACCTGACACCCCGGCATTAATCACCTTGATGTCATGGCCTTCTGCCCGTAGGCGACTTTCCAACTGTTCGGGGAAGCCATCCCCCTGTGGCAAGCGATATCCCGCTGTTAGACTATCCCCAAAGGCTAGAATTTTCAGCTCTTTAGCCCATGCTTGTGATCCGATGAGATTGACAACCAGTAAAAAAAGAACACATCCTCCTAAAAGCTGTAACTTACAACGAAGGCCTTGGTTCATGAGCGATACTCCCGCGTTAAGACTTGAAAACATTCACCTTAAGCTGGCAAGTCACGGGGGGGACGTCAATATCCTTCGCGGAATTAATTTAGAAATCATGCGCGGCGAGACCGTTGCCATCGTCGGTCCCAGCGGGTCTGGCAAGTCCTCCATGATGATGGTCATCGCAGGGCTGGAGCGCGCGACCTCCGGCCGTGTGGAAATTGCCGGACAAGACGTCACCGCCTACAGCGAAGACGAACTGGCACTGTTTCGCCGGGATCATGTGGGCATTGTTTTTCAGGACTTCCACCTTGTCCCGACCATGAGCGCCCTTGAAAATGTCGCCGTCCCGCTTGAATTTTCCGGCATTGCAAACCCGTTTGACAAAGCCCGTGCACAACTGGAAACCGTGGGCCTTGGCCACCGTCTGGAACATTATCCCTCCCAACTTTCCGGGGGGGAGCAACAACGCGTCGCCCTTGCGCGTGCCTTTGCCACCAACCCGACCTTGCTGTTAGCCGACGAACCCACAGGTAATCTGGATGGAGAAACCGGTCGCAAGGTCATGGAGCTTTTGTTTAGCCGCCACAAAGCGCAAAACAACACTCTGCTGCTCATCACCCACGACCCCAAACTGGCTGAAAAATGTGACCGCATCATCGAAGTTAAAGACGGGCTCATCCAATCGTCTGAGCTGAAGGTCGCGGCCTCATGAGTGATTGGAGCCATGCAAAACGCCTCGCCTTGCGCGAACTGCGCGGCGGGACCAAGGGATTTCGCATCTTCCTCGCCTGTTTGATCTTGGGCGTCACCACCATTGCGGCAGTGTCCTCTCTCAACCAGTCCATCAGTGCCGGTTTGGCCCGTGATGGTCAGGCACTGCTGGGCGGGGACATTGATTTACGTCTGTCCAGCCGCACGGTGACAGACGATCAACAGGCTTATTTTGACGAAATCGCGCAGACCTCCCACATTAGCGAACTGCGCGCCATGGTCAGCAGTGGGGAGGCCCGCCAACTGGTCGAACTGAAAGCCGTCGATTCGCTTTACCCCCTCGTCGGCAGCGTTAAAACCGCCCCGCAACTGCCCATCGATCAAGCCCTTGCCGACAAAGGCGCGATTGTGGATGAAGGCTTGCTCACCCGCCTGAACATCAAGATCGGTGACAGCGTGCGGGTTGGACAAGCCGATATCGTCATCCGCGCCGTGATGGTGAAGGAACCGGATCGCATCGCCTCTGTTGTCAATTTCGGGCCGCGCTTTATGGTCTCCATGGCAACGTTGGAGGCCACACAACTCATGCAGCCCGGCAGTGTGGTACGTCACCATTATCGCCTCGACCTCAAAGACGGTTTAACCGTCCCTGCAACTGTAGAAGATTTAAAAGAGAGCTTCCCCGAAGCCGGATGGCGCATCCGCACGCCGGACAACGCCGCCCCCGGTGTGGAAAACTTTATTGACCGCCTTGCCCTGTTCCTCAGTTTTGTGGGCTTTACCACCTTGTTGATCGGTGGCGTGGGCGTGAGTTCTGGGGTGCGCGATTATCTGGATAGTAAAATCGCCACCATCGCCACGTTTAAATGCCTTGGGGCCAGCGGCGATGTGATCTTTAAGACTTATCTGCTGCAAATCCTGATTTTAAGCGCCATTGGCACACTCATTGGCCTTGTCCTTGGGGCTGCGCTGCCGTTTATTGCGGCTAATGTGGGATCAGACTTTTTCCCCGTTCAGCCGGAAGGGGGCTTTTATCCCAATTCCCTGATCGCAGCCTTCTTCTTTGGGTTGCTTACCGCCCTGACCTTTGCCTTCTGGCCCTTGGGTCGCGCGCAGAATGTGCCGGCAAGTGCGCTGTTTCGCGATAAAATCACCCCGATCCAATCACGCCCTGCCTTTAAATATCAAGCCTTTGCCGTTGTTTCGGCTGTGCTGTTGATCGCCCTGGTGCTCTATACCGCCCACAACATCCGCTTTGCCATCGTCTTTATTGGCGCGGCCGCAGCTAGCCTTGCGTTGTTAAAAGGGGCCGGTGCGCTTGTCATGCGTCTGGCGCGTCGGACGCCCCATGTCAAAACCACTGCCCTTCGCCTCGCCATCGCGGCCTTGCATCGCCCCGGCACAACCGCGCCGTCTGTGATCCTGTCGTTGGGGCTCGGCTTATCGGTGTTGGTTGCCGTCTCCCAGATTGACCAGAATTTGCGCAACCAGATTAGTGATGAATTGCCAAAGCAAGCGCCGTCTTTCTTTTTCATCGACATTCAAAATGATCAGGCCGACCAGTTTGACCAGACCCTACAAAGCCTGAAAGATACGGAAAACTATAAACGGGTGCCGTCTTTGCGCGGTCGAATTACCAAAATCGACGGTGTACCTGTGGATCAAGTGACCATCGATCCCCAATCCCAGTGGGCTGTGCGCGGTGATCGTGCCCTCACTTATGCCACCCAACCGGCGGAAGGCACCAAGATCATCAAGGGGGAATGGTGGGCCGCAGACTATCGCGGTGATCCACAAATCTCGCTCGATGCAGGCCTTGCTAACGGATTCGGGATCGATATTGGCGACACGCTGACCGTCAATGTCTTGGGCCGCGATGTCACTGCCACCATTACGTCTTTGCGCGACATTAACTGGAAATCCATGCGTTTTGACTTCGCCATCATCATGAGCCCCGGCCTCTTGGAATATGCGCCCCACTCCCACATTGCCGCCCTGCATGTGGCTGATAGCGCGGAAAAAACCGTGGAAAAAACGGTCGCAAGCGACTTCCCCAATGTGTCCGTCATTCGGGTTAAGGAAGCGCTGCAATCGGCCCGGGCTTTGATGGATGGGATCTCCTCAGCCATCGCCGTTGCTGCCAGCTTGACCGTGCTTGCAGGCACCCTTGTGCTTGCCGGGGCCATGGCCTCCGGTCGGGAACGGCGCACCTATGAAGCCATCGTCTTTAAGGTGTTGGGGGCGACCCGCGCGCGTATGGTTCAGGCCTATTTGATCGAATATGGCGTGCTTGCGCTTGTCACCGCCGCCATCAGTGCGGTGATCGGGACACTCGCGTCATGGGGGGTCATCACCTTTTTGATGAAGATGGACTGGTCGTTTGATCCCTTTAGCATCGTAGCCACCCTCGTTCTCTGCCTAATTTTGACCATTACAGCTGGTTTTCTAGGGACATGGCGCGCCCTTGGTCAAAAGGCCGCCCCTCATCTTCGAAATGAATAAGGATATTTCCATAGTTTAAAACTATTGAAAATGCGTATAAAATTCTATCGAAATACCTGAAAAACCAATGGGTTTCACTTGCATTAGCTGAATTTCGTGACATATTAGATACTAACTAATTTCATTGAGTTTTTAACAGCTCCCAAGAGGATTCTTATGCAATTCGGTAATGACCGTCACTCTATGTCACAAACTGATGCACGCGTTGCTCAGTATGACGTAGGCCTACGTAAATATATGTTGGGCGTCTACAACTACATGGCGGCCGCCCTGACACTCACAGGTATTGTGGCCATGTTGGTTTCACAGTCCCAACCTATGCTCCAGCTGATCTTTGGCACACCGTTAAAGTGGGTCTTCATGCTGGCACCGCTGGGCTTTGTTATGTTCCTGGGCTTCAGAATTCATAAAATGTCCGCGTCTGCTGCGCAAATGACTTTCTGGGCCTTTGCCGCTGTCATGGGGGTTTCCATGGCGTCGATCTTTATGGTCTTCACAGGCACCAGCATTGCCCGCACATTCTTTGTCACAGCCGTTGCTTTCGGCGCGCTGAGCCTTTACGGCTACACCACAAAACGTGACCTGTCTGCCATGGGCAGCTTCCTGATCATGGGTGTTGTTGGCTTGTTCTTGGCGATGATCGTCAACCTGTTCCTGCAAAGCACCATGATGCAAATGGTAATCTCTGCGGTAGGTGTGTTGCTGTTTGCTGGCCTGACAGCTTACGATACGCAAAAGATCAAAGACACATATGATGCGATGGACAGCTCTGAAATCGCAGGCAAAAAAGCCATCATGGGCGCGTTGATGCTCTATCTTGATTTCATCAACATGTTCCAGTTCCTATTGAGCTTCCTCGGCCAACGCGAGTAATCGCGATCCGACGGATAAAAACCAAAAACCCGACCTCCATACGGTGGTCGGGTTTTTTTATTGTCTGACGTCAGGATATTAGACTGTGACCGGATGGGGGGGCGTTTGGCCTTTAAAGAAAGCCTCCAGATTATCGATGGCACAAAACCCCATGGCATTACGGGTTTCCAGCGTAGCACTGCCCAGATGGGGCAACAGGAGCGTATTAGGCATCTCACGATAGCCGGGGTGCAGATTTGGCTCCCCGTCAAACACGTCTAAGCCCGCAGCAGCGACCTGACCGCTTTTAAGGGCTGCTAACAGGGCTTCATCCTCCACAACGCCGCCACGGGCCGTATTCACGACCACAGCGCCTTTTGGCATCAAGGCCAGTCGCTCCGCATTCAAAAAGCCACGGGTTTGTGGGGTTAGCGGGAAATGTAGCGACAGGAAGTCACTGACTTTCAGCAAACTTTCCGCACTGTCATGGTAGGTTGCGCCATGATCCAGACGAGTCCGATTGTGGTAGTGGATCTCCATCCCAAAGGCCTGTGCACGTTGGGCCACCGCCTGTCCGATGCGTCCCATGCCCAAAATGCCAAGACGCTTTCCCTGCAGGCCGATACCTATCAATTGCGTCGGGTTCCAGCCCGTCCATTTATCCTCGCGGATCAGGCGTTCGCCTTCATAGGCACGCCGCGCCGCGCCCAACAAAAGAAGCAGGGCAATATCCGCCGTGGCGTCGGTCAAAACACCGGGTGTGTTGGTCACGACTATACCGCGCCGCTGACAGGCCGTAATATCGATATGTTCATAGCCCACCGAGAAGGTGGAAATGATGCGAATACGATCCGGTAAACGCGCAATCAAATCGGTGTCGATTTGATCATTTGGGGTACATAAAATACCATCTACATTTTTTGATTGTTGAATTAACTTTTCTGAATCAAGGGGAACGTCATCAGGATTCAAGATAGTTTCAAATGTATCTACCAGTCGTTTTTCAACAGTGTCTGGTAATTTTCTGGTTACTAAGAGACGTGGCTTTTGCATCATCCGGTCCTTTCCTATACCCTGACAGCTTATCACAAAAAACGCCGTTCCGAAGACAGAACGGCGTTTTATTTTTATCCATACCCCTGTGGATAACAGCACTTATGTGCGCAAAATTGCCATCGCCTGGTTCAATTGGCTCATACGTTCATGGCTGCCATATTGCCCGTCTGGGTGGTGAATGGTCGCCAACATACGAAAGCGCGCGCGCACCTCGTTTTTACCCGGATATGTCCTCGGCGGGAAGCCAAGGATATGAAGCGCGTCGCTGCGATCCTGTACCCCATTGTTTAAAGGCTCAAAGGACAACACCGACACAATTGCCCTTAAGCGTTCTAATTCTTCAATTGTTTCGGGTAAGTTATGGTTTGATGGAACCTCTTGGACCTGTTGCTGGGCCAAATCTTTCAACCGGGCAAGCTCTTCCTCCTGCGCCTTCAGGCTTTCAGCAGTGTGCACCTTCACCAGTGCGTCACCTGCCTCCATATACAAGGCAAGGTTGAGCGCCTTACGGATATGAAGGACATCATACCCCGGCGCCATACGCACTTGCAGGCGGGGCTTGCGGCGCCAGGGTCGGCCCTTGCTCGGACCCGATTTCAGGATGACGGTTTCACGATCTTGCGGGTCTGGATCACCCGGATCAGCAAAAGCAGATATGTCAGCATCACTGACCATCAACAAAACGGAACGAGCAAGATCAGCCACATTGACTTTTTTGCGATCCGCCAGTTTGGAGACCTCGTCCCGGAATTTGCTGGTACAAGGGATGGTATAGGAATGTTTCAAATTTGATGATTTTTCTTTTTGCTCTTTCATATTTACATCACCAGATTGTTCTTTTTTCAAGTTCTCCGCTTCAACCGACGCCGTTGTGGTTTCGTCCGGCCTGCTGGAGGCAAATTGCGACACATTCTCTAACACGTTTTCAGCCCATTTCATGATTATGCGAAACCAGAAGCCCCGCAGTCAACTACGAATGTTGTTATAGCACCCTACCTTTGCGCATAAAATTGCATGCGAAGTCGAGGCACCCCCTTTACTACCTAGCTAAGATACTGTTTTTTCGTAAAAAAAGTATTACCTACACATGCAGACAAAGATTTTCTAACTTTCCTTGCTCTAGATTCACCTGCAGTTTTTAATGGTTTCTCTCCTCTTTCCAGATCAAAAAACCGCCCATCCGACCCCAAAAAAGCTGCGTTTGCAGTTACTTTTCAAGACCTTACCCCTGCCTCAGGCTCTTAACTTTTTATTAACTTATTGAAAAACAAGGGCTTAATTCCAACCCTCAACCTTGCCCGCCATGCTGTACAACAACGTACCGCTAACGAAACTTAGATAAAATTTTATTTAATTCTTCCCGTGGCTTATCGTCCAAACAAACAAAAAGGCGCTTCTCCCCATAGAGAAACGCCTTTTTGCTCACCTTAAAATTAAGAAGCCAGTCTTTTCAAGAAAGGAATACGGCATAAAACCAGTGTGTCCAGCGCAAGGACACAAATCAAGGTAAGGCCTGCCATCGGAAAGGCTAAGGAGACAAAAAGCGCAATTAAAACAGCGGATTGCCACTGCGGCATATCTTTAGGCAAAGGTGGTGCCACCAATCTCAAGCCCGCAGCAGGTCGGCGTTTCCACCACATAATCACGCCACTCACCGCCAAAAAGATCGTCGACAGACACACCAGACTATTGGCAAGGACACTCCACAGCCCCAATGTCCCCATATGCAACGCAATCCCCACAGCCATCGCCTGCGCCATCAGGGAATAGTCTTCATATTTCATATCCGCCAAAATCTTGCCGGTATATTGATCCACATGGACCGTGCGATCAGAGGTCGGATCATCACTATCGGTACTCATAGAGTCCCGACTGATGGTATAAACCCCGGTCTTTGTCGTTGGGATATTCATCTGATAGCGCCCAGAAAACCCCAACTGACGTGCCAATTGATCCATACTCTCCAGATCAATCACCGTCTGCGCAGGCAAGACCGCGTGCCCCGCCTCACTGCCAGAAGCCGGAAGCGGTGTTTGTTCCAAATTCCATGGCACTTCTTTCGGCCCGTGGTTCATGCTGGCGTGAATGTCATCTGACAGCGGCACATTATCCCAACGTTCCGCTGGATAACTGTTCCAAGCCTGCACCAGTTTCTCACCCCAAATCCCCGCCCAAGACAGACCGGAGATGAGGAAAAACAGCAAAAAGATCGACAGCCAAAGACCAACCGCCCCATGAAGGGCCTTCCAGACCCCACGTTTGCCACCGGATAAGGTCGGCACGAACGCGCGATACCACCCCGTGCCCCGTGGCCACCATAGATAAAGACCCGTAATCAACAAAATGATCCCAAGGGAGGCGGAAATCTCAATCAACCGATCTCCCAAGACGCCGAGCTTAAGGTCGCTATGCAGGCTATCAAAAAAATCATACCAACCACTGCGACGCGGGAAGCTGTTGAGCACATGCCCAGTGTAAGGATCAACAACGACCATATAGGCCACATCGCCTTGATCCACCCGAAAGATG
Source organism: Terasakiella pusilla DSM 6293 (assembly GCF_000688235.1). GTDB lineage: Bacteria > Pseudomonadota > Alphaproteobacteria > Rhodospirillales > Terasakiellaceae > Terasakiella > Terasakiella pusilla. The sequence continues at coordinate 173,043 of NZ_JHYO01000003.1, read as the reverse complement.
GCGGCCAGATCTTGCGCCCGCGGCGCGATATATTGTTTTAAAACACCATCGGGAATAGCCGCACGCGCCGCTTCTGCCTGTAACGACAGCGGATAGGTTTGATCCTGCACAATTACAGGCGTCTTTTCGCCATCACGCCCATCGATATAGGCAATCCACGTCATGCCCATTCCCGTCACGGCCAGCAGAATAAAAAACGGGATCACATAGAGACCGGCGTAGAAAAGCCAACGCCACGCCGCTTTATAGAATTTATCTTTACGATCAGACACGCGCGTGTCCTTTGCAACATCGGTTGCAGCCTTGGAGACCATCAGTCTCTCCTTTTCAATTTGATATTAAAGAATGTCTGAAATCAAATTGAAGCAGGCGGGGCGCGCGCAAAGACATAGCCTGCCATACGCAGGTCAGAAACCAGATTGTCCTGAACATTGTAGGCCAGACGAGAGACGGTATTTAGGCCAATCAGATGGGACGATACATCTGTTGTATCAAAAAGATGAAACGATGAAGACCAGTCACAATGTTTGACCACTGTTTCTTCAACCGGCTCGCCATTTTCATCCAGATACACGGTGATGATGGACGTGCCGCTACAGATGACGGTCTTGATCCCCTGTTCGCCATAGGTCGGCATGGTGCCAACCGCATAAAAGGAAAACAGCACAAAGGGCAGGAGCATTAGTCCTGTCAAAAAGCGCCTAATATAGGCGGTTGCTGTTGTCCCTCTCTTCATGGCAAGAGAGTACTTAAGGCGTCAAATGAAAACAATTCTTTATTGCAGTTCCTCAAGCAATAAAAAAAGGGCTGCGAGAAACCTCACAGCCCTTTTAAACCGATAACCGGGTTCAGATATTAGTTCGGCAATTTGCCAACCACACCTTCAACATACCAGTTAAAGCCAAGCAGGTCGCCGTCTGTCATTGTTGTGCCAGCAGCCACGCGCTCTTTGCCTTCGTTGTCATTGATCGGACCTGCAAACGGGTGCAGCGTGCCGGCAATGATGTCTTGTTTAGCTTTTTCAACAAGATCACGGACGTCTTGCGGAACCGCATCGTTAAACGGTGCCATCTCGACCATACCTTCTTTCAAGCCGTCCCAAGTATCTTGGTTGCCTTCCCATTTACCTTCCAGAACTTCTGTAACGCGCTTCACGTAGTAAGGCGCCCAGTTTGTCACTGTAGACGTCAGTTGAGCTTTCGGGCCAAATTTAGACAGGTCAGAGTTATAACCGATCGCATAAACGCCAGCATCAGCCGCAGCCTGAATGGTTGCCGGGCTGTCAGCGTGCATGTTCAGCACGTCTGCGCCTTGACCGATCAATGTGTCAGCCGCTTCACGCTCTTTACCCGGATCGAACCAAGAGTTTGTCCAGATCACGCGAACCTGTGCGTCTTTGTTCACTTCACGAATACCGCGTGTAAACGCGTTGATGCCGCGCACAACTTCCGGAATCGGGAAAGCCGCAACATAACCGATGACGTTGGATGTCGTCATTTTACCCGCAACCAAGCCCGCGAGGTAACGACCTTCGTAGAAACGAGCAACGTATGTGTTGACGTTTTTCGCGCGTTTGTACCCTGTTGCGTGTTCAAAAGCGACTTTCGGGAATTTTTTTGCCACTTTCAATGTCGGGTTCATGTAACCGAAAGAGGTTGCGAACACCATGTCATAACCATTTTTGGCGTAGTTCATGATCACACGTTCAGAATCCGGACCTTCCGCCACAGATTCAACAAAGCTGACCTTGATCTTGTCACCGAACTCTTCTTCGATGGCTTTGCGGCCCAGATCATGCTGGTATGTATAACCGGCGTCCCCGATCGGTGATACATAAACGAAACCGATTTTCGTTTGTTCGGCCTGTGCTGCAGTCGCGCCCAATGCCAGAGTTGCAGCAGCCAAGACCGCTTTTAACTTACCCATAAAATTTGTCTCCTAGCCAAATATAAAAAGGTTACTCTTTACTTCCCAATTATCCATCAGCTCTGAATGGTTTGCCCAAACAAGCTGGTGCATTCAATCTGATCTTGGTTTCGTCACGCGAAATCAGGACCAGTACCAGAATCGTTGCGATATACGGTAGCATATTCATCAAATGCCCCGATACATCCAAGCCCAAGCTTTGCACATTTAACTGTAAAATGGTCACGCCGCCAAACAAATAGGCACCGATCAAGGCGCGTCCCGGCTTCCAGGTGGCAAACACGACCAGCGCCAGCGCAATCCAGCCACGACCCGCGGTCATGTTTTCAGCCCACATCGGCGTATAGATCAACGAAATATAAGCCCCTGCCAGACCACACATGGCCCCGCCAAACAGAATCGCACAAAAACGGATCAGTACCACCGGATAACCAATGGCGTGGGCGGCGTGGTGCGATTCGCCAACCGCACGCAGGATCATGCCCCAGCGTGATTTATTTAAAAACCAAGCCGTCACAGCCACCAGCACAAAAGCCGCATAGACCATAATGTCATGCCCAAACAGCAACGGCCCCACAATCGGAATGTCGCTCAAGCCCGGAATATCAATCGCCTGCAAGCCCTTGATCGGCGTGCCGATATATTTCAGTCCAAAAAAGGCGGAAACCCCGACGCCAAAAATCGTCAAGGCCAGACCGCTTGCCACCTGATTGGTATGGAGGAAAAGAACCAGCACCGCAAACAGTGCCGACAACAACGCCCCTGCCAACATGGCGGCGATAAAACCGACCGTTGGGCTGCCAGTTGCAACAACCGCAATAAACCCGCCGACCGCGCCAACCAGCATCATGCCTTCAACGCCCAAGTTCAGAACGCCGGCTTTTTCGGTGATTAATTCCCCGATCGCAGCAAACACCAACGGTGTCGCGCCCCGCGCAACGCCCAAAAGGATGGCAATTATCGTTTCGACTTCAAACCCGATCATGCGGCTTTCCTCTTAAACCCAAGTACCACGCGGTAATTAATCAACACATCACACGCCAACAGAAAGAACAACAGCATCCCCTGAAACACACCCGTTACCGCCAGCGGCAGGCTCAGTTCCATCTGCACCGTCTCCCCGCCCAGATAGGACAAGGCAACCAAGGTGCCGGCCAATAAAATCCCGATCGGGTGCAAACGCCCCAAAAAGGCAACGATAATCGCGGTAAACCCATATCCCGGTGAAATCACGGGCTGCAACTGACCGATGGGACCAGCAACCTCAAACATCCCGGCAAGACCTGCCAAGCCGCCGCCCAGCATCAGGCTCATCCAGATGACTTTTTTCGGGTTAAAGCCGGCATAATTCGCCGCCAGTGGCGTCAAGCCAACGACCTTGACCTGAAAACCGATCAATGTGCGGCTCATGATGAACCAACCGAGCAAAACAACAAACAGCGTAATCAGGGCGCCGATATGCAAACGGCTTTCGTCAAACAACAACGGCAACAAAGCCGCATCACCAAACATCCGCGATTCGGGGAAGTTAAATCCTTCCGGATTACGCAGCGGGCCATTGACCAGATAGCCCAAAAACAGGGTCGCCACATAAGTCAGCATCAAGCTGGTCAAAATCTCGTTGGCATGAAAGCGCGTCTTCAAAAAAGCCGGAATTGCCGCCCAAGCCATACCGCCCAGCACGCCTGCAATGATCATAATCGGCAGCAAAAACATACTTGTGCTGTCATACCATGTGACCGCAATGGCACCGGATACAATCGCGCCCATGGTCAACTGACCTTCCGCGCCAATGTTCCAGACATTCCCACGAAAACCCACAGCCAGACCGACCGCACAGAGGGTCAAAGGTGTAGCTTTCAAAAACAGCTCTGTCAGACCGTACGAATCGCTGATCGGCTGAATAAAAAACAGATAGAGCGAATTTAACGGATCATAGCCCAGCGCAGAAAACAGCATCGCGCCCGCAACCAACGTAAAACAGACGGCCAATATTGGCGCGCCATAGACCATCACCCGTGACGGGGCGAGACGAGGTTCAAAGCGGATCATCGTTGTGCCTCCTCGTCCCAGGCATCGACCTGATCAAACAGGCCGCCCATCAACAAGCCTACCTGTTCCACCGTTGTGTCATGGGTCGGGCGTGCAGGGGACAAACGCCCGTGGGAGATCACCGCCATACGATCCGTAATGGCAAACAGTTCATCCAAATCCTGAGAGACAACCAAAATCGCACATCCTTCATCGCGCAGGTTCATCAAAGCCTGATGAATTGACGCCGCCGCCCCGGCATCAACGCCCCATGTGGGTTGGGCGACGATCAACAGCTTTGGACTTTTCAACAATTCACGACCGATGATGAACTTTTGCAAGTTCCCACCGGACAGGGATTTCGCTTCCGACTTCGACCCGCCTGTACGCACATCGAAAGCCTCGATAATCTTTTTGGCAAGGTTATGCGCTTTGGAAAAACGCAAAAAGCCCATTTGCACCAGATCGGACACCCCATGACCGGACAAAAGTGTATTATCCGCCAAAGACATCTCCGGCACAGTACCGTGGCCTAAACGTTCTTCCGGCACAAAGGCCAAACCCAGCTTGCGCCGTTTATGCGGTCCCAAATGGCCAACAGACAGCCCATCCATGCGGATCGCCTCATCGTTAGGGGACAAGCGCTCGCCAGACAGCATGGACAGCAGATTGTTCTGCCCATTCCCTGCCACACCAGCGACACCAAAAATCTCGCCGGATTTGACGGTAAAGCTGACATTTTCCAGATCGGCAACAAACACATCGTCGGTGGACATGGACAGATTTTCGACGACCAAACGATCTTCCCCGACTTTGGCATTCGGATTGCGGGCCGGAATTTTGATCTCTTCACCCACCATCAACTGCGCCATAGAACGCGCACTTTCTTTGGACGGGTCACAGTCGCCCACAACTTTCCCCGCACGCAAAATGGTTGCGCGGTCGCACAGGGCTTTGATCTCGTCCAATTTGTGGGAAATATACAGAATAGAGCGCCCTTCTTCGCGCAGGCGGCGCAGGGTGACAAACAGTTTGTCAACTTCCTGTGGGGTGAGAACCGATGTCGGCTCATCCATAATAATAAGACTGGGGTCTTGCAGCAAACAGCGCACAATTTCAACACGCTGACGTTCCCCGACCGACAGCGTGTGGATATATCGTTCCGGATCAAGCGGCAGACCGTATTTATCCGACACCTCGACAATCCGTTTTGCGAGTTCCTTTAGCGGTCCCTTTTCGTTGATCCCCAAGGCCACGTTTTCCAGAACCGTCATGGATTCGAACAGCGAAAAATGCTGAAAGACCATGCCGATGCCCAATTTACGCGCCATACCGGGGTTTTCGATGGTTACGCTTTGACCTTCCCAGAGGATCTCGCCCTCATCGGGCTGCATAATGCCGTAGATCATTTTCACCAACGTGGATTTACCCGCACCATTTTCCCCCAAAAGGGCATGGATTTCGCCAGCTTCCACATTAAAGTTTACATGGTCATTCGCAATACAGGCGGGAAACGCCTTTGTAATGCCGGACAGTTCTAGGCGCATATGCCAACCTCGCGCGCTTCATTCATGACTATAGCGTTTATCGCCGCCGGGTCTTTCATCGGTTTGATCCGATCAAACAACTGTTTTGCTTCAGGGTACGTACGACCCAACAGTTTAATCCATTGTTTCATTCGCCCTTCTCCCCATTTGGGACGTTTTGTATCCTGCATCAGGGCGCAGTAAATTTCCAACCAGCCCAGCATTTCTGCCCACTGTGCAAACTCCCCGCCCTTAATTTCACGCGCTAAGGACGGTCGTGCAATCGCACCGCGCCCGATCATAATGTCGTGACAGCCACTGATCTCGCGACATTTCTGCGCATCTTCTGGCGTCCAAATCTCACCATTGGCAACAACCGGAATGTCCACGACTTCGCAAATTTTCGCAATCCATTCCCAATGGGCAGGCGCTTTATAGCCTTCCAGCTTGGTACGGGCATGGACGGTCAGCTTTTGCGCCCCCGCTTCTTGCAAGGCGCGCGCATTGTCAAGGGCGAGGGATTTATCCTCAAAGCCCAGACGCATTTTCGCACTGAGGGGAACAGAGGCGGGCAAAGATTTTTTAACCGCAGAACAAATTTCAAACAACTTTTCCGGCCATTGCAACAAGGCCGCCCCTGCCATATGGCGGTTAACGGTTTTGGCCGGACAGCCAAAGTTGAGATCAATGCCCGTTGCGCCCAATTCCACAGCAAAGGCGGCATTATCACCCATGACCTGCGCTTCGCCGCCCATCAACTGCACATGGACGGGCACACCCGCGCGGGTTTTTGCATCGGTCTTTAATTCCGGGCAATATTTGAAGTACCATTCAGCCGGTGCCACCACTTGAGAGACGCGCACAAATTCAGTCACGCACAGATCGAAACCTGAAATACGCGTCAACATATCACGCATATGAACGTCAACCACCCCTTCCATTGGGGCCAGTGTGATGGTCATCGATCCCACAATCCTTGACCGTTTGGTAAAAAAAGAGCTTGTAGCAAATCGCACCGAGCTTGTCTTTAGGGAAAATGATCCTTTTATGACAGTTTCGCGCTCTCTTCCAACAGCTCCGCCTCCACAGGTGCAGCAAGCTCCGCGCGGATTGCCTGCGGTGGGGTTTGCCACTGCTTGGTATCAAAATCAGCGCATTTGCCACAAACGGCTGACCACTGGGAACTCACATCCCCACAGGACTGACAGACCCACGCTGGATTTGCCGCCGCTTCGGTGGCTTTTTTCAACCATTCACGCGCGCCACGCATGTCGTTATTTTCGGTTTCAACCAATTGGGCTTGCAGGGTAAAGACCCGCGCACTGGGGGCTTCTTTAATCAAGACCTCCAGCTCGTCGCGTGCTTCCCCCCACAATTGGGCGTCAAGGGCCGCCCGCGCAATGATGATCCGGCTTTCCACATGTTGACGGTTTTGCGCTGCCAGCTTTTCAGCCAGTTTTACCCGTTTCAAGGCATCTGCTTCGCCATGCAAGTCTTGATAGAGATCATACAAATCAGGATGCGGCAGCCGCGCCCACATATCTTCTATCACACTATAGGCTTTGCGCAGCTTGTTGGTTTTCGCAAACAATTTCGCTTCCATCAACGCAGCGGGGACGCGCATCGGGTCGAGCTTCAGCGCCAACCCCAACAGGTTTAAGGCACCGGACAGCTCACCTTCTGCTTCGGCCGCACGTGCACGTTCCACCATCAAAGCCGCTTTTTGTGTTTTCCCGCTTTGGCTTTCCACGAACTTGTGTTTGATCGAGCTTTCCAGCGTCGATTCGGCTTCTGCCCAATTGCCCTGCTGGACTTGCAGGTCAAACAGATTTTGCGCCAGCCATTGTGCTTTCGGTTTAATTTTATACGCCTGTTGTGCCAGACTTAACGCTTCTTCCCGATCGCCACGGGCCAAAGCCTGATTAAACAGACCGCGCAATCCCAAAAACTCCATGCCTTTGGTTTTGGACATTTCTTCAAAGAAACGCATCGCGGCTTTGTCATCGCCTTCCAACTGGGCGGCTTGAGCAGAGAGCAACATGGTCAGGCTGGGGTCTTTTAATAAAGACTGGGCTTTACGCGCATGTTTAATCGCTTCACCCGATTCGCCTGCTGCCACGGCCACCAGACCTTTGGTTAAGGACTCATACCCCTGATGAGTGCGTTTTTCTGTGCGGTAATGACCAATCACTTGCGGGGAGCGACGGATAAACAGCCAGAATCGATACAGCACCGCGCACATCCCGATCACGATCAAAAAAGCGATCAAGGCCAGCGCAATCGGCACATCCACAATCAAGCCCTGCCAAGTCACCGACACCACACCGGGATTTTCTGCAAACCAGACCCCGACTGCGACACACAGCAGCAGCAGGATAATATATTTTGCGATGCGCCCGAACATTAGCCCTGTCCCCCGACGTTACCCAACAACGACAGAATATGCGCCTGCATCATGGAAACGCTCTGTTGAGCGTCCAATCGTGCTTTGGCTTGATCGATCCATGGCTGTGCCGCCTCGCGGGGGTTTCCTGCCAACGTCTCAAGTTCCGTAATGGCTGCCGCGATATCACCGTTCTGCACATTATGTTCAGCCCGCGCGACGATCCCCAACGCGCCTTCCCCGTCCAAATTCCCCGGTGCCCGCCGGATGGTCACAAGGGAGGTCACATTTTTAACCGTCTGTTCCATCCAACCAGCGCCTTCAGGCACGGCAACGGCGCGCACAATATCATTGGCGGTAGTTTTAAAGGACGTGGTCAAGGCCGACAGGGACGCCAGACCGCTTGTGGCATAAGGCTTCAAGCCGTCAACGGCACTTTCCAAAGTCACATCGCCTTGGGCCAAAGCGGCCAGTGCCGCAAGTTCTGCCTCAAATGGCGAAGAGGTGCGCAAGACTTCACGCAAGGTGCTCAAACTCGCGACCAGTGCTTGGGCATTATCGGACGAGCTGCGTTCTTGCACCTGTGCGGCCTCAAGGTCGGTCAGGCGGGCATTCAGCTCAATGACCAATTGGTTTAAACGGTCATTTTCAACCTTTAAGGCCACAATTTCTTTAACTTCTTCTACTGAGGCACCAGATGTATTAGAAATTTCGATAGACGCGATCTCGGTCTGAAGAGCCCCGATCGTCCCTTCCAACGCAGCGATTTTATCCAGCAACGGCTGCACATCCACAGGGGCCGGTTGCTTGCGTTTTTCCAGTTCTGCCATGCGTACAGAAATCGTGGACATGAAGCGTTCAATGTCTTCGGTCTGGTTGATCTTCAGGGCATGCGCCATCTCGGTCTTGACCGCAGGCACCCACAGATTCTGCGTGAAGAAGCCCCCAACACCGACAGCCACCACAATCACCGCCGCGCCCATCAAGGCTTTTGCTTTAAAGGACAGGCCGTTCGCTGGCGTTTGTGTCGTCGCCTGTGTCTCTGCTGCTGTGTCAGACGGTTTCGCCGCCCCTGCCTCTTTCTTGGTTTCGGGCTTTCCTTCTGGCAACAGCGTCAACAAGGCCGCCTGATCCGGTGTCTTTGCCGTCTTAACCTCTTTAAACGTGATCCCGTCCAGATTTTTGGCCACCGCATCACTCAGGCAATAAGCCGACATTTTTTTAAGATCAGCCTGCACGCCGCCTTTGCGCGCCAACTCCGCAAAAGCAGTCGAGGTCCGCGGGGAATAAAGTAAGACGCCGTCGATCTTACCCGCTTTGATCTCTTGTTTCAGCGTCAGGCTCAGTTCAGTGGTTTTATCTGCGCTATATAAAACGACACGGGCGTAGGTGAAGCCGTCTTTTTCCAACATCCCTTTCAGATCACCCGCAAGGCGGGAGCCCGCCACATGCAGCAAGGTGCCTTTTTTAGGATCGCACTTGTCCTTAACCAGCTTGGCAAGACCATCCACGTCACCCGTGGCGCACTCAATCTCTTTAAATCCGGCCTCGCGCGCGGCTTCCCCGGTCGCATCCCCAACAGCCATAATCTTGAAATGACGGCGTTTATCGGCGCGGGCGAAATGGCGCATCCCATTGGCGCTTGTCACCAACAGAGCCTGAATATCTTCATCTTTAAAGTTTTTAAGTTGGCCTGCCCCGTCGGCTTCCGGTTTGATGGTCAGCAGCGGAAACAACACAGGCTCATGGCCTTTGTCTCGCAGGATTTTGGCAAGGGGCTCGGCATCCTCTTTCGGTCGTGTGATAAGTAAACGCATAACTCCCCCAGTATTAATTGCCCATGCATTAAAAAACAGGGTCTTACTATAACACCACGGCGCGAGCGCTTAAAAGAGAATTGCTGTGAATAATCAAAAATATAGATAGAAAAAGGGCCGAACGTGTCATCCGTCCGACCCTGTTTTGCAATCAATCTTAGGCTTGGACGACGTCGCTTAAGAAATCTTCGCCCGCGCGGTCTTTCAATTCCTGCCCCGCTTTGGTGCCCAACCCGTCCGGGTCGGTAATCGGGCCGCGCATCTCATTCGTCAGCACTTCGCTGCCATCGGGTTTAGCAAGCATGCCGCGCAGATAAATCTCATCGCCGTCAATTTCCGCCAAGGCCGCAATCGGCGTGCGACACGACCCATCAAGCACCCGCAACAGCGCGCGTTCCGCCAACACGCGGATGGTGGAAGTTTCGCAGTTTAACGGCGCAAGATAATTCATCATGCGCTCATCCCCTGTGCGACATGAAATCCCGATAGCGCCTTGTGCGACAGCGGGCAACATATCTGTATCTTCAATCACAGAGGTGATCGCATCTTCATACTTAAGGCGGCGCATACCTGCATTTGCCAGCAAAGTTGCATCCACAACCCCTTCTTCCAATTTGCGCAAACGGCTTTGCACGTTGCCACGAAACGTGATGGTTTCAAGATGTGGGTATTTCGCCTTAATCTGGGCTTGGCGACGCAAAGACGCTGTCCCCACAACCGCGCCTTTCGGCAGGTCAGCCAATGTTTTGGCTTTTGGCGAAATAAAGACATCGCGCGGATCTTCACGCGGTAGAATGCACGGCAGGGAAATGCCCTCCGGCAACCATGTCGGTACATCTTTCATGGAATGGACAGCGATATCGATGCGCCCGTCAAGCTGTGCGTCATCAATCTCTTTTGTAAACAGGCCCTTGCCGCCAATTTCCGACAAGGGACGGTCTAAAATCATGTCGCCGGTGGTCTTGATCACTTCAATGGCAATCGCGCCGTCTGCGCGCAAATCTTCATGGGCGGCTTGCAAACGATCGCGTGTTTCGTAAGCTTGTGCGAGTGCAAGCGGGCTGCCACGGGTACCGATCACTAATTTTGGTTGGTCCGACATGATTTTGAATCTCTACCTTTGGGTTATCTCAAATTCGTGGTATCTCTGCCGCATAATTGTGACAGCATTAGGGCTATGACACTTGAAAATATTAGGTATTGAAACAAGTTGTGATGAAACCGCTGCTTCCGTCGTCACCGATGACGCACGGGGTGAAGCGCGGATTCTGTCCAACGTTGTCCTGTCCCAACTGGATGAACATCGCCCCTATGGCGGGGTTGTACCAGAAATTGCCGCGCGTTCCCACCTTGATCATATCGACCGCATCGTCGAAGAAGCCATGAGCGAAGCGAATGTGGATTTCAGCGAGCTTGATGCCGTGGCCGCAACCGGTGGGCCGGGCCTGATCGGTGGCGTCATTGTCGGCGTGATGACCGCAAAAGCCATTGCGCTGACCCACAATTTGCCCTTTGTCGCCGTCAACCACCTTGAAGGCCACGCCCTGACCGTACGGCTGAACGAACAAGTGGACTTCCCCTATCTGTTATTGCTGGTGTCAGGCGGCCATTGCCAATTGCTCGCCGTGGAAGGGATCGGTAAATATAAGCGCCTTGGCACCACCATTGATGATGCGTTGGGGGAGGCCTTTGATAAATCAGCAAAATTGTTAGGCCTTGGCTATCCCGGCGGCCCCCATGTAGAAAAAGCCGCCCTGAAAGCCACCAACCCGGATCGCTTTAAACTGCCCAGCCCCATGAAGGGCAAACCGGGCTGCGACTTTTCTTTTTCCGGCCTGAAAACAGCCGTGCGCCAAGCCGCCGAAGCCCTGCCCCCCGGCCCGTTTAAGGAAGAAGATTTAAACGATCTCTGCGCAGCCTTCCAAACCGCGGCTGCAGACAGTCTGGTCAATCGCTGTAAAAATGCGATCAAAATGTTTAAGCAGGATTATCCCGGCGGCAATACCTTGGTTGTGGCAGGGGGTGTGGCGGCAAACCAAGCCATCCGCAGCCGCTTGACCGAGCTATGCAACAAAGAAAAGATGCAGATGGTCGCCCCGCCCTTAAAGCTGTGTACCGACAATGGCGCCATGATCGCTTGGGCAGGTCTGGAAGCCTTTAAAGCTGGACAGCGCGATGACCTGTCTTTTGCCCCGCGCCCGCGTTGGCCCCTTGACCCCGATGCGCCGAAAGCCGCCTATGCAGGGGGCAAAAAGGCCTAATCAATCAGGCGGTTGGCACGGTCTTCTGCGATTTGTTCGCGCAGGTCGTGGGCTTTTGTGATGTTTTTATCAATCACATGGACCATGCTGGTTTTCCCCGTTTCCTGATAATAGGCGCGGGCCTCTTCAAAACACATCAAGGCATGATCCAACCATTGCGGGGTGTGCGGATCGCGCTTTGCCAAGGCAAACAGGGTCGCGCCCAGATTGTTGTGCGTGCTGGCGCGTTGGGCGGGATACTTATCTTCTGTGTAGACTTTCAATACCGCCTGAAAGGCAACGCCTGCCTGTTCCAGTGATTGTGCGCCCTTCATCATCTGACCGTGCAGCATCAGGGCTTTTGCCATGCGCGACATACAATCGGCCCAATTCAGCGGGAACCGTGTTTCCGTATACACGCCCATGGCTTTTTTATAATAGCGGGTGGATTTTTGCAGATAATCCGGCTCGCTCAACTGTCGCCCGATCTTGGAACAGGTCGCCGCAATGCGTAATTGCACCGCCGCCCATTCCAGACCTTGCTGTTTGCGGCTGAAAATATCGCTGACTTCTTCAAAGATTTTAATCGCGCGATCAATATGTTCCAGCGCAGTCGCATCATCGTCATGCCCGATCATGACTTCATAAAGCCAGCCCTGATGGTTTTTGGTAAAGGCCCAATCAATGGGATATTTTTCTTTATCCGCAACGGCTTCCCATTGCTCAAACGCCCGCACCGCCTGCTGGAACCAGCCAAGTTCCTGGCCGCGTCGGGCAATATTGGCAAGGATGATCGCCCCCATCCCCATGGCCGACATGCGGGCAGCGGGTTGGGTTTTACGGGTTGAAAGGCCGGTGGACAATTTGGTCAGCGGATCAACCGCGCCCAACAGATATTCCCCAATTTTAAGACCTTGTGTTGTATGGGTCGGCACGGTCGCCGCAAAAATGGCGGCATAAAGCACATCAAGGGAGGCTTTTTCAGGCGCAAAAGGGACCAACAAATTTTCCAGCTTCCCCGGAATACCCAGATCAGCGTCGCCTTCTTTTGCCGACAGAAAGTACCAGCGCACGGCTTGTTCGTCCAACAGGACTTCCCCCCACAGTAGCAAATCGGCCTGTTCCTTCGCCAACCATTTGCGCCCTTGCTCGACAATCTCTTTGACCTGATCGCTCAGGCTACCGGTCTTTGGTCGCGACAGGGTTTTGGGGAACAAACGGATAGACAGGCCCTCACGTTCTTTTAATGGCCCGAGCACATTTTCCAGTAAGACGGTCTTTGCTTCGACATTGGCAAACTCCCCTTCCGGCTCAGCAACGAGAACCGTGACGTCATTTAGCCCCTGCATCAGCTTGGACGGACTGGTCATCGGCGCGGGTTCTTTACTTTCGCGCATTGTAAACCAGTCAACAAAACGGTTGAAATAACTCGGCATAGGGTTTTTCCACTCTATTCGTACTTTATCTAGGAATACCCTAATGACGCTTGAGAAGAAACAGGTTTAACCACACCAGCCCATACGTTTCTTGCCCTGATAGGGGCGCGCAAAACCATTTTGAATCAGAAGTTCTGACAAGGGTTGCCCGGAAGCCGTTTCCACATCCGCCAACACGCGCCCGGCATATTTACCCGTTGTGACGTTTTTTAAAACAACCGTGCCAGTCTCGATGTATTTTTCCAGTGCCTGTTGCGCTTCAAGAGCAAGCTTCTTTTCTTCGGCGCATTTGCCGCGTTTTTCCGGCGTATCAATCCCAGATAGACGCACACGGGTTTGCAGATATTGCCCCAGCCACACGGTGATACGTACATCCAGTGTATCCCCATCCACAACGCGCAACACTTCCGCCGGAAAGGGACCGCTTAAGGTTTCTTTCGCGCGCGCCTCCACTGTGATCAACGCAGACAGAAAACAGGCAAAAAACAAAACAGCACGCATGGGATGGCCCCTTCATTTAAGAAGCCATCAATTTACCATAACGAGCAAAATAAAATCTACACACTAATAAGTGTAATCGGCCGTACCTTTTACAGCCGAATATTAAAAATCGACGCAGCGGCCGCCTTTTTCCCAATCCCCATAGCGGGTTGGATTAGGGCCATCTTTACGCCCGCCAATTTCTTTTTCTTCATCCACCTGATCAGCCATCGCTTCAAATTTACGCGGCGGTTGTGGCCCGATCGGGCGGCCGGCTTCGTTGCGCATCACATCGGTTGCTGTGAATTTAGGGCGATTAATTTGGTCGTCAGACATGATCCACCTTCAAGAAGGACTTGCGAAAAAGTTAAACTCCTACCTAAATACGCTTGGAAGACCTCAATTGCAAGGATGCAGGCTATGATGAGCTATACCCGTACGGCCCTTTTGTTGGCTGGCATGACCGGACTTTTTCTCGCCATCGGATTTATGATCGGTGGGGAAAGCGGCATGATGCTCGCGTTTATCTTCGCTCTGGGCATGAATATTTTCTCATATTGGAACTCCGATAAGGTTTTGTTGCGCATGTATGGCGCACGCCAAGTCGATGCCCAAAGTGCGCCGGAATTTTACCGAATCGTGGCTGACCTTGCCAAAGGTGCCCAACTGCCCATGCCCAAAGTCTTCATCATGGAAAATGCCCAGCCCAACGCCTTTGCCACAGGGCGCAACCCTGAAAACGCCGCCGTTGCCGCCACCACAGGCTTGTTAAACATGCTCAGCCGCGAAGAAATCGCCGGCGTCATGGCTCACGAACTGGCCCACGTCAAAAACCGTGACACGCTGATCATGACCATCACCGCAACCATTGCCGGTGCCATCTCCATGCTGGCAAACTTTGCCTTTTTCTTTGGCGGCAACAATCGCAACAATCCACTTGGCCCATTAGGGGGCATCTTGATCATGATCCTTGCGCCCGTTGCTGCCATGCTCGTGCAAATGCTGATCTCGCGCACCCGTGAATATGAGGCCGATCGCATCGGGGCTGAAATTTGCGGACACCCCATGTGGCTTGCCAGTGCCTTGAATAAGCTGGATAAAGGCGCATCGCTTGTGGATAACCACGCGGCAGAAAACAATCCGGCAACCGCACACCTGTTTATCGTCAACCCGCTGCATACCCGCAAAACCGACAGCCTGTTTTCCACCCACCCGAATATGGAAAACCGCATCAACGCGCTGAAGCAAATGGCAAACAGCCAGCCGCAAAAACGCAGTGCAAAATCCCGCATCCCCAGTAGTGATCAATCCATCAAGGGACCTTGGGGCTAGCTATCGCGGATCAGGTGGAGTATAAGGCCCCTTCAGCCCTCAGTTTATTTAGAAAGTGCCGCCTATGCCCCGTCGTGTTGCCTATGATGTTATCTGCCAGGTTCTGGGTAAAAAGCGCCCGTTGGATGAAGCCTTTAACACTCACCCGCATCTGGAAAAACTGTCGCCGAAAGCAAGGTCTTTTTCGCGTGCTGTTGTCACCACCGCTTTGCGCAACAAGGGGTTTATTGATCAGTTGATCGACGCCTGTATGGACAAGCGCCCCAAAGGACAAGCGCGTGATATCCTGAATATTATGCGCTTAGGGGTCGCACAGCTATATTTTATGGCGGTTCCGGCCCATGCAGCAGTCAACGAATCGTTAAAACTGACCAACTACGCCAAACTGATTCAGTATAAAAGCCTGATCAACGCCGTTCTGCGCCGCATTGAGCGCGAACGTAAAGAATATCCGGCTGCCCAGATCGCGCGCGCCAATATTCCAAACTGGTTGTTTGAAAGCTGGGTCAACGCCTATGGCGAAGACACCGCCCTAAAAATCGCGGAAAGTCATCTTGTCGAAGCGCCGCTGGACATCACCCTTAAATATGACGACGAAGCCGCCATCTGGATGAAACGCCTTGGCGCTGAACAGTTGGACAACGGCAGCCTGCGCATGAAAGCAGGCGGACGTATTGAAGAACTGGACGGCTACGGCAACGGATCATGGTGGGTGCAGGATGCTGCGGCTGCCGAGCCTGTCAAAATGCTGGGCGATGTCAAAGGCAAGACCGTATTAGACCTTTGCTGCGCACCCGGGGGCAAAACCATGCAACTTGCTGCCCGTGGCGCCAAGGTCATTGCGGTCGATAAAAACGAAAACCGCCTTAAGCGCGTGAACGACAATCTTGAACGCACCAAACTCACGGCAGAAGTCATTGCCGCCGACCTGATGGAATGGCAGCCCGACAGCGAAGTCGATGCAATTTTGCTTGACGCCCCCTGTAGCGCAACAGGCACCCTGCGCCGTCACCCGGATGGGCTTTGGACCAAAAAATCGGACGATATCAAGGCTATGTCTGATATTCAGGGGACTTTGTGGCACCGGGCCAGCAACTGGGTCAAACCCGGCGGTCTGATCGTTTACTGCACCTGTTCCCTGCAGCCGGAAGAAGGGGAACTGATGCTCAAAGCATTCCTCAAAGGACATGAGAATTTTGAACAGGTGGGTGAGGCACAACGCTTTTTGCCCTGTGACAACAAAGACGGGTTCTTCATCGCCTGTGTGAAACGTACTAAGTAACCCACCCGTCATGGGCGCACCCGTTGCGGCATCATCGGTAGAGGCCATACGCCTGCTTTCAACAGCTATCGCGCAACAGGTGCGCGATGACAGGTTCGGAGTGCGGGAGTGCGGGAAACTCCTTAAAAAACGTCCTGCCGGAACATCAAAAAAGGGCCATCGGTTTAATCCGTGGCCCTTTTTTCTATATAATACCGCTATATTTTAAAACTTAACGGCTGTCCCGTTGGCTGACACCATCAGCATTGTTTTCTGATCACCACCAATGACTTCATAGTCCAGATCAACACCAACAACAGCATCTGCGCCCATGTCTTGTGCTTGTGCAATCATGTCTTCAAGGGCGGCTTCTTTGGCTTTGCGAAATTCTTTTTCATAGGCGCCACTGCGACCACCAACTACATCGCGGATACCGGCGAAAAAGTCTTTAAACAGGTTCGCCCCTAAAATCGCTTCACCCGAAACAATACCGCAATATTGGGAAACCGTTTTTCCGTCTACATTATCCGTCGTTGTTACGATCATCTGTGTCATCCTTAAAGTAATAAATTTAATGCCCGTAAGGATATCATGGGCTTGGGATTATGGAAGGAGAAACAGCCTATTCGCTATATTTTTTAATAATCTGGTCATAACGTCCAGAAGCTTTCATCCGGTCCAGCACGGCCTGCCACTGAGCCACTTGCTCACTAGGAACACTTTTGTGGACCGCGATATACAACTCCATATCCAGAATTTTAACCGGAGTCTGAATCAGGGCTGTTAAAGGTTGCCCCAAGCTTTTCAAGACGTACTTAACCCCCAACGGCGAGTCACTAATCCCTAAATCAGATCGACCGGCTAATAACTTTCGATAGACTTCCCACCCATTTTTGGCCGTGTCTTCCAAATTGGTAAACCCATTTTTCTTCAAGAGTCTATGAACAAGGCCAGATTGACGGCTCGCCACCCTGTCCACCCGCTTTGCATCTTCAAGGCTCTTGATTTCGAGGGGGCTGCCTGCCCGTTTATAAAAATAAACCGATGAAGAAATGATCGGGCCAACCCACTGATATTTGTTTTCGCGGTCCTTGGTTCGGAATAACGAAACATATAGAGAGCCAGATTTTTTTTCAAAATTCGTTAACGCCCGCATTCCTGGCAGGACAACAAAATCCGCAGTGGTCTCAAGCTGGTTCAACAGATCTTGCAACACCTCGACAGCGATCCCTTTAAAAACACCTGCTTCCAAGTAATTATAAGGGGCCCATTCATCTGAAAAAACCGTAACGGTTTTATGTTGTGCAAACGCAGTAGAGACGCCATAAGCCAGAGAACAACAGAGAGCTGCTCCCCCTATAGTAAGACCCAAAAACTTACGTCTTGCCATCGAAATCCTGATCCTCCGCTTCTAAGGCGACATCTACAGAACAAAACAAACCTGTCTTACGATCCTACCTGATAGAGTGGGGGCAAGGCAAACAGTTACATCAACCTATAAATACTAGGCTTTAAACCTATTCAACCAAAAAACAAAAATCCCGGCCTTACCATCAAGCCGGGATCTTTGTTTTCGTGTGGCTCCCAGACGGGATCACCAAATCGCTTAGTGGCGGAAGTGACGCATGCCAGTGAAGACCATCGCAATGCCACGCTCATTAGCAGCGGCGATCACTTCTTCATCACGGATGGAGCCACCCGGCTGGATAACGCACGTCGCGCCCGCTTCAGCCGCTTCGATCAAACCGTCCGCAAACGGGAAGAACGCGTCTGAGGCAACCACAGAGCCTTTGGCCCAGCTTTCGCTATCACCCGCTGTTTTCGCCGCTTGTTCCGCACGGAAAGCCGCAATCCGGCACGAGTTGACGCGGCTCATTTGACCTGCGCCCACGCCGACAGTCATGTTATCTTTACAATAGATAATCGCGTTTGATTTCACATGCTTACACACAGTGAAGGCAAACTTCAGATCCTTCATTTCTTCCTCAGTCGGCTGACGCTCTGTCACCACTTTAAAGTCTTCGGAGAAAATCTCGTTATCTTTAGACTGAACGAGGAAGCTCCCGGACAGAGTTTTTACCATGTCAGCACTATCGTTCGGGTTCGGCATGCCACCGGTTTTGAGAACGCGCACGTTCTTTTTCGCTTTCAAAACCTCCAGCGCGTCATCATCAAAGTCCGGTGCAATCACCACTTCGAGGAAGATTTTCGCCAGCTCGTCGGCTGTTTCTTTATCCAGCTTGCGGTTAAAGGCGATGATACCGCCAAAGGCACTTTCTGTATCACAGGAATAAGCGCGCAGGTAAGCGTCTTTCATGTTGTCGCCAATGGCAACGCCGCAAGGGTTGGCGTGTTTAACGATGACACACGCAACATCTTCGGTAAATTCGCTGACCAGTTCAAAGGCCGCGTCCGTGTCGTTTGCGTTGTTGTAAGACAGTTCTTTCCCGTTCAGCTGTTCAGCCGTTGCCACACCGGGGCGGTTTTCACCGGTTGTGTAGAACGCCGCTGACTGGTGGGAGTTTTCACCGTAACGCATGGTCTGTTTTAGCTCACCCGCGATGACTTTGCGTTTCGGATACTCAATGTCCAACTGATCCGCATACCAGCTGGAGATCGCGGCGTCATAAGCGCCTGTGCGTGCATAAGCAATCGCAGACATTTTCTTGCGGAACTCCGCCGTTGTGCCGTTGTTCGCTTCCAATTCTTCCAGAACCAGCGCGTAATCTTCAACGTCAACGACCGTACACACGCCTTGCCAGTTTTTCGCAGCCGCACGGATCATGGCCGGGCCGCCAATGTCGATATTTTCAATGCAGGTATCAAAATCCGCACCCGCAGCCACGGTGCTTTCAAACGGATAGAGGTTAACGGCCAACAGATCGATCGGGGCGATGTTATGTTTTTCCATCGCCGCTACATGCTCGTCATTTTCGCGCAGCGCCAACAGGCCACCGTGAATTTTCGGATGCAGGGTTTTAACGCGACCGTCCATAATTTCCGGGAACCCTGTGTGGGCGGAAACTTCGATGACCGGCACACCAGCATCAGCCAACGCCTTATAGGTGCCGCCCGTAGACAACAATTCAACACCTTTGGAAGCCAGCGCTTTACCAAATTCAACAAGACCGGTTTTGTCGGAAACCGATAACAATGCACGACGGATGGGAGTAGCCATGGGGCAATCGCTCCTGCAATAATAAGAAGTGGGGTAAGAAACTCGCGCGCTCTATACCAGATCGCGTGCTAGTGTGCAATGCAACAGTGCGGGTTTAACCGTCGATGGTCATGTTCAGGACACTCAGCAGATCCGCCATGTTAAACGGCTTGGTCAAATATTCCACAAAGCCGGTTTCACACGCCTTTATCTTGGCTTGCTCCATAGCATCCGCACTCAGGGCAACCACGGGAATATTTTTAGTCTCCTCATGTTTTTTCAACAGTTTAAAAGCTTCATAACCATCCATGTCCGGCAAATTGATATCCATGATGATCAAATGTGGCTTTTCACGTTGCGCAAGTTCGATCCCATCGGTTGCGGTTTGGGCGCAAATCAAATTCAGGTTGGGGATTTCATCCACAATCGCCTTCATCAATTCACGATTAATGGCGATATCTTCCACATACAATAAGGTATGCAGGCTATCACAACATTGCATGTTCAAGGTTTCTGAAAAATCAAAACCGCTGGCAGGCATGGCCTGTGCCCCATAGGACGGCAGATCAATCCAGAAAGTACTGCCAACGCCCGGACTACTTTCAAAACCGATTTCGCCCCCCATGCCTTCAACGAGCTGTTTGGTCAGCAACAGGCCGATGCCCGTGCCTTCCACCTGTGTTTTTTCCGCCCCCAGACGCTGGAACGGCTTAAACAGTTTATCGTGGTCATATTCCGGGATGCCGTCCCCCGTGTCCCGGATTTTAAGGCGGAACATGGAACCCGGTCGCAACTCACCAGACACATAGACCTTGCCATTTTCCACATTGTATTTTTTGGCATTGGACAGCAGGTTCAAGATCACCTGACGCAAGCGCATTGGATCGACTTTCAAGGCAGGCAGGCTGCTTCGGGTTTCATCGATTACGGTCACATCCAATGTATTATAGGAGGCATCTGCCAGTTGTAGACAGTCATCCAGCGTGTCGCGCAAATTCACATTCTGGATATTGAACTGCATTTTCCCCGCTTCGACCCGCGCAAGATCCAACACCTCATCAATCAAGCTCAACAGATGATCACTTGCCGACTTGATGTTCGCCACATAGCTTTTCTGGCGATCACTCAACGGGGTCTTTTTCCCCATATCCAATAATTGGGAAAAGCCCATAATGGCATTTAACGGCGTGCGCAGCTCATGGCTCATGGAAGACAGAAAAGAGGACTTCGCCCTATTGGCATTTTCGGCCCGTTCCTTTGCCTCGATAAAGTCGGTAATATCCGTTTCGATACCGACATAGTTTATAATCTCTCCCCGATCGTCCATCACCGGAGAAATTTTCAAACGCGCCCAGTACAACTCACCATTTTTACGCTTATTTTTAAGCGTGCCGCTCCAAATCTGTCCGCTTTGAATGGTTTTCCACATTTCCTGATAGAAGTCACGGCCCTGCAAACCAGAATTGAGGATACTCGGTTGCTTACCGATAATTTCCTGAACATCATATCCATTAATCTGACAAAAAGCCGGGTTAATATACTCGATCATGCCTCTTGGGTCTGTGATCAAGATGCTGGCAGCCGATTGATTCACCGCCTCCCCCAGCAAGCGAGCTCCTCTTAACGCCTCTTCCAATTCCTGTGTGCGACGAGAAACTTCCTGCTCCAATTCATCGCGGCGACCACGTAGCTGGTTCTCCAACTCGACACGATCGCTAATATCGCGCAAGACCGTGTGTAAAACCGTTTTGCCTTCGAACGGAATAGCGGTCAGCAAGACTTCAACCGGAAAAACATCCCCATTTTTACGACGGTGCATCCAATGAAACCGATTGTTGCCCTGCTCAATAGCAAGGGCCATCATCTCATTGGCTTTATCAAACGAATTACGTCCGTCCGGCTGTTGCGGCGGAGAAATTTCAGCAGGATGGGTGGCAAAAAACTCTTCACTCGACGCAAAACCAAAAAGGTCTAATGTTGACGGGTTACATTCAACAAAGACCCCGCCATCAATAATAAGCATGGCATCCGCCGACGCCTCGAAAAAGACCCGATGCCTGTCTGATATTTGCGTCATATAGTATCTACCCCCCAGAAACACTACAAGATTACAAAAATATTATACATACAATCACGTGTATTGACCAGTTTGTTCGTCAACTAAAAAACAAAAAGGCCTCCCTCTTTATAGAGGAAGGCCTTCTGATTACCAATTATACGGACGCATTAATCGGAGCGATTCTGACGGTTGTCGATCAGTTCATCAACCACGCTCGGATCCGCCAATGTGGACGTATCCCCCAACGCACCGAAATCATCTTCCGCAATCTTGCGCAGGATACGGCGCATGATTTTACCGGAACGTGTTTTCGGCAGACCCGGTGACCACTGCAACCAATCCGGTGACGCAATCGGGCCGATTTCATGACGAACCCATTTCACCAGTTCCGTTTTCAACTCGTCAGAGGGTTCTTCATCCGCATTCAGAGTCACATAGACATAGATGCCCTGCCCTTTCAGGTCATGCGGTGCGCCCACCACAGCGGCTTCCGCCACTTTCGGGTGCGCCACAAGTGCAGACTCGATCTCTGCCGTGCCCATACGGTGACCAGACACGTTGATCACGTCATCCACGCGACCTGTAATCCAGTAGTAGCCATCTTCATCACGACGCGCGCCGTCCCCTGTGAAATATTTCCCTTTATAAGTCGAGAAATACGTCTGGATGAAACGTTCGTGATCGCCATAACAGGTGCGCATCATGCCCGGCCAGCTATCGACCATACACAGGTTCCCTTCGGTCGCGCCTTCCAGCACGTTGCCGTCATTATCAACCAGTTGCGGCTGAACACCAAAGAACGGACGGGTTGCAGAACCCGGCTTCAAGTCTGTTGCCCCCGGCAGCGGCGTAATCAGGATTCCGCCTGTTTCTGTCTGCCACCATGTATCCACAATCGGGCATTTACCTTTACCGACAACTTCGTTGTACCAGTTCCAGGCTTCCGGGTTGATCGGCTCACCCACAGACCCCAGCACGCGCAAGGTAGACAGGTCACATTTTTCAACCGGCTCATTACCTTCACGCATCAAAGAACGGATCGCCGTCGGTGCTGTGTAGAAGATGTTGACCTTATGCTTGTCGCACACTTCCCAGAAACGAGAGACGCTCGGATAGTTTGGCACGCCTTCAAACATCAATGTGGTCGCGCCGTTCGCCAACGGACCATAGACGATGTAAGAATGACCAGTCACCCAGCCCACATCTGCCGTACACCAGTAGACATCGCCTTCCTGGTAATCAAACACATACTCATGCGTCATGGATGCATAGACCAGATAACCGCCTGTGTTGTGCTGAACACCCTTCGGCATCCCGGTTGAACCGGATGTATAGAGAATGAACAGCGGATCTTCCGCATTCATTTCTTCTGCCGGGCAATCGCTAGAGGCAGCCGCTGTAATATCTTCGTACCAGACGTCACGACCTTCTTTCATGTCGATATCGCCGCCTGTGCGTTTAACAACGATGCAGGTTTCAACGTTTTCACGGTCCATCGCCAGATCAGCGTTGGCTTTCAACGGCACTTTACGACCACCACGCAGACCTTCGTCAGCGGTGATCAGACATTTTGCCTGGCAGCCTTTAATGCGATCCGCCAACGCATCCGGGGAGAACCCGCCAAAAACGATAGAATGGACCGCGCCAATACGGGCACACGCGAGCATAGCAACAGCAGCTTCCGGAATCATCGGCATATACAAGGTGACACGGTCCCCTTTGCCGACGCCGCGCGCTTTCATCGCATTTGCGAGTTTGCACACACGTTCGTGTAAATCTTTATAAGTGATATTTTCAGAATCAGACGGGTCGTCGCCTTCCCAAATAATAGCAACCTGATCGCCGCGTTTTTCAAGATGACGGTCAAGGCAGTTGTAGGCCACATTTGTGGTCCCGTCTTCAAACCAGCGGATGTCAACATTGCCGTCAAAACTGGAATTTTTAACTTTCGTGTAAGGCTTGAACCAATCGATTCGCTTACCGTGTTCACCCCAGAATGCTTCCGGGTTTTCCACTGACTGCTTATACATTTCCAGATATTTGTCGTTATCGGCATGCGCCTTGGCGGCAATCTCTGGATTGACTGGATAAATGTCGGACATTTTCGTGCGAATCTCCCTAGGTGTGTCGAGTTGTGAGCACGTATTTTCGTGCTTCGGTTTAAACTTGTGTGCCTTGCGAAAAACCATATCGCAGTGCACTGAGGGCTGATTATGTCAGAAAGTTCGCACGAAACAAGTGAATAAATCACTCTTCGCATACGCAACAAAGTTTTAAAATAGGTGCTACCAATTTGCCCCCATTTCTAAGCCCTTAAAACCTTTGGGGAAAAGGAGTTACAACCCTTTGGACACAAACAAATCTTCCCCAATAATTTCATAAGAGATCGGGGTCAGATTTTTTCCCAGACAGGGTCCATGGACACATTCGCCATCATCAAGCTTGAAAAGTGCCCCATGGGTGGAACAGATGACAAAATTCTTTTCCATATCCAAGAATCCGTCAGGTTGTATATTTAACGGGATGCCCAGATGAGGGCAGGTATTGGCAAAAACACTAATCACACCGTCTTTTTTCACCGCAAATACAGATTGCCCCTGGCTGTCATCAGGAACCATAAATTCCTTGCTGGTTTCTTCTTCAATCTCATGAATGCTGCACAAACGATGTGTTGTCACGGCTTTCCCTTTCCCTTTTCGCAAATAATTTCCCATGCCACAGGCGCAACCGGCATCACCGACAAACGGGCCTGTTTGACCAACGCCATGTCCTGCAGGCGGGGGTCGTCCTTAACTTCTTTCAACGTAACCGCGCACCCCAAAGATCGTCCAGCCTTTAAATCCACCATGACAAAACGCCCGGTCTCATCGCTGGGGTCCGGATAGGCTTCCCGGACCACTTCTACGATCCCGACGATCGCGCGTTCTTTGCCGGAATGATAGAAAAAGGCCAGATCACCGACCTTCATTTCCTTCATAAATTTACTGGCCTGATGGTTGCGCACCCCATCCCAAGGCTCAACACCTTTTTTGACATGATCCTGCCAGGACCAGGTTTCCGGTTCGGATTTAACAAGCCAGTACGCCATGATCAGCCCTTACTTACGCAGGTAAAACTTTCTTCCATTTGGAAATGGTGACGCTTTCAAACAAGCCTGCTTTTGCGTAAGGGTCATTGGCGCAAAAATCTTCCGCTTCTGCCTGATTTGCGAGGTCCAGAATAACCACGGATCCGTTCATGGCATCGTCTTCTTCTGACAACGTCGGGCCAGCGCCAACCAGTTTGTCGGCAAAGCTATTCAGATAGTCCAGATGGGCCGGACGGTTATCCAGACGAACCTGCAAATGATCCGGTTTATCCACACATGTAATGACATAAAGCATCAGAGTTCTTCCTTAAATGGACGTGATAACAGGTCTTCAACCACTTGGGTGATATCCGCACCTTCATTCAAAATACGATTAACCGCGGCACAAATCGGCATTTCAACGCCTTGGGTTTCGGCCAGTTTACAGACGGAGCGGGCGGTAAACACCCCTTCGGTGACGGCCTTGCGCACCTTCAGAATATCTTCCAGCTGTTCGCCCTGCCCCAGCGCCACACCAAGGGAAAAGTTACGCGATTGCATGGAGTTACAGGTCAGGGTCAAATCCCCCATCCCGGACAGCCCCATCAAGGTTTCCGCTTTTGCACCTTTGGACACACCCAAGCGCACCAGTTCCGAGATCCCGCGGGTGATTAAGGCCGCACGTGCATTATCGCCAAACCCTTTGCCTGAGGCCATCCCGCTGGCAATCGCCAACACGTTTTTAACCGCCCCACCGATTTGCGCGCCGACAATGTCGTCACTGGCATAAATCCGAAACCGATTCGACCCGATCGCGTTTGCAATCTCCATCGCGTGCGACAGGTTCGACATCGCAAGCGTACAAGCTGACGGCAGGGCGTTTACAACTTCAATCGCAAAGGTCGGACCGGATAAAATACCGACCTCCGCCTCCGGCAACTCTTCGCGCAGCACTTCGCTCATCAGCTTGCCACTGTCCAGCTCAATGCCCTTAGCACAGACCAGCAAGGGTGTTTCTTTTTTAAGGAAGGATTTAATCTGACGGGCGGTTGCGCGCACAAACTGGGCCGGGGCAACCATCAAAATAATGTCGCTATCTGCCAGATCGCTTAAATGAGGCGTGGCCTTTATATTCACATCAAGGCTGGTATTGGGCAAATAAACCGGGTTTGAATAAGTCCGGTTAATTGCTTCAGCAACCTCCGGCTCATGGGCCTGCAACAGGACCTCATTGCCCGCGCGTTGTGCCGCACAAGCCAATGCCGTGCCCCAAGCACCCGCGCCGATCACACCCACTTTTGTCATTGAACGTCAGACCTTCTCTCTAAAGAATTCAGTGTACCCTTTATGCGATGGAAAGGCCCAACGGTCAAATATCAATCCAGCTCAAACGCGTTTTTGTAATCCAGCTTCAGCTTTTTGTCCTGATCTTCTTTTTTCAGGAAGCAGTTGCCCACAACCAAGTTGTCCAGTTCGGTGCCCATAAAGCAACGGAACGCATCTTCCGGCGTATTCACAATCGGCTCGCCGCGCACGTTAAAGCTGGTGTTGACCGATACCGGACAACCCGTACGTTCTTTAAACGCTTTTACAACGCCATAAAAACGCGGGTTTGTGTCTTCATGGATCGTCTGGATCCGTGCCGAATAATCCACATGCGTCACCGCCGGAATGTCTGAGCGCGGCACGTTCAGTTTTTCAATCCCAAACAGGGCCTCTTGCTGCGGCGTCATCTCTTTTTGCTTGTCCTTGTGGACATCGGCAACCATCAGCATGTAAGGGCTATCGCCGTCCAGATCAAACCATTGGGCCACATCTTCACGCAACACAGACGGGGCAAAGGGACGGAACGATTCGCGATATTTTACCTTTAAGTTCAAGATCTTCTGCATCTTTGGGGAACGTGGGTCCGCAATGATAGATCGACCACCAAGGGCACGCGGGCCAAATTCCATGCGGCCTTGCATCCAGCCAATCGCACGTTCTGCCGCCATGGCATCGGCTGTGGCCGCAATGGTGTCTTCATCGCTCAGGACTTCAAAGACAGCCCCCGCCTCAGTCAGGCGTTTTTCAATATCCGCTTGTTCATAAACCGGGCCGAGGTACGATCCGCGCATAAAGTCTTTGCCCGTATCGGCAACACGTGGTTCGCCTTTATGGTGATAATGGGCTGTCATGGCTGCGCCCAAAGCGCCACCCGCATCGCCTGCCGCAGGCTGAACCCAGACATTTTCAAACGCCTGATCGCGCAAAACCTTCCCGTTTGCCACACAGTTCAGGGCCACACCACCAGCCATACATAGGTTTTTGATGCCATACTCTTCAGCCAACGAACGGGTCAGGCGCAAGACCACTTCTTCCGTCACCGCCTGTACAGAGGCCGCAATATCCATATGGAACTGCTCAAGCTCTTCCCCCTCACGGCCGCGCACCGGTTTGCCAAACAAATCGGCAAACTTCTGGTTCGTCATGGTTAAACCCGTTGCATAATTAAAGTAGGACATATCCAGACGGAAAGAACCATCCTCTTTCACATCAATCAGATGCTCCATGATCAGGTCTTTATATTTTGGCTGCCCATAAGGCGCCAGACCCATCACTTTATATTCCCCAGAATTTACCCGAAACCCCGTGTAATAGGTAAAAGCGGAATACAGAAGACCAAGGGAATGGGGGAAGTGAATTTCCTTCACCATTTCCAACTTATTGCCCCGCCCGATCGCAACAGACGTGGTCGCCCACTCGCCCACACCGTCCATGGTCAAGACGATCGCTTCTTCAAACGGACTGGGATAAAAAGCCGAGGCTGCGTGGCTTTGATGGTGTTCTGCAAACAGAAGTTTGTTCATCCAGTCAAAATCTGGATCGTACTTTTTAAATTCTTTGCGCAAAAAATCTTTCTGGAACAGCTTTTCCTTCATCCACACCGGAATGGCTGTTTTGAATGAGAGAAAACCACGCGGCGCAAAGGCCAAATAGGTTTCCAGCAAACGTTCAAACTTCAAGAACGGCTTATCGTAGAACGCCACATAGTCCACGTCTGCCATCGTGATGCCCGCTTCTTCCAGGCAATATTCAATCGCGTTTTTCGGGAAGGCCGGGTCGTGTTTTTTACGGGTGAAGCGTTCTTCCTGTGCTGCAGCCACAATCACGCCATCCACCAACAAAGCCGCCGCACTGTCGTGATAGAAAGCGGAAATTCCCAAAATGCGCATTAAAGGCTCCTAGAACAAAGTGTAAATAAACGGAGCCACCGCAGACCCCTGCGCCAAAACCAGCAGGCCGCCAAACAGCACCATGACAACAATAACCGGCAGGAGCCAGAATTTCTTGCGTTCTTTAATAAACGCCCAAAGTTCAGCAATAAAAGCCATTTTTTTCGATCTCTTAGAATTGTTTTTTCATAGATTCAGGGGAGGGGCCAGCCGGATCACGTTCGATCCAATAACTCTTGGCCTCTTTATCCAGCTTCATGCGCATAGGATCTTTGCCCGCCAGTCGCATCAACAAGCCGATAGGCACAATTGTAATCACGTACACCAGAAACATGATGATCGGATTCACAATCTTAAACATCAAAAAGCCAAGCTTCGTCCAAGCCTTGTTCAACGGTGCCAAAATTTTGGGATAAACCAACCCGAGCAGAAACAGAGGCACAGCAATCGCCAATAAAATAATACCAAATGTATCCAAGATCCCGCTTGACCATAATCGGTACGCTGCAATCAAGGCCAGAATACCACCAACGGTCAGGCCAAAGCTACGGTCCGATGAGGTTTCAATTTCATGAGTTGACTGATGTTCTTCGTGCATAACGCCCCCCTAGAATCCAAAGATTTTTTAACTACCTTTACAGACGAAAGCAAGAAAAGATGAAATTCATTTTAAACCCGCCCTTTTCAATCGCATGAAAATAAAATTCTCTATTCACTATTTACGCTACACACGCCCCCGTTTATGATGCGGCCTTTATTGATAAAAATAGGTTTTTTAAACTATGAAAGTCCTCGTCACGGGAACGGCTGGTTTTATTGGCTATCATCTGGCAGAAAAGCTCATTGCAAACGGACATGAGGTTGTCGGAATTGATTGCGTGAGTGACTATTATGATGTGTCTTTAAAAGAAGCCCGCCTTGCGCGCCTCAAAAAACACGCCGCGTTCACAGAAATCCGCGAGGACTTAGCAAATTCAGACGCCGTCATGGACGCCTTTGCAACCCACAAGCCGACACACTGCGTGAACCTCGCGGCTCAAGCCGGTGTACGCTACAGTCTGGAAAACCCCGCCGCCTACACCCATTCCAACATCGACGGCTTTTTAAGTATCCTTGAAGCCTGTCGCGCCCATCCGGTGCAACATCTGGTTTTTGCCTCCACCAGTTCCGTCTATGGCGGCAACCAGAATATGCCGTTTTCTGAACATAACAGCACAGAACATCCCCTGACGCTTTATGCCGCTACCAAAAAAGCCAATGAGCTGATGGCGCACAATTATGCCCACCTATTTAACATTCCGGCAACAGGCATGCGCTTCTTCACGGTTTATGGACCTTGGGGCCGCCCGGATATGGCGTTGTTTATGTTCACCAAAGCGATCCTTGAAGGCAAACCGATCAATGTCTTTAACCATGGCAATATGGAACGCGATTTCACTTACGTTGGCGATATCGTGGAAGGTATTTTCCAACTGCTTGGTACCCCACCGCAAAAAGATGCAAATTGGGATGCCAAAAACCCTGACCCTTGTACCTCCGGCATTGCGCCCTACCGGATCATCAATATCGGCAATTCCAAATGCGAAAAGCTCACCCGATATATCGAGGTTCTGGAAGAAAAGCTGGGTCGCAAGGCAGAGCAAAACCTCATGCCCATGCAAGATGGGGATGTGCCCGCCACTTGGGCAGACACAAGTGAGTTGAACAAAATTACTGGATATGCGCCCAATACATCTATAGAAGAGGGCGTGAGCAAGTTTGTCGACTGGTATGTCGATTTCTATAACGTGGACCTGTAAAAATGACTGAACGTAAAATCGCTGTTGTTGGCTTGGGCTATGTCGGCCTTCCGGTTGCTGTTTCCTATGGGCGCGCGGGCTTTCCCTGCGTTGGCTTCGATATCGACCAGACGCGTATTGCCGAGCTGAAAAAAGGCTGTGACAGAACCGAAGAAGTTGAAGACGGCGATGTTCTCCACGACAGCTTGACCTACAGCAGTGAACTTGACGATCTCAAACAGGCTGATTTTTATATCGTTACCGTACCAACGCCAATTGACAGCGCGCGTCGCCCCGATATGGGCGCTGTCCTTGCCGCCTCACGCACGGTCGCTAAAGTCTTGAAAAAAGGCGATATCGTCGTTTATGAATCCACCGTTTATCCCGGTGCGACCGAAGAAGATTGCATCCCTGTCCTTGAAGAAATCTCCGGCCTTAACTGCGGAACAGACTTCAGCGTCGGCTATTCGCCCGAACGCATCAATCCGGGGGATAAAGAGCACCGTTTCGAAACCATTTTGAAAGTGGTTTCCGGCTATGATGAGGCCACACTGGATATCGTCGCGCGCACTTATGAAGCGGTTGTTACCGCCGGTGTCTATCGCGCAGCAAACATCAAAACAGCCGAAGCAGCCAAGGTCATTGAAAATAGCCAACGCGACCTGAACATCGCCTTTGTGAACGAACTGTCCCAGATTTTCGATCTCGTTGGTATCGATACACAAGATGTTTTAGAAGCCGCAGGCACCAAATGGAACTTCCTGAAATTTACCCCCGGTCTCGTCGGTGGTCACTGCATCGGGGTTGACCCGTACTATCTGACCCATAAGGCAGAACAACTGGGCCACCACCCGCAAGTCATCCTTGCCGGTCGCCGCGTCAATGACCGCATGGGCCACCATGTTGCCATGCAGATTATCAAGATGTTGA
Source organism: Terasakiella pusilla DSM 6293 (assembly GCF_000688235.1). GTDB lineage: Bacteria > Pseudomonadota > Alphaproteobacteria > Rhodospirillales > Terasakiellaceae > Terasakiella > Terasakiella pusilla. The sequence continues at coordinate 142,405 of NZ_JHYO01000003.1, read as the reverse complement.
TGAAGCGGGGCCGTACAGACACACCTCGCGTGACCATTTTGGGTCTGACCTTTAAAGAAAACGTCCCGGACCTGCGCAACAGCAAAGTCGTTGATATCATCACAGAATTGGAAAACATGGGCATTAAGACCCAAGTCACCGACCCGTGGGCCGATAAAGCCGAAGCCATGGAAGAGTATGGCGTGACCTTAAAGGACACAACAGAGCTGGAACCAGCGGATGTGGTCGTTTTTGCCGTGTCTCACCGTGATTATATGGACGGGGGCTGGCCATTGGTACAAAGCCTGTTGAAAAGCAATGACGGGTTTGTGGTCGATATCAAATCCGCCCTTGATCGCGCGACAACGCCGGAAGGCCTGACCCTCTGGCGCCTGTAGACTGTGCCATGACAAAAAAAGCCCTGATCGTCGTCGCAGAAGACTGGTCTTTTCTATCGCATCGGGTGCCGCTTGCCCGTGCGTTGAAAGACGACGGCTATCAGGTTGCGATCGCCTGTCGCATCAAAGATCACAAAAACACGATTGAGGAGATGGGGTTTACCCCCATCGCCCTTGATCTGGCGCGGGAATCCATTTCCCCGACCACGGCCCTTAAAACCATCAAAGGGCTCATGAACCTTTATAAAGCAGAACAACCGGATGTGATCGTTCACTCTTCGCTGTTTCTTTCCCTGCTCGGCTCCCTTGCCGGGCTGTTCAGCGGCTTTCGAAAAAATGTCAATCTGATCACTGGTCTGGGGTTTATCTTCATTTCAAACTCCGCCAAAGCGCGGATTGTCCGCCTTGCACTAAAGCTCTGTTTCCGGCTATTTGCGAAGCTTAAAACCATTTCGGTTGTGGTTCAAAACCGCGATGACCAGCAGATTTTCCAAGCCCTTGGCTTCCGTGAAGGGGACACCTTGCATGTCATCCGCGGGTCCGGGGTGGATGATCAGGCTTTTCGCCCTTCGCCTCACGAACCGGAAACGCAACAAGTCACCTTCGTCGGGCGTATCCTTTGGGCAAAAGGCGTTGCTGAATTGGTAGAAGCCGCCCGCCTGTTAAAAGAACGGGGCAACCTGCCCAAAATCGTCCTTGTCGGGGAGCCTGACCCCGGCAATCCGCAAAGTGCCACCACCCAAGACCTTGAAAATTGGGCTAAAGAAGGTTTGGTGGACTGTTGGGGGCGACGCAGTGACATTGCCAACATCTATCAACATTCAACCATCGCCATCCTGCCGTCCTGGCGCGAAGGACTGCCCAAAAGTCTGCTGGAAGCTGCGGCCTGTGCCCTGCCCATGATCACCACTGATGTGCCGGGATGTCGCGAGATTGTCACCCACGAAGAAAATGGGCTGTTGGTTCCCCTGCAAGATGCACAAGGACTTGCCGATGCGATTGAGCGATTGATCCAAAACCCGACGGAGCGCCAAAAATTTGGACGGGCCGCACGCAAATTGGTAGAAGATGAACTCAACCAAAACGCCATTGCACAAAAAACACTGGCGGTCGTCAATCAGGTCCGAAACCACCCTTAACTCAAGGTAAAATCGTTCGCCATGCTGGATTTTTTGATTATCTTTGTCTGTGTCGCCCTCATTAGCCTGAGCGCAACCGGTCTTGTTTTAAAATATCTGGTGAAAAAAGCTATTCTGGATCACCCCAATGAACGCAGCAGCCACAGTACCCCCACCCCGCGCGGCGGAGGCATTGGCCTTTTGGTTGCCGTGTTGCCTGCCCTATTTATCAGCCACACCTTTAGCCCGACCCCGATTGCAGGCTATCAACCTGTCTTGCTCGCAGCCTTGGCATTGGCCTTGTTATCTTGGCTCGATGATCTTAAAAACCTCGGACCGCTGATCCGATTTGCCACCCAAATCCTTGCGGTTGCCCTCTGTCTTTATTTTATTCCCGCAGGCGAACACGGCTTTTTAGGCGGCTTTCTGCCGATTTGGGCCGAAAAAATCATCCTCGGTCTCGGTTGGGTCTGGTTTATCAACCTGTTTAACTTCATGGATGGGATTGACGGACTTTCCGGTATCGAAATCACCTCCATCGCAGGCGGGATTATCCTCATTGCCGCGCTTGCCCACCTGAATACCCAATATATCAACAGCGGATTGATCCTTGCCGCTGCGGCCCTTGGGTTCCTCAAATGGAACTGGCATAAAGCAAAGGTCTTTATGGGCGATGTGGGCAGTGTCCCCATGGGCTTTCTGATCGGCTGGCTGCTGATCTCCTTGGCGGGGGAAGGCTTTCTCATCGTCGGCATTATCATCGCGCTTTATTACCTGATGGATGCCACCCTCACCCTGATGAAACGAGCCTTACGTAAAGAAAAAGTCTGGCAGGCCCATCGGGAACATTACTACCAAAAAGCCACGCAAGCCGGTATGGCCCATGACCAGGTGGTCATCCGCATTGCCCTTGTTAATCTATGCTTACTCGGTTGTGTCTGGATCGCCTTTCATTTTCACCCCCTTGCCGCCCTTGCCCTAGGGATCATCACCGTTGGCCTAGCCTTGAGGTTTTTCGCCACCCTAAAACCAGCAAACGGTTGAAATCCTGCTCAAAAGGGGGTACTCCGAATAGGTTTTCAATTGGTCGAGCCGAACTGACTCATGAGCTATACATTCACCAGACTTTCCCCACGCGGGATAATTGCCTTCGGTCATGATATTCTCATGGCAGCAGTTTCCATGAATGTGGCGCTCTACCTACGTGTTGGTACGGACCTTTTTAACCGGCTTGACCTTTTACTTGTGGCAACCCCCTTGATTGCCGCGCTTGCCGCCGTGATTTTTTATACAATGGGGCTTTATCGCGGCGTCTGGCGTTATGCCTCCATGCGCGATCTTGTCGCGATTACCAAATCCACAAGCCTGCTGATCCTGATTTTCGCGCTTGTGATGTTTTTTGTCACCCGTCTAGAAGATTATCCCCGTTCTGCACCGCTGATAAACTGGTTTGTTTTGATGGCGCTACTGGGTGGGCCACGCTTCCTGTATCGTATGATTAAGGATCGACGGGTAAACCTATCGCACATTACCAGCAATACCCAATCCATCCCTTCTCTGCTGGTCGGTGCCGGTGATGGGGCTGAACTGTTCTTGCGTGCCGTCAGTCGTAATCCCCACATACACTACACACCGATCGGTCTTGTCGCCGAACAAAAGTCACGCACAGGACTGGATATCCACGGGGTCCGCGTTTTAGGGTTGATCGACGATCTCGAAGACATTATCCGCACTCTGGACAAAGCTGGCGACAAACCGCAACGCCTGATCCTGACCAAAGATGATTGGCCGGGTGAAAAAGTTCGCGAACTTTATGATATCGCCGACAAACTGGGGATTCCGCTGGCCCGCTTGCCAAAACTCACCGACCTGAAATCCGGGGCCAACGATGCCATTGAAGTGCGCCCTATTGATGTGGAAGATTTGCTCGGTCGTCCGCAAAAAGCCCTTGATAAGTCCCTACCGCGCACCCTTGTCACCGGTAAACGTGTGTTGGTCACAGGGGCCGGTGGCTCCATCGGGAGTGAGCTTGTCCGTCAGATTTGCAGCTTCGGCCCCGCAGAAATTCTGTTGGTGGAAGCGTCCGAATATGCGCTCTACACCATCGATATGGAAGTCTTTCGCACCTATCCGGGCCTGAAACGACAAGCGCTCATCTGTAATATCCGCGAAAAAACCCGCTTAAACCAAATCTTCACCGAAACACAGCCCGAACTAGTGTTCCACGCTGCCGCCTTAAAGCATGTCCCATTGGTGGAAGAAAACCCGCTGGAAGGAATTTTAACCAACGCCATCGGCACCCGCAATGTGGCGGATGCCTGTGTCACCCATAAGGTGCAGGCCATGGTACAAATCTCCACAGACAAGGCGGTTAACCCCACCAATATTATGGGCGCAACCAAACGCATTGCAGAAAGTTATACCCAAGCCCTTGATCTCAAAAAAACCGGCTGTCGTTTTGTGACGGTCCGGTTTGGCAACGTCTTGGGGTCAACCGGATCCGTCGTGCCGCTTTTCCAAAAGCAGCTCAACACCGGGGGGCCACTCACCGTTACCCACAAGGATATGAACCGATACTTCATGACCGTGCGTGAAGCGGTGGAACTTGTGCTGCAAGCGGCTGTTCTCGCCCAGAAAGACAATACACTGGATGGTAAAATCTGCGTCCTTGATATGGGGGAACCGGTTAAAATCCTGCATCTGGCCGAACAGATGATCCGTCTCTCCGGTTTTGAACCTTATAAAGATGTCGATATCGAAATTACCGGTTTACGTCCCGGCGAAAAATTGTTTGAAGAAATTTTCCATGGAGATGAACCCCCCACCCCCTCCGGTCTGGAAGGTGTTTTAATCGCCACGCCACGGGTACGTGATGCGGATGAATTAAGCGCGACCTTACATAGTCTGGAAGACCTCTGTCTGCATAAAGAAAGTGCGGATGCTTTACGTGCTGTCAAACAACTGGTGCCAGAACTGAAGCACGAGAAACTGGGTTAAGCCTTACAGGCCCCCAATGCGGCTTAAACGCCATTTCACGTCACAGCCGTCCCCGCGCAAGGGGCCTTGGATAACGATTTGATCTGTCTGGCGGATTTGGGAGGAACTGCCAACAAAAATGCTATCGCGCATATCCAGCTTACCGCCCTGCACCCGCAAATGCCAACCTGTGCCGCTGGGCAATTTCAGTAAAGCCGCCTGGCCTTCATTAACAATAGAAGCCTGCACGTCGGGGTGTAGATGTAACGAAATGGCAAAATGATCGCCACCGGTGCCGACCAATTTGTCTTCAAAACGAATATCCGTGCCGACTTTGTTGACATAGACGCTTCGTTCGTGGATTAAGCCGAAGGTTTCCCGATACGCATCATGACGCGCATCGATCAAAACTTCGCCATTTTCCTCAAAGCGTTTGCTGCTGACCTCGATCTCACGCGGGATAATCCCGCCACCGGCGCGCAAGTGCAGACAATTTTTGTCATCGACTGTCAGCGTATTATGCGCGGCTGTCGCCGCCAACGCATCCTGCCAGCTCGCCTCCCCGCCGATCATCGCCCCACAATTAACCAACACCCGTTCATCACCGCAGCTAAATTCAAAACTCAACGGAGCCGCATGACCATGAGCCTGCACGTCTAGCGACGGCGGCGCCGCAACATCCATAATCAACACGGTTTGACCGGCTTCGATCCGCTGATAACCGCTGTGGCGCGCATCACTTAACGCGCTGCCCTGATTGCCCGTTTGTTCCAACAAAGCATCAATCTGTTGTTTGTCTTCTTCCTGCGCGCCATGAAACAGGGCCAAGGCCCCATCCGCGTGACGCAAGGTGCGCACCATCGGAGCCATACGATCAATCGCACGGTGCACGCCATCCGGCACCTCGATTTTCTCGGCATCCAGAACCGCCTTCACCTCTAGGGCAAAAGCCAATGTTTCCAACAAGTCTGAAGGCGAGCGCGAAATATGGCCGCCATCCGCCAGAATTTGCTGATCCAGTTGCTCAGACAAAGCCAGCAACACCTTATCACGGCCCCTGTCGAATCCCGCAACAAACAGCGCAAGATAAAGCTTTCCACGCAAAGCCCGAAGCAAATCAAGCCCCTTTAAACCGCGACAGAAAGAACGCGCCAAATGAGACGCCTGCATAGAAAAACTGGTGTAAAAGCCTTTTACAAACGTTTCGTCAGCGGACTGAGTGAGATGGTGCTGAAACACCATCCACATCACCAAACGGTCCGCGACCACGTCCGCACGCCATGCCGGATCGGCCCAAAGAGCATTTTGCTCCATCCAGTTTGACACCAGTTGACGCGCCTTAATCAGGGCTTCCGCCGTGCCTTGCTGACACAGGTCTGCCAACCATGCATGACTATGGATATATCTCTGCCAAGGGCGATTCTGCGGGCTGGCTTGCCACGGACTCGCCCCCTTTTCATAAACCCGTCCCGAAAAGGCAAATTGATCCTTGATTATTTTCTGGGCCGCATCCGCATCTTGCGAAAAGGAAACTCCGGACAAGACCTTTATGTCCAGATGAGGTTTCTTTTTAAGCGTCAGCTGATATGCCTTTGAGCGATAGATCAAACGGCGCAGTTTCTGGAGCCAAATCTCAGAAAGGGCGGGACGGTATGATTTTTCTTTTTTGTTCAATAACATGAAACCATAAATTCCGGTAACGAAACTGTCCAGATGTGCAGCGCACCCAAGATATATGCAATTCCTATCAGTTTCCTGAAATAGAGACAAGGACAGACATAAAAAAAGCGGTGTTTCCCAACCGGAACACCGCTTTTTTACTGGATTATAGAACTCTAGATTTCCGGGAACCAAACCCCAAGGACACCAAAGTCTTCCAACTTCTTGACCACATATTCCGCGGCCTCTTGGGCATCCATCTGACTGCCGTCGATATGGATTTCCGGATTTTCAGGACGCTCATAAGGCGAAGAGATCCCAGTGAAGTTCGGCAAGTCCCCCGCACGCGCTTTCGCATACAAGCCTTTAACATCGCGTTCTTCACAAATCTCTAGCGGCGTATCAACAAAGATTTCGATAAACTCGCCCTCTTCCAACAGCTCGCGCGCCATTTTGCGCTCAGATTGGAACGGGGAGATAAAGGAGGTCAAAGTGATCATTCCGGCATCGACAAAAAGTTTTGCCGTCTCGCCAATCCGACGGATATTTTCCACCCGATCGGCATCACTAAAGCCCAAATCCTTGTTCAACCCATGACGCACATTGTCACCATCCAGCGTATATGTATGTTTATGCAGTGAATGAAGTTTCTTCTCTACAAGGTTGGCAATAGTGGATTTTCCAGAACCGGATAAGCCCGTAAACCACAAGACACACGCCTTTTGACCTTTGCGTTCGGCACGGGCCTCTTTGTTAATGTCCATGGACTGCCAATGCACGTTGGTTGCCCGGCGCAAGGCATGGTCAATCATACCGACACCGACCGTCGCATTGCTATAACGATCGATCAAGATAAAGCGACCTGTCCCCGGACTTTGATCATACGGGTCAAACGCGACATTGCGATCAAGGGCGATATTGCAAATCCCGACCTCGTTCAACTCCAATGTTTTGGAAGCGCAATGTTCTAGGGAGTTGACGTTGACTTTATATTTCAGCTCACTCACCTGCGCGCCCGCAGATTGGGTACCAAACTTAATCAGATACGATCGACCCGGCAGCAAGGCATCATCATGCATCCAGATGACTTTCGCTTCAAACTGATCGGCAAATTCGGGACGTTTTTTCGGGTCCGTCAACATATCCCCACGGGAAATGTCAATTTCATCCGCCAAGGTCAGTGTGACCGCTTGGCCCGCAATCGCCTGATCCAGATCCCCATCCATCGTCACAATACGCGCGACTTTGGAAGTTTGACCAGATGACGGCACTGCCACTTCGTCACCGGGTTTAATCGTCCCGGCTTCAATCGTGCCGCTAAAGCCACGGAAATCTAGGTTCGGACGGTTCACCCATTGCACCGGCATACGAAACGCAGCGCTTGGCAGGTCAGATGCGACTGGCACAGTTTCCAGATAACTCATCAAGGTCGGGCCGTGATACCAATGGGTATGGGGGCTGGGTTCAATGATGTTGTCGCCCTTAAGCGCCGAAATCGGCACACAAGTGATCTCTTCAAAGCCGAGGTCTTTAGCAAACAGGCGATATTCTTCCTCAATCTGGTCAAACTTATCTTGAGAGTACTCGACCAGATCCATTTTATTGACCGCAACGACCACCTTTTTGATGCCGACCAAAGACACGATATAGCTATGTCGTTTCGTCTGCGTCAGGATCCCTTTGCGCCCATCCACCAGAATTACTGCAATGTCTGCGTTGGAGGCACCGGTTGCCATGTTACGGGTATATTGTTCATGGCCCGGTGTGTCCGCCACGATAAACTTACGCTTATCCGTGGAGAAGAAACGATAGGCCACGTCAATGGTGATGCCTTGTTCGCGTTCCGCCTGCAGACCATCCAGCAACAGCGCATAGTCAATATCGCCGCCTTGGGTGCCGACTTTTTTGGAATCCGCTTCAAGGGCAGCCAGCTGATCTTCAAAAATCAGCTTGGAATCCCAAAGCAAACGCCCGATCAGCGTGCTTTTGCCATCATCCACAGAGCCACAAGTGATGAAACGCAACAGGCTTTTGTTTTCCTGTGCATGCAGGTATTGCAGAATATCTTCTGAAATCAAACGATCGTGGTGGGCCATTAGAAGTACCCTTCTTGTTTTTTCTTTTCCATAGAACCGGCTTGGTCATGGTCAATCAGGCGACCTTGACGTTCCGACGTACGTGTCAGCAACATTTCCTGAATAATTTCCGGCAAAGTCGCGGCCTCAGACTCAACCGCACCTGTTAGCGGATAACAGCCCAATGTTCTAAAACGCACGGACTTCATCATCGGCTTTTCACCCGGATCCAACGGCAAACGGTCATCATCAACCATGATCAACATGCCATCACGTTCCACAACAGGGCGTTCCTTCGCATAGTACAGGGGCACGATGGGGATATTTTCTTTGTAGATATACTGCCAGATATCCAGCTCCGTCCAGTTGGACAGCGGGAAAGCCCGAATGCTCTCCCCCGGTTTGACCCGCGCATTAAACACGTTCCACAATTCCGGACGCTGGTTTTTCGGGTCCCAACGATGATTTTCTGAACGGAAGGAGAAAATACGTTCTTTCGCGCGTGATTTTTCCTCATCCCGGCGCGCGCCGCCAAAGGCTGCATCGAATTTATATTTGTTCAAGGCTTGCTTTAACGCATCGGTCTTCATCACATCTGTATGCATGGCAGAGCCATGACTAAACGGTCCGATGCCCTGCTTCACGCCGTCTTCATTGACATGCACCAACAGATCAAAGCCGTATTCCTTGGCAATGGTGTCACGAAACTCTATCATCTCGCGAAACTTCCATGTGGTGTCCACGTGCAACAACGGGAACGGCGGTTTCGATGGATAGAAGGCTTTACGCGCCAAATGAAGCATCACAGCCGAGTCCTTCCCGATGGAATAGAGCATGACCGGATTTTCAAACTCTGCGGCGACTTCGCGGATAATATGTATACTTTCCGCTTCCAGCTGACGCAGGTGTGTAAGTTGTGTTGTGTCCATCTACAAATACCTAAACATGGATAATCTCGTTATCGGCAATCTAGTGAGTTCTTTTTCCAGAGTCAAAGATAAAATACAAGTTTTTGTGTAAAATAATTTTATACAACATAATTAGATTGTTTAATTTAAGAAAAAGAAAGCTGCCAACCCTTTGCGCGTCGGCAGTTTCCCTTTGAAAATTAACGGTTTTGAGTCAAATCTTCTTCCGGATATGCGCCAATCTGATGGATCGACAAATCGGCCCCGCGAAATTCTTCTTCCTCACTGAGACGAATACCAACCGTTTTTGACAGAACGCCATAAACAACAAACCCTGAAATTCCGGCAAATGCAACACCCAGCAACGACCCGATTAACTGGGAGGCGAAGCTTACACCGCCCATACCGCCAAACGCCTCCAAACCAAAGACGCCGCAGGCCAAGCCACCCAACAGGCCGCACATACCGTGTAAGGGCCAAACCCCCAACACATCATCGATTCGCCATTTATTCTGGCATTGCTCAAACCCCCAGACAAACAGCGCACCTGCCAAACCGCCCGTCACCAACGCGCCCACCGGATGCATCACATCAGACCCCGCGCACACCGCGACCAAGCCTGCCAACGCGCCGTTATGGATAAAGCCCGGATCGTTTTTACCCACAACAACCGCCACCAGAATACCGCCGATCATCGCCATCAGGGAATTCACCGCCACAAGACCTGTCACCCCTTGCAGGCTTTGGGCAGACATAACGTTAAAGCCAAACCAGCCGACACATAAAATCCACGACCCGAGGGCAAGAAAGGGAATGTTGCTCGGCGGAATACCGACCACGCGACCGTCCTTTTTATACCGGCCCATCCGCGCCCCTAGCATGACAACCGCCCCTAAGGCCAGCCAACCACCAACGGCGTGCACGACAATTGAGCCTGCAAAATCATGAAAAGCAGCGCCAAATGTATTTTCCAGCCATCCCTGTAAACCTAGGTTCCCATTCCAGACGATCCCTTCAAAAAAGGGATAGACCAAACCAGTGAGCACAGCAGTTGCCAGCAATTGGGGATAAAACTTTGCTCGCTCCGCAATCCCACCGGAAATAATCGCTGGAATAGCCGCTGCAAAAGTTAATAAGAAAAAGAATTTAACCAGATCAAAGCCACTTTTTGCGAATACATCACCCGTAGCACCCGAAATTACGCTCGCCGGAGCCAGAAAATTGACCCCATACGCCACCATATAGCCCACAAAAAAATAAGCGATGGTTGAAACGGCAAAATCGACAATGATTTTAACAAGGGCATTCACCTGATTTTTACGGCGAACTGTACCGACTTCCAAAAAGGCGAAGCCCGCGTGCATCGCCAGCACCATAATAGCGCCCATCAGCACAAAGAAGACGTCCGCCCCCATTTGAATGCTTTCCATATTTCTCTACCTTTATCTCCCGATGGACAAAACAACTTCCCTGGTCAGTTTGCCCATTTCATAAACATTGCCTCCCCCTTAACAAGAAATATGCCACTTCTATAGGCATGCCCATCAACTGGGCAGAAAACCAAGGATTCGATATAAAATCACAACGCGAAGAAACTTTGACACTTTTCGTGCAACTGCCCGCCATTTAAGCAATTTTGTGACTATCTTTTAATCATGTTTCTTTTCTGATTATTTATAAGGCAAACAAAAAGAGAGCCCCGCTAAACACTTGCTTAGCGGGGCCAACCTTTGGGAAGGTAGAGAGATTTAGTAATCGTTTTCGATTACATGGTCTGTGAGCCGCGACCGAATTCCGGGTATGCTTCCATACCTAATTCAGCACGATCCAAACCCAGCTCCTCATCTTCTTCGGAGCAACGGATGCCAACTGTAACTTTCAGAATGGTCCAGACGATGGAAGACGCGACGATCACGAATGCACCGATGGAAACCACACCAATCGCTTGAGTGACAAATGAGGTATCAGCGTTTGTAGCCGGCACAATCATTGTGCCCCAGATGCCACACGCCAAGTGAGCAGAGACTGCACCGACGACATCGTCGATTTTCAGTTTATCAAGCAGCGGCACAACAAAGACAACGATCACACCACCGACAGCACCGATCAGGAAGGCCGCCGCGATAGAAGGTGTATCCGGCCCAGCCGTGATGGAAACCAGACCACCGATCGCACCGTTCAATGTCATGGACAGATCAACTTTTTTGTAAACGATCTGTGTCAGGATAGCTGCTGCGATTGTACCGCCAACTGCTGCAATGTTTGTATTTACAAAGATGTTAGAGATGGCAACCGCGTCGGCAGCTGTCCCCAGTGCCAGTTGCGAGCCACCGTTAAAGCCGAACCAACCGAGCCACAGGATAAACGTACCCAGTGTCGCCAGCGGCAAGTTTGCACCCGGGATCGGCGTGACACGACCTTCAGAGTCGTATTTGCCTTTACGGGCACCGAGGATGATTGCCCCCGTCAACGCAGCCCAGCCGCCAGTGGAGTGAACGAGGGTAGAACCAGCGAAGTCATAGAAGCCCATTTCAGACAACCAGCCGCCGCCCCACTGCCAGGAACCGATAACCGGATAGATAAAGCCGGACAGAACAACAACGAAACCAAGGAACGGCCACAGTTTAATACGTTCCGCAACCGTACCGGACACAACAGACGCCGCTGTTGCAACAAATACCATTTGGAAGAACCAGTCAGAAGCAGACGCATAACCGCCGCCAAAGTCGCCGCCCAGTGCCGCTGCATCATCAGCAGACCAGATGGAGAAGGAGCCCATGAAACCACCATCAACGCCGGCGTACATCAGGTTGTAGCCTACGAGGTAGAACATAAAGCCCGATACCGCGTAGAGAACGATGTTTTTCAAACAGATGGTTGCCGTGTTTTTAGAACGCACCAGACCGGATTCCAGCATGGCGAACCCAGCCGCCATGAACATAACCAGAAAGCCACAAACCAAAAACAGAAAGCTGTTCAGGATATATTGTACTTCAGTTGTCGGCGCATCTTCGGCCAGCGCCGGCTCCATCGCAATCACCAGACCCAATAGGCCCAGTAGCGAGATTTTGGAAAGTTTTTTCCACGCAGTCATATCATAAACTCCCTTAAAGCGCTTCGTCATCAGCTTCACCCGTACGGATACGGACAGCTTTCGAGACGTCATAGACAAAGATTTTACCGTCACCGATACGGCCCGTTTCAGCAGATGTGCGGATGGTTTCCACAACGCTTTCAACCATATCTTCAGAAGTGACGACCTCGACTTTCACTTTAGGCAGAAAGTTCACGACATATTCAGCACCGCGATAGATTTCAGTCTGACCTTTTTGACGACCAAAACCTTTGACCTCGGACACGGTCAAACCGTGAACGCCGAGTTGCGTGAGGGCTTCACGCACATCGTCAAGCTTGAAAGGCTTGATGACGGCCATTACCATTTTCATTTTACGCTCTCCTCAACTGAAGAAATAAAAAAATAGATTTAAACAAAAGCTTGTTTGCTCTTGCCTCTTTCTTTACAAAAGCCGTGCCAGAATCAAAAAATTTCTATAAAATTATTTTAAAACAACATCTTAGTTGATTACGAATGAAAGACAGTGGCAAAACTCATCACACTAAACTGATTAAATTTTAATCACTGAAATATGCATGATTAAAATTTAGGCATATTTTTTGATCAATTTTTCACCCCTCCCTTTTTCCTAGACAAAAAAGCTCAGGAAGCTACATATGTCACAGGAACTTTTAAGAGGGTGAATATGTCTACACATCTTGAGACGGACGTACTTATTGTTGGCGGCGGGCTAGTCGGCGGCCTCGCAGCCTGTGCACTGGCCCATGGCGGTGTTAATGTCATCGTTGTGGACGCAGACGACCCCGAAACCCTGCTGAAAGCCGAATATGACGGGCGTTGCTCGGCAATCGCACGATCCGTTCACAACGCCTTTGTCTCCCTTGGCCTCTGGGACCATATGAAGGACGAAGCCGGCGTTATTGAAGAGATCCGCGTGACTGACGGGAAATCCCCTCTCTTTCTCCATTTTGACAGTCTCGACCTCACAGGCGTGCCCTTTGGCTATATGCTGGAAAACCGCACGATCCGCAAAACGCTGCTCAAAGTCCTGCCGGCAATGGCGCATGCCACCTATCTTGCCCCCAAACGGATGATATCACTGGATCGCACCGCCTCAGAGGTAACGGCTGATCTTGATGATGGCACGACGATCAAAGCCAAACTTGTCATCGGGGCTGATGGCCGGGGCTCTTGGGTGCGTCGTTCTGCCAATATTGACATCACCAAATGGTCTTATGACCAGACCGCCATCGTCTGCACGGTAGAAACTGAAAAATCCCACCAGAACGTCGCGCAGGAACATTTCCGCAGCACCGGACCGTTTGCCATCCTGCCCATGCCGGGCAATCGCAGCAACATCGTCTGGACGGAAAGCAGCCGCAATGCGCCCGTTCTCGTCGGGTTAAATGATGAAGATTTCCACGCGGAACTCAGCGAACGGTTTGGCGATTATCTTGGCGCCATTAAAGTGGTCGGTCCCCGCTGGTCCTATCCGTTGACGCTCCAATATGCCAAGCGCTCCATCGATCAGCGCCTTGCACTGATCGGAGATGCCAGCCATGGGATGCACCCGGTTGCCGGTCAAGGCTTTAATATGGGCGCGCGCGATGCCTGTGCCCTTGCAGAACTGATCATTGAGACCAAAAAACTGGGCCTTGATGTCGGCGCAGGGCGCGTATTGGAAGATTACGACAAATGGCGCCATTTCGATAACCACCTGATGCTGGCCTCGACAGACGCCATCGTCAAGCTGTTCTCCAACAACATCGGACCGGTACGCTTTGCCCGCGATGTGGGGCTTGCCGTGGTCGATAAATTGCCCTTTGCCAAAAAATTCTTTACCAAATCAGCCATGGGTCTTGTCGGTGAACTGCCGGAGATCATGAAAGAGCGCGAGGCCGTCTAGATCATGTGCGGCATTGCAGGCCTCCTCGATTACACGGGCAACACATCCTCATCGGACCTTGCCCGCCTGACCCGCATCATGACAGATACGCTCATCCATCGTGGACCCGATGGCGGTGATGTGTGGGTCGATGGGGAAAATGGTGTTGGCCTTGGCCATCGCCGCCTTGCCATCATCGACCTGAGCCAGGCCGGACACCAGCCGATGACCTCTCAGGATGGTCGCTTTGTTATGGTCTATAACGGTGAAGTCTATAACGCAGAAGACCTACGCCCCGACCTTAGCCAAAAAGGCGCTCAGTTTCGGGGGCATAGCGATACAGAAGTCATCCTCAACGGTTTTACACATTGGGGCATTGAAGCCACGATCAAGAAACTGATCGGCATGTTCGCCATTGCCTTGTGGGATAAAAAAGAACGCTGCTTTTACCTGATCCGCGATCGCCTCGGCATTAAACCTGTTTATTGGGCCGATACGGGCAAGCAATTTCTATTCGGCTCCGAACTAAAGGCACTTTACCCCCATCCCGATTGCCCGCAAGCGTTTGATCGCAATGCCATCGCAAGCTTTGTGCGCCACAATTGCATTCCCGCCCCGCACACGGTAATCACGGGCATTCAAAAGCTCATGCCCGGTCATATCCTGAAACGGGACGCAGCAGGCAGCCAAACGATCCAGCCTTTTTGGTCTTTGCAACAGGTTGTGGAAAGCCGCCAAATCCAAAATCGACCGGACACCGAGATCATTAACGATCTGGAACATCTGTTAAAAGATGCGGTTAAGCGACGCATGATCGCTGATGTCCCTTTGGGGGCCTTTCTCTCTGGCGGGATTGATAGCTCCCTTGTCGCTGCCCTCATGCAAAGCCAGTCCGACCAGCCCATCCGCACCTTTTCCATCGGGTTTGAGGAAGAAGGCTACAACGAAGCCAAACACGCTGGCGAAGTCGCACGCCACTTAGGGACAGATCATACAGAACTGTATGTCAGCCCCGAACAGGCCCGTGATGTCATCCCCAAATTGGCAGATTATTACGACGAGCCCTTTGCCGATAGCTCGCAAATCCCGACGTATCTTGTCTCTCAAATGACGCGAGACCACGTTACCGTTGCCTTGTCCGGCGATGGGGGGGATGAATTATTTGGCGGCTATACCCGTTATTTGACCGCGCAAAAATACGGCAATAGCCTATTTGCCCTGCCCCAACCGCTACGCACGCTCGCAAGCACGATGATCCGCGCCCTCCCGCCCCGAGCGTGGCAGCAACTCATCAAGGTTATTCCTGCCTCAAAACGACCAAGCCATATGGTGGATAAGCTTTATAAGCTGGCGAATGTCCTAAAGGGCGATCAGGATGATTATTATCGCAGCCTCGTCACCCATTGGCCCGAGCCTGATCAATTGGTCAAAGGCGCAAAGGAGCCGCGCGGCCTGATATGGGAGGACAGTGTACAGCACCTTATCCCCGATGCGGTTGAACGTATGCAGTATCTGGATACACTCACCTACATGCAGGATGATATTTTAACCAAGGTTGATCGCGCAAGTATGGCGGTCTCGCTGGAAGCGCGCGTGCCGCTGATTGACCATCGCGTGGTGGAATATTCTTGGTCTCTGCCCGATCACCTTAAAATCCAACACGGTGTTGGCAAATGGGCCTTACGCGATATTCTCTATCGCTATGTCCCTCAAGACCTGATCGAACGCCCAAAAATGGGCTTTGGCGTGCCGATTGACGCATGGTTGCGCGGCCCGCTAAAAGACTGGGCGCATGATCTGTTATTTGATGAGAATGATATTTTCCATCACGGTCCGATCCAGCAAAAATGGGACGAACACCAAAAAGGCGAGCGCAACTGGCAGCATCACCTGTGGGATATCCTGATGTTTAATGCGTGGTATCGAAAGTGGCGCACGTAAGCCAACGGGCTTATTTTTCGCGCAAAAACCGCATCTGATCGATGATGTAACGACCGACTTTCTTGCGCAAACCCTGTACTTCTTCACGCAGGATCAACAAGGCACTGGCCACACCGGCGGTTTCCGTCATGTTGGATTGAACCTGACTACGCAGAGTCTCCAATTCAAACTCCAGCTTTTCAATGCGCAAGGCCTGATCTTGGGCCCCGGCTTCCAAATCACTGGTGCGCAGGCGGGTTTCATCCAAATCATGACGGACTTCGCGGACCTGACCCGCAAGGTCTTTCAGACCGCCTTCCCCTTCGACCAGCTCAATCAAATCCGCCATATCTTGACGCGCACCGTGCAGAGCTTTCTGATATCCGAAAATCTCGTCCTTCATCTGCGAGAATTCCTGCTGGACTGCATCTGCGCGCAACGCGGCACGTTCCATACGCTGGGTTCTTGCGCGAATACCCTTCAGTTCAACCTGCTGACGCTCCATCGCAACGATGGCCTGCTTTAACAGAACACGAATGTTCTGGATATCACCGGCCTGTGCTTTGCTTGGCGCCTGTGCCACATCTTGAATACGCAACACCAGTTGATCCACAGTCCCACGCAAGGCTTCGTATTTGGCTTTCGACTCGTCGCGTTCCAGACGCAGGCGGTGCAAATCGACCTGACGCTCTTGCTGGACACCTTCTTCATAGCGCTTGACCGCATCGGGACGAATACCGAAACGCTTTGCCGCAGAAGCCAATCCGGGAGTCAACACAGAACGTTTAACCGGAACAATATGTGCCGAACGGGACTGAGCATCCTGAATATGTTGAGCGTGAGCCATTTCTTTTTCTCCAAAACATGGGGCAAATCGCGCAGAAACAATACGATTCGCTTATGATGAACGAGAAAAGTGAGTAGATGGTTAACAGAGCTTAATTTTTAGATAAAAAAACCCCTTTGATTTAACAACTGACGTCGAGGGGGAGACTAGAGGACGTCAAGTGGTTTCGAAGGTTGGAGGGGAGAGAAACACCCACCTCTCGGCGGGATACTTGGGTGGGAAGAAAGTGGACATTCCTCACTCACCCTCCAATTCGAAACCTGTGTCAGTTGATGAAGATAAATCAAAGGGGCAACAGGCTTCATGTATAGATATAATATAAACTTATGGGTTAATGTCTATACGAATGAATACTTCAGAGGTTTTACTTATAGGGAAATTACGCAGGCTTTTTCCCCAATCTGTATATAACTTTTTGTTTATGAACAAAAAAACCGCCGCCTCCCAAAAGGAAGCGGCGGCTTAATTTTTTTCCGGTATGTGAAACTTAATGTTTCACATTTGCCCAGATTTTACGCTTCAGCGCGTAAAGCATTGCTGTCAGTACCAACAGGAACAACATTACTTTAAGGCCGAGAGATTTACGCTCATCCAGTTCCGGTTCAGCAGCCCAGTTCAGGAACGCAACAATATCAAGCGCGTGCTGTTGTGCTGTCATCGGCGTCCCGTCTTCATACTCCACCAACTCGTCATAGATTTGCGGCGGCATAGAGTTGTAATAGCCCGGGAAGTAAAGGTTGAAGTTTTTGTCTTCATTTACGGCGAAGCCTTTTTGAGACGAAACTTCTTCCGGAATCTCTTCAGCATAGCCCATCAGGAAGCTGTAGATATAATCAGGTCCGCCCATACGTGCTTTAGCCATCAAGGACAGGTCTGGCGGCAACGCCCCACCGTTTGCGTCCTTAGCAGCCGCATCGTTCGGGAATGGGTTTACAAAACGGTCGTGTGGTGCAGCTTCACGTGTGAAGAATTCACCATCGTCGTTCAGTTCAGCACCCGTTTCATCATGAGGAACACGAACAGATTTCTCTGCTGCGATTTCCTTGATTTCATCTTCGTTAAAGCCCAAAGCGGACAGGTTACGATAAGAAACCAGACGCAGACCGTGACAAGAAGAACAAACTTCGTTGTAGATCTGGAAGCCACGGCGCAATTGCGCTTGATCGTACTGACCAAAGATCCCTTGGAAGGACCAAGACGCTTCTTTAAAGTCCGGGTGATATTCACCACCGGCAGCCTGTGCTGTGCCCATGCTCATGGTGAAGGCGGCAACAGCAGCAATCATCAGTTTACGCATGTTACGCATCTCCTTTTTTGAGTACGGCGGAAGCAATGCTCTCCGGCAACTCTACAGACGTCTCGAATTTGCTCATTAGCGGCAAAATGATCAAGAAGTGTGCAAAATAGTAAGCCGTCGCAAGCTGAGCCATGATGATGTACGGCTGTTCAGCAGGCTTCCCACCGAGGTAACCGAGGAAGATAAAGTCTGCCAACAGCACCCAGAAGAACCATTTGTAAACCGGACGGAACTTACAAGAACGAACCTTGGAACGATCCAGCCACGGCAGCGCCATCCAGACAAGGATAGAAGCAAACATCGCCAAAACGCCACCCAGCTTCGCCGGGATAAACCAGAAGATATCAAATGTGATCGCACGCAGGATCGCATAGAACGGCAGGAAGTACCATTCCGGAACGATGTGTGCAGGTGTCACCATCGGATCAGCCGGGATATAGTTATCCGGGTGACCCATGTAGTTCGGCGCCCAGAAAACAAAGGCGAGGAAGAACATAAAGAACACACCCATACCAAACAAATCTTTGATGGTGTAATACGGGTGGAACGGGATTGTATCTTCCGGCTGCTTCACTTCAATACCCAGCGGGTTGCCGGATTTAGAGGTGTGCAACGCCCACAGGTGCAGCCCAACGACGCCGACCAGAACGAACGGCAACAGGTAATGCAGGGAGAAGAAACGGTTCAATGTCGGGTTATCAACAGAGAAGCCACCCCATAGCAGTGTTACGATGAAATCACCAACGATCGGGAAAGCCGAGAACAGGTTGGTAATAACAGTTGCACCCCACAAGGACATTTGACCCCACGGCAGTACGTAGCCCATGAACGCTGTGCCCATCATGATCAACATGATGATAACGCCCAGGATCCACAGTAATTCGCGTGGTGCCTGATAAGAGCCGTAGTAGAAACCACGGAAAATATGGATGTAAACCACAATGAAGAACATGGACGCGCCATTCATATGGACATAGCGGAGCAGCCAGCCATAGTTTACGTCGCGCATGATACGTTCAACGGAGTCAAACGCCATGTCTACGTGCGGCGTGTAGTTCATGACCAGGAAGATACCTGTCACGATCATCACGATCAAAACTGTCAGAGCCAGAGAACCGAAGTTCCACCAGTAGCTCAGGTTACGCGGCGTCGGATAGCCCGCAGTCGAGTGGTGCATCAAAGAGAAGACTGGCAAACGCGAGTCAACCCACTTGATCACCGGATTGTTCCATTCAGGAGAACTCATGGTGTATGGACCCCTTAACCAATTTTTACGTGTTCGTCATCGAGGAAAGCGTACGGCGGAACCGCTAGGTTCTTCGGTGCCGGACCTTTGCGAATACGACCAGATGTATCGTAGTGAGAACCGTGGCATGGACAGAACCAACCACCAAATTCACCGCGCGGATCACCTGGTTTCTGGCCGAGTGGCACACAACCAAGGTGCGTACAAACACCCACCAGGATCAGCCATTCAGCTTTCTGAACGCGATCAGCGTCTGTTTGAACATCCACGAGCGCCGCAGCGTCGTCTGTGGCAGCCTGTTCGATCTCTTCTTGAGTACGATGACGAACAAACACCGGTTTCCCGCGCCATACTACAGTGACGCTTTGTCCCTCTTCGATCTGCGAAATGTCAACTTCGGTGGTCGACAACGCCAGAACGTCAGCAGCTGGGTTCATGCTGTCAACAAAAGGCCAGATGGCGCCAGCAACACCCGCCGCACCAACAACAGAAGTTGCCAGCAGCAGGAAGTCGCGGCGGCTTTCCCCGCCTTCCGTCTTATTCTCTACGTTAGTAGCCGTATCAGCCATGTGATTACCTCATTCATGTCCCCGGAGTGTATGCGGGGTGCCCAAGTCGTTGTTATGGTTGCCATTCTAAATAATTAAAAAAAACAATGCACAACGCAGGCCCAATTTTTATAAAAATGAACCGCGCTCGGTATAATCTATTTTGCAACGCAAGAAAAGGTTTAAGAATGATTTTCCAGTGAATTAATGTTACGAAAAGCCTTAGAAACCCTCGTTTTTAATAATCGTTCGCAATTAAAAAGGATCCTTCCCGTGCGTCTCGCCCTTTTTCAACCTGATATTCCACAAAACACCGGAACATTGCTTCGACTCGCCGCCTGTATGGGCATTGGCGTTGATATTATTGAACCTTGTGGTTTTGTTCTGGATGACAAACGCATGCGCCGCGCAGGTATGGATTATCTCCACCGTGTTGACCTGATCCGTCATAATTCATGGGACAGTTTTGTTGCCGCAAAAAAAGAAGCGGGCGGCCGATTGATCCTGCTCTCAACCAAAGCCGCCCACATTTATACCGACTTTACATACGCCAAAGACGATACTCTTCTGTTAGGCCGTGAAAGTGAAGGCGTTCCCCAACACGTTCATGATCATGCCGATGAGAGACTCATCATTCCCATGGCACAAGGCATGCGATCCATCAATGTCGCCATCTCCGGTGCCATGGTCTTGGGAGAAGGCCTCCGCCAAACTGGTGACTTTCCCGCCTATCCGTAAACCGTTTCTGCATGGTTCTGCCCACCTTCTGGGGTGCGTCTGGAAAGAAACGCCCCCAGCGCCGTACACAGACGATCATGAAGCGCACAAAGAATTTTTCCACGATAAGATCCATGGGGTGTTCTGCCTAAACGATATAGGATTTCGCACGTCCGCCAGCGTACAAACGGGTGAATAAAGGCAACGGCCCATTCAAAGCGTTTCATCACACCAACGTAAGGAACCGCCCAAAACTGATAGCCACGCATAAATGATGCAGGTAAACGAGTCGTGGCATACAGATGGCTGTCGTTATAGTCCCGCAGGCTCATCAACCCACGCCGATGCAATTCTGTGCAAATCACCGTACCTTCCGACCCGGCCCCACTTTCACTGCCCGTCCCATTACTCTCTTTATTCCCCGGTTGCTGTGGGGCGGGCACAGGTGGTTTAGCGACTTTTTCCTGTGGTTGTGTCTTCGCCTGTCCTTGTGTGGCCGTCGCTTCTTCCTTCACCACTGGTCGTGTACGCGCGGTGGCGGATTGCTCCCCATACACGGGATTATCCCAAGGCGTTAAGCTATGCTCTGCCGTCTCCGGTGACGTCCCCTTGCCCGTCGATAAACGCTCCCCACCGGCGGATTGCGTAAAATTGTTTATGTTTTGTTCATTTTCTACCGATCCTTTAGATGATGTTTCCGCCCGTTTGCGTTCAAAGGCGGCAACCGTTAATGTTTGAGACGGTTTTCTCTTATGTTTGTAATAGCCTTTACCGAGTCGACCCATACCGTCTGGCACATAGACCCAATCTGCTGCATTAAAAATTTCACCCTGCATTAATCCTGTTCCTTCCTCGTTCATCAACTTACGCTGTTAGATATAAGGTAAAAATTCCTATTCACAAGAGGGGTTGATTTATCGACCAAACCGCCGCATAGTCTTGATGATTGAGAAAGGCGCCCCCTATGTCCCTAGAATTTTTCCTGACGTCATTGATTGTCGTCCTGATCCCCGGCACCGGGGTCATTTATGTGTTAACAAATGGTCTGTTACGTGGACATTCTTTCGTCTGGAGCGCCGCCCTCGGCTGCACCCTCGGGATCGTTCCGCACCTTGTCGCCAGCGCACTTGGCCTCGCCGCTTTGTTACATACAAGCGCTCTTGCCTTTCAAGTCGTCAAATATGTCGGGGCAGCCTATCTGATTTATCTGGGCTATTGTATGTGGAAAGACACTGGATCTATCGATCTCTCAAGCACTGCTGAACAGGCGCAAAAAAACCACCTGCAAACGATCCTCAGCGGGTTTTTGATCAATATCCTGAACCCGAAGCTATCGATCTTTTTTCTCGCCTTTCTGCCACAATTCATTGCGCCAAACCCGGCACAACCCGTTTTGGAGATGGTCAAGCTCGGGGGCTTCTTTATGGCACTGACGTTTGGGGTATTCTTGCTCTACGGCTTTGGGGCTGCCTTTGTGCGGCGCTACATCATGTCAAACCCACGCCTTTTACAAAACATTCAACGCGGGTTTGCCGGCCTCTTCGTCTTTCTGGGGATTCGCCTTGCCCTTGAAGACCGCTAGGCCTTGCCAAACATTTTGGCAAAACCTTCCTGCGTATAGCCCGGTGGCAGCACTTTTACATGATCCGTGCTGGCATACATTTCGACTTCGGGATTGCGCACTTCGGGCTGCAATACTTCATTGAGGAAAGCAAAAACACCCGGTGTCTTGTTTTTAGGGAAGGTCTGCCACGTAATAAACAAGCCGCCGCGTTTGTCATACTCCATGATATCACGGCTTTGACGAGCGTCTTCAATATCGGTCGCCAGATCATCTGTCATGCCCACATAGACCCAGCCGGGTTTCATCCCCCCGTGCCAAATCACATAAACGCCAGCAACGCCGGTAACATTCTCATTCGCGACATCAATAAACGACAAACGACGAAACTTACCCGTCTTGCCCTTGGACCATGCAACATCCAGCGCACCGGATTTTTTTGTCTTGTTTTTACTGCCGCCAAATAAACCAAAAAGTCCCATGGTCGGTGCATCCTGTCTATAACTGTTTAATTACTCTATATTTTTTACATAAGAGTTTTGATTTTTTCAATATACCAGTTATTTCCCAAAAAGCTCACTGGCTTTTTTATCGCGGCGGTTTTTTTGTATTCGGGTGATTTTTTCCACCGCCTGATCTACCAACATCCCTTCTTCAGATGCATCGGTAATCAATTTAATAAAATGGCGCACCTGTTGTTCTTTATCCGCAGGACAAGGAATTTGAACCATCTGTGCCGCCGCATTGGCCTGATAGCGTTGGGTAATGGTTGGATCACCTTCCTTTTCGCCCAGCAGATAAGGTTTATATTGCACATCAATTTGCAAAATATGATGCAACAACCAGTCTTCCAGAAAAGAAACGATTTTTTGGGCATCAATCTCTGTCGGTGATTTCGCGTGAAAGTCTCTCAAAGACGCAATCGCATCACGAAAAGAATCATGTTCTTTACGGTGGGCCACATAGTCAGGATAGCCCGCACGGATCATAAACCGTTCTTCCCGTTCAAAATGTTCGTCTACATAAAGCTGTAACGCATTGATCGTTGCTTTGACCCGTCCTTCACGACGGGCCTCCTTAATATGCTCACCCAACTGCCGGATTGTATTAAACAGAGTTTGGTGATCATTATCAATTGCAGCAATTCCGATTTCAAATTCCCGCGACCATTCTTTAAATTTCATTATGCGCCCGCCCATGAAGTCCTGATGTATTTCTCGTGATAGGGAGCGTGTTACTTTTTGTTCTAGGCTCCTTTTCGTAGAATAAAGAAAAAGGCCTCTATTTCACAGTAAAATAGAGGCCTTCATCCTAAAAAGATCAATCAAGATCGTTTAGCCAATTGCACCACCGCGCTTTTTGGTAATCGCCACCACACTGGGCCGTGGCGGCATACCGGCTTTAAAGTCCGGCCAACGTGTTGAGGGATTTGCAAAAGTAGACTCCTTGGTATCCCCCGGATGCTGAATCGCGACAAACAGGGTCGAATCATCCGGTGTAAAACACGGACCGCACAATTCAGCACCCAAGGGTGCCGCAAAGAAGTGACGGGTTTGCGCACGGGCCGGACCCGTTGCATCCGCCGCCCACAAACCGTCGGCAATCCCGCTTTTGGGTGCGCCGTCAGTTGCAATCCAGACACGGCCTTTATTATCAAACGCCACGTTATCCGGACAGGACAACCAACCATCCTTTGACGTCCCTTCACCATACATGGCGCCATCTGCTTTATTGGCCGGATTCCCTGCCAGCAAGAAGATGTTCCATTTAAACACGTCAGAGGTATGATCCGCCTCTTCCCCACGGCCCCCCGGTGGAGTCATTTCAAGGATATGGCCGTGCTTGTTTTCTGCACGCGGGTTGGACGCATCGGTTTGATCTGATTTACGTTTGGTGTTGTTGGTCAACATCATAAAGACAGACCCTGTCACCGGGTTCGGTTCTACATCTTCCGGTCGATCCATCGGGGTTGCGCCCAACAGGTCTGCTGCTTTACGGGTTTCCAGCAACACATCGGCTTGCGAGTTAAAACCGTTTTCTGCCGTCAAGGGCGCACGCCCCTGAACCAATGGCAACCAGAACAGGTTTCCATCCGCCCGGAACTGGGCCACATACAATGTCCCTTCGTCCAGAATGTCCTTATTCGCTTCCTGATTGGCGTAATTATATTTGTTTTTGGACACAAACTTATAGAGATATTCAAAGCGCTGATCATCGCCGGTATACACCACCACATGACGATCCTTATTGATCAGCGCATTTGCGCCTTCATGCTTGAAACGCCCCAGAGACGTGCGTTTTTTCGGCTTGGCTTGCGGATTATACGGGTCAATCTCGACCATCCAGCCGAAGCGGTTCGGCTCGTTCGGTTCTTTCTCCACATCAAAGCGATCATGGAAACGGTGCCAGCCATAATAAGGTTTGCCCTTCATGCCATAGCGCTTATAGTTGGCCCCTTCAGGTGTTTTTGCCGGATCACCGCCGAAGTACCCATGGAAGTTTTCTTCCGCAATCAACACAGTGCCCCATGGTGTGACGCCCCCGGCACAGTTGTTGATCGTCCCGATGACGGTCTTACCTTCTGGATCAGCAGACGTTTTGACGCGGTCATGACCGGCAACCGGACCGGTTAATTCCATTTCGGTTTCCAGCGTGTTGATCCGGCGGGCATAGTCAGACCCTTCCACAACAGCCCATTGACCGTCTGTTTTTTTGATCTCAACGATCGTGTGACCATGCGCGGCCATTTCAATATCGATCTGGTCTTTGCTCTGTTTGTCCTGAGCGTTTTTCCCAATGCCGTTAAACATCAAGTGACGGTTGGTATATTCATGATTAATACACAGCAAACCATGCTCAGAATTTTGCGAGCCATGCGGCAACGGCAAATAGCCCACAAAGTCACAGTTATAGCCAAACTGTTTCAACTGGGCCTGGGTTGTCTGATTGTCCGGGTCAAACGCAGGCGCACCTTGCTCAACCGCATCGCCCCAGCGCAGCAAAACCTGCGAGTCGTAGCCTTCTGCCACATGGTGATTTTCATCATAGCCCAACGGCAGTTCTTTGAAGGTCATAGACGACTTTGGACCGGACAGCGCCAAGGCGGCTTGAGAGGTCATTGTGCTGCCCGCCGCAAGGGCCGCACCAAAGGTCATCCCTTTCAGGATAGAACGACGGCCGATACGTTGTGCGAGAATATCGCCAATGGTCTGTTGCTCAGATGGATTGACGGCAAAGTCATCATCTTCATGTTCATCCATCGGGTCAAAGAAGTGCGGATTATCAACCATGTATACAGGTCCCAGATTGTTGTGTTGTGAAACGAGAAGGAAACAATCCCTGAGGAAAAGAAAATCTGCATGACTGTAATATGATATTTTTTTGAAAGTTTCTAAAACAGACTCCCCTGCGGATCTTCCGGCATCTCTCCTCCTTCGGGAGAAAACAAAAACGGACTGTCCGGGTCGTGGGCCTGATAACGCTGTTTTGCGAGGTCTTGGCGCTGTACCGCATAACAATAAAAGCAGCCATGGGGACAGGTATCATATTCCCCGATATCGCGTGATGCCGCACACCCACATTCTGCCCGATGCGGTTTTTTAGAAACCATCACCCCCCGTCCCGACAGGCTTTCCAGACGCTGCACGTCAATACATGCACTGGCCTGCACCGGATCGATTAACAAGTCCGGCTGGGCACACAAGGTCAAGGTCATCTGATGAGATTGAGCAATCTGATGCAAGGCACGCAACAGGTTTTGCTTCTCCTCACGGCGCATGTCAGGGAAGTCAATTTCTTGCGCCATAAAATTGCGCTTTGTCTTTTGATAGACCTGTAGAAAAGACACCACCACCTCGTCCACATGACCGGCGAGCTGACGGGCAAGGACTGCAAAATTCTCAAGATGCCAATCCACCGTGAGACGTTCATTCACCACAATCGGATCATAGCGCCAAACCACCGCTTTTGGGCCAAAGCGTCCGGACAAATGCCGTACTTGGTCCAGCGCCTTATCAGCCGCAATCGTCGAGACTTCCAGCCAGCGCGGATAATTGAGGATGGTCATCTGACAGACAAACGGTTTGCCTAGCTCCTCCAACACCCCCATATCCAAAAAGGGCTGATAATTGCGGCTCCAAAAGACATAGGCCTGCACATCGACAGGCGAAAGGGAAATCGTCTGTACGTTCTGGTTATAGGGATTTATCGTCTGACAAAACCCCGCACGCAACAGATTTACAAACCAGCGCGCATAAAAAGCAGGGATATCCGTCTTATAGGAAGCTGAAATAATCATGTGTCTAGACTCATCATACCACGAAACTCTTGCATTTGCGCAGCAACCAGTAGATGATCGGGCGCAAAAATGAAATATATGTTCAGATAAGCTGCTCAGGAATAGAAAACGTGTCGTTTTCGACGGACTTAAATTCAAACTCGGGTGTCTTCGCCGCCGCTGTAGAAAATGCGGATGCCCTTATTGCCGTGACCGATAAAAACGGTCTGATTGAGTATGCAAACCCGGCTTTTGAAGAGTGTCTCGGCCTCCCCCTTTCTGTTGCGCGGGGACAGAATATCGACATTCTCTTTACCAACGAAGCGCAACGCAAAACCCTCAGCGAAATCTGGGCCCATATCCATGACGCAAAACGCTGGCGCGGAGAACTTGATCTTTCCTCCCCCACAGGTACAACCATCTGGTGTCGTACCACCGTCTCGCCTTTTTGCGATGAAACAGGCCAATTGACGCAATGTGTCTGGGTCCAGCTTGATATCAGTGAACAAAAACAGCTGGAACGCAAACAACACCAGAACGAACAGCGTCTACGGAGCATCCTTGACAATATTCCGGCCTATGTGTTTTCCAAAAACCAGCAGGGCGAATATACCTACGCCAACCGCATGTTGACCATGCTCCATGCCGTCCATACCGACGACATTATCGGCAAGACAGACTTTGACCTCTTTACCGATCAAGCCGCACGTATTTTCACCAAAAATGACGAGCAGGTCTTTACCAAAGGCAAAACCATCCGCGCCCTTGAAAATGCCGGCACCGACGAATATGGCATTGCACGCAGTTACCTGTCTGTCAAATGCCCGTTATGGAATGAAGACGGCACTGTGGACGAAATGCTCGGCATGTCCGTTGATATCTCCGAACAACAACGTCTTGAACGGGCTTTGCGCGAAAGTGAAGAGAAACTCAACAGCATCCTCAATAATATGAAAGCGCGGGTCTATATCAAGGATGCAGACCTTAAATATACCTACGCCAACGAAGAACTCTGTCAGGTCATCGGCACAGATCGGGTCAATATTATCGGTAAAGACGATTACGACCTGTTTGAACTGGAAACCGCCATCGGATTTCGCGCCACCGATCAGGAAGTGTTCCAGACCCAGCAAAAAGTCGACCGGATGGAAACCTCCATCAATCCCAAGACCAAAGAAAAACACTATTACTGGTCGGTCAAAGTCCCCTTGATGAATGCACAAGGCGATATTTACGCCCTGCTGGGTATTTCCACCGATGTGACCGAACAAAAACGCCTTGAAGTGGCCTTGCGTCAGAATGAAGCCCAGCTCACCACCATTCTGGATAACCTGAAGGCCCACGTTTATATCAAGGACATCAACTACACCTACACCTATGTCAACAGCGACATGTGTGACTATCTCGGCATGAAGAATGAAGACGTCATTGGCAAAACCGATACCGAGATTTTCGGCAAAAAAGTTGCCGAACGGTTCCATAAATCCGACCGTCAGGTTTTCACCTATAAGGAAAACTGCTCGAGTATCGAGAAATCCCGCCATTTCCAGACCCGCAAAAAACGCTATTTCTGGTCCGTTAAAGTTCCCCTGATTAATGAACTGGGCAACACCTACGCCTTGCTCGGCATTTCAACAGATGTGACCGAACAGAAGCGACTGGAAAAGAAGCTACGTGAATTGGCCTCCACAGATGTGCTGACCGGCGTAAATAACCGACGTTTCTTCATTGAACTGTTTAACCGCGAGCTGAAGCGGGTCAAACGCTATCAATCCAAGCTCTCCCTGATCATGCTGGATATCGATCACTTTAAAAGCATCAATGACAATCACGGACATTCGGTTGGCGATCTTGCGATCAAAGCGATGACCCAGCTGTGCAAGGACAGTTTGCGCGATACCGACTTTATCGGGCGCTTGGGTGGGGAAGAATTTGCCATTCTCCTTCCCGAAACCGACCTGGCGGCCGCCCAGTTGATCGCCGAACGCATTCGTCAAGCAACAGAAAGCCACCACTTCGTGATTGATAATGGCGGGCGCTGCAACTTTACCGCCAGCTTTGGGGTGACAGAATATAACAGCGAAACCGACGACACACCCGATGACCTGTTAAAACGGGCGGATATTGCGCTTTATGATGCCAAGACCCAAGGACGCAATCGGGTTTGCGAAAAAATATAATTTTCTTGATTTAAGCTCCTCAACAGCCTGATTTTAAACGACATCACCGATTCAACTGCTGAATCAATGCCCTATAGGGAAGCCGTCTGTCTTTTTGCTTGCCTTTTTATTGCCATTTTTACAAAATCTTTTGCGAAATCATCCCCTGCAACGCTTGCATGATGATCTTGTTCAGCTTATATAACGCCCAGTTTTTTAACCCTCATGGGAATTCCGAAACACCCTGTGCCTCATCGAGAGAGGGCGGGTTCTGGAATTCGCCGCAACACAAAGAGAGTAAAATGAGCAAAGTAATCGGTATCGACCTTGGTACAACTAACTCCTGCGTCGCCATTATGGACGGTGGAGATGCCCGCGTCATCGAAAACGCAGAAGGCACACGTACAACCCCTTCTATGGTAGCTTTCACCGACAGCGGTGAGCGCCTGTCCGGTCAACCTGCAAAACGTCAGGCCGTGACCAACCCTGAAAACACCCTGTTCGCCATCAAGCGTCTGATCGGCCGCCGTTTCGACGATCCGCTGACAAAGAAAGATCAGGATCTGGTTCCTTACAAAATCGTCAAAGCGGACAATGGCGATGCGTGGGTAGAAGCCAACGACGACAAATATAGCCCGTCTCAAATCTCTGCCTTCATCCTGCAAAAGATGAAAGAAACAGCAGAAGCGTTTGCCGGTGAAACCATTTCTCAAGCTGTGATCACGGTTCCGGCTTACTTCAACGATAGCCAACGTCAAGCCACAAAAGACGCTGGTAAAATCGCTGGTCTGGAAGTTCTGCGTATCATCAACGAGCCGACAGCGGCTGCGCTTGCCTACGGTATGGACAAAAAAGAATCCGGCACAATCGTTGTTTATGACTTGGGTGGCGGTACGTTCGACGTTTCCATCCTTGAAATCGGCGACGGTGTCTTTGAAGTAAAATCCACAAACGGGGACACGTTCCTTGGTGGGGAAGACTTCGACATGGCCATCATCGACTATCTGGCAGACGAGTTCAAAAAAGAACAAGGCATCGACCTGCGCGGCGACCGTATGGCCCTGCAACGTCTGAAAGAAGCGGGCGAAAAAGCGAAAATCGAACTGTCTTCTTCTACAGCAACTGAAGTCAACCTGCCGTTCATCACGGCTGACCAGTCCGGCCCGAAACACCTGAACATCAAACTGTCTCGTGCAAAACTGGAAAGCCTGGTTTCCGACCTGATCGAACGGACCGTGAAGCCGTGTAAAGACGCGTTGAAAGACGCCGGTCTGAAAGCATCTGAAATCGACGACGTTATCCTCGTCGGTGGGATGACACGTATGCCGAAGGTTGTTGAAAAAGTTAAAGAAATCTTCGGTGTTGAGCCGAACAAAGGTGTAAACCCTGACGAAGTGGTTGCCATGGGTGCGGCTATTCAGGGCGGTGTCTTGAAAGGCGACGTGAAAGACGTTCTCCTGCTTGACGTCACCCCGCTGTCTTTGGGTATCGAAACTTTGGGCGGTGTCTTCACACGCTTGATCGATCGTAACACAACAATCCCGACACGTAAGTCTCAGGTCTTCTCAACGGCTGAAGACAACCAGTCTGCCGTCACCATCCGCGTCTTCCAAGGCGAGCGTGAAATGGCGGCTGACAACAAACTGCTGGGTCAGTTTGATCTGGTAGGTGTTCCGCCTGCACCGCGTGGCGTTCCGCAGATCGAAGTGACTTTTGACATCGATGCGAACGGTCTCGTCAACGTGTCTGCGAAAGACAAAGCAACCGGTAAAGAACAGCAAATCTCCATCAAAGCTTCTGGTGGTCTGGATGATGCTGAGATCGACAAAATGGTGAAGGATGCGGAAAGCCACGCTGAAGAAGATAAAAAGCGTAAAGAGGTTGCCGAAGCCCGTAACCAAGCTGAAAGCCTGATCCACACGACAGAAAAGAACCTCACTGAACATGGTTCCGCCCTGTCTGCGGACGAAAAAGGCGAGATCGAAACAGCGATCAACGACCTCAAGTCTGCGCTTGAAGGCGACAACATCGACGTGGAAGACGTAAAGGCGAAAACAGACGCCTTGATGAACGCCTCCATGAAACTGGGTGAAGCGATGTACAAAGCCCAGCAGGAAGCTGAAGGCGGCGAAGCTGCAGGTGCTGCGGCTGATGAAGCGCCAGCTGACGACGGTGTTGTGGATGCTGACTTTGAAGAAGTCGATCCAGACAAAAAAGACAAGTAACTTTTAAAAACGAACCTGTGCCCCGGACCCAATCCGGGGCCTCTTTCTAAGAGATCCCCGCCCCAGTCGGGGGTCAACTTGTCTCTAAAGAGGAATAAAAATGGCAAAAGATGATTACTACAATACGCTCGGCGTCGATCGTGATGTGGATGAAAAGGCGCTAAAAGGCGCATTTCGTAAACTTGCCATGAAATATCACCCGGATCGTAACCCGGATGACGCGGACGCTGAGACGAAATTTAAAGAAATCAACGAAGCTTACGAAGTCCTGAAAGACCCGGAAAAGCGCGCGGCCTACGATCGTTACGGTCACGCAGCCTTTGAACAAGGCGGCCCCGGTGCGGGCGGCGGCGGCTTTGGCGGCGGCGGTTTCTCCGGTTTTGGTGACATTTTTGAAGAAATGTTCGGCGATATGATGGGCGGTGGCCGTGGACAGAGTTCCGGTCGCGGTGCTGATCTTCGTTACAATATGGAAATTACCCTTGAAGAAGCCTTCAACGGGAAAAAAGCCAAAATCGAAGTGCCAACTTCTGTAAACTGTAGCTCTTGTGACGGCAGTGGCTCGGAAAATGGCAAAGCGCCGACCATGTGTCCAAGCTGTCATGGTCGCGGGAAGGTTCGCGCCCAGCAAGGCTTCTTCACGATCGAACGCACCTGTCCCACCTGCCATGGCGCCGGCTCGATCATTTCGGATCCGTGCGGTGTGTGTGGCGGGTCAGGTCGCGAGCGTAAATCCAAAACCTTATCCGTGACTGTCCCTGCGGGTGTGGAAGATGGCACACGTATTCGTCTGTCAGGGGAAGGGGAAGCCGGTTTACGCGGCGCACCCAGCGGCGACCTTTATATTTTCCTAAGCGTTATCCCTCATCGGATTTTCCAACGCGAAGGGGCTAATATTTTCTGCCAAGTCCCGATCCCAATGACAACCGCTGCCCTTGGTGGCGAGATTGAAGTCCCAACGGTCGATGGCGGACGTGCCCGCATTAAAATCCCGGAAGGGACGCAAAGCGGCAACCAGTTCCGCCTGCGCGGCAAAGGGATGGTCGTTATGCGCACAGACTCGCGCGGGGATATGTTTGTGGAAGTAATGGTGGAAACACCTGTCAAACTGACCAGCGAACAAAAAGATATCCTGCGCCAGTTTGAAGCAGCGGGTGGCGGCAGTGCTGAAACCCATAACCCTGAAAGTCAGGGCTTCTTC
The DNA here is from genome assembly GCF_000688235.1 of Terasakiella pusilla DSM 6293. Taxonomy (GTDB): domain Bacteria; phylum Pseudomonadota; class Alphaproteobacteria; order Rhodospirillales; family Terasakiellaceae; genus Terasakiella; species Terasakiella pusilla. The sequence continues at coordinate 110,334 of NZ_JHYO01000003.1, read as the reverse complement.
AGCAAGGTTAAAGACTTCTTTGAAGATTTAACCGATTAAAAGTTTCATTAAACAACTCAAACACCGCTCTTCATAAGAAGAAGCGGTGTTTTTTTATCCAAAAACAAACCGTTTAAGGGAATAACTTGCTTCGGGTAAAAATTTATAGTTACCTATTTAGGAAGATAACCAGATCACCTACCCCGGATCCGCCCGTGCAGACAGTATTCACCTTTATAAAACTCATGCCTTGTACAATCCTTCTTTTGTTCTGTTTTATCTCGACTGGCCATTCTCAATCTCAAAAACCCCTGACATTCTGTTTTGAAAATTGGAAACCCTACTCCTTTATAGACACCAACCATCAACCGAGTGGATTATCTGTACAATTAATCGAACTTGCAGCGAAAAGACTCGATATCCCCGTGAGTTTCGAGCTTTTACCCTGGAAAAGATGCCTGTTCAAAGTCGAAAATGGTCAAGCAGACGCTGTTGTAGATGCTTCCAAGCGCGAAGCCTTTTTACAAGGACCAACGGCTCTAACTTTTTATACCAATACCATTTGGGTGCACACCCACGACACGCTTCGCGACCTTCCGTCTCTCTCTATCCTCGCGGGTCGGCGCGCAGGATATGTCGACGGCTACAGTTATGATCCACGCTATCTCACTATTGCAGGCATAAAAGTCGATTATTCCCCTGATGAAGCAACCGCTTTGCGTAAGCTGGATGCAGCCCGCGTCGACTATGCCATTGCAGATTATGTCTCAACCAAACATCTTTTGAAAAAAAGATCCCTCAACATCCGCGACCTGCGCCCTTTTCCGTCGGTTAGTCCCCTCTACCTGTCTTTTCATAAAAGTCGCGCGACAGAACAGCGCCTGTTTGACGCCACATTCAAAGACATGCAAGAAGACGGCACTGTGGATGCAGCCTATCAAACCTATATCGGTGAAACCCTGACCAACCTTATTAGAGCTTTCTAAATTTAGCTTGTATCGCACGAGAACCAACACATCTAAATAAAGTGGTGCTTACCAAGCGGAGGAGTCATGAAAGTTCTAGCCTATCTTTTTCTCTTTCACTGTTGCTTTGCCTTCACAGAAAGCAGAGCGACGGGCCTAACTTTTTATACAGAACATTTTCCGCCTTACAGCTATGTGGAAAATGGTAGTGAAGAGCTAAAAGGTATTTCAGTTGAGATTGTAAATGAAATCCTCAAACGCACCAAATTTAGCCATAGCGTGCGCCTTCTGCCTTGGAACCGGGCCTATGAATTAACCCTCACCCACAAAAATGCCTGCTTGTTTTCCACCGGGCGCACCGCAGATCGAGAACCTCTATTCAAATGGATCTCGCCCTTCACAGAAGTTTCGATGGTACTCTTCAGTCAAAAAGTAAATCCTATTAAAATCAACAGTTTGGAAGAGCTGGAGCACTATCGGATCGGCGGCTATCTGGGGGATGCGGCCGCCAACTATCTGATGGATCATAATATTTCAATCGAAAACGTAACGAATAATTTTTTCAATATCAAAAAGCTGGAAAAAGGGCGGATCGACCTGTGGGCAACCGGCGAACTCGCAGGTCTACAAATTGCCCAAAAGGCAGGCTATGCCAATCTTCACAAGGCCTATACCCTCATGACGTTACCCGGTGGCATTGCCTGTAATCGCCAGACCGATGACATCCTGATCGCGCGCATGCAGGATGAACTTAAAACACTCTATGACGAAGGTTTTATCGCACAGGTCTATCAACGCTATATGCCAGAACTGACCATCCCATCTTATTAACCGCCTACTCTTTCCACGCGATCCAGCCACCAAAGAGAAAGGCACCGTAGAACGGCTCAACGGTCTTAAACCCTGCGCTGTGCAACAGCTCAAGAATACGGTCTTCACTCACAAACTGGATATCGCGCACCACATGTTCAAAGCCGCGATCCACAATATGTTCCGGCATCCCGTTGTGAAGCTGCCAATCACGCCAGATATCCAAAAACCGCTTAAAGCGCGCACCTTGCACATCCGCATGTAAATCCGCCAAAATAAGAGGTGCACCGGGGTTCAGACGCTCGGCAATAGAACGTAACAACACTTCTTTTGAGCCATCGTCCGGTACAAAGTGCATCACCAAAATCAAAGTCGCGGCATCAAACTTCATCTCTGCCGACAGATCCTCTACAAAGCCTTGATAAATATGGGCGCGATCAGACATCTGTTTAATCTCAAGGTTTGCCTGCGCAACCGCGGCCATAGCGGGTGCAGGCTCAACACCCGTTAAATGCCATGTCGGAAAATGATCGCCCAAGGTCATCATTTCAACGCCCGTACCACACCCGACACTCAACAGCTTTGCCTCTGTTGCTGTGACGTAATGATCGAGAACAACCTTGATCATCTCATGCAGCACCTCATAGCCGGGAACAACTTGGCGAATAACGCGATCATACGCCTCCGCCTTCTGGTCATCAAAATGCTGTGTGGTATCAAAGTCTGTCATGGTCATGGCTCTTTTATCGAAAGACGGCCCCGATAGCATATAAAAGCAGGGACATAGGATTTACAGGTTGTATAAAGGTCACCATACATCTGAATGAGAGAACGTTCCTCAAAAAAACGACCAACCTACACATAAAACCCCCAAATGAGTGCGATTGGTCACACCTGCGCTACTACTTTTGTATTATTCTGTTTGCATAGTTTGGAGAATTAAGAGATAGTCTTTGTCATGTTACGTGCTGTTTCCCCCCTTCAGACCCTGACAAAATGCGCCTCCGCCTTACGTGAACGCAAAAACATCAAAAACAGGGTTACACTCGCTACTGAAATCGGATCGACCCTAGATGCAACAGGATTGTCGAGCAATGAGCGTTTAATTGCACAGCAAATCGTCGCCAAGCTGATTGAAGACGAAATCGAAGAAGTCCGACGCGCCATTGCGCTGTCCGTGGCCCATTCTCCCCACCTGCCTGCTGAACTGGCAGAAAAACTCGCGCAAGACATCGCTGAGGTTTCCATTCCGGTTCTCAAACTATCTCCCGCCTTGGAAGATCGCTTTCTGGAAGAAATTATCGACAGCGGGGCCATTGACCGGATGAAAGCCATTGCCTGCCGTCAAAACCTATCTAAAAACCTCTGTCGCCGTATTGTCGCCATGGGGAAAAAGGGTCCGGTTTTAACGCTCTTGGAAAACCCGAGCGCCCAAATCACCAACCATACCCTGACGACCATTATCCGTGTCTACGGCGATGATGGCCAGATTGAACAGGCCGTCCTTGATCGCGGGGAACTGCCGGATGATGTGATTAATGAACTGTGCGAACTAACCGAAACCCACGTCAGCAGCTTTATTGAGCGCTATTTCAAACTGCCCAAACCCGTGGTCGATGTCCAGAAAGGACGCAATTTGCTGAAGACCGTCAAAACGAACCAGACCACAAATGATCCCAGTGACTGGTGGGATACAAAAACAGGCGCGGTTTAAAGCCTCTTTTCCATGCGAAAGTTTTGTAAGGAAACTTGATTACGCTCAACCATTTGCGCTTCTACAACGTGAAAACCTTTTCGCTCAAAAAAGCCACGGGCGGTGAGACTGGCTTCCACATAAATGCGCTTGTTGTTTTGCTCTAAGGCCTGCTTTTCAACAGCCTCATAGAGCAAACTCGCCACCCCTTGCCCCTGAAAATCGGGGGAGACAAACATCATATCCAGATGCCCGTCCGCTTCCAGGTCGGTAAAGCCCGCCAGCTGCCCCTCTTGAAAGGCCAGCCACGTGGGATGGTTGGCGAAATGCACGTCCCACCCTTGCCCTGTCATGCCGTCAGGTGCCCAGACCATAAGCTGTTCTGGGGTATAGTGGACACAAGCGACTTCATGCACACTGCGATAAAACAACGTAACCATGGCCGGTACATCGCCCGGTTCAAAAAGTCGCAAGATAAATTGCATCAGGAGGCCAATTCTAACAAGCCATCCAGATCGCAATATTCCTCCAGATGATCAGCCAACTGATCCAACACCTGATCGATCTGCTGTTCATAAGACAGCGCCGCTTGGCGTCCTTCACGTAAAGTGCTCAAATAAGCGTTTCTAAATGCATCTTCATTAAACAGGCCATGCAAGTAACTACCGATCAGGCGCCCATGATCGTGATAAACGCCCTCATCTTCCCCGTTCAGGGTCAACAGAGGCGACTGACGCGCCGGACCTTCAGACACGCCCATATGCATTTCATAGCCACGAACGATACTATCGTCTAACACAGACACGCCCTCGGCAGCCCGTAAGGTCTTCGGCCCCTTTAAAACCGTTTCCATATCCAAAAGCCCCAGCCCGTCCATCTCTGTGACCGGACCTTCGATCCCATCGGGGTCATAGACCTTGCAGCCCATCATCTGATAGCCCCCACACAGGCCCACCACATGACCGCCGCGACGCACATGGGCCTGTATATCGATATCCCAGCCCTGTTCACGTACAAAGGCCAAATCAGACAAGGTCGCTTTGGAACCGGGCAGCAAAATCACATCCGCATCCCCCGGCAAGGCGCGGCCCGCTTCAACGATATCCACAAACACATCAGCTTCCGCACGCAACGGGTCAAGATCATCAAAATTGGCAATGCGGGGGAAGCGCGGCACCACGATCTTGATTGATCCGGTGGCCTGATCTTTACCACGCTGATCCAAACTCATGGCATCTTCATCGGGCAATAAGGCGGCTTTATGGAAAAACGGTACGACCCCGAAACTTTTAAGGCCGCATTTTTCACGGATAATGTCCAGCGCAGGCTCGAAAATCGTCACGTCACCGCGGAACTTATTGATCAAATACCCTTTTAATCGATCCTGCTCAGCGCGCGGCAACAACACGTGGGTGCCAACAAGGGAGGCGATCACCCCGCCACGATCAATATCACCGATCAGGATCACCGGTACATCTGCAGCTTCGGCAAAGCCCATATTGGCAATGTCAGAGGCGCGTAAATTCACTTCCGCCGCGCTGCCTGCACCTTCCACCAAAATCAGATCTGCCGTTTCCCCTAATTTATGGAAACTTTCCAAAACCTTGGGCATCAGGCTTGGCTTCATTTTGGTGTAATCGCGTGCGGAACAATTACCGATGACCGCGCCTTGCACCACCACTTGGGCGCCCACATCGGTCTGAGGCTTTAATAAAACCGGATTCATATGAACCGTTAAATCCAGACCACACGCGCGCGCTTGCAGAGCTTGGGCGCGTCCAATCTCCCCACCTTCAATCGTGACGGCGGCATTGTTGGACATGTTTTGCGGCTTAAAGGGCGCGACTTTTAAGCCCCGGCGCACATAGGCACGGCACAGGCCCGCGACCAGCAGGGATTTCCCCACGTCGGAACCTGTGCCTTGAAGCATCAAGGATTTAAACGATTTTGCCATCTTACTCTTGCAAAGCAGATAAGGTCGCACGCAAGGAATCTGCGGCCGGATTGCTCACCATACCTTCAAGCACGATCTGGCGTGGCTCAACGGTTTGCGCGTAAAAATTTTGGTTCAGGTCTGCGCGTTTGGCAAAGACTGCCCCTTCAACCGCCCCGCCGCCAAACAGGCCACGGTCCAGCGAAAAGGCCAAGATATCTGCGCCCATGGATGTGGTTGTCGATCCATCGACACTGCCGCCGAAAGACCCGACAACGATGCCAGCGGCCGCACCCGCTTTAAACTGGTCATCCAAAATGGCTTCCAATCCCGCTTGCGTGCGGATCACATAGATCATCTGGGAGTCTTTTAAGCCGATTTGAAAACCGACACTGCCGCCCCCCAGCGTGTAAAACGCCGGATAGCTCCAGCTCCCGTTCGGGCGTTTGGACAACAGAACGGCATTGCCATATTCTCCGCCAACGATAAAGCCACCTTTCAACAGACGCGGAACAATCACAACGCCCACCGCTTTATTGAAGGCGTCATTCAGTTCTTTATACCGTTTCGATCCCAAAACGTGACGGGCTGTTGCTTCGGCTTCCAACAGAATTTGAATCGCATCCTGTGAGGCCGCATAGGATTTGCCCGCCCCCATCAGGGTAAAGACACAAAGAAAAAGCGCGAGAAAGCGTTTCATAAAACTCTATTCCTTTTTGATGATCCGGCCTCAGAGCATGCCTGTAATTTCTAAAGAAACCCCTAAAATTCCACACCCGGCTGGGCTTTAATGCCACTTCTAAACGGATGTTTGACAAGAGTCATTTCGGTTGCCAAATCTGCACAATCCAGCAAAGTCTCTGACGCGTGGCGTCCAGTTAACACCACATGGACCATATCGGGGCGATGGGTCAACGTCTCGATCACCTCGGCCTCGTCCACATAGTCGTAGCGCATGGCGACATTGATCTCATCAAGGATAACCATGCGGTAGTCCCCGCTGTCGATCATCTCTTTTGCCGCTGCCCATGCTTTTTGGGCGGCTTGAATATCGCGTTCTTTATCCTGTGTTTCCCAAGTAAAGCCTTCGCCCATGGCTTTAAAGGTCACCAGATCGGGGAAGCCTTCAAACACACGGCGTTCTGCGGTATCCCATGCGCCTTTGATAAACTGGATCACCCCCACCTTGAAACCATGTCCGACGCAGCGCAACGCCATACCAAAAGCAGAAGACGATTTCCCCTTCCCTTTGCCCGTATGGACGATGACCAGACCTTTTTCATCGATCTTTTTTTCCATCATCTTGTCACGGGCGGCTTTCTTTTTAGCCATTTTACTTGCGTGCTTATCCAAATCCGCTTCAGACATGATCTCACCTTTTTAAAACTATACCTGTTCCAATATAGGCGGATCACCTCAAAAGCCCATAGGCAAATCTGAGCCCCGCCATAAAACTTTCATCAAGATCAGATAAAAGCGACCAACCCGACAAAGGCCGCATTGACCAAACAAGCCACAATATAAACCCGTAAAGCTCGTTTCAGGTCTTTCTGCGTCACTTTAGCCCGTCCCTCACCAATCCACGGATCATTAATCTGGCCTTCACGGTATTTGCGCGGGCCTGCAAGGGAAATATCCAACGCGCCTGCCATCGCCCCTTCCGGCCATCCCGCATTGGGGGACCGATGCTTGCGGGCATCACGGAACATGGTTTTCAACGATTTTAATGGCGTCGTCGTCGGCAAAAAACAGGAGGCAAAGAAAATCCAGAACCCGGCAAGACGCGCGGGGATCAGGTTTAAAATGTCATCCAGACGCGCAGCCGTAAAACCAAAGGACTTATATTTCTCCGACTTATGCCCGATCATGCTGTCCATGGTATTGACCGCTTTATAAACCAACAAGCCAGGGAAGCCGAATAATACGTACCAAAAGACCGGCGCAACCACCCCATCACCAAAGTTCTCCGCCAACGATTCAATGGCAGCGCGGATCACCCCATGTTCATCCAACTGGTCCGGGTCCCGCCCGACAATATGGCTCACCGCCACCCGTCCACCGGACAAGCCGTCTTCTTTCAAAGCCACACCCACCGCGTGCACATAGGTAAACAGGCTACGTTGCGCAATCAGGCTAATGACCAAAAACAGCTCCAGCGCCCAGCCGAACGGATAATGTTGTCCAAACCACGCCACCGCAAAACCGATCACACAGCACACCGACACAATAAAACACACGACCAAAAAGCCGCGAATGGCGCGGTTGGTTTCCGATCGGTTTGCCCGATTGAGCTTATTATCCAGAAAGGAAATCAGCTCCCCGATCCAGACTACCGGATGTTTGATGACATTAAACAGACGGTTCATATCCCCGACATACGCATCCAGCGCAAGGGCGGCGAGCAACAACCACAAAGGATCAAAGGTTTGCGTCAACAACAGGCTATCCATCCCGACCATACTTGCCCTAAGCCCCCTTCAAGGCGGACTTCAACGCACCCAGATCAAATTCGCTAAACACGGACAGGCCATTATTTTTCAACAAGGTCGCGGTCACGCCCGACCCCGGTATTTTAGTTGAGGTAAAGGTTCCGTCATAAATGATGTTCACCCCACAAGACGGGCTACGTTCTTTCAACAACGCATAGCGGATGCCGTGTTCTTGGGCCAAGGCCAGCGCAAGATCAGCCCCGTTATAAAACGCCTCGGTAAAGTCCTGCCCGTCTTTATCCAGAATGTCTCCGGTCTTTAAGTCACGCTCACAGGGCGGGCGTGGGGCGGGCAAGCCGCCTGCCATTTCCGGACAGATGGGGATGAGACGGCCTTCTTCCTGCCAAGTGAGAAAGTCTGGGTCATCAATCAAACAATGCCCCGCGTCATAGCGCACGTTTTCCCCAAAGAGGCAGGCGCTAATCAGTATTTTTTCCATGACTTAAGTCCGTTTTGACAGCGACTTTTTATGCCCGCTCTGCTTTTCGTGGGCTGCCGCGCGTTTTTTGAGTACACGCATGCTTTTACGGCGATTCTCTTCCGCGATCAAGGCTTCAACATGGCGGCCCTGATAAAGCTCAATACCGATCTCGCGCCCAAACTCCACCGACTCTTCCGTATCACACCGGCTCAGGATCACACGGGCAGGCCCCGTTAGCATAATATGGCGTTTGACCCGATCCGTCAGGTCATGGCCACCCAATAAGATATCAGGGTGCCAGATCAATTTGATCAAATCGGCTTCCAGACGTTCCCGATCAATAAAGGGTAAAGTCTTATAATTCACCCCGTCAATACAGATGCGATAGCCACGCTGTTTTACAAACTCACGGGCAAATAGATAGGCGTTGAGGTCACTAAAGACATCCAGCTGTTGCAGTTCCAAAACGATATTGCCCCGCATGGCCGCAATCACATTTTCGTCAAACTTCAGAAACTCTGGGGACAGCAAGGTCGCCACATTCAAATTGATGCTGATATCACCGGTAATATCGCGGTCTTCCGTCTTGCTAAGCAAAGACAGCACACGACGATCCAGCGTTTCCGTCAAATGCTGGAACAGCCACGGCGAGGACGTCAGGTTGGAACCCGGCAGCAACGTATCACGCAGATCCGAAATAGAAATAAACAACTCGCTGAAATAAGGGTTTGGCACATTTTGCGCGCCTTCCACCTTACAGACATATTGACGACGCACCATATTGGTCAAATCGGCGGCTTTTAGGGCTTCCACCAAACGGTCCAGCGTGCGCGGCGTCAGTTTTTCGCCTTCTTCCTGCTTCGCCAACAAATTGGCTTTCACGTCATGGGATGGACCTGTCAAGCTACCTGCCTTGTTTTGGGCATCCACTAAATCACGGGCCATGGCGACGATCTGGTCATATTCCGTTTCCACATCAAACCAACTGGTAAAGCCGTGCCCGTCCACTTCTTCTTCCGACAAAAGCGGGTCATCGCCAAACAGAAATTTCACTTTCTCCAGCGCCTGTTCCACCTGCCCCATGGCTTCCATCTTAAAAATAAAGACGATATCTGAATTATGCAGGACAAACAGTTGGCCGAACAGTTCTTTGACCAAGCCTTCAAACGCGTCCGCCGCGACACGGATATGATGTTCACGACGGTTAAACGGGCGCAGTTTGGACAGATGCAGATGCATCATTTCGCGGCCCTGTCGGTGATGTTCCAAACGACGGACATAATCGTAAAACAGGCTTTCCTGATTTTGCGTCCCCATCAGTTTGCCTCCCGTCTTGCTTTGGCAGCGGCTTTTTGCGTCATGGCCTCCACCAATTTATCCACAAAGAACCCTTGGAAACGCTGGACGCCCAATTGCAGGCCAAAGCGCACCGCTTCTTCCCCATCTACGTGGGAGATAATGATTTTTTGCGACCCGATAGATTGGATCAGCTCGCGCATTTCAGCTTGTCCCGATTGTGTCGCTGACGCCCCTAAACGATCCCCCCACGCGATTTTATAAAAGTCAGCCTGCAAACGGCTGGGATCATAATAATCCAGCACCAAAGGCTGAATGGCATCAATGAGCACCTGATACCCCCGCGCATGCAACAGATCGCGGATTTCTTCATAAACAAAAATATCCGAAAACACATCAAGGGGCTGGAATTCAAGGATCACCCGATGGGCCTGATCGCCGACAAACTGATCAAACATCTGAAAATCTTTAGTGTGGATCGTTTGTAAGTTCAAATTCAGGCTAATGACCTTGGGCAAATCATCCATGGACTGGCTGCGCAACATCAACAAGACCCGTTGATCCAAAATCATGGTGAGATATTGAAACAACCAACGATCCGCCAACAAATCAATATCCGGTGCTACGGCTTTGCGCAGATCATTGATGGAGACAAAATATTCCCGAAACAGCAATTGTCCCTGACCGTTGGTTCCAACCTGCACCGCAGACTGATGGCGCATCAAGGGCCGCGCATCCAATTGTTTAAAGCTACGGGCCAATTGGTCGAGATTTTTAGGGGTGAGCTTTTCATCTTCCATCACGGAAGTACCGGTTTTCATCTTTAACGCCATACCACTGAGGGCGGCGGTAACGACGGCTTCTTTAAAGAAGCTGAAATCTTCTTCCAGATCAAACCAGCTCGACAGCATTTCTTCGCCCGCAATATCGCGCTGTCCGATGAGGGGATCAGCCTTAAACAACATGCGCACCGTATCCAAGGCCTTGTCAATTTCACCGACTTTAGTGCTTGGACAGGTCAAAACGATATCGAAATTACCCAGAATAAACAGTTCCGCCCCATGGTTAACGCTGATCGGATCAAAAGCACGTTCTGCGATACGGATATAATCAGGGCGGCGGTTGGCCTTTTGCAATCTGGATAAATGCACATGCACCGCACATTGGCCTTGCGGGTTTTTCTCCAGATATTGCAGGTTTTCCAACAACTTGTTTTCAGGCCCATTGATATCGGCCCGAATAGCTTTCATTACCAAGGCATCATTTTCTGTTTGTGCCATCGCCGTCTTACTTTCTCATCCCTGATTGAGCATTTTCTTCCCAGACAATACCATAGCGATAAAACTCTTCATAAAAAATTAAATTCATCTATGTTTTTCCGGTCGAGAATGTTAAACGCAACCTGCAAGACTTCAAGGGAGATAAACTCGTGCATATGCGTAAACGGATTTTGGTGACAGGTGGTGCCGGTTTTTTAGGGTCTCATTTGTGTGAACGCCTCCTCAACGAAGGCCATGACGTTATTTGCGCCGACAATTTTTTTACAGGCAGCAAAGACAATATCCGGCACTTGCTTGATAATCCTTACTTCGAATTGATGCGCCACGATGTCACCTTCCCGCTTTATGTGGAAGTGGACGAGATTTACAACCTCGCCTGTCCGGCCTCTCCGGTTCATTACCAACACGATCCGGTCAGCACGACCAAAACAAGCGTGCATGGGGCAATCAACGTGCTTGGGCTTGCAAAACGCGTCAAAGCCAAAGTCTTTCAGGCCTCGACCAGCGAAGTGTATGGCGATCCCGAAATTCATCCCCAACCGGAAGAATATCGCGGCAACGTCAACCCCATCGGTCCACGCGCCTGTTATGACGAAGGTAAGCGGTGTGCGGAAACCCTATTTTTCGACTACTACCGCCAGCACAATGTAAACATCCGCGTTGCCCGTATTTTCAACACCTACGGCCCGCGTATGCATCCAAATGACGGGCGTGTCGTGTCCAACTTTATCATGCAGGCGCTACGCAACGAGCCGATCACCATTTATGGCGACGGATCACAAACCCGATCTTTCTGTTATTGCGATGACCTCATCGACGGCTTTATCAAATTGATGGCCGCCAGCGACGACGTGACCGGCCCGATCAACCTTGGGAATCCGAGTGAGTTCACCATCAAGCAGCTGGCAGAGAAAGTCATTGACATGACCGGATCAAAATCCACCCTGACCTTTGAAGATCTGCCGGTTGACGACCCGCTGCAACGCAAGCCCATCATCGACAAAGCGCGCGAGCACCTGAATTGGGAACCCAAAATCGCCCTTGAAGAGGGTCTTAAAAAGACGATCTCTTTTTTCGAAAAAATGGTCTAACGCGTTAATACCGCCCGATCGACTGCCCTTTTAAAAAGCGGATTGTGCTTGCCACATCATCCCATCGGCTTTCTTTGGCTTTATCTATGGCGCCCTGATAGCCAAAGGCCCGCACAAGCAGATGTGCGAGCTCCTCACGGCGATCACTTTCCTGTGGATGGGTGTATCGGGTTTTTCGCGATAATGTCAGGGTAGAATACATATCTCAAACCTCCAAACCAAGTGTCATGCCCCGTTTTACGGGGGCAGCCATTCGTTTATACACTTTGAGATATGTTCATTCCGGCTTCGTTTCAAGCCTTAGGGCATAAGATTTTTGAACTTATGCCACGCCGCGATAGTCGTCCTGCATAAAACGCAGTTCTTCTGCCACGTTAAACCATTGAAATTCCATGGCGGTGCAGATCGCATCATTATACCCCATGCTCAGAAGCAGGCGCTCGGCATAGTCGCGTACATCTGTTTGATTGGAAGCCTGTAAGCTTTGCATTTGTTCAACCATAGTCAACATTATGAACCTCTTATCCTTAGGGTTTTTTAATGTGATCGGGCGTTCTTCGACACAAGAACGGGGGTAAGTCTGCCGAGAAAACGCCCGATACGGAGGTATGTCCGTTTCACAATGCTATATAAACACACTAATGTTGCATGGGTTTTTCCAGAATAATTTATTTTGTTTCAGTTTATTTCAAAATTTGTAAGACGATCCTCCAACCAAGCCTTTCCCCCTCTAAAAAGGCGCGCTATAAAGGCTTTTTCTACCCAATAACGTAAAGTGAAGAGCTGATGGATTTACATACCCTTTTCCAAAGTGAATTCGACCGCCACCAAGCGGCTGTGGATGCCACACGCAAACAGTTGGAAGCGCCCTTTACCCAGTGGGTAGAAAAATCCCTGCACACCCTGAAAAACGGCGGCAAGATCATTTTCTTCGGTAATGGCGGCAGTGCCTCAGACGCTCAGCATCTGGCAACCGAACTGACGGTACGCTATGTCAAAAACCGACCAGCCCTCGCCGCCCTTGCCCTGACAACCGACACATCGGCGCTGACCGCCATTGGCAACGATTTTGGGTTTGAAGATATTTTTTCCCGTCAGGTCGAAGCCCTCTGTCAGGACAAAGATCTGGTGATCGGCATCACCACCTCCGGCACCAGCCCCAACGTCATCAAAGCCCTCAAAGCCGCCAACGCCATTGGCGCGACCACCGTTGGTCTGGGCGGACGCGATGGCGGCTTATTGCCTGAACTTTGCGATGTCAGCCTGATCATCCCGCATCAGGAAACCGCGCGCATTCAGGAAATGCATATCACCCTTGGGCACGCCTATTGTCAGGCGCTTGAAAACGAAGCAGGGTCTTAAGTTATGAACAGCCGCACCCGTCACCTTGAACTCCTCAATCGTGCCTCGAACGTCGATATCCTGTGCGTCGGTGATATTATGCTGGATCGATTTGTCTACGGCTCGGTTGATCGCATTTCACCGGAAGCCCCGATCCCTGTCATGCGGATTAATCGGGAACAATCCATGCTCGGCGGGGCCGGCAATGTGGTGCGCAACCTGTTAAGCCTTGGGGCCAACGCACGCTTTTGCGGGCTTGTCGGCAAAGATGAAGCCGGGCGCGAAGTGGCATCCTTGCTGAATGAAGATGATCAATGTACCGCAAACCTGATTGTGGATGATCATCGTCCGACCTCAGTTAAAACCCGCTTCATGGCGTCCAACCAACAAATGTTGCGCGCCGATCACGAACATATCGCCGCCTTAAGCGAAACCCAGCAACAGCAATTGCTGCTGGATGTTGCAGAAAGCCTGCCCGATGTACAGGTGATGGTGCTGTCCGATTACGGCAAAGGCGTGTTGGAAGGCGACAATACCCAACATCTGATCACACTGGCGCGCAAAGCCGGCATTGCGGTGGTTGTGGACCCGAAAGGCAATGATTACAGCAAATATCGCGGCGCAACCCTTGTCACCCCCAACCGCAAGGAACTGAGCGAAGCCAGCCAGATGCCGTGCGATAATGACCAATCCATCATCGCCGCCGCCCGTCATATCATCGAGACCTGCGGCATTGAAAATGTTTTGGCGACCCGTTCCCAAGACGGCATGACACTGGTAACCAAATCTGGTGAAGTGGTGCATCAGGCCACCGTCGCGCGTGAAGTTTTTGATGTCTCCGGTGCAGGGGATACGGTCGTTGCGACCCTCGCCCTTGCCCTTGGGTTAGGTGCGAGCCTGTCAGAGGGGGCAGAACTTGCCAATATCGCGGCTGGAATCGTTGTCGCCAAGACAGGGACCGCCAGCGTCTATCAGGACGAACTGGTCAATGCGCTGCACCATCAGGAACTTAATCAGGCCGAAGCCAAAATTCTTGATCGCCCGCACGCCAAAGACAAAGTCGTCCATTGGCAACGCCAAGGGCTCAGCGTCGGCTTTACCAACGGCTGTTTCGATTTACTCCATCCCGGTCATATTTCGCTGATCAAGCAATCGGCGGCGCAATGTGACCGCTTGATCGTTGGGCTTAACAGCGATGCGTCGGTCAAACGCTTAAAAGGCGACGAACGCCCCATCCAGACGGAGATGGCACGTGCAACCGTCCTCTCTTCCCTCGCTGATGTGGATATGGTCGTCATCTTTGAAGAAGACACGCCCATGGAAACTCTTTCTGCCTTACTGCCTGACGTCCTGATCAAAGGAGCGGATTACACCATTGATCAAGTGGTCGGGGCGGATTTAATCCAGCAAAATGGGGGCCGCGTCTTCCTTGCGCAATTGGAAGACGGTTTTTCCACCACAAATACGGTCAATAAGCTGAAAAACAGCTAAGTTTCCTTAATTTTCAGATCCTAAAACCTGCTGATAGGCGTGCCATGTCGCATGTCCAATCAGCGGGAAGGTAAGTATCAGCCCCACCCCGGTCACCAATCCGGCAAACATCAATAAAACGATCAAGAATGCCCACAAGATCATCACATGAAAATTAAGATAGATCGCATAGGCACTGGTCAACATTGCCGGAATCAACACCGTTTTCCGGTCAATCATCATCGGGAGAGAAAACGCCCCGCTAAAAAAGATGATCACCGCAAATACAGCCCCTAATGCCGTAATCATAAAGGCAAAATGCAGCCCTTCAAGGGACATGGCACGATCAAGGATCGGCCCCCATTCCGGCATCACGCCAGGAAAGGCGATGGCAAACAGGGTAAAGGACAACCGAATCCAGACCATAAACAAGAAAACCTGTGCAATCCCCATCGCCATCACCGAATAGGTATTGCGCTTAAATCCAAAAACCGCATGTCCAAGCTGAAAAGGCGTTCCCTGCTGTCGGCGCAAACTACCTTCATAAAATCCTACAGCAAGCGCCGGACCAATCAGCAAAAAGCCGGACAGCGACGGCAGGACCAGATAAGGCAGCTCCAAATGGTAAAAACCAAAGGAGACAAATACCCCCAGAATTAGAAAAAGGGCAGCATAGATCATGCTCACCCCTTTTAACGCTTTGGTATCGGCCCAGCCTTTTGCCAGCCATTGAAACACATCGTCCGTATGGACCTTGCGCACCAGCGCCATTTCAGGCACCAGAAATCCCGCTGTGGATTGTTTAATTTCCTCACTCATATAACCTCCCCAAAGGTGTCCGCCTCTGTTTTTTGATGTATACTCTAAACTTTCAATTGGAGGGCGCTAACCTTGGCAACTTTGTCTGTTACACAAGATGACATTACGACACTCTCAGTAGATGTGATTGTAAATGCAGCAAATTCAAGTCTTTTAGGAGGGGGTGGTGTTGATGGGGCCATTCATCGGGCCGCCGGCCCCGCTTTATTGGCGGAATGTCGCACCCTTGAGGGCTGTGCGACGGGGGAAGCAAAACTCACCAAAGGCTATAACCTGCCCGCACGCTATGTCATCCATACCGTCGGGCCGATCTGGGCGGATCACCGTGAAGAAACAGCCGAACGTCTCTTGTTCAATTGTTACTTTAACTCTCTCAACCTCTGCCTTAAAAATCACCTAGGAGTTATTGCTTTCTCTAACATTTCAACGGGTGTTTACGGCTTCCCCAAACAACGTGCCGCGGAAATCGCGCTCAAAGCAGTAGAAGTTTTCGAAGAAGAACAGGGCGGCATAAAAGAAATCATCTTTTGTTGTTTCGATATCGAAAACAAAAACATCTATGAAGCACTTTTAGCAAACCGAACCTGACAGGGCTATTCCTTCAAAACGATGATATCCATAGGCTGATCCACCCCCGCCACACGGCGGTTTGGGCGCAATTCCCAACGCGCCTGCGCGTTCGTATAGCCTTGTTTTACGGCATACTCCAAGGTTTCGCGTGTCGCAATGGCCCGCCCCCCTTCACTCTTGGTCTGCTTTTCCATTTTTGCCGACACATTGGCGGCATCCCCGATCACGGTATATTCCAACCGGTGCTCTTCCCCAATCACCCCAAACACAATAGGGCCGGAGGCGCAGGAAGCATGGATGACCACGGGGTCCAGCCCCTCTGCCACCCTTTCCACATTCCAGCGGTCGGACGCCTTGATAATCTCTTCCATCGCGCGCAACGCATCTGCTCCGTGGCTGTCAGATTCTGCCAATACCCCAAAATAAGCCATAATTCCGTCACCGGTAAACTTGTCCACATGCCCGTTATAGGCGGAGATGACCGGCACAATACGGGCATGATACTGGGTAATCAGCGCGATCTGTTCTTCGGGTGTGGAGCGTTTCGTCAGCGGTGTAAACCCGCGGATATCCACGTTTAAAACCGAGGCTTCGCGCGAAACCACATCCCCGATGGCCGCATCACATTCCGATGACTTGATCTGATTAGCCAAATCTTGCGAGAAAAAACGCGACAAGGATTGCGCGGCCTGCGTCTGAGACACCGCCTGCACCAATAAACTACGGGCGCGCACAATCGCCAATCCAAGAATCAGGGAAACCAGAATAATCGACATCATCTTGTCAAATTCCGCCCCGATCAGGACGCTGTTGGACGTGAGATAATGCACGTAATCACGGGTCACCATATTGTGCATATCATCGGCATAGACCACATAACCGACCATAAAGCCCCAGCCGACAACCGCGGCCAGACCACTCAGCAAAATATAACGCGCCTCAAAGCGCAAGGCCCGCAAAGCAATGAAAATAAAGATGTAAAGAACCGTTGGCGCTTTTAGATAAAAGCTCGGTGGTTGCATATATTGCAGGTGAAAACTAAAGATCGTGCCAAACAACAATAAAATATCTGCCACAATCGACAGACCGATCATCCAGCCCGTCAAGCGCATACGATAACTTAAAACCAGCCGAAAAACCGTAAACATAAAATACAGCGACAGGACATAAGGCACCGGTGCAAAGGTCGCATCCGGATGAAAGGTTTTCGGTGAAATCGCATAAACCGTGCCGAAGGTCAGCACCACCCCCAGCTGGATCCAGCCGATCAACTGTTCAGAGGTATTTTGCTGATCAATCATCGCCTGCTCTACCCGTGCGGGCAAATTATCGTGAGCAGTGATCCCCAACCATTCTTTTATCTGTGCCATCTTCCCCCCTTTATTTTTTAAGGAACCAGCTTGTAGCCCCCGGGTTCGGTCACAAGAATCTGGGCGTTGCTTGGGTCTTTTTCAATTTTCTGGCGTAATCGATAGACATGGGTTTCCAGCGTATGGGTCGTAACACCTGCGTTATAGCCCCAAACCTCGTCGAGCAGCGTATCACGCCCGACCACTTTGCCATTCGCCCGATACAGAAACTTGATGATGTTGGTCTCTTTATCAGTCAGGCGGACTTTTTTATCCGTTTCACTTTCTACCAGCATCTTTGCAGCGGGTTGGAAACTGTAAGGCCCGACCGTAAAGACGGCATCTTCGCTTTGTTCATGTTGGCGTAAGTGCGCGCGTAAACGTGCCAGCAAGACACCAAGGCGAAAGGGCTTGGTAATATAGTCATTCGCCCCCGCATCCAGGCCAAGGATCGTATCTGCATCCGTATCGGCACCGGTCAACATAATGATCGGGCACTTAACCCCTTGCTTACGCATCAGGCGACAGACGTCACGCCCATCCATATCCGGCAGGCCCACATCCAGGATCACCACATCGAAACTGTCTTTCTGCGCCGTTTCCAGAGCTGTTGTCGCACCATCTGCTTCAACCACGTCAAAATCTTCATGAAGCTGCAATTGCTCGGACAGCATTTGGCGCAGCGAATCGTCATCATCGACCAGCAACACACGCTTTACATTGGACATTTTAACGGCCTTTTTTCTGCGGAAATTGATCTCTTTGACACCATACCAACTAAAAAATATTTCGTATAGTCGCCTCACGCACCGATAACGCTATTGTGAAAGAAGGACTTTCGTCTTAAATAAAGGGACCCTTCTCATTTTATTTGACGCTATTACTATGCCCCATCGTCTTTCCATTACCCTGACAGAAACTGAAACAGCGGCCCACACACCGTCTTTGCTGACGGTTGATCGTGCCATCTCCGATTTGCGCCGCGGACAGATTGTGGTGATTGAAGACGACAGCGGTGCGCTCACACTCACGCTTGCCTCTGAAGGCGCGACCAAGACCGCGATTCAACGCCTGAAAAGCCTGAGCAATCACCAGCCCCATCTGATTTTGACGTCAACACGCGTGCACACGCTGGGCCTTGGACAGTTTAAAAACAAAGCCGTTTGCGTTGAAATGGGCAAAGCCCTGCGCCCCGACCTCATCGAAGGATTGGTCAATCCACTGGCGACCATTTCCAAAAACGACTTTTTCGATATTACCTTCAGTGATGTCCCGCTGCAAAGCGGTGAAAGCGCGTCGGTTGGACTGACAAAGCTCGCCCGATTGATCCCGTCCTCCATCACCGCGCGTATTGAGACAGAAGACAAACCCGAAAATCTGGATCAATGGCTCAAGGATGAACATCTGCTGCGCGTGAAAGCCGCAGATATCTTTGGTTATGAGGAAATGGCCGCCCGATCCTTACGCGCTGTCAGCGATTCGCAAGTCCCTTTGGCCGATGCGCCCAATACGAAAATCGTCGCCTTCCGCCCAGCAGATGGGGGCATTGAACATTTTGCCATTATTATCGGCACGCCTGACCCGCAAGACCCTGTCCTGATCCGTATCCACTCAGAATGTTTCACAGGTGATCTGGTCGGCAGTTTACGCTGTGACTGCGGCGATCAATTGCGCGGTGCCATTAAATCCATTGCAGATCAAGGCTCCGGCATTTTGCTCTATCTCGCGCAAGAAGGCCGCGGTATCGGCTTGGTCAACAAGTTACGCGCTTACAAACTGCAAGACACCGGCGTAGACACTTTTGATGCCAACGAACAGCTTGGGTTTGATGCGGACGAACGGGTCTACCTGCCTGCCGCGCAAATGCTGTCACATCTTGGTGTGAATAAAGTGCGCCTGATGACCAACAACCCGGAAAAGGTCAGTGTTCTGAAATCCTGTAATGTAGATGTGGTTGAACGCGTTGAACATGCTTTTGAAACCAACAAACATAACGAACCTTATATCTTTGCCAAAGCGACAAAGGGCGGGCATTACCTGTAAGGCGCTTTTTGCCGGGGGCGGGGGCGGAATCTTTTGCCGCCTGATTCCCCCTTTATCATCTAACTCACTGATTTTTATAGACCCTTTATTTGGCACGATGTCTGCAACGCTTTCAAAAAATCTATAATTGAGAGCGATAAGACAAGACAATCGGGGACCGAAGATATGGTCGAAACAGCCTATACACAGATTGCGCTATCTCCACAGCCGCAGTCGGACAAAACGCAAGAGCCCACACGAAGTGCAGATGCCCCCAAAGAGGCGGCACAAGCCAACGCTGACTTTAAAATGTTTGGCGATGACGGTCTGTCGTTCTGGGATTTTGTCGATATGATCAATCCCTTACAGCACATTCCTGTTGTTTCCACTGCCTATCGCGCCATCACGGGTGACGAGATCGACCCCGGCGCACGCATGGCAGGGGGCACCCTTTATGGTGGGCCCATTGGCCTTGCGGCGTCCGCCTTCAATGTAATTTTGGAACACGGGACGGGCAAGGATGCTGGCGAACATGTCATCGCGTGGTTTGATGGGGAGGAGGCACCAACCGACGCCCAACCCGTCTATGCGGACAATAGCCAAGCTGCACCGAGCGCTCTCGCCTCAAGCTTTGCCCCCGGCCTACCTGCCAGCGAGACCGATGCCTTTGCCGCCGGTGAAGCCAGCCTGCGCATGGCAGAACTGGAAGCCTTTATGAACCCCAGTATCGCAAAAGAAGTTCCCCTCCCCGTTACCTCTATAAAACAGGATCAAGCCGACAGAGGGTCTGCCTCTGCCGGGACGTGGGCGGCCCCCAAGGATTTGCCGCCGCCAGAAAGCCTGTTTGAACAACCGGTGAAACAAGCCGTCACCCCACCGCCCAACACCATCAGTGCCCCGGCCCCTGCGGTGACACAAGCCGGCGGACAAACCGTTTCGACACCGGGGCAATACCCGGGTTTCCAAGCGAAATCGACACATAGCGACTCCTTGGACGCCTTGCGCGCCTTTGCCC
Source organism: Terasakiella pusilla DSM 6293 (assembly GCF_000688235.1). GTDB lineage: Bacteria > Pseudomonadota > Alphaproteobacteria > Rhodospirillales > Terasakiellaceae > Terasakiella > Terasakiella pusilla. Next base: position 89,791 of record NZ_JHYO01000003.1, on the reverse strand, counting down.
GTGATGTTCAGGCCCAACGTCTGCAACAACAGGGCCAAGAGGTTAAAAAACCTCAAAAATCCCCCGCTGCGGCACCGGCTAATCCCGTACAGACCAACACCTCAAGCCTGAGCCAAACACAGGATAACGCATGGTTTGCCGATATGATGTCACGCAACATGGAACAATATAACAATACCGGGCCCAAGGGATAAAACCTAGATGACACAGAAAAACGAGATTTATGTCAGCGCCGACGGCACCCTGCGTTGGCAAGGCAAAACATACCCCTGTGCGCTAGGGAAAGGGGGTGTCGTTGAAGATAAGACAGAAGGTGATGGCGCCACCCCTACGGGGCGTTACCGTTTAAAACGCGTTCTCTATCGCGCCGATAAGATGATGCGCCCTGAATGCGCCTTAAACGTAACAGAGATCAATGCAACGGATGGCTGGTGCGACGATCCGACCCATCCGGCTTATAATACCCAAGTAAGCCTGCCCTTTGCGGCCTCCCACGAGGAATTACGCCGCACAGATAACATCTACGATATTATCGTGGTCATGAGCCATAACGACAACCCGCCTGTCCCCTATAAAGGCAGCGCAGTCTTTTTCCATCTGGCGCGAGACGGATTTACCCCGACCCAAGGCTGTGTCGCCATTACGGAAGAGGCCATGAGAGATATCCTCAAAACCGTCACTGACGACACCTATATGGTGATCAGCCTGTAAATTAAGCGTCTTGCTTTGGGGGGCGGGTGCCAAAAACAGCCGTTCCCACTCGAACCGATGTGGCCCCGAAACGAATAGCGGCTTCATAATCACCGCTCATACCCATACTCAGACACGATAAATTATTGCGCTTGGCAATTTCGCGCAGAAACGCAAAATGCATGCTCGGTTCTTCATCCGCTGGCGGGATGCACATCAGACCTTTAACCGATAATTTAAGCTCGTCACGACAAAGACGGATAAACTCGTCCGCGTCTTTTGGCAGGCACCCTCCCTTTTGGTCTTCTTCACCCGTATTGATTTGCAAATAGATATCCAGCGTTTTCCCTTGCTTTTCCATCTCTGTTGCCAAAGCACGAGCCAGTTTCGGGCGGTCCACTGTTTCGATGACATCAAACAACGCGACAGCATCCTTGGCTTTGTTGGTTTGCAAGCTACCGATCAGGTGCAACTGCACGCCGTCAAATTCTTCTTGCAAGGCAGGCCATTTACCTTGTGCTTCCTGCACGCGGTTTTCCCCGAAAATACGATGTCCGGCAACCAATGCCTCGCGGACAGTTTCCGCCGTATGAACTTTGCTGACCGCAACAAGGTCAATGTCTGAAGGTTGGCGCTCCGCTTCCTGTGCCGCTGCGGCAATTGAATCCTTCACTTGTGCAAGATTTTCTGCGATACCCATAAAAGGCCCCTTAAGATCAAAAGGTAGAGAATGAGCCGCACCGTATCAGAGCTTGCCCAAAGGCTCAATCACCGGAATGCCAAAGAGCGGAAAATTCCCGCCCTCCTTCTTATGACGGATGCGAAACGACTACCAGATCCTAGCGCCTATATTCCCCGTCTACCCGCTGGATCAGCCGTTATCGTGCGGCATTTCAGCGACAGACAAAAAGAAGAAATAATTAAAAAAATCAGACTCTTGTGCAAGAAACATAAAGTAAAACTTTTAGTTTCAGACAGCCTGCACCTTGCCCTCAAATACAGATTGGATGGCGTCCATTTTCCAGAGAAAAGCGTTCGTAAAATTGCTAATTGCGGCTCTTTAAAAAGGTATCCCAAGCATCTGCTTTTTACTGCCGCCTGCCATTCCGAACGCGCCCTGCACGCTGCCAAACGAGCCGGATGCCACGCAGCACTGCTCTCCCCCATCTTCCCGACCCAAAGCCATCCCGGTGCGAAGTCGTTAGGGAGCTATCAACTCACCTCCCTCTCTCACAGAAGTCCTTTGAACCTTTTTGCCTTGGGAGGGATTACTCAAAAAACGGCTCAGCGAATAAGCACATGCCCAATATCTGGCTTTGCAGGTGTTCGCGGACTTATTTAATCACTTTTAGGTTGGACTCCCCTCGAAATCCTTTAAAAATTATGTCATAAAAGGGCATAAAAAAAGTAATCGGGGAAGCAATATGCTTGATAATTTCGAACTCGTTGGCGAATGGGATAGCGATGCCACGGGTAATAAAGTCGGCCTACGACGGATAGATATGGAATCTGTCATGCGCCATTTCACTACATTCGACGGTCCAGTTCTCCACATCGGTTCAAAAGACCACCTCTCGCTGGCGGCGTGTGTTTGCAGGTAAGCAAGTCATCGGGATCGACATTGAAGAGGGCGACAACGTTGATCACGTTTTTGATATTACGCAAAACATTTCTAGTTTGAGAAAAAAAACCGGCATCAAACAATATTCCACAATTGTTGCCTATCACTTGCTTGAACACGTCAAAAATCCGTTTGAAGTCGCATCCAATATTGAAAAGCTCTTGAAACCTGGTGGGCGCCTCATCGTGAGTGTCCCTTGGGTACAGGCCTTTCATGCCTATCCTGATGATTATTGGCGGATTTCCTTTTCAGGTTTACGCCAACTGTTCAGCAAACTGGACTTTGAGTTTGAATTTTATGCCGATGGGCATGAAGGTTATGGCTATCAATTGCTCTACAATGGCGTGCCAGAACATAGCCCGCGTATGTGCGATCTTGAAGGTCGCCTCTTCCAACTACGCTTTGAAATGGGCGAGATGCCGGAGCAAAAAATGATCAGAAAACTGGACGTTAATAAAATTCAGATGTCTAAACCCATGTGCCAGTATATGGCCTGTAGCGCCGTTGCGGTAAAACGCTAATAAAAAAGGGGAGCGACATATTTATCGCTCCCCCCTTCTTTTCAAGTCTTTATGATCAGATTAGAAAGAAACCTGCAGACCTGTCACGATACCCGTACCTTCGTTGTCGTTGGTAGAGTTCGGTGCATTGTCAGTACCGTTGTCATATTCTGCATGGAAGACAGAACCAACAAGTGCGACACCCGCACCAAGGTCATAAGAAGCACCGAGAACCCATTGGTCACGTGTGTGCTCAAGACCAGAGTTTGCAGCTGTATCTTGCTCCAAATGCATGTAGGCCAAAGAAACGGCATATGGACCAGTTGCGTAAGAAACACCCAGATCCCAACCCATTGCATCGATGTCTTTTTGGTTGTTCTCATTATTGGTATCACGATAAGAACCACCAATCGTGAAGCCAGCAAAACCAACTTCAGCACCGACTCGGTAAGCGTTACGATCTTCAACGCCAGCGCCAGTCGTACCACCATTGTTATTTTGTTGATATGTTACGTCAGCACCGAAAGTTACGCCGCCGAAATCACCGTTGTAAGCAACACCAACATCCCAAGCAGTATCATTGTCTGTATTATTGCCACCAACGTCCACTGGTTCTTCAATACCAGCATCATTACGATCCAAACCATAAGAGACGCCCGCTTGGAAGCCACCTAGGTTTGGAGTCCAATACACCAATTTCTGCCCGTCATTCGATTCAGAAGCAGTGTGTGTTTGATCAGCCGTCACATCACTATCGCCATCATTTGCTGTACCTGGATTATAGATCCAATCCTGGACATCGCCATCGTTGTTGCCGATAGGACCGACAGTCGGTGCTGTGTGGGACAGTGCATATGCAGCGCCTTTAGTTTGGCCGATGCGCAAACGTCCCAAGGACTCGCTAGAAATTTGCAGGAATACGTCATCGCCACCCGTATCATCGCGGTCAGCGTAACGATCGATATTGACGCCGATTGTCAGACCATTGTCCAAAGTCGTGGAACCACGGAAGTACAATTCTGTTTCAGATTCAACTTTGACTTCAGCAAAGTCTTCTTGACCATCAGCATCTTGTGACGCGTACCCAACGTATTGGTTCATATAACCACCGATGGATAGTTTAATCGGGTCAGCAGCATTTGCAGAAGAGACTGCAGCAATAGTTACGATTGCTGTAGAAGCCGCGAGAAGTTTTTTCATTTTTTCCTCATTAATAAAATAGTCTGAAACACACCACATGCGAATTCATAAACAATTTCTTTTAAGAGAAAAACATGTAAATGATACTTATTCTTAATTTATTTATATGCGTTGCACAAATATCACATAGAAAAAGGGCATCTCACTTGAGATGCCCTTTGACTTGAAGTTTTTATCTAAACTGAGATCAGATTAGAAGGAAACTTGCAGACCAGTTACGATACCTGTGCCTTCGTTGTCAGCAGTTGTAGGCAGACTGGAGTCGGCAGCATCGTATTCAGCAGAGAATACGGAACCGACCAGAGTCACACCAGCACCGAGGTCATAGGAAGCACCTAGCACCCAAGTTTTAGCTGTATCTTCCAAAGCAGAGTTCGCTGCAGCATCTTCTTCGAAAGAAGCATAAGACAGAGACACGCCGTAAGGACCAGTTTCGTAAGAAACGCCAAGATCCCAACCAGAAGAATCTACGTCTTTGATGCTACGCTCGTTCTTTGTTTTACGGTAAGAACCGCCAACTGTGAAACCAGCAACACCAACAGACACACCAGCACGGTAAGACTCACGATCTTCGAAATCAGGACCAGTTGTGCCACCATTGTTGTTTTGTTGGTAAGTTACGTCAGCACCGAAAGAAACGCCACCGAAGTCACCGTTGTAAGCGATACCAGCATCCCAAGCAGTGTCAGCGTTAGTGTTGTTACCACCAACGTTAACCGGGCCTTCAATTGCCGTGTTGTTAACGTCCAAACCGTAAGAGAAACCAGCCTGGAAACCACCAAGGTTCGGTGTCCAGTATACGATTTTCTGACCATCGTTACCTTCAGATGCAGTCATAGTCTGATCAGAGTAAACGTAAGTTTCACGGTTGTCGCCATCACTACCTGCGTTCATACGCTTAGCAGTTTGTGTCGGGCGAGCAATCCAATCAGAAACGTCACCGTCGTTATTGCCGATAGCTACGTTCGGAGCAGAGTGAGACAATGCGTAAGCAGCGCCTTTAGTCTGACCGATGCGCAGACGACCCATGGAGTCGCTGGAGATTTGCAGGAATACATCATCACCACCAGCATCGTCACGGTCAGCATAACGATCGATATTTACGCTAACAGTCAAGCCGTTATCCAGAGTAGTGGAACCACGGAAGTACAGCTCAGTTTCAGAGTTGATGTTTACTTCAGCAAAATCTTCCTGCAGGTCGTCATCCTGAGAAACATAACCAACGTATTGGTTCATGTAACCGCCAACAGACAGTTTGATCGGGTCAGCAGCGTTTGCAGAAGAAACTGCAGCAACAGCTACGATAGCTGTAGAAGCTACGAGAAGCTTTTTCATTTAGATAATCCCCTAATATAAGGTTTTGATTTCAACATTTGCAATTGATGTACCCACACACCTTTTGCGTGAGGGCATTAAAGGCTGATCGAACCCAAAGGTCAAGCATGCCAAACTGTCTCCTGTGACTTTTTTCCACCATTGTTGCAAAAAACACACACATCTGACCTAAGTCTTAATAGGAAGTTAAGCAAATGACCTCAAATAGCTTGATTGGACTTGCATTTTGCCCCACCCGAGGGCATACCTCATTCTTAAGAGATTTCCCGTATTCAGGATGTTTTAATGACCTATTTTGTTCGTGTTTTTTGTTTAGTTACCCTGATTGCCACCCTAAGTGCATGCTCAGGAGTTAACGTTTCCGAGCCCTATTTGCCCAACGATCGCTGGGATCAGCGCGAGAAACGCCAGTCTGTTTTTGGGGGTGAAGGTCTGACCTTTGGCGATTCGAAAGCAGAAAGACAAGATCAAGGCGGGACAGGCATTGGTGTTAACGGCTATCTGTGGCGTGCAACACTGGATACCATTTCCTTTATGCCACTGGCGTCCGCCGATCCGTTTGGCGGGGTTGTGTTGACAGACTGGCACACACCAAGCACCTCGCCAAACGAACGTTTTAAATTAAATGTCTATATCTTGGGGCAAGCCTTGCGCGCCGATGGTATTCGCGTCGCGGCCTTCCGTCAGGTGAGAAACAACGTCAACGAATGGCAAGCGATCGATATGGACCCGAAGGCGGTCACGGATATCGAAAATGCGATCCTGACCCGTGCACGTCAATTACGCACTGAAAGCATGACTCAATAACAGTATATCTGTCCTTCGCCCCGATTAGACGAAACCAGTTACATATATATAAAGAAAACCATGGCCCGTTATAACTTCAAAGAAACCGAATCCAAGTGGCAGTCCTTCTGGGAAAAGAACGAGACTTTTAAAGTCACAGAAGACCCCACTAAAAAAAAATACTATGTCTTGGAAATGTTCCCCTACCCCAGCGGACGCATCCATATGGGCCATGTGCGTAACTACACTTTAGGCGATGTTGTCGCTCGTTACAAAAAAGCCAGCGGTTTTAACGTTCTTCACCCCATGGGTTGGGATGCGTTTGGTCTGCCTGCAGAAAACGCAGCCATGGACGCCGGCGTCCATCCGGGGGAATGGACCTATAAAAACATCGCAGACATGCGCGCCCAGCTTAAAACCATGGGCCTATCCTACGATTGGGACCGTGAAGTGGCGACCTGCGATCCTGACTATTACCAGCACGAACAAAAAATGTTCCTGGATTTCCTTAAAAACGATCTGGTCTATCGCAAAGAAAGCTGGGTCAACTGGGATCCGGTGGAAAATACCGTTCTTGCCAACGAACAAGTGGTTGACGGTTGTGGCTGGCGCTCCGGTGTACCGGTTGAGCGCCGCAAGTTGAACCAATGGTTCCTGAAAATTACCGATTTTGCAGAAGACCTGCGCGTTGCCTTAAAAGACCTCGATCGCTGGCCTGATAAAGTCCGCATCATGCAGGAAAACTGGATTGGTCGTTCTGAAGGCATGCGTCTGGCGTGGAAACTTGCGGATCGCGACGATTCGATTGAGGTTTACACCACCCGCCCGGATACACTGTACGGAGCATCTTTCATCGCGATTTCAGCAAACCACCCGCTGGCAGCAGAAATTGCTGAGAATAATACCGATCTTCAAGCCTTCATTGAAGAATGTAACAAAATGGGGACATCTGAAGAGGCGATCGAGAAGGCAGAGAAAAAAGGCATCAACACCGGCCTCAAAGTCAAACACCCGCTGGATGACAGTTGGGAACTGCCCGTTTATGTCGCTAACTTCGTGCTAATGGAATATGGCACAGGCGCTGTCTTCGGTTGCCCAAGCGGTGACCAGCGCGACCTTGATTTCGCCCGCAAATATGGTTTGCCGGTTGTGCCCGTGGTTTGCCCGAAAGACGTTGATCCTGCTGAGTTTACCATTGAGAATAAAGCCTTCACCGACGATGGTGTCATGATCAATTCCGATTTCATGACAGGCATGACAGTTGCCGAAGCGAAAGAAGCTATTTTTGCCAAATGTGCCGAACTCGGTGTGGGCGAAAAAGAAGTGAATTATCGCCTGCGTGACTGGGGGGTTTCGCGTCAACGGTATTGGGGGTGTCCGATCCCGGTCATTCACTGTGACGATTGCGGTATTGTAGAGGTTCCTGCCGATCAGTTGCCTGTGGAACTGCCAAAGGATGTTGACTTCGATACGCCCGGCAACCCGCTAGACCGTCACCCGACGTGGAAAAACGTCGATTGCCCGTGCTGTGGTAAACCGGCGCAGCGTGAAACAGACACGTTCGACACCTTCTTCGAATCGTCTTGGTATTTCGCCCGCTATTGCTCCCCTAAATCTGAAAATGGGATCGATAAAGCCGCGGCTGATTACTGGATGTCCGTCGATCAATATATCGGTGGCGTGGAACATGCCGTCCTTCACCTGCTTTATTCCCGTTTCTTCACGCGCGCCTTGAAGAAATGCGGCTATCTCTCTGCAGAAGAACCTTTTGCGGGTCTTCTGACACAAGGGATGATCTGCCACGAAACCTATAAAGACGCCGATGGCAAATGGGTTATGCCGTCTGAAACCGTGCAAACAGAAGATGGCAAAACCGTGCATCGCGATGATGGCCGCCCGGTCGAGGTTGGCCCGTCCATCAAAATGTCTAAATCCAAGAAAAACGTGGTCGATCCGGAAATGATCATTGCCACATATGGGGCCGATACCGCCCGTTTGTTTATGTTGTCCGACAGCCCACCGGAACGCGATCTGGAATGGACCGATTCGGGTGTAGATGGCGCGTGGCGTTATCTCAACCGTTTGTGGCGTCTGATTACGGAGCCTAAAGCCCCTTATGCCGGCGTTGGCAGCCCTCAGCCGGCAAACCTGTCCGCTGATGCTCAAAAAGTTCGCAGCACCGTTCATAAGACAATTGACGCTGTTACAGACGACCTCGGCAAGTTCCACTTTAATAAAGCTGTGGCGCGCTTGCGTGAACTCACCAATACATTGGGGGCCCTTGATGGTGTTGAAGGCGATGACAGCTGGGTTTTGCGTGAAGGCTATGAATATCTGGTGCGCCTGATTGCGCCGATGACACCGCATATTGCTGCTGAGCTTTGGGCTGAACTGGGCCATGATAGCACCCTCTGCGATGTTGCTTGGCCCGTCGCGGACAAAGCCCTGCTGGTTGAAGATAACGTCATCCTGCCAATCCAGATCAACGGTAAGCGCCGCGATCAGTTGGAAGTCCCAAAAGACATGGACAAAGGCGAAGTCGAAAAACTAGCCTTGGCTTCTGACAAGGTACAAGCTGCCTTGGAAGGTAAAGCTCCGAAAAAAGTTATTGTTGTCCCCAACCGGATTGTGAACATTGTTGCATAAACTCTTTCATAAAAACTTTCTGATCGTTTTGTTGGTTGCCATGGGCGTGAGTGCCTGTGGCTACCAGCCTTTGCATGGCAACCGCAAAACCGCCCAGAATACAAAAATGAAAAATGAACTAGCCCGTATCTGGATTAATGAAATTCCGGATCGGGAAGGTCAACAATTGCACAATGAATTACTTAACCTTTTCAACGTTAAAGGCCGCCCTGCTCATCCAAAGTATAAATTAAAGGTGTCTTACAACGAATCCACAAGCGGTTTAGGGATCGGTAAAGACGAATTTGCCACACGTGCAAATATGTCAGTGAGCGCCACGTTCCATTTATCCGGAGCTGTGACTTTCAGCGGGGTCAGCCAATCTGTTGTTACGTATAACATCCTGACCTCACCAACGGGAACAGAGTTTGCCAAACGCGACGCCCGTAAACGCGCTATTCAAAATGTCGCAACTGATATCCACCGCCGGATCACGGTACATCTTCTTTCAGCAAAAACAGAGCAATAAGGCCTGAAATATGAAGATCACGGCAGGAAAAGCCGACGGTTTTATTAAAAACCCTCCCGCAGACGTACGCTGTATCCTCATTTATGGGCCTGACCAGGGCTTGGTCTTTGAACGCTCTAAAGCCCTAGCATCTACTGTTCTCGATGATCTTAACGACCCGTTTAACTCGGTTGTTCTGCAAGCCAGTGACGTAAAATCGGACCCAGCCATTGTTGCCGATGAAGCCGCTGCTATGTCCCTTACCGGTGGTCGGCGCTTTATCCGTATTCAGGACGCGGCTGACGCCCTGACAAGCGCCTTTAAAAACTATCTGGAAGACCCTATTGGCGATGCTATCATCGTATTGGAAGGCGGCGATTTGGGCCCGCGTTCCACCCTTCGTAAACTGTTTGAAGCTGATAAATCAATTTGCGCGGCGCTCCCCTGTTATGGGGATGAGGGCCGAAACCTGTCTGAAGTCGTGCGCGATACTTTGCAAAAGCACGGTCTGAGCGCCGATCGCGATGCGATGGGCTATCTGCTCAATCATCTTGGGTCTGACCGGCAAGTCAGCCGCGGGGAACTGGAAAAACTCGCCATTTATATGGGTGATGAAACCACCGTCACCATGGAACATGCCATGGCTTGCGTGGGCGATAGCGGTGCTTTTTCGCTAGACAACGTCACTATGGCTGCGGCTAGTGGTGATCACGCGGCCTTGGAAACCGCCCTTCTGCGCTGCTTTGATGAAGGCAACCAACCCATCATGATTCTGCGCATGCTGGCCCGTCATTTCCATAAGCTGCATCTGGCGAAAGGCCACATGCAAAAAGGTCTGAATATTGATCAGGCGATGGCAAAACTACGTCCCCCGATCATTTTTAAACAGGCCCCCGCCTTTAAAAAGCAGCTCGGGAGCTGGGATTTAGCGCGTATTTCAATGGCTATGGATATCCTCACGGAAGCGGAATCTGATTGTAAAATCACCGGAAATCCACCTGAAACAGTCTGTTCACGCGCCCTGATGCGTATTTCACAAGCCGCCCGCGCCCGCCGCTAACTCAATTTAGCTAAACCATGCCCGCCGATCGCGATCAAACAGGTTCAGGATATACTCTTTTACCGCCTGAATTCGCGCTGTCTGGCTGGTTTGTTCGTGGGTCACCAGATAAATCGGCATTTCAAAAAGGTCGCAGGGCAGATCAAGGATCATCAAATCCGTCACCGTATGACTGTAAAACCGGGGCAGCATACCGAGTCCCATACCAGAACGCAGCGCACTCACAAACCCCATGGCGCTATTGCTTTGAAAAACCACCTGATCATGGTTTTTGACGGTTTCCTGCCATAAAGACAGTACTTTACTCTCCTTATACCCCAGATAATCCACGATCTTATGACCTGCCAGATCGCCCCAGTTTTTAGGCTGTCCAAATTGATCAATATAAGAGGGCGCGGCAAAAACGTGAAACTTGACCACTCCAACCCGTTTCACCTTTAAATCCGGTTGGGTTGGTTCTTTCAAACGAATCGCAATATCAGCTTCCCGGTTAGACAGATCAACCATATGCCCTTCACTCATCACATTGAGCGAGATTTTAGGATAGGCTTTTTGAAACCCGGCAAGGTTGGGCGTGAGCCAAAAGGATCCCAGACCATCGGTGACGGAAATTTTCACCCACCCATTCAAGGCTTCATCCGCGCCCTTCGCCATCTGATGAAGTTCGGCTGCGGACTTTTCCATCTGCTGCACATGATCCAGCAAACGACGACCATCCGGCGTGAGCGTCATACCATGACGTTGACGATCAAAAAGCTTGCACCCCAAGTTCTGCTCCAGATGATCAATGCGTCGACCGACTGTCGAGCCGTTTACAGAGAGGCTGTCAGCCGCAGCAGAGAAGCTCCCCGTACGTGCCACCATCAAGAAATAGCGTAAATCATCCCAGTTCTGCATTTTTGCATTCCGTAATTGCAACATTACCTATTTATAGCCATATTTATGCATGGTAATCTACATAAAATATCAATTTAATTGCTTTTATGCAGGTCTGAAATGAAAGAACTTAAAAACGGTTTTACGGTCAAATCCGGCTATCAAAATGGCCTCGTCGGCTGGGTCACAAACCAGCACGGCCAAGTCTATCGGGAAAAATGGAATCTCGGTCAATTTTTTGAATGTCAGGTCGCACGTGAGCTTTGTGATTTCATGGACACCCATCAACCTCTCAATTCACAAATCTGGTCTCTTCAGAAAAATGATCAATTTTTTGGGTCGATCACATTGGACGGCAGTAAGGCCAATCAAGACGGTGCGCAGCTACGATGGTTTATCCTTGATGAAAAAGCACGAGGGTTCGGCTTGGGTCGATTGCTTCTCAACACAGCGATTCGATTTGCCTATGATCGAAGCTTTCCTTCCATCCACCTCTACACCCTTACCGGGTTAGAAGCTGCCGCAACTCTCTATAAGTCCTGTGGGTTTCAAGAGGAAGATCGACAGATCAGTGATCGATGGGGCAAGGGAATTGAGATTGCAAAATTTCGCCTCCCACTGACCTAATCTCCTCCTTACAAACAAAAAAAAGAGGCTCAATCACCTGAGCCTCTTTTACTTTATGGAGCGTTAAACTTATTAAAGTTTGCTCAATTCGACTTCAACATCCTGTTCACTCACCGGATCAAGATCAGCAGACTGATCGTTTCCTGTACGGCCATGATGACCATGGCTCAAACGATGGAGAAGATCATCCAATTGCTCTAGAGATGTATATTGCAGACTTAAAGTCCCACCTTTTGACTGTACGCTGATATTGACTTTTACACCTAACAAGTCTGTCAAATCACGTTCCAGAGCGACGGTATCCGCGTCTTTTTCTTTTTTGGCTTTTGCGCGTCCTTCAACGCCCGCCGTCTTCACAAGACTTTCTGTTTGGCGAACGTTCAAGCCCTTTTTAATCACCTGTTTGGCGACCTCGGCAGGTTCGTTACAGTTCAACAAGGCGCGGGCATGGCCTGTTGTCAGCACCCCATCATCCAGATAACCTTTAACTTCTTCCGGCAACGCCAGAAGACGCATCATATTGGCAACGTGAGAACGGCTTTTCCCCAAGGCTTTAGACAAGGCTTCCTGCGTGTGGCTAAACTCCTCCATCAAGCGGCTATAGCCTTCCGCTTCTTCCAATGGGGACAGGTCTTGACGTTGCAGGTTCTCGATCAGGGCGATTTCTGCGGCGTCCTGATCATCCATTTCTTTGACAATTACTGGGACTTCGTGCAATTGCGCACGTTGGGCGGCTTGCCAGCGACGTTCCCCTGCGATGATCTCATATTCCCCCACATGATTAGGGTGCGGGCGGACCAAGATCGGCTGTAAAATCCCTTTTTCTTTGATGGAATCTGCTAAACCTTCGATCGCTTCTTCTTTAAAGGTCTGACGCGGCTGATACTTACCCGGGATCAACAGGCTGATTGCAATCGTCTTCTGATTCCCGGAACGCAGCGGTACAACATCAGCGGAAGGTGCTGCACTGGCAGATGTGTCCATAGAGAGTGTGTGATCCTCAACAACACTTGCCGTCTCATCTCCCAACAGGGCGGAGAGCCCACGGCCCAGGCTTTTCCGTTTGTTTTCTTTCACCATTCTTATGCTGCTTTCCTATTTTCGCGTCTTAATACTTCACTTGCCAAATGTAAATAGGCTTTAGAACCTGCACATTTATGATCATATAAAAGCACCGGTTTACCATGAGACGGCGCTTCTGATACCCGCACGTTTCGGGGGATCACGGTCTCATACACCTTCTCACCAAAGAACTCCCGCACATCGTCTGCGACCATATCGCTCAAATTATTGCGCTTATCAAACATGGTCAAAACGATGCCTTGAATTTCAAGCGCCGGATTGAAGTTTTTCTTCACCCGTTCAATGGTTTTGACCAAAGCGGTAATCCCTTCCAAAGCAAAAAATTCGCATTGCAGCGGGACCATAACCGCGTCTGAAGCCACCAACGCATTGATGGTCAACATCCCCAAGGCGGGAGGGCAATCAATCAAAACAAAATCATATCCCGTGACATCGCTTAGCGATTCCCGCAAGCAATATTGCGGACGATCAAGCTCTGGGATTTCAATTTCTGCACCAGCTAAATCGGTGCCGGACGGGATGACAGACAGATTCGGGATCGCACTTTTCTGGATGGCACCTTCAACCTCGATATCCCCCATCATGACATGATAGGCATTGCGGGCACGCTTGCTATGGTCAATCCCCAGGCCTGTGCTGGCGTTGCCTTGCGGGTCCAGATCCAGCACCAACGTCTTTTTACCCACAGCCGCCAAAGCGGTCGCAAGGTTAATCGTAGTTGTGGTTTTGCCCACCCCACCTTTTTGGTTGGCTATAGCGATAATGCGCGGCTTGACCGGAGAAGTCGTTTGGTCCGTCATTTTCGTGTCATCCTTTCGATGATAAGTACCTTCCCTTCGTGGTCAGATACACTCCCATGGCTTTGATACTCAAAGTTCCAATTCTTTTGCGCCTCACGGATTTCTTCTTCCGTCTTACGGCCCTTTAGAAAAATACAGGTGCCATCAGGTTTGCGTAAGTTTGCCGAAAAGCCCAAAAGCTTTTCCAAACTCGCCAAAGCCCGTGATGTCACCACATCGGCAAATTCCGTTTCTTTTACATCGTCAATACGGCAGTTATGGATGGTCACCGGCGTTTCTGTCGCGCGTGCAACCTCGCGCACAAACGCCATCTTGCGCATATCGGAATCAACCATATGCACGTCTTCAACACCCATGATCGCCAAGACCAGACCGGGGAACCCTGCCCCACAGCCAATATCGACCAATGTTTTTGTTTGATTTGGTAGGAAGGGAAAAACCTGTGCAGAATCCAGCAAATGACGGGTCCACAAATCATCGAGTGTTGAGTTGCTCACCAGATTGATTTTGGCCTGCCACTTGACCAACAGGTCCGCATAGACTTGCAGTTTGTCCAATGTTTCACGTGAAACATCAAGTGCGTTCCATTGATCTTGTTGTGCTGCAAATCCCATTTTTCACCCCAAAAATATAGCTTAGCTATAAATCTACCCTATTTTTTTACCTTCGTCTCGCAAATTCAACGCCGACAAAGGCGAGTTCTGTCCAAAAATCTTAGAAACAGAATTAAAAAATTAACCTTAAGCGACTTTGTTTGATTTGTTGCGCTTGACGTAACTCAGCAACGCCGTCAAGGCCGCTGGCGTAATCCCAGAAATCCGCGCTGCTGCCCCTAACGTAGACGGCTTATGCTGCGCGAGTTTACTACGGACTTCGGTGGACATACCTTCAATAGACATATAGTCCAGATCAGCCGGCAGCGACAAACTCTCATCACGACGGAAAGCCCGAATATCAGCTTCCTGACGTTCCAGATATCCGGCATAGCGCCCTTCAATCTCGACCTGTTCCGCCACTGCGCCGGTGATATCGTTCAGTTCCGGCCAAATCTCTTTGACCTTTTCCAGCGGGGCATCGGGATACGCCAACAACGCCATCGCGGTGCGGCGTTGCCCATCCATATTTACCTTGATCCCAAACTTAGCCAGTTCCTGCGGGGTGGCACTTAACGCCAACATACGGGCCTTCGCCTCATGAATCGCTTTTTCTTTCACCTCAAACGCGCGCGCACGGGCACCGGAGATACACCCGACCTCCATGCCCAAACGGGTGAGGCGTTGATCCGCGTTATCTGCGCGCAGGATCAACCGATATTCCGCACGCGATGTAAACATGCGGTACGGCTCGTTCGTGCCCTTTGTCACCAGATCATCGGCCAACACGCCGATATAGGCGGTCGCACGATCAAAGATAAAATCTCTTTCCGCACCGGATGCTTTCAGCGCCGCATTGACGCCTGCCATCAAACCTTGGGCCGCGGCTTCTTCATAGCCGGTTGTGCCGTTGATTTGTCCAGCAAAGTATAAACGATTGACCTTACGTGTCTCAAATGTCTCATAAAGCTCACGCGGATCAGCGTAGTCATATTCAATCGCATAAGCTGGCTTTAGGGCCTCGACCTTTTCCAGACCCGGAATAGAGCGCATAAAGGCCATCTGCACATCACGCGGCAAAGAGGTGGAAATACCGTTCGGATAGACACTATCGGTGTCCAACCCTTCTGGCTCCAAGAAGATTTGGTGGCTGGTCTTTTCCGCAAAGCGCACGACCTTATCTTCAATCGACGGACAATAACGCGGCCCCATACCCTGAATCTGACCGGAATAAACCGGTGCCTGATCCATGTTCGAGCGGATGATCTCGTGTGTCTCTTCCGTCGTGCGGGTGATATAACACGGGATCTGCGGCGTGGTGATCTTGTCGGTCATAAAGGAAAACGGCTGTGGCGGTGTGTCGCCATCTTGGCGTTGCAGGCTGTCCCAATCAATGGTCTTGCCATCCAGTCGCGCCGGTGTCCCTGTTTTGAGACGACCGAGATCAAATTTAAGGCGCGCCAAGGTCTTTGCCAAACCGATGGAAGGATCATCCCCCATCCGGCCTGCGGACCATGTTTCTTTCCCGATATGGATCAACCCGTTAAGGAACGTGCCTGTGGTCAAAATGACTGCACCCGCGCGTAAGGTTTCCCCTGCCCCGGTGATCACACCGGTGACTTGCTTGTCCGCTGCATCGAGCACCAGATCTTCGGCGGTGCCTTCCATCAGTTCCAAATTCTCTTGGGAAGACATGAGCGCTTGCATGGCTTGCTTATACAGCTTGCGATCCGCCTGCGCCCGCGGTCCCCGTACCGCTGGTCCTTTTGACTGGTTTAGCATCCGAAACTGGATGCCGCCCTCGTCAATGGCACGGCCCATCACCCCGTCAAGCGCATCAACTTCGCGCACGAGGTGACCTTTCGCCAATCCGCCAATGGCTGGATTACACGACATCTCGCCGATACCGTCTAATTTTTGTGTCAGAAGAAGGGTCTTAGCCCCCATACGCGCACTCGCCGCCGCAGCTTCGCAGCCAGCATGTCCGCCACCGATAACAATCACGTCAAATGTCTTCATAGGGCGCAATGTATGTTTCCGCACCCCTGAAGTCAATTTCCAAAATGAAGCTTTTCCACATCTGTGGATAATTTAGGGGATAAGCCCGTTCATAACTTGCCGACCAGATAAGTTTAAACTTTTTAAATTACCTTATCGGCCCGAAATGAGGTCAGTGTTTCACGTGAAACATCTTATTTGCCGATACAGAAATCGCTAAAAACCACATCCAAAACATCTTCAACGTCGATTCGTCCCGTGATACGGCCCAAAGATCGGGTCGCCATACGCAAATCCTCCGCCGCCAATTCTGCCAGATCAATCTGCGCAAAACGGACTAGGGACTGAACGCAATCCTCCAACGCCTCGCGATGACGTGCGCGTGTCAGGGCGGGTGCTCCGGTCATCATACAGCGCTCCGCCACTTCCTGCTCCAGTGCTTTGAAGAAGTCAGCCAACCCCTCCCCCGACTTTGCCGACATATATAAAGGAGTGCGCCCTTGAAGATCCCCGACATCGGGTTTGGACGCTTTATCGATTTTGTTAAAGACCACCAGACTATCTTCGTCGATCAAAGATAACGCCTTTTCATCCAAGTTGGGCCAGTCGGAACTATCAAACAGAATGACTTTCAGGTCAGCTTGTTCTGCCGTTGATTGGGCGCGACGAATACCTTCCACCTCGATCACATCTTCGCTGTGACGGATACCTGCGGTATCTGACACCACGACCGGATAGCCGCCAATGTCCAAATGGCTTTCAATCACATCGCGGGTGGTCCCCGCAATATCGGACACAATCGCCACTTCGCGCTTTGCCAGATGGTTCAGCAAACTGGATTTCCCCGCATTAGGTGGTCCCACAATGGCAAGGCGCACGCCATCGCGCAGCATCTCGCCGCGATGACCGTCTTTTAAATGATCTTCAATTTCCCCCTGAAGGGTGGCGACTTTGGCGCGCACACCAGCTTCTACCTCTTCCGGTAAATCTTCATCAGGGAAGTCGATCACCGCTTCAAAATGCGCAAGGACGCGAACGATCCGATCTGCCCAGTCATTATAAAGCGACCCCAAAGCCCCATCCATTTGGCGCAAGGCTTGTTTGGCTTGAGCGCGGGTTTCCGCATGGATGAGATCTGCCAGCCCCTCTGCCGCGGTTAAATCCATCTTGTCATTTTCAAAGGCACGGCGGGTAAATTCCCCCGGTTCCGCCAATCGTAAACCGTCAAATCCGGCTAAGATTTCCTGCACAGATTGGACAACCGCCCGCCCCCCGTGGACCTGCAGCTCCACCACATCTTCCCCCGTAAAGCTGTTGGGGCCGGGGAAATAGAGCGCAAGGCCATCATCCAAACGATCCCCAGAAACAGGATCAGTCAAAAGCACGCGATGGGCATAGCGCGGCTTAAAGGTCTCTTTACCTGAAAGCTGTTGCAAAACGGTGAGGGCATGGGGACCGGACAAGCGGATCACAGCCACGCCACAACGCCCTGCCCCACTGGCAAGTGCGTATATGGTTTGATCAAACATAATTGAAAAACTTTATTCGTTAGAGCTGTTGCCCATCGGGTTTTTACCAAACTGCGCCCAGAACATCTTTTGCAATTGCTCCATATTAGAGATCCCGGCGGGCAACCATGTTTTCATCATAGTGTCCGGGTCCATTGCTGCCAAATTGGCTTTCATACGTTCTTCGACTTCTTTCATCATCATTTCCTGCATGGGTTTGACGTCTGGCAATCCCATAAAGGTACGGGCTTCTTCCGGTGTGCAATCAATATTGATGGTGATCTTCATTTTTCCAAACCCCGACCTAATGACAAAACTGTCTTATACTGTGACAATCTTTTACGTCAAGGTCCATCCCTCTTCGAAAAAAAGTAGTTGTTATTTCCCCCAAAAACCTAAACTCTGATCCCATGACGATCTCTTAGAAAGAAAGCTATGTCCGAAAACCGTCTTGGTTCCCTTAAAAGCCCCTATCTTCTTCAGCATGCCGACCATCCGGTCCATTGGCAGCCTTGGGGGGAAGACGCTTTTGAGCAAGCACGCGCAGAAAACAAGCCGATCCTGTTGTCTATTGGATATGCCGCCTGTCATTGGTGTCACGTCATGGCCCATGAATCGTTTGCCGATTGCGCAACCGCCCAGGTCATGAACGCGCTTTATATTAATGTTAAAGTCGATCGCGAAGAACATCCCGATGTGGATGCCATCTATCAAAAAGCACTTATGATGATGGGCCAGCAAGGCGGATGGCCCCTGACCATGTTTTTAACACCGGCGGGGGAACCTTTTTGGGGTGGCACCTATTTTCCGCCTCGCGCTGCCTACGGTCGTCCGTCTTTTGTCAATGTGCTACAAAATATCTCCAATGCCTATGCCCATCAAAAAGACGATATCACCCAAAATGTCACCAGCCTGTGTGACGCCCTGATAAAAGACAGTCAACCCAAAGGGGACGGTAGTTTAACGCTTGAGGATTTAAAGACCGCAGGCAGCTATATTTTACGGGTTTTAGACCCCCGCTATGGCGGGATGCATGGGGCGCCCAAATTCCCTCAGCCCGTCCTGTTTGATTTCCTTTGGCGGGTGAGCGCCCTTAAACAAGATGACCGATTAGCTGATCTGGTTGAGCTTACCTTAAAAAGAATGTGTTTGGGCGGCATCTATGATCAAATCGGCGGAGGCTTTGCGCGCTATTCCACCGATGCAGAATGGCTCGCCCCGCACTTTGAAAAGATGCTCTATGACAATGCCCAGCTGATCTCGTTAATGACCTTAGTCTGGCGCAAAACGCGCGCCCCTCTCCTAAAACAATGCATTGCCGACACCATCGACTGGGTCTTTCGCGAGATGTCAGTTGAGGGTTGCAACGCAGGCTTTGCCCTCGCCTCTACCCTTGATGCCGATAGCGAAGGCGTGGAAGGCAAATTCTACGTCTGGTCAGAACAGGAAATTGACGAGCTGTTGGGGGAACAAGCCGACAGCTTTAAACAAACCTACGATGTCACCGCCCAAGGCAATTGGGAAGGTCATACTATCCTACGTCGTGTCCTCCCCCTAAAGGAAGAGGCAGAAGAAAAACAGCTTACTCACTGCCGACAGATTTTATTAAAGGAACGGGCAAAACGCATCCACCCACAACGCGATGATAAAGTCCTGTGTGATTGCAATTGCCTAATGATCAAAGCCCTGTGTGAAGCGGGCGCCGTCTTTGATCGCCCCGACTGGATCGATAAAGCCAAAATCATCATGGATCAGATGAACACACTGATGGTTAAAGACGGCGTGCTCTATCATAGTTGGTGCGCAGGCCATCATACCTCCCCTGCTTACCTTGATGGCCGGGCTCGCGCTTTATAATGTCACGGGGGAAGCCTCCTACCTCGCCCAAGCTGAAGATCATGTTCGCCATATCGATACCCACTTTTGGGATGAGGACACCCAAGGTTATAATTTTTCAACCAACCAGACGATCAATGGATTAAACCTCCATCCCAAACCCATTCTTGATACCGCGACACCGTCGGGCAATGGGGTCATGGCCACTGTGCTTGCCGACCTGTTTCACCTGAGCGGAAAGAAGACTTATCAAAATCGCTTGACCCAACTGGTCCAGACCTTTGGCACCAAAAATCCCAATGATATTTTCTCCATGCCCAGCCTTTGTAGCGCCCTCATTCGTCTGGAGGAGACTCAAACCGTCTGTATCATCGGTGACTCAGCTGAAAATGACACTAAGTTATTGATTAAAAAAATTTATATATCTTCAACCCCCCATTTAAAAATTCTACTAGCAGATGGTAAACAGGCCTATCCGATCGATCATCCCCTGCATAAAAAGTCTCAGATTGCCGATAAACCAACTGCTTATGTTTGCCGTCTCGGGACTTGTTCACCGCCTGTGACTGACCCGACAGCACTCGCCTCCCTCCTCACACCACTAGGCGACTAAGCCCCCTCTCTCCAGCCACCTTAAAAAAACATCGTGTGCAGTTATTTAAAAGCCCTTATTATTCTGTCTGCGATATAACTGCCCGACCCCAAGTTTAAGAGAACAATAAAATGGATATCACCTGCACCTCCCTCATGACCCCCGTTGGTACCTTGTCTTTATTTGAAGATGAGGGAAAGATCGTCGTTGTGGAATGGGGTCAAGCGCCAAAGGGAACAGAAACCCCTTTATTGACGGAGGCCAAGGCCCAGCTTTCAGCTTACTTCAGTGCCAAGCTCACCAAGTTTGATCTGCCGCTTGATCCCTACGGCAGCGATTTTCAAAAGAAGGTCTGGCAAGCCATGTGCGAGATCCCCTTTGGCCAAACCGCCACCTACGGCGAGATTGCCAAAAAATTAGACAGCTCCCCGCGTGCTGTGGGGGGCGCCTGTGGGAAAAACCCGATCCCGATCATCATCCCCTGCCATCGCATCGTGGGCAGCAACGGCAAACTCACCGGCTATTCCGGCGGCGAAGGCGTGGAAACGAAAATCCAGCTCTTGCGCATGGAAGAAGCCGTCGCCACATCCTTGCTATAATCCTTAAAAAACAAGAGAAGAGAGTTAATGACCTACGCCATTCGTATCCATCAACCGGGCAATGCTGATGCCCTGTCTTATGATGACATCACCGTCCCTGCCCCAAGCGCACAACAAGTTCAAATCCGCTTTAAAGCCATTGGTTTAAACTTTATCGATTGCTATCAGCGCAGCGGCCTTTATCCCATACCCGACCTGCCAAAACCCTTGGGCATGGAAGGTGCCGGTGTGATTGAAGCTGTGGGGTCAGACGTCACGGACCTAAAAGTTGGTCAACGGGTTTGCATCGGCGCAGCCCTTGGCTGTTACACTCAACTTGGCAACTTTGATCAAAAAGTGGTTATTCCGCTCCCCGATGAGATTGAGTTTGAAACCGCCGCCGCCATGATGTTGAAAGGCATGACTGCCCATTATCTGCTGCGCCGTATTTATAAAGTCGGCAAAGACGATACCATCCTCTTCCATGCCGCAGCAGGGGGCGTCGGCTCCATCGCGACACAATGGGCCAAATCATTAGGTGCAACCATCATCGGCACTGTCGGTTCCCAAGAAAAAGCAGAGCTGGCAAAATCCCAAGGCTGTGATCATCCGATCCTGTACCGCGAAGAAAACTTCACCGACCGCGTAAAAGAACTCACCAACGGCGAAGGCGTGCCCGTGGTCTATGATTCCATTGGCGCGGCCACCTTTGAAGGCTCCCTTGATTGTCTACGCCCGTTGGGGATGATGGTCACCTATGGCAACGCAACAGGTCCGGTGCCCGATTTCTCCCCTACTTTATTGGCGCAAAAAGGCAGCCTCTTCCTCACCCGCCCAACGCTGATGAGCTATGTCGCCAAACGTGAAGACCTGTTGTGGGCGGCAAATGATCTGTTTGATGTGGTTAAATCCGGCGCAGTTAAAATCCATATTAACCAACGCTATGACCTCAAAGACACCGCACAGGCCCATAAAGACCTGGAAGCGCGCAAGACAACCGGATCAACGATCCTCTTACCGTAACACAAAAAAGGAGAGGTTTTAGATCACCTCTCCTTTTTCTTATTCTCTGTCTTTCGTTTTAAACAAAGCGTCCGGCGCGGAAATCGTCGAAAGCTTGATAGATTTCTTCCTGCGTGTTCATCACAAATGGGCCGTAACGGGCAATGGGTTCGTTAATCGGGTCTGCAGCAACGGCGATAAAACGCGCCCCCCGGGGACCGGATTTGACGTTGACCGCATCACCGTCATCCAATGTCACCAGACGGTTGGTTTCAATCTCTTCACAATCCAGATGGATTTTCCCCTCAAACAAAAAGAGGAAAGCGGTTTGACCCGCAGGGATTGGAATATTGACCTCCACATTCGGCTTCATCGCCAGATCGATAAACATGGGCTTGGTGACAATCTGTGACACAGCACCCGTAATGCCAAAGGCCTCCCCCGCGATGACTTTTAGGGTGCCGATCCCGTCCAGTTCTTTGCTAGGGATGTCGCGCGGATCAATATCCTGATAGCGCGGTTGCGTCATTTTATCGCGGGCAGGCAAATTGACCCAAAGCTGAAAGCCTTTCATCAAGCCGTCTGTTTGTTCCGGCATTTCACTATGGACGATACCGCGCCCCGCGGTCATCCATTGCGCGCCGCCACTATTAAGCAGACCTTCATTGCCGACATTGTCGCGGTGACGCATTTTGCCTTCCAGCATATAGGTCACGGTTTCAAAGCCACGGTGCGGATGATCGGGGAAGCCTGCGATATAATCTGCCCCATCTTCTGACCCAAACAGGTCGAGCAGCAAAAACGGATCAAGGTGGTCCAGCGTCGGTGTGCCGATAGCCCGCAGCATTTTCACCCCAGCCCCATCGGAGGTGGCAATAGGGGAAACAATCTGGTCAATCGTTCTTTGTTTCATAACACTTTCCCTTGTTGGAATTTCAAATCTTGCACAGAAGATAATCCCCTGCCCTGCTTTTGATTAGTCACCGATTTGGAAACAAAGTGTTTCACGTGAAACAGGCGACTGTTGCAATAGACAAAACCGCAAAGCCTGTTTAATCTGATCTTATCTTTTTCGATATCATCAGGACTTTATGATTATGCGCACTGCCCTTTTCTCTCTCCTTTGTGCCGGCAGCCTTTTAACCGCTCCAACCGTTCACGCTTTTGACCTGAATTCTGTGGTCAATAAAACCGTCGATGCCATTCAACAACGCACAAACTCGGTGCAAGGTTCCGGCTCCACGCTCAGCAGCCTCACGGACAATCAAATCATCGAAGGCCTGCGCGAAGCCCTGAAAGTCGGCACAGAACGTGTTGTCGGTCAAATTGGGGCTGTCGATGGCTATAACGCTGATCCGCAAATTCATATCCCCCTGCCCGACCAACTCGTACAGGTCCAGAGCCTGCTTAAAAAAGTCGGTCTTTCCTCGCTTGCAGATGATGTGGAACTGCGCCTCAACCGCGCGGCAGAACAAGCCGCCCCAAAAGCCAAAGAGATTATCGTGAATGCTATTTCTAACATGAGTTTAGATGATGCACGCGCCATTTATAATGGCCCGAACGATGCAGCGACGCAGTATTTTAAGAAAGTCTCCAGTGGAAACTTGCGTGAAACAATTGCGCCGATTGCGGAAAATAGCCTGAAAGATGTTGGCGCGATCAACGCCTATGACAGCCTGATGTCGCAATATAAAGATATCCCATTTGTCCCGGACGTGAAGGCTGATTTAATCAATCACACAACCGAATTGGCGATCAGCGGGATCTTCCATTACCTCGCCCAAGAAGAAGCCGCCATCCGTGAAAATCCGGCAAAACGCACCACTGAAATCCTAAAAACCGTCTTTGGCCAGTAAGTATGAATTTCCACTTCATCCGTGTCTGTTTTCGTTATCTCTCTATCGCGCGTCTTGATTTTCTAAGCGTTTTTCTGGTTTTAGGTGGAGTGACTCTCGTGGTCATCGGCGTCTGTGCGCCCCTGCTTTATTGGGCAGAATCGGCACGGCCTGGTGCGAATATCACCAATCTTGGCGATGCGATTTGGCTGTGTTTCATGATTGTCACCACCATCGGTTTTGGCGATCATTACCCTATCACCCTCATCGGACGTATTGCGGCCGTGCCGTTAGCGGCGACAGGGATCGGGGTGTTTGGCACCTTGGCGGGTTATTTTGGCTCTATCATTCTGGATCGGGTGGTGCGCCAAGCCTCAACCGACATGCTGCATCAACAAAACAGCCGGATTGAACAGCTTTCCAAACAAAATCAGGAACTTAATGAAATTATTCGCGCGGTCGCCTATGAGAATAAAGAGCTAAACCGGATGATTGTGGAACTGACCAAATCAAATAAAGAGATTATCCGCAAAGTCGATAAAGACACCGATGATATTCTCGATTACCTCAGAAAATGGAAGCATGAAGACTAAGTCATGTCTGCAGGGTCAGGTAAAATCCGGCCCTGCTTTTCCTGACTTCCCTGCCCCCGGTTTCCACTCCACGCTGCGCTCTACTTTACCATCCGGTGTAAAGGCAGCCAGGCAGTTTTTAATCGCTGCCAGTTTGTCCCTATGGGGCCAGATTTTCGTGCGGATATGATCCCAGACAAAACGGTTAAACAATCCACCATAGACTTTACGGTGAAACCGTTCAGCCCGTGAAATCGCCCGCTTGTAGGCATAATCAATATGGGCGGCGTTTAAGTCGGGACGTTCCAAAATCAGGAAATACATGGCCAGCACAGATTCATAGCGCGATCGGCCTTTTTGCGCGCTCAGGCGGTCTGGCGCTGCATGGGGCAAGAGACCCACATCCCCGTGGACGCGTGCGCCCGGCCCTTCTGCAAACAGGCGTAAAAACAACATCTGATCCGGTGAAACGAGACGCGGATCACATCCCCCTGCTTTTTGATAAAAGCTTTTTTTAAACAACATGCAGGTGGAATTTGCCGGATTGTTTCTGATGAAAAAACTTAAACCATCTTCCATCACTTCCATTTCCGGTTTTGGGGCCGGACGGCTTAACGGGTCTTCCTGCCCTTTCCATTCAAAATAGGCTGAATGCCCCCAAGCATGGTCCACATTCAAGCGCTCACAGGCTTCGATTAACCACAACGACGAATGCGGTGTCAGCAGATCATCGCCGTCACATAGCTTGATCCACTCATGACTTGCTGCGTCAACCCCTGCATTGGTGCCCCAGGACGCCCCTAGATTTTCCTGCTGAATGATGACCGTTTTGGCCCGTAAATCCTTCGTGCAGTCCTTAATCACTTCCACGGATCGATCACTGGACCCATCGTCTACAAAGATATATTCCCGTTCCTCAATCCCGATCTGGGCTTCCAGCGAACGGATAACTTCCGGCAGATAGTCTTCTTTATTAAAAACGGTGATGACGTAGGAAACGGCGGTCATAGGCATCTACTTCTTGTTTCACGTGAAACACAAAAAGACATCCCGGCCACTGGGGACCGGGATATCACTTACTCATTTTAGGCTTAACGAGAATTCATCGTATCGAAGAAATCAT
Organism: Terasakiella pusilla DSM 6293; assembly: GCF_000688235.1. GTDB lineage: Bacteria > Pseudomonadota > Alphaproteobacteria > Rhodospirillales > Terasakiellaceae > Terasakiella > Terasakiella pusilla. Next base: position 64,443 of record NZ_JHYO01000003.1, on the reverse strand, counting down.
CGTTATTTTTAGAATATTTCAGCTTATCCAGCAGGAATTCCATACCGTCGGCTGTCCCCATCGGGTCGAGAATACGACGCAGAACCCACATTTTGGACAATGTGCCTTTATCAACCAACAGGTCTTCCTTACGGGTACCGGATTTGGTGATATCAATCGCCGGGAAGGTCCGTTTATCCGCCAGCTTACGATCCATCACGATCTCGGAGTTACCCGTCCCTTTGAATTCCTCAAAGATGACTTCGTCCATACGAGAGCCTGTATCGATCAAAGCGGTAGAGATGATAGTCAAAGACCCACCTTCTTCAATGTTACGCGCGGCACCAAAGAAGCGTTTTGGGCGTTGCAGGGCATTGGCATCCACACCACCGGTCAATACTTTACCGGAGCTCGGAACGCAGGTATTGTAGGCACGGGCCAGACGAGTGATGGAGTCAAGCAGGATGACAACATCCTTTTTATGTTCCACCAAACGCTTGGCTTTAGAGATGACCATTTCCGCGACCTGTACGTGACGGGTAGCCGGTTCGTCAAAGGTAGAGGAAATCACCTCCCCTTTTACAGAACGGTCCATGTCTGTCACTTCTTCCGGTCGTTCGTCAATTAACAGGACGATCAAATAACATTCCGGGTGATTTTCCGCGATGGAATGGGCGATATTTTGCAGCATCACCGTTTTACCGGTACGCGGCGGGGCCACCAGCAAGGCGCGTTGCCCTTTCCCGATCGGGGATACAAGATCGATCACGCGCGGTGTCATGTCTTTTGCTTCCGGATTTTCGATTTCCATTTTCAGGCGCTCATCCGGATAGAGCGGTGTCAGGTTATCAAAATGGACGCGGTGACGAGCTTTAGCCGCTTCTTCAAAGTTGATGTTTTCAACTTTCAGCAAAGCAAAATACCGTTCGCCGTCTTTGGGAGAGCGAATTTGCCCTTCAACCGTATCCCCTGTACGTAAGGAGAACTTACGAACCTGATTGGGGCTGACGTAAATATCATCGGGACCCGGCAAATAGTTCGCTTCCGGGGAGCGCAGGAAGCCAAAGCCATCCTGTAAAACTTCCAAAACACCGCCGCCATAAATGGTGACATCGTTTTCTGCCAGATTTTTCAAAATCGCAAACATCAATTCCTGTTTGCGCATATTCCCGGCGTTTTCAATTTCCAACTCTTCAGCATAGGCTAGAAGATCGGCGGGTGATTTGTCTTTAAGTTCTTGAAGATTCATATGTAATCTGCAGTGTAATTGTGGGAGAGAAGATCAAATATAGGTAAAGTTATCGAAATGAGTTTCGTCTACTTTATTGTTTTATTTGATAAATTTCGACAGTGCTGACATTCGATAAGGTCGTGTCGCTTGATCGAAAAGGAAGGAAGGAAGGTAAAAAGGCACCTATAAAGTGACTTGAATAGAAAATATGTAACCTGAAACGAATATTCAAGTCAAGTAATCCGAAAATCTTTCATTTCAACTGTTGCTATTAGGCCACGCATTCAGTTTACTAAAGGGAGATAGATATAAAACAGAGTGGAAAATGTTTAAAGCAGTCGTAATTTCTTTCATCGTTCTTTCCAGCCTTTTGCTGACCAAAATGGCGGATGCTCAATCGCGTTTTCAACAAATTCAAAAAGGCGTGAATGAAAACACAGCAAAGAAAGACGGAAGTGCAGGTTCAGGTGGTTCTGACGGAAAGACCGGATCTGTAGAGGCGACCCCAGCGGAACTAAACGATATTATTTTCCTCGGTGTCTTTGAAACCTATATCCCCACACGTAAGATCAATGCCCGTTTCACGGTCTATGGGGAACCACGCAAATTCCTGTTGGGTCACCGCGCCTGTACCAAAACCCAACGCATCCGCGACCATATCAACGCCTACCTGTTTAATCATCCGCCAGAAAAGTTTGATCACAAGGGCCAGGCCGATACAACCGGCATGGATCGAGGCGTGCGCGATGCCATCAAAGCAGCCCTGAAGACAAAACTTGAATATTTTACAAGTATTTACGTCTATAGCGGCCTCTATAGCGTTGCCAGCAAACCTCAAGATCTGTTGGAACTGACCGTCACTGATTGTGCGGGCGTCATAGCCAAAAAAGCGGAAATGGATAAAGCAAAATAAACTAAGGCGGGTAAATCTCCCTGTTTTTAAAGGAAAGGCTTGTTCCTCTCATTACATTAGAATATCTTTATATAAATTTTGGAGGATATTCTAATGAAAAAACTGTCACTCACCGCATTCACCCTCGCCGCCCTTCTTCTCGCTGCCCCCCTTCACGCTGCTGATAAACCGACAAAGACCACCGCACAGGTCAAATCCGACCTTTATGTCACGGCAACCGAAGCCTATGACCTGCTCCAACAGGATAAAACAGCGCTTCTGATCGACGTGCGGGATCCGATTGAAGTCATGTTTACCGGATTTACCGACGAAGCAGACATTCATGTCCCCTACATGATAAGCGATCGCACCCAAAAACATGCGAAAAAGCCTTCATACGCCATGAAAAAGAATGAAAATTTCTTCAAAGAAGTCTCTGAAAAACTGGAAGAAATGAAGATCAGCAAAGACACAAAACTTATTTTCATGTGTCGTTCCGGCTCCAACCGCAGCGCCCCTGCTGCCGATATGTTTTATGAAGCAGGCTTCAAAAACGCCTACACCATCGTTGATGGCTTTGAAGGCAGCCCCAGCAAAGAAGGCAAATCAAAAGGCGTGCGCGACGTCAACGGCTGGCGCAATTCCGGCCTGCCTTGGAGCTATAACCTGAACCCCGATAAAATGTATTTCAGCACGAATTAAAAACAAATCAAATCAAAACAGGGGAAGCCGCGGCCTCCCCTGTTTTGCATCTTAAAACGGTTTCACAATCACCATGATGACGATCACGATCATCAACAGCGTCGGGACTTCGTTGATCATGCGATAGAATTTCTCAGACTTCTGGTTTTTATCGTTTAAAAAGTCTTTGCGATATTTCGCCAGCATCATATGAAAGCCGATCATCAAGACGATGCAAGTGAGCTTGACATGTAGCCACCCTTGATCCCAGGCATTGATCTCTGCCAGCAACAATCCACCAAAAATGACTGAAGAAATCATCGCCGGGTTCATAATCGCGCGCAGCAAGCGTCGTTCCATCACTTTAAACGTCTCAGATAGCTCTGAGCCGACCTCTGCTGAGGTATGATAGACATACAAGCGCGGCAGATAGAACAGACCTGCCATCCACGCAAGCACAGAGATCACATGCAGGGCCTTGAACCAGAGATAACTATCTTCGAAAAACATGGATTATCCTTTGCAAATACAACGGCTGTGGCTGTTGGGGCAGATTTTGATCTTACCTTCCGGCATCACATCCCCATCTTGGGTGATATGATTGAAGACAATATCACTTAACCCCTTGATAAATTTAGGGTGTGTCGCAACAGTTGGGGTACGTAGATAAAGCGGCACGCCGTGTTCTTCCGCCAGTTCGCGATATTCGATATCCAGCTCGACCAAAGTTTCGGAATGTTCTGAGACAAAAGCGATCGGCACAATGATCAACGGCACTTTGTCTTTGCCGGCGCGCACGATCTCATCTTCCGTATTTGGGCCAATCCATTCCAGCGGGCCAACGCGGCTTTGATAGCTTACCCACCAATCTAAACCGTCTCTATTGAGCTTCTCCACCACAGCTTGCGCTGTCTGTTCCACTTGCCACTGATAGGGATCGCCGCCATCGACAATCTTCTTCGGCAGGCCATGGGCTGAAAACAGAATACGCGGTTTACCTGTCTGACTGGCCTGTTCAATCTGCGGGACCAAAAAATCTGCAATAGCGTCAATGAATCCATTATTTACGGGGTAGCAACAAACTGTTGTGGTTACGGCATTGATTTTTGCCTTCTTTGCCGCGCGATGCCAGTCTTTGATAGACGATTCACTGGTTGTCGTCGAAAATTGCGGATAAAGCGGTAGTAAAACAATGTGATCTGGCTCAAAAGCTTTCACTTTTTCTGCACAATCATCGCTCATCGGATACCAATACCGCATCGAAATGAATGTTTGAACCTCGACATTTTCGCCAAACTTTAGCGAAGTTGCCTCTCTAAGCGCATTTGCTTGATCTTGTGTCATCTCTAACAACGGGGATCGACCGCCCAAATGGCCATAAATTTCTTGCGCAACAGGGGCCCGTTTAGAGGAAATAAAGCGCGCCAACATCCAGCGGATCGGCTGTGGTGCGCCAATAATCGCTTTGTCATTGAACAGATTAAACAGGAAAGGTTCGATGGCCTCCACACTATCGGGGCCACCAAGGTTAAATAAAACAACTGCAAGCTTCATATTTCTCTTTCCTGCTTATCTATAATAGGCTTACTTTTTGAAATTCTGCACCATTTCAACGACACGGGCGACATTTTCCGGCGGTGTTTGCGGCACGATGCCGTGACCGAGGTTAAAGATAAACGGCCCGTTGGTCATGGTTTTGAGAATTTTTTCGACCTGTTCTTCCATTTGTTGCCCACCCGCAACGACACAGAGATTATCAAGGTTTCCTTGCACTGTGCACAGCGGTTGAAGTTCTTTCGCCGCCCATTCAAGCGGGACAGTCTGGTCGATACTGACGCCATCAACACCGGTTTCTATAACGAAACGCTTGTAAAGTTCACCTGCGCCGCGTGGAAAGCCGATGACAGGGATGCCCGGATGCATATCTTTCAAGCGTGAGGTGATTTCTTTGTTTGGTTCAATCACCCAACGCTCAAACTGATCTTCTGGAAGGACCCCCGCCCAACTGTCAAACAATTGTACGGCCTCAGCGCCCGCTTGGATCTGTTTAGACAGATATTCTGTTGTCGCTTCGACCAACAGATTGATCAGTTCTTGGAAAAAATCAGGATCTTGATAGGCAATTAGACGAATAGTCTCATATGTTTTTGATCCCTGGCCTTCAACCATATAGGTCGCGTTCGTCCAAGGTGCCCCTGCAAAACCAATAAGCGCTGTCGTTTCTGGAATTTCCTTACTTAACCTGCTGACAGTTTCGTAGACGGGGGCAAGATGGTCATGTATCCCGTCCATGCTCAGTTTTGAAAGCTCTTCTTTATTGCGAATAGGTTCTAATTTTGGCCCTTCGCCTTTAATAAATTCAACTTTTTGTCCCAAAGCGTCTGGAATTGTCAAAATATCGGCAAAGAGGATGGCTGCATCAAAGCCGTAGCGACGAAGAGGCTGTAAAGTCACTTCGGTTGCGAGATCGGGGGAATAACAGAAGTTCAGGAAATTTTTCGATTTAGCGCGTGTTTCCATATATTCGGGAAGATATCGCCCTGCTTGGCGCATGAGCCAGATCGGTGGACGTTCTGTGGTTTCACCTTTTAAAGCGCGTAAGAACAGTTTCTCTTGAGATGCCATGTTTCAATTCTTCCCTTTGATCCGTCTTTGAGTTCGTGGAGTTATTCACAGTTCAATAACAATAGTAAAGGTTATTTTCTTTAGGATGTTGTTGTTGTTGGGCCTGTGGATAACGGGGATCAAATTTAATCCACAGGCTGTCCCCATATGGCGGATGTTTTTGTCACAATTAAGGCTGAAATGGAGTCGCGGCTGTGGATTTTGAGTTTTGAGTCGCGGAGTCGGTTGATCTTTTTAAACGAGTCGCCAAAAATAGGGTGAATTATGGGGATAATGGGGATAACTTTTACAAAAGGGCCGCTTGTCCCCAGTCTGGGGTAAAGCGCAAAGAGTTATCCCACCCGTCACAACCGTTCGGACAAAAAGCGAAATAACAGGGGTATAATTTTCGCTTGTGATTAAAATACCGACTTATCCCCATGTTTGGCAGAGTTATGAACAGCTATCACATCCATCTTGTCTCCGATTCCACCGGCGAAACCATCGAAACATTGGCCCGCGCCTGTGTTGCACAGTTCAATGACATCACCGTGACTGAAAATGTCTGGACGTTGGTGCGCACAGCGGGCCAGGTTTCCAAAATTTTAAACGCCATTAAACAACGTCCCGGTGTGGTAATCTTTACAATGGTCGATAAAGGTTTACGCACTCAGTTGGAAAAAGGCTGTGAATCGCTGGGCGTGCCTTGTATTGCGGTGTTGGATCCGATTATGGCGTCACTGAAAGATTATTTTCATACCGAAGCCATGTTTAAACCGGGTCTTCAGCATGAAATGGATGAAGAATATTTTGAACGGATCGAGGCCATGCATTTTGCGTTGGCCCATGATGACGGGCAATCGACTCATGAAATACATACCGCAGATGTGATTTTGCTCGGGGTGTCGCGGACCTCAAAAACGCCGACCTGCATATATATGGCAAACAAAGGCGTGCGCGCCGCCAATGTGCCGTTGGTGCCGCAATGTCCCCTGCCCTTTGATCTGACGGATCCAAAATTTTCCAAATGTTTGATCGTTGGGTTAACGAAAGATCCGCGTCGGTTGGTACAGGTGCGCAAAAATCGCCTGAGTATGCTGAATGAGACGGCTCATACGGATTATATCGATCTCGATACGGTTGTGGATGAGGTTAAATTTGCGAGAAAACTCTGCAATAAAAACAGCTGGCCCATGATCGATGTGACCCGCAAATCCATTGAGGAAACTGCAACCGCGATCCTGAACTTAAAAATGAAGCGCGATCAAGCCTATGAAGATGATAACTGGGGGGAAGAATGAGCCTAATTCTCGCCTCAGCGTCGCAATCACGCGCCGATTTACTGCGTGGTGCCGGCCTTGAGATCACAACAAAAGCCAGCGATTTGGATGAAGAGGTCATTAAAGGGCAAGGCTTGTCGGTTGTAGGTACGGCCTTAAACCTCTCCACCGCCAAGGCTTTTGCCGTTGCGACAGAATATCCGGACAGTTTGGTCATTGGTGCGGATCAAATGATGGAATGTGCAGGACAGCGCTTTGATAAACCGAAAAACTTGGATCAGGCGCGTGATCAACTGTCTTTTTTGCGTGGGAAAACCCATCGCCTGATCTCGGCGGTTGCAATTGTGCGGGGGCAAGAGTGTCTCTGGTCCCATCATCAATGTGCTGAATTGGACATGCGCGCCTTTAGTGATGCGTTTTTGGACAGATATATAAAAGAAATGGGCGATGATCTCTTTACGACGGTGGGCGGCTATCGGCTGGAAAGTCAGGGTGTGCAGTTGTTTAACCGCATCGAAGGGGATTATTTCACCATTCTGGGGCTGCCGCTTTTGGCAGTGCTGGATTTTTTACGCACGCAAGATATAATTCAGCGATAATTCGGATAAAAGGCAGAAATATCATGATCTTAAGTGGTAACGCAAAATTGGCAGGGGTTGTCGGCTGGCCTGTAAACCATTCCAAATCCCCGCGTTTGCATGGGTTTTGGCTGGAACAGTATAAAATCGACGGCACTTATGTGCCCTTGGCGATTAAACCGGAAGATTTTGAAAGCGCGATCCGTGGCCTGCAAAAATCCGGCTTTAAGGGCGTTAATGTTACCGTACCCCACAAAGAAAGTGCCCTAAAGATTGCAGATAAAGTCAGTGCGCGGGCTGAAAAGATCGGTGCGGCAAATACGCTTGTTTTTCAAGAAGATGGATCAATTTTTGCCGATAATACCGATGGTTTTGGGTTCTATGAAAATTTAAAACAAGGTGCTGTGGATTGGCAGGCAGACGCTGGCCCTGCGGTGGTTTTAGGGGCAGGCGGGGCCGCGCGTGCGGTTATTGTGGCGTTGGCTGAAGCCGGTGTGCCGGAGATACGGTTGACCAACCGCACCCGCGCGCGTGCTGAAAATTTGGCGGCAGAACTGGACGCTCCCATCACTGTTGTCGATTGGGAAGATCGCAATGCGGCCTTGGAGGACTGTAACCTTTTGACCAACACGACCACCTTGGGCATGCACGGGCAAGGCTTACTGGAAATTGATTTGTTTGATCTGCCCAAAACAGCCTTGGTCAATGATATTGTCTATGTCCCGCTGATGACCAATTTGCTGGAAAAAGCACATGCCCATGGCTGCCCGATTGTTGATGGTATTGGCATGTTGCTCCATCAGGCACGCCCGGGGTTCGAAGCCTGGTTTGGCACAGACCCGCAAGTGACGGACGAGTTGCGCCAGTTTGTATTGGCGGATTGATGTATATTTTGGGGTTAACCGGTTCCATCGGGATGGGGAAAAGTGCAACGGCAAAGCTGTTTCAGCACTATGGCATCCCTGTGCATGATGCGGATGCGACGGTGCATAAATTAATGGGACCAAAGGGCCGCGCAACCCCTTTTATTGCCAAGGCTTTCCCCGGATCATTGGCAGAAAACGGCACGGTTGATCGCCTCAAGCTGGGACCATTGGTTTTCGGTGATGATCAGGCGCTTAAAAAATTGGAAGCCATTTTACACCCCATGGTGCGCGAAGAAGAACGCAAGTTTTTACGCCAATGTCAGTTGCAGCGTCATAAAATGGTCGTGCTGGATATCCCTTTATTATTTGAAACCAAAGGGGAAAAACGTTGCGATGGGGTGGCGGTTGTCAGTACGTCCAAGATCATGCAAAAAAAACGCGTGCTCGCGCGTCCGAACATGACGGTGGAAAAGTTCCGTGCCATCTTAAAAAAGCAACTGTCGGATTTTGAAAAGAGAAAACGCGCAGATTATGTCATTTTCACCGGAAATGGGTTTCGTCATGCCCGTTTTCAGGTGAAAGGGATTATTCAAGACATCATATCCTAACCAAATAAGGAAAGCAGATGACACAGGCAGAAAAGTTTAAGTCCCTCCATCATCAAAAAGCGCCGTTTATCCTGCCGAATGTGTGGGAACCGGGCGGGGCTTATTTGGTGGAAAAAATGGGATTTCAGGCGGTTGCGACCACAAGCGCGGGGATTGCTTATTCCAATGCCATGTGTGATGGCTCGATCATTGACCCGACCTTGATGTTTGAAACCATTGAAAAAATCGTCAATGTGGTCAGCATTCCCGTCACCGCCGATGTGGAAACAGGCTATGGCGATCTGGAAAAAACCTTAAAGACGCTGCAAAGTCTGGGGGTTGTCGGGGCAAATATCGAAGATGCGAGGGGCAGTGACCTATCCGACCTGATCGGGTTTGATGAAGCAGTAAGTGCGATCAAATCTGCTAAAGCGACGGTGGGGGATGAGTTTGTGATTAACGCGCGTACCGATACTTATCTGACCGGACAGAAAAATGCCTTGGAGATGGCGATTGAACGCGGCAATGCGTTTTTGCAAGCCGGGGCAGACTGTATCTTTGTCCCCGGTGTCCGCGACCCAAAAGAAATGGCGGTACTGGTTAAAGAAATCGCTGCCCCGATCAATGTGGTCGCGGGATTATCCGGCACACCGTTGAGTATGGCGGAATATGCGGCCTGCGGAGTGAAGCGGATTTCCACGGGCGGGTCATTGATGCGGCGTTGCTTTGCCATGTTGGAAACCTGCTTGCAGGAAATGCGCGATCAGGGGAGTTTTGGTTATGCAAATGACGCCATAGCTGATAAATCCATAGACCTGCTGTTTAAGGGCAGATCAGACTAAAACCTACCTTGGATGCCGGATAAAGCCATGCGCGAAATCGTACTTGATACCGAAACCACGGGCTTTGAATATAAGCAAGGCCACCGTCTTGTTGAGATCGGTTGTGTGGAGCTGGAAAACCATATGCCCACGGGCAATACCTATCACCAGTATATCAATCCTGAACGCGATATGCCGGAAGGGGCCTTTCGGGTCCACGGTCTGTCGGAAGAATATTTGCGCGACTTCCCGATCTTTAAGGAAGTGGCACAGGAATTTATTGATTTTATTGGGGATTCTACCCTTGTTATCCATAACGCGGGCTTCGATGTGCCATTCCTGAACTGGGAACTGAAACAGCATGGTTTTGCGGAGATGGAAAATAACGTGGTCGATACCCTGATCATGGCGCGCAAGATGTTTCCCGGCTCGCCGGCAAACTTGGATGCGCTGTGTCGTCGTTATCAGGTCGATAACTCCAACCGGGAAAAACACGGCGCCTTGCTTGATAGTGAGCTGTTGGCAGAAGTTTATCTGGAACTGATCGGCGGACGTCAACCGGGCCTGTTGTTGGGCAAAAATGTCTATGATGACGATGAGGATGTAAAGATTGAACGGGTGTTTCGTGAGCCCCGCCCCCATCATGCCACGGAAGAAGAATTAGCAGCCCATGCTGCGTTTATGGAAAAAATAAATGATCCGATTTGGTATCGAGGAAAAGAAGGTGGTTAAGATGAAAAAAAGATTGATTTTGAGCTGTCTTACCTTTCTGGTTTTTATTTTTTCACAGGCTGCTTTTGCCGACCTTCAGGTTGCAGGTAAGGTTAAACATATTACAGGATCGGCACTTGCTGTACAAAACGCACAAGTTCGCCCGCTTAAGGCGGGTGATGAGGTGTTAATCGGTGATATTTTATCAACGGGTCAGGATTCCCGCCTTGAAATTGCAATGATTGATGATGGTAGTTTTAAACTCGGTGAAAAAACATCCTTTGTTGTAATTGATTACACCTTTGGTCAAGGGAATGAGGGAAATGTCATTACAGAGCTTTTAAATGGCGCAATGGATGGCATCTCTGGTCAGATTGCCAAGACTAATCCGGAGGGGATGAAAATACTGACCCGCAGTGCGACAATCGGTATTCGCGGTACGAAATTTTTTGTAGGGGAGTTGGACAACCAGCTTCAAGTCGCCCATTGGTCCGGGGGCGGTGTCTTGGTTAAAAACCATGGCGGCGAAGTCTTTTTGGAAGATGATCATATGGGAACGACGATTGAACATGATCATAAAGCCCCCACTGCCCCGAAAAAATGGGACGGAGAAAAGAAAAAACGCGCGAAAGCTTTGGTTGATCACTGATAAATAGATTAAAAATAAAAAGCCCGCAAAATCGATCCTGATTTTTGCGGGCTTTTTTATTGAATGGCAGAACTTAGTTCTTTGTTTCGCCTTCGGCTTCTTTTTGTGCGGCCAACGCTTCGAGGCGCTGACGGTACATGCCGGCAAAATCGACCGGGTTCAGCATCATCGGAGGGAAAGACCCATCGCGTGTGGTGTTTGCAACGATATGACGGGCAAACGGGAACAACATACGCGGACATTCGATCAACAACATCGGCTCCAGATGTTCTTCCGGGACGTTAATTTCAAAGATACCGCCATATGCCAGCTCACAAATAAAGGCAACATCGTCTTTAACTTTGCAGTCTGCACGAATGCGAAGAACACATTCATACTGGTTTTCTGTCAGCTTTTTGGCGTCAACGTCCACATTTACATTCACATCAGGCTGATCTTGCATCAATTTGGCGTAGATACCCGGTGAATTTGGCACTTCAAAGGATAAATCTTTGATGTACTGACCGTGAATGGCAAGTTGAACAGCGTTTTGTTCTGCTGCGGCGTTATTTTCGTTTTGGTCGGCCATAAGCCCTACTCCTAATCTGCAAAATTTTTAATTAAAGGGTTGGTAACATGAAAAAACGCGATCGTTAATCCTTTTTTTCCGACCAGGGACTGTCGGGATTTGGATCAATCTCTTCAAAATCAGCGTCGATAACTTTTGAATTTTGTTTTTGTGTATCTTGAGGATTATGAGGATGAATAGGACGGCCATCAGGACCAACAACATGAACGTTGCCGCGCTTTAAGACGATTTCTTTTATATGTTTTCTCATAAATGCCCGAAAAGGCGGAAAGAATAAAAGAAATCCAACTGTATCTGTTACAAAGCCGGGGGTGAGAAGGAAGGCACCGGCTAAAACAAGGCAAATACCATCAAACATCTCTTCGGCGGGGACGCGCCCCTCGTTGATGGTGTTTTGGGCGCGCATGAGGGTACTAAGCCCTTGTTGACGTAAAAGATGAGTACCGAGAACGGCAGTCAGGATCACGATAATCAGGGTGGGCCACAGACCGATGACGTCGCCAACTTGAATGAAAACAGCGATTTCGATGACCGGGACGCCGATAAATAGAAGAAGTAAGATAAAACCCATGTGTTTCTGCCCGTGAATCCTTGCCCTTTTGGTGAATTAAGATTATCTAGTTTTACAACAGCATAAGCGCAAGCTACACTACAATTAAATGGTAACGGGTATAAATTATTCATTATGGCAAATTTTGATCTTATTTTACTGGCTTTGATCGCGGTCTTTATCTTTCTGCGTCTGCGTAGTGTCTTGGGTAGCAAGGATGGTAACGAGGAAAACCGTAACCATCGTGATATGTTTAATCCCGGTCCGGCGGAAGAAGCCGATCGTGGTGATGAGCGTGACAATGTAATTCATCTTCCCGGTAGCGAGCCGCAAAATCCGGCTCAACAAAAGCCTGCCGATGTGGTGACGGAAATTCAGCCGGTGGGTCCGGTTCAACAGGCGTTGGCCGATATTATGGAAGTGGATCCAAATTTCGACCAACATGGCTTTGTCGAAGGGGCTGGCGGTGCGTTTGATATGATCATCAATGCCTTTGCAAATGATGATCGTGAAACCCTGCAAAATCTGCTGACAAAAGAAGTTTATCAGAACTTTGAACAGGCATTGGATGCCCGTAAAGCTGCTGGTGAAACCTTGGAAACAACGGTAATCGGTATTAATTCCATCGAGATTACAGACGCTAATCTCGCGGATAATCTCGCGGAAGTTACGGTGCGTATTATCAGTGAACAGGTCAATGTCACGACGGATAGCAACGGCGACGTGGTTGATGGTGATAACAACTATATTGATACGATCACGGATGTTTGGACGTTTGAACGTGATGTGACGTCAAAAAGTCCAAATTGGTTCCTGAAAGCAACACAGACGGAATAGCATTGTGAAGAAGTGGCGCGCATCTGTATCGGCACGTGCAGGGGTACTGGGACTTGGTCTTTTGGTTTCCGCCTGTGCGGTGTCACCCCAAAATCCCGATGAAGATGCAAAGCCTTCTGAAGAAGCACTGAAAACGGCACAGCAAACGCTTGTGCCGGTTTCTTTTGCAGCCCTGCCCGGTTGGTCAGCCGATACTGTGTTTGATGCCATCCCGGCCTTGCGTAAATCTTGTAAGACATTTGGCCGTAAACCCAATGATCGCGCGATCGGTCCCAATGGGATTGGGGGGACGGCCGGGGATTGGAAGTCTCTTTGTACGCAGGTTTATTCTCTGCCCGATGGGGATCATGCCAAGGCGCGTTCTTTCTTTGAAGCAAATTTCCAACCTTATCTGGTGTCGGATATCGCAGATGACGATAAGCCTGCGGCGGGGTTGTTTACCGGCTATTATGAAGCGGGCTTACGCGGCGCTTATCGGCAAAGTGGACCCTACCAAACGCCGCTTTATAAAAGGCCGGATGATTTGGTCCTTGTCGGCTTAGGGGAATTTAAGTCGCAATGGAATGGCAAGCGCCTTGCCGGTCGGTTGGAAAACGGGCAACTGGTCCCTTACGCCAGCCGAAGCGAGATTGAAACGGGCAAATTACGCGGTAAAAATCTGGAGCTTGTCTGGGTTGATGATCCGGTTGATGCTTTTTTCCTGCATATTCAAGGCTCAGGACGTGTCCAGTTTGCCGATGGATCGACCATGCGGGTTGGCTATGATGGGCACAATGGGCATGATTATACCTCGATCGGGCGTATTTTGATTGATCGCGGGGAAGTCAGCAAAGAAGATATGTCCATGCAGGCCATTCGACAGTGGTTGGCAACGCATCCGCAAAAAGGTCAGGAGCTGATGCGGGAAAATGCGTCTTTCATTTTCTTTCGGGAGCTTAAGGACGAGGGACCGGTTGGGGCGCAAGGCGTTGCGTTGACACCGGGGCGATCCCTTGCCATCGATAAACGCTATATGCCTTTGGGCGTACCGATGTGGCTTTATACTTTCACGGATCCGGTTTCCACAGATCCGATTTCGCGTCTGGTGGTAACACAGGATACGGGCGGCGCCATTAAAGGGGTTGTGCGCGGTGATGTTTTTTGGGGATTTGGGAAAGAAGCTGCTGAACGTGCCGGGAAAATGAAAGAACCGGGCAGTTATTTTGCACTTCTCCCTTTAAATTCCCTGTCTAAATGCCAAGTATGTGAAACTGCTGAAGATACGCCTGAAGTAAAAACATCCGCCAAATAAATAAGGCAAATAGTAATGAAAATTCTGCTGGTAGAGAGTTCGAAAACCGTTTCTTCTCTCCTGACGATTGAGCTTGAGAAATTTGTTCATGTCGACGTGGATTGGGTCGATAGTTTACAGGCCGCCAAAGACCATATTAAACAAAACACGGACAGTCCGTATGCGCTTGCAATTTCTTGTATGAGCCTAAGCGATGCGCGGGATTGGGAGGCCATCAGTCTGCTGAGCAGTCACAACATCCCCACCATTATTTTTTCATCCGCTTTTAATGAAAAGCAACGCGATGAGTTTTTAAAAAATCCGATCATCGTCGATTACGTGGTCAAGGAAAGTCGTGTTGGCTTGCGCTATTTGTGCAATATGGTCCATCGCCTGCTGAAAAACCGTGAGATCAAGGCCATGGTGGTTGATGATGCCAGTGCCATTCGTACTCATGTCGGCAGTTTGTTACGTCAATATCAGTTTCAGGTTCTGGAGGCCGAAAACGGTCAGCAGGCCCTGGATATTTTGCAGGATAATCGTGATATCAAGCTGATTATCAGCGATTACACCATGGCGCCGGTAGATGGTTTTGAAATGACTAAGACCATTCGCGAAACCTATGAAAAAGAAGAACTTGCCATTATCGGCCTGTCTGGCGTCGATTCAGCCACTCTGTCGGCACGTTTTATCAAGGTCGGGGCCAATGATTTCATCACCAAGCCGTTTCAGCCGGAAGAGTTTTTCTGTCGGATTACCCAAACGGTCGATTTGATCGAAAAGACGCAAGCGCTTGTGGATGCGGCGACACGTGATTTTCTGACAGGCCTTTATAATCGACGATTCTTCTTTGAAAATGGGGAAGGAAAGCTCAATCGGGCACGTCGGGAAGGCACAAATATTGCCCTTGCCATGTTGGATATTGATCACTTTAAAAGTGTAAATGATACCTATGGGCATGATGTGGGGGATGAGGTCTTAAAGGGGGTGTCCAAACTTTTGGTAGAATGTACGCGCGACCATGACCTGGTGGCCCGCATGGGGGGTGAAGAGTTCTGTATTTTGCTGAATGACATCACAAAAAACGAGCTATCAGAATTGCTTGAAGCCCTGCGTAAAACTATCGAGCAAAAGCAGTATGCCTCCCTTGAAGATCGTAAAAACGTAACTTCAAGTTTTGGGGTTGTCTATGCGCAGGCTGGTGAGAACTTGGACGATTTGGTCAAGCGTGCTGACAAATTGTTGTATCGTTCAAAAGAAACCGGACGCAATAAAGTTACGGTTGAAGATTAACCCCTTGCCCTTTTCAAAATATATTGAGATATTAATATCTTAGACAAAATTTTTGTGCAGGAATTCCCATGAAAAAACCTTTGATGGCGGCGGCGGCATTTGCCCTCAGCCTTGTTTCGGCATTGCCCGTCTTTGCGCAAAGTTCTGCCAGTGTTGTGATGTATCACCGTTTCGGTGAAGACAGCTTCCCTGCGACCAATATTCGCATGGATCAGTTTGAGTCTCACATTCAGGAGATTAAGTCCGGCGGCTATAACGTTCTGGCGCTTGGGGACTTGGTGGAGAAGTTAAAGGCAGGCGAAACCCTGCCCGATAAAACATTGGCGATCACCATTGATGATGGGTACGCCAGTATTTACGAAAAAGCGTTTCCCAAATTCAAGGAAGCGGGCATTCCGTTTACCATCTTTTTGTCTACTGACCCGATCGATCGCCAATATGCCGGATATTTAAACTGGAAACAGGTGCGCGAAATGTCGGACCATCCGCTGGTCAGCATTGGTGCCCATACGGCAAGTCATTTGCATATGGCGGCAGCGTCGCAAGCGCGTGTGGGGGATGAAATGGCACGCTCTTTACAACGGCTTGAAGAAAAGCTGGGGTATCGTCCTGATCTTTTCGCCTACCCTTATGGGGAAGCCAGCCTTGCCGCAATCGAGGTTGTGCGCGGGTTTGGGATGAAAGCGGCCTTTGGTCAACATAGCGGGGCCATAGGCACAGGCGATGATCCGTATTATCTCTCGCGTTTTGCCTTGAACGAAAAATACGGCGATCTCAAACGTTTTCAGATGGTGGCGCAGACCAAGTCTTTGTTTGTGCAGGAATTGCAGCCGAAAGATATGATGATTGAAAAGCGCAATCCGCCTTTGGTCGGCTTTAGTGTTGCCGAAGAAGTCGGGGATTTGTCCCCGCTTGCCTGTTTCTCCGGTCATGAAGGTAAGGTGCGGGTCGAGAAATTATGGGAACGCAGGGTTGAAGTCCGTATGGAAAAACCCTTGCCAGTGGGTCGTACGAGGCTTAATTGTACTATGCCTGCCGGTGAAGGGCGTTGGCGTTGGTTTGGACGCCAATTCTACGTCGCACCATAAACTAGGCGGTTAGAAAGCAACGCGAGGGATATGCCGACATGGCCAAGATTGTAAAGCAACGCGATATCATTGACCGCAAAGCCTTATGGGTGAAACTGGAAGATATGGCGGGCTGGTCTGGCTATTCGACAAAAATGCAAAAAGACGTCCTCAAACTGTTTAAAGAGGCGTTGAAGTCCGGTCGTGATGAAATTCAGAGACGTTTCGATGACAAAAAGGCAAATGGGATTGTCACAGTCCATAACTATGCCTTTTTGATCGATCAGCTGATCCGTACCCTGTACGATTTTACCACCAAATATGTCTACGCGATCCACACCCCGACCAAAGGGGAACAGTTTTGTGTTGCTGCTGTCGGCGGTTATGGGCGTGCGGAAATGGCGCCCCAATCCGATATCGATCTGCTGTTTTTGCTGCCCTACAAACAAACACCGAAGGGGGAGCAAGCCATTGAATATATGCTCTATCTCTTATGGGATTTAGGCTTAAAGGTCGGTCATTCCACCCGGTCCATTGATGAATGCCTGAAAATGGCGAAAGAGGATTTGACCATTCAGACCGCTTTGCTGGATGCGCGTTACCTTTGGGGTAATAAATCTCTGTTTAAGGAATTCCAGAAACGCTTTCAGGAAAAGGTTGTCGATGTCACCGGGCGTCAGTTTGTGGATGCGAAACTGGAAGAACGCGATGATCGCCATCAACGCATGGGCGACACCCGCTATGTGGTGGAACCCAACCTGAAAGAAGGCAAGGGCGGGTTGCGTGATCTGCAAACGCTTTATTGGATTGGCAAATATACGTATGGGGTCGAACGCTGGCGTGATTTGGTGTCCCATGGTGTTATTCTGGAAGAAGATGCCAATAGCTTTAAAAAAGCGGTGAACTTTTTGTTTACCGTGCGCTGCGCCTTGCACTACCTGACCAATCGCCCACAGGAAAGTCTGACTTTTGATGTGCAGCATCTGCTGGCAGAAAAATTGGGCTATAAAGACCGGGCCGGCACCCGCGGCGTGGAACGGTTTATGAAGCATTATTATCTGACAGCAAAAACCGTTGGGGATTTAACGCGTAACCTGTGCGCGGTGTTGGAAGAACAGCAGAAAAAACACCAGCAGCGCTTTACCATCCTGACAAATTTTTTCAAACGCAATGTGGAAGGTTTCAAGGTCGATTCCGGTCGTTTGACCATGGAAAATCATGAAGCCTTTGCCGATAATCCTTTGCTGATGTTCCGTCTGTTTGAGGTGGCGCAGGATCACGATCTGGATATTCACCCGTTTGTGTTGAAGCAATTGCGCGATAATTTGCATTTGATCAATGCCAAGATGCGCAAAAATCCCGACGCCAACCGCATGTTTTTAGACATGCTGACCTCGCCCAAAAAGCCGCAACGGATTTTGCGTTTGATGGGGGAAGTGGGATTGCTGGGGAAATTTATCCCCGATTTTGCCCGCGTCACGGCCCAGATGCAGTACGACATGTACCATACCTACACGGTTGATGAGCATACCATCAAAGCCATTGGGGAACTGAATGGCGTTGAAAGTGGTGAGAGCCGTGAAGAACTGCCGGTTTGTTGTGGCGCGATCAATGAAGTGATTTCGCGCCGGGCTCTCTATGTGGCGGTGATGCTGCACGATATCGCCAAAGGCCGCGGCGGTGATCATAGTGAATTGGGCGCAGAAGTGGCTATGAAGTTGGGTCCGCGCTTGGGCTTAAGTGATGAGGAAACCGAGACGGTGTCGTGGCTGGTGCGTCATCACCTCGCCATGAGCCACGTCGCCTTTAAGCGCGATCTGGAAGACCCGAACCTGATCAAAAAATTCTGTGAAGTGGTGCAATCACCCGAACGTCTGCGTTTGCTGTTGATCCTGACGGTCTGTGATATCCGCGCAGTTGGCCCTGATATCTGGAATGGTTGGAAAGGTAACCTGTTGCGCATCCTTTATGCCCGCGCCCTTGAGGTGTTGACGGGCGGGGAATCTGCGGCTGGTGGGGTTGCTGCCCGGGTGGCATATAAACAACAGGCCTTGCGTGAGGCGTTGAAAGACTGTTCGCCTGAATATGTCGAAAATTATGTCCAGCTGGGTAATGCGGCCTATTGGCTGAGTTTTGAAACCGATGTACAGGTTCGTCATGCCAAACTGGTCAAAAGGGCGGAAAAAGAAGACGGGCCGGTTCATATCAATGTGGAACATGACACCTTTAACAATGTCAGTGAAATCACGGTCTATACCGCTGACCATCCGGGCCTGTTTTCCATCATCACAGGGGCGATGGCCTTGACCAATGGGTCCATTGTGGATGCGAAAATTGCCACTCTGTCTAACGGCATGGCGCTTGATACCTTTTCAGTGCAAGATCAATCCAACGAAGTGTTTGATAGCGAACAGAAAATCAAACGATTGGCGGAACGGATCGACAAAGCCCTAAAAGGTGAGATTTATCCGGCCAGTGAGTTGGAAAAAGTCACGCGCAACACCCTGAAATCGCGCCGGGAGGTCTTTACTGTGCCGCCACGGGTGTTGATTGACAATAAAGTGTCCAACGCCTTTACGGTGGTGGAAGTCAATGGGCGTGACCGTTTGGGCTTTTTGTATGATGTGACGCGCACCCTGTCCGAGCTGGGGTTACAGATCAACTCGGCCCATATTGCGACCTTTGGGGAGCGCGCGGTGGATGTTTTTTATGTCAAAGATGTCTTTGGCCTAAAGGTGAATTCCGAAACCAAGCTGAAGTCTATTCGGGAAAAACTTTTGGAAACCATCACCGAGGAAAATTACCACCAACCCCAAAAACGCCGCCGCAAAAAAGAGATGGTGGGCTAACCCTGCCCCAACATGGCTTCGCGCTTGCGTGGTTTTTTGCCTTCTGCTATAACCTTCCGAAGTTTACGTTAACGTAAAGGTAAAGTTTTTTGGGAGTTTAAAACATGGACGTTAAGGGTCTTGCTGCGATTGTAACCGGTGCCGCTTCTGGTCTGGGGGAAGCAACAGCGCGCCAATTGGCGAAAGCCGGTGCCAAAGTCGCTATCTTTGATATGAACATGGATGCCGCGCAAAAAGTTGCAGACGATATCGGCGGTATTGCGGTTGAATGTAATGTGTCAGATGCACAAAGCGCACAGGATGCGTTTGCAAAAGCACGTGAAGCCCATGGGGTTGCCCGCATTGTGGTGTCTTGTGCTGGGATCGCGCCCGCTTCTAAAATTGTTGGGCGCAATGGCGCACATGATCTTGATCTGTTTTCAAAAGTTATCAACGTCAACTTGGTTGGCACCTTCAATATGAGCCGTCTGGCCTGTGAAGATATGTTGACCCAAGACCCGATCAATGGGGAAGAACGCGGTGTTGTTGTCAACACAGCCTCCATCGCGTTTGCCGATGGTCAAATCGGTCAGGCTGCTTATGCGGCGTCTAAAGGGGGTGTGGCCTCCCTCACCCTGCCGATTGCGCGTGAAATGGCCTCTAAAGGTATTCGTGTCATGACCATTGCGCCGGGAATCATGGCAACACCGATGTTGTTGAATATGCCGCAAGAAGTGCAGGATGCCTTGAACGCATCTGTTCCCTTTGGTCGTATGGGCAAGCCGGAAGAGTTCGCGAGCCTTGTTCAACATATCGCTGAAAACGCCTATCTGTCCGGTGAAGTGATCCGTATGGACGGGGCGTTGCGGATGGCCCCTAAATAAGAAGGGCGCTGATCTTTCCATAGTCAAAGGATGGAAAGAGAAAAGAAAACCGCGTTTCGTTTTGGACTTTGGGGCGAAGATCTGGCCTGCGCCTATCTTCGCCTTAAAGGCTACAAGATTTTAGAACGCAATCATCGCAACCCTTTCGGTGAAATCGATATTATTGCGAGAAAGCGAAAAACCCTTATTTTTATAGAGGTTAAGAGCCGAGCGCACATGGATGATGCGCTGTATGCCCTCAGCCCTTTTCAACAAAAGCGCATTCTCAATGCGGCAAAGTCTTTTCTTTCTGTCAATCCACGTTATTGTGGGCTGGAAATCCGATTTGATTTTTTGGCGATTTCCACATCGCGATGGCCTCAACATCTAAAAAATGCCTGGTTTGACGAGACATGACACAGCGTTTATCTGCTTTTCTTCTTCTTGGTTTGGTTCTGGTTTCCTGTACGCCCGTTGGCATGTTGGTGACGGCAGGGACGACAGCGGGCTCCATGGCGATGGAAGAACGCGGCCTTGACGGGGCGGCCAATGATTATTCGCTTAAGGCCGATATCATCGCAAAATGGGCGGGGGCTGATCTCACTTTCGCCTCTGATTTGACCGTGATTGTCTATAATGGCAATGCCATGGTGACAGGGAGTGTGGAAACCGAAGAACAACGCGCCCAAGCCATCGCTCTGGTCTGGCTGGTGGAAGGTGTCAAGGATGTCTACAACGAGATTCTGTTGAAAAAAGAAAGCGATATGCAGGATTTCGCCTATGACACATGGATTAGCGCAAAACTGTACACCGCAACGACGTTTGACCCGCAATTGATGGAAATTAACTATAAATATTCCATTCAGGGCGGGGTCGTCTATGTCACCGGTATGGCGCAAAGCCCGGCGGAATTAAATCGTTTTATCCGCCACGCCAAATCCATGCCTTATGTGCGCAAAGTGGTGAGCCACGTTCAAATTAAACCGCGTAAATCCATGTTTAAAGAGCAACCCAAAACGGCAAATGCTAAATGAGCCTGCCCCACAGTCTTATTACGGGATTTGAAGCCTTATCAACACAGTCCGATCAGGACTTTGACTATGCCCGCGCCTTTGCTTTGGTCTCCAAGGCGCTGCGTCCTTCCGCAAAGATCGAAGACGGATTGTTGAAACTCCACGAACTTGCAGAAGGGCTCAAGACCGATCTGTCTGCGGATCAGCGCTTGACTGATAAAGTTGCTGTGTTGCGGGCCTATATGGTGGGGGAAAACGATTTTCATGGTGATGAAGACGCCTATGATGATCTGGATCATATGAACCTGTTTTCCATCCTGAAAACAGGCTGTGGAACCGCAATGGGGCTGGGGTTTATCTATCTTTATTGTTTACATCACTGCGGCTTAAAAGCCGATGTGCTGAACTTCCCCGCCCATTGCCTGATCCGGGTGGAAGAGGGGCCAAACCGGATTATTTTTGATCCGTTTGCCGGTGTTTTGGAGCTGGAAGCCGTTGACCTGCGCCAGTTTCTCAAGGTCATTGGTGGGGCCGATGTGGAATTGGGGCCGCAGTATTATCAAGAGCTTAGCCCCAAAACGGTGTTTATCCGCCACCTAAATGCCATTAAATCGCATTTTTTGCGCTGTGAGCAAACACAGGAGGCGTTGGAGGTGTTGCACATCCTGATCCTCTTGGAAGCAGACTCCGCGGCTTTTTGGCGTGAAAGCGGGTTGTTAAAAGCACGGATCGGACAATTGGCGCAAGCGGTGGCGGATTTAAAACAGGCGTTGCTGCACACCGAGGATGAAAATACCAAACGCCATACCCGTCATATTATCGCCGATTTGGAAGGGGCGTTGTCAGATTAGACGGCTTTTTGCTGGCTTTACACAGGTGTGAGGCAATTTTGCGATCAAGCACTGGCGAAAGATCACGTCCTGGGCTATATCTGGCATCACTCAAATGTTTTTGTTAAGGAACAGCTATGTCATTGCGTGTCGCTATCCAGATGGACCCGATTGAATCCATTGATATCAATGGAGACTCTACTTTCGTCATGGGGCTGGAAGCCCAGAAACGCGGCTATAGCCTGTTTCATTATCTGGCACAGGATTTGACCATGGTGGATGGTCGGGTGATCGCCCTTGCCCGCCCGCTGACTTTGCGCCGTGAAAAAGGCAATCATTTTGAGGTGGGTGAGGCCCACTGGATTGATTTGAAAGACGATGTGGATGTGGTCCTGATGCGCCAAGACCCGCCGTTTGACATGGGCTATATCACCGCGTCCCATTTGCTGGATCACATTCACCCGGAGACGTTTGTGGTGAATGATCCGATGCAGGTGCGCAACGCGCCGGAAAAACTGTTTGTCACCAAATATCCTGACTTGATGCCGCCGACTATGATCACGCGCAACAAACAACAGATTGAAGCGTTCCGTGATCAACATAAAGATATTATCGTGAAGCCGTTGTTTGGCAATGGCGGGGCGGGTGTTTTCCACTTGAAACCGGGTGATGAAAACCTGAATTCCCTGCTGGAAATGTTCGAGCAACAATACCCGGAACCCTTTATGATCCAAGCCTATTTACCGGATGTGCGCAAAGGTGACAAACGCATCATTTTGGTGGATGGGGAACCTGTCGGTGCCTTGAACCGTATTCCGGCAGAAGGCGAAGCGCGATCTAACATGCATGTGGGTGGCAAGCCTGCACAGTCCGAATTGACCGATCGTGAACGCGAAATTTGTGCGCGCATCGGGCAGGATTTAAAAGACCGTGACCTGATCTTTGTCGGCATCGATGTGATTGGCGACTATATGACGGAAATCAACGTGACCTCCCCGACGGGTTTGCAAGAGATCAACCGCTTTGATGGTGTGTGTCTGGAAGCTAAAATCTGGGATGCGATCGAAAAACGCCTTAAATAAGTGCGCGCACATCCTGTTTTAACTGCGGAAAAACCTCTGTCGAAAGCCAGGGGTTTTTCTGTATCAAATTGGTGACGCGCCAGCTGGGATGGGGCAGCACAAACAGATTGTCCCTGCGATAATCCTGCCAGTGCCGAATGGTGTCTGTCATGGTTTTATGACGTCTTTTACCCAGATAATAGGCTTGGGCGTATGATCCGACCAGCAACGTCAGCTTGATATTGACCAATTCATCCAAGACCTTTTGATGCCAGGCAGGCGCACATTCAGGACGTGGCGGCTTATCCCCGCCTTTTTCGATCTTGCCGGGGTAACATAATCCCATGGGCATAATGGCAATGGTGCTGTCGTCATAAAACTGATCCGGCGCAAGGCCCATCCAGTCGCGCAACCGATCCCCGGATGGGTCGTTCCACGGCACGCCGGTTTCGTGAACCTTGGTGCCCGGTGCTTGCCCGATGATGAGAATTTTTGCCGATGTTTGTGCCCGAATAATTGGGCGTGGACCTAACGGCAGGTCGGCACAAATGTGGCAGGCGCGAATGTCGGCAAGCAGATCATCCATTCTTTAACAGGGCATCCACATAGGCGGGGACAACTTCACTTGCCGGACCATAGACCGTTTCATCAAACAAGGTCGCCCCGTTGGAGGGATCGAGGTTCAGTTCCACACTATGGCACCCCCCCATTTGCTTGACCGCTTGCACAAAGCCCGCAGCGGGATAGACATTGCCGGAGGTGCCGATGGACATAAACAGGTCGGCATCTTCCAATGCGTCGTAAATCTCTTCCATTTGCAGGGGCATTTCACCAAACCAGACCACATGGGGGCGTAAGGTGCCGATGTTGTGGCAACTCGGACAGGACGTATCGATATGCAGGTCTTGGTCCCACGGGCGCACGCTGTCGCACTGGGTGCAGGTGATTTTCAACAGCTCCCCATGCATATGGATGATATTTTTATTGCCGGCTTCTTCGTGCAGATTATCGATGTTTTGCGTCACAATCAGGACACGTCCGGGCCAGTCACGCTCCAGTTTGGCAAGGGCAAGATGGCCGGGGTTGGGTTGGGGTTTTTCCTCAACCAATTGGGCGCGTCGGGCGTTGTAAAAGTCTTGCACCATCTTTGGATTGCGTTGAAAGCCTTCGGGGGTGGCGACATCTTCCAGATCGACTTGTGCCCAGATGCCACCTTCACAGCGGAAGGTATCCAGACCGGATTCTCGCGAAATTCCCGCCCCTGTCAGGATGACAATGGTGCCGTTTGGATCAATTCGTCTGTTCATGGTTGCGCCCTTTCAAAATACGCCCCATATTATGAAAAAATAACAAGAAGGGGAAGGTCTGTGGTCAAAGTTCTATTCGTCTGTTTAGGCAATATCTGTCGCTCACCCAGTGCGGAAGGCGTTTTTCGGGATCTCGTCGCTAAAAAAGGATTGGCGGGTGAAATTCTGACCGATTCTGCGGGCACCGGAAGCTGGCATGTGGGCAGCCCGCCGGATGAACGGGCGCAAAAAGCCGCCCTTGAACGTGGCATTGACCTATCGGATTTACGCGGCCGTCAGGTGAAACCGAAAGATTTTATCACCTTTGATTATGTGCTGGCGATGGATCGGTCAAATTACGCGAACCTGCAACAGATTGCCCCGTCCGGTTATGAAGATCGCCTACATATGTTTTTAAGCTTCGACCCCAACAGCCCGGAAGAAGAAGTGCCGGACCCGTATTATGGCGGGCCGTCCGGTTTTGACTATGTGCTGGATCTGATCGAGGAAGCTTCAAAAGGTTTGTTGCGTGATATCGAGACAGGGTATCTGGGTAAATCACCAGATTAACAGACGCGGTTGCGCCCCTGTGATTTGGCGCGATAGAGGGTTTTATCTGCGCGTTTAATCAGGTCTTCCATGCGTTCATCAAACATACTGTCATAGACGCAAACCCCGATAGACACGGTGATGTGGAAGGGGGTGTCGTTTTCGTCACGCAATTCCATTTTTCCGATGGCTTCGCGGATACGTTCGGCCAGGATAAAGGCGCCGTCGCGTCCGGTTTCCGGCAGGTAGATGCCGAACTCTTCCCCGCCCAATCGGCCCATGATATCAATGTCGCGCAATTCTCCCTTACAGGTCTTGGCAAAACTTTTTAAGGTCAAATCCCCGATATTGTGTCCGAATCTGTCATTGACGGATTTAAAGTGGTCAAGATCCAGCAACAGAACAGACAAGGCATGACCCGTACGTTCACAGCGTTTAATTTCGCGGGTTAAAAGTGTGGTGAAATAACGACGGTTATAAAGCTCGGTCAACACATCGGTATTTGCCATTTCGCGCAGGCGGCTGGCCATGCGTTTATGTTCGGTAATATCCACATAAGTGGTGATAAAACCGAAAGATTGTCCGTTGATTTTTAAGGGTTTGCCGGTGACTTCAAGGGTGCGCCCGTCTGGCCGTGTGCGTTCGAAATGGTGTGGCTCGAACTTCAAGGAAGCCTGTACCCGTGTTTGGACATGTTGTTCAATATCCCCCGGACCATATTCCCCACGCTTGGCATTGTAGCGGATCAGGTCGTCATACTTCATGACGGGTTTCATCAAGCTATCGGGCAGGTCCAATAATTTAAAAAACGCCTTGTTCCAATAAACGATATTGAGCTTTTCATCGATGACCGTGACGCCCTGATCCAGATTTTGCAGCAAGGCTTGCAGGTAAGAGGCGTTGCGTTTTGCTTCTTCCTCGGCTTTTTTGCGTTCAGTAATATCGGTGTAGGTGGTGACAAAGGCGTTGCGTAACCATTTGCCGCGAACTTCCAAGACGGTGCCGTTGGGGCGGGTGCGTTCAAAGACATGGTCTTTGCGCAGTTGGGTGCGATGCATCGCTTGTTTCGTCAATTCAATCGGGTCACCTTCGCCATATTCGCCACGTTCGGCATTATAGCGCAGCAGATCTTCCAGCTTGGTATGTCTGTCTTGAAAAAGAGTATCGGGAAATTCCAGAAGTTCTTTTAATTTATCATTGCAAATCAATAACTTAAGGTCTTCATCAAACAGGGTGACTCCGCTGGGTAGGTTCTCAACAATGGTTTGAAGTCGTTCGTTATCGATGCGGCGTTTATACATGGTGTAAAACGCGATGAAGATGATAAAGCCAACGGCACTGACCAGAATTGAGTTGGTCAGGGATGTTCTTTCAATCTTCATTAAAGGGCTGAACATCAGGATCGACCAGTCGGTTTCCTGAATGTAAGTATTTTGAGAGAGGTATCTATGTCCGAAAATACTAACGGTCTTGGCGTCGAGAATGTTGCCGGCAGAGCTTTTAATATCGATCGGGACAATCCGGGTGATGGGATATTGCCGGGTGCGGGTAATTTCCAAGCGGTCTTTGGCGGAGATGGTGCCGATCGATTTCAGGGTGTAATTGTCGTTGGAACTAAAGAACAAAATGTTCTTGTTGTCCATTAAGGCAAAGTCGCCCTTTAAATCCTGAGTCAGATGATGCAACTGATCAAGATCGATTTTGACGACCACAATGCCGAGGGTCTGCCCGTTCAACATAATTGCGCGCGAGACATAGAACCCCAGCTTTTTGGATGTCACCCCGATGGCGAGAAATTGTCCCTTCTGTTTGCTCAGGGCTTGGGTAAAATAAGGGCGAAAGGCATAGTTTTTGCCGATGAAGCTTGTGTCTTTATTAAAGTTACTGGCAGCAACGGTTAGGCCGGAGCGATCCATGATAAAGATGTCGGCTGTTTTTAAGCGATCATTGGTGCTTTGCAGAAAAAGGTTTGTCTGTTCAAGGCTGGTCGGTTGAAGGGATGTCTGTAAAGTGTTTTGTAAGACGGGGTGGCGCGACAGCATATCCGCGACGAGTTGCACCTTATCAAGCTCCCCTTTCAGGTAGCTTCTGAAAAGTTGTGATTTGTCAGAGAGGTGGACGCTATATTGTTTACTGAGGTCTTGGTAAGTGGTGTTGTAGGCCAACCAACCGATAAAAAGGATAAAGCCGGAGATAACGGATAGAAAAAATCCGTTTTTCATTTTTCTGGATATGTCCCTTGTACGAGCCATTTTCCCTCAAATTTTTAACATTTTTCTCATGATACGCGTTCGGGCGAAGGAAACAACTTAAAAAACAGTGGATTGTGCTTGTTGTCTGGGTCAATCTCCCTATACTGCGCCTCAAAGAGTTAACCTCGGGAGAGTAGATCATGTCGAATGTAGATTTTGACGTCATCGGCATTGGCAATGCGATTGTAGACGTGTTGAGCAAGTCGGATGATGCATTTTTGACGGAACATGGCCTGAACAAAGGCAGCATGTCCCTGATTGATGCAACACAAGCGGATAGATTATATGACCAGATGGGTCCGGGCGTTGAATGTTCCGGCGGGTCCGCTGCCAATACGATTGCTTGTCTGGCAAATCTAGGCGCAAAATCAGCTTTTATCGGTAAGGTAAAAGAGGACGGTCTGGGTAAAATCTTTGCTCATGATATCAAAGCGGCGGGTGTTGATTTTTCTTCCAAGCTGGCAACTGATGGGCCAAGCACGGCGCGTTGCCTGATCTTGGTGACTGAAGATGCTCAACGCACCATGAATACTTTCTTGGGGGCGTGCGTCAATCTGACACCGGATGACATTGACCCTGATTACATTGCCCGTGGGGCCGTGACCTATCTTGAAGGCTATTTGTGGGATCCGGATCATGCCAAAGAAGCTTTCTTGAAAGCGTCTATGGCCGCCCATAAAGCAGATCGTCAGGTTGCCCTCAGCCTGTCAGATGCATTTTGTGTGGATCGCCACCGCAAGTCTTTTCAGGATTTGGTGGAACATCATGTGGATATTCTGTTTGCCAATGAAGACGAGATCAAATCCCTTTATGAAGTAGATAGCTTTGATGCAGCTCTTCAGTGTGTGCGTGACAAATGCAGCGTTGCCGTGTTGACGCGCGGGGAAAAAGGCTCGGTCGTGATTTCCGGTAATGAAATTCATGTGGTGGATTGCGAACCGGTGGCACAGGTTGTCGATACAACAGGGGCCGGTGATGCGTATGCAGCGGGCTTCCTGTTTGGCTACACCAAAGAATTTGATATGGGAACATGTGCCCGTTTAGGGTCCATCTGTGCGGCAGAAGTGATTAGTCACTATGGTGCGCGCCCAGAAGCAAATCTGGCAGACCTTGCTGGTAAGGCACTGTCACAATAGAAAAAATGAATTATAAAACCCCTTCAAAGGATTTCTTTTGAAGGGGTTTTTTATTTCTCGCAAATAGGTGGGTGACGACTTTTACAAAGACTTTTTATCCACCGATACAATGTAGGGTCTAATATGAACGCTTGCTGTTTTCCTCAATAAGCGTATATTCCGCCCCAAATTTTAAATTCCCCTTCTCAGGATCAAAGTTATGGAACTTCGCAATATTGCGATCATCGCACACGTTGACCACGGCAAGACGACGCTGGTTGATGAACTTATGAAACAAAGCGGCCAGTTTCGCGAAAACCAACGTGTTGAAGAGCGCGTCATGGATTCCGGCGATATCGAAAAAGAACGCGGTATCACGATTTTGGCAAAATGTACGTCCGTTGAATGGGAAGGCGTTCGCATCAACATCGTCGATACACCGGGTCACGCGGATTTCGGTGGTGAAGTTGAACGGATCCTGTCCATGGTTGACGGTGTGGTCTTGTTGGTGGATGCGGCTGAAGGCCCGATGCCACAAACAAAGTTCGTAACGGGTAAAGCCTTGAAACTGGGCTTGAAGCCGATTGTTGTTGTCAACAAGGCTGACCGTCCGGATGCACGTCCTTACGAAGTGCAGGACGAATGTTTTGATTTGTTCTCTGCGCTGGAAGCCAACGACGAACAGCTCGACTTCCCGACCCTGTTTGCCTCTGGTAAAAATGGCTGGGCGGCTGAAACACCGGATGGGGAACGCACAGACCTGACACCGTTGTTTGATCTGATCCTCAAGCATGTAAAAGAGCCGGAAGGCGATACCACGAAGCCGTTCTCCATGTTGGCAACGACACTGGAATCCGATCCGTTCTTGGGTCGTATCCTGACAGGTCGTGTGCAGACAGGTGTCTTCAAGGTGAACCAAAACCTCAAAGCCATGAGTGTTGACGGGGAAACGATTGAACAAGCGCGTATCACAAAGCTTCTGTCTTTCCGTGGTGTGGAACGTGTACCGGTCACTGAAGCCCATGCGGGTGACATTGTGGCTGTTGCGGGTCTGACAAAAGCCAACGTGGCCGACACTTTGTGTGATCCGGCGCTGACTGTGCCGCTGAAGGCCCAGCCGATCGATCCACCGACCCTTGCGATGACCTTCTCTGTAAACGATTCGCCGCTGGCGGGCCAAGAAGGTAAAAAGATTACCTCTCGTATGATCCGTGACCGTTTGTTTGCCGAAGCAGAAGGCAACGTTGCTATCACCGTTTCTGAAACCGAAAACGCTGATAGCTTTGAAGTCGCCGGTCGTGGCGAACTTCAGTTGGGCGTGATCATTGAAACCATGCGCCGCGAAGGTTTCGAGCTGGGGATTTCACGTCCGCGCGTTTTGATCCAGATTGATCCGGAAACAGGTGAAAAACTGGAACCGTTTGAAGAAGTTCAAGTGGATGTGGATGAAGAATTCTCCGGTATCGTTGTGGAAAGTCTGTCCATCCGTAAAGGTAAAATGACGGAAATGCGCCCGTCTGGCGGCGGTAAAACCCGTTTGACCTTCCATGCGCCGGCGCGTGGCCTGATCGGTTATCACGGTGAATTCCTGACAGAAACCCGCGGGACAGGCATCATGGCCCGTACGTTCCACCACTTTGGCCCGTTTGCCGGCCCGATCCCGGGGCGTCGTAACGGCGTTCTGATCTCTATGGTTGATGGGGCGGCTGTTGCGTATGCACTGGCGAACTTGGAAGGCCGTGGCCCGCTGTTTATCAATCCGCAGACAAAAGTCTATCAGGGGATGATCATCGGGGAACATGCGAAAGGCACTGACCTTGAAGTGAACCCGTTGAAATCCAAGCAGCTGACCAACCACCGTGCGTCCGGTAAAGACGATGCCATTCGTTTGACACCGCCGCGCCCGATCACGTTGGAAGATGCGATTGCCTATATTCAGGATGACGAACTGGTGGAAGTTACACCGGAAAGCATCCGTCTGCGTAAATTCTACCTTGATCCGCACGTGCGTAAACGTTCGGAAAAGTCCATGAGTGGCGCATAAGTTTACTTGCCTAGGT
Source organism: Terasakiella pusilla DSM 6293 (assembly GCF_000688235.1). Taxonomy (GTDB): domain Bacteria; phylum Pseudomonadota; class Alphaproteobacteria; order Rhodospirillales; family Terasakiellaceae; genus Terasakiella; species Terasakiella pusilla. The sequence goes on along the minus strand of NZ_JHYO01000003.1, from coordinate 34,122 downwards.
TTGATTTCAACTGAAGCAAAGAAGCCGCCGGGTCAGAAATGATCCGGCGGTTTTTATGAAGATATCCAATATGCAATATGCTTGACCTGCGTGCTGGGTTTTGGCATCTGTAGCGACCTTTTATGATTTGTTTGAGTGACCGATATGAGTCGATTTCGCGCTAACCTACTTCTTTTGACTACGGCTTTTATCTGGGGCACCGCTTTTGTGGCCCAACAAAACGGTCTCGATCACGTGGGGCCTTTTACTTTTACAGGCTTTCGTTTTGTGTTGGGGACACTGGTTGTCCTGCCATTAGGCTTGCGGGAATATTACCGCCTGAAATCCCAAGGCGGTTCTATCCAGACGAAAGACTGGATTGGTATGTTGTTGTGCGGTCTGTTTTTGTTTACAGGCTCAGCCTCTCAGCAGATCGGCTTGATGAATACGTCTGTCACCAATGCGGGCTTCTTTACTGGCCTTTATGTGCCGATGGTGCCACTGATCATGTTGGTGTTTTGGCGTCAATTGCCGCACTGGACGATCTGGCCGGCCGCGTTTGGCTGTCTGGTCGGGACATATTATCTGTCCGGTGGCAGCTTTAGCGCCTTAAACACAGGTGATGTCTGGATTCTTGGGGGCTCTATTTTCTGGGCGCTGCAGGTGATTGTCATCGGGTTTGTGGTGAAATCAACTCAAACGCCTGTTCTGGTGGCGGCAACCCAGTTTGGGGTCTGCGCGATCTTGGGGGTGTCGATCGCGATTCCGTTGGAAACCATTGAGCTGCAAAGTGTCATCGCTGCCGGCCCCGACTTGCTGTATGCGGGTATTCTGTCCATCGGGGTGGCTTTTACCTTGCAAGCGATTGCCCAACGTCACACACCGCAGGCGGATGCGGCGATTATCATGAGTGGCGAAATCCTGTTTGCCGCCCTAGCCGGAGCCTTGATCCAAGGGGAACGCTTGACCACAGAAGGGTATATCGGCTGTGCGATCATGTTTAGCTGTATCCTTGCTGTCGAGCTTTTACCCTTGCTGCGTAGACGCCGAAAGGCCATCGCTTAAAGATTTTAAAAAGCGTCCCGATGGGGCGCTTTTTTTGTTTTGCAGTTTCATCTGACAGAGAGGCTTTAAGCGTTAACCCTGACGCACAAAAGCTTGTTTTCTGTGGGCAAAAGCCTCATTCTATAGGCATGTCTGGAGAAGAGAAAAACGTCGGTTTGTTTGTGACCTGTCTGGTAGATTTATTTCGCCCGACCGTCGCCTTTGCAGCCGTAAAACTTATGAGCGAGGCCGGGTGTTCCATCTGTGTGCCTGAACGTCAAACCTGTTGCGGTCAGCCTGCTTTTAACAGTGGGGATCGCCATGATGCCCGCAAAATGGCGGAAATGGTTATCGAAGAGTTTGAAAAATTCGATTACGTGGTCGCCCCCAGCGGGTCCTGCGCAGCGATGATCAAAAAACATTATCCCGAACTGTTTAGCGATCAGGCCGACTGGCACAAGCGCGCGCTTGACCTGTCGCGCAAAACCTATGAGCTGATGTCTTTCCTGACAGACGTGCTGGATGTGAAAGAGGTTGAGACGACCCTTAATCGCAAAGTTACCTATCATGATAGCTGTTCGGGCTTGCGTGAACTGGGGATCAAGGACCAGCCGCGCACGTTAATGAACGCGGTTGAAGGCCTTGATCTGGTTGAAGGGGAAAATGCCGAGCGTTGCTGCGGGTTTGGCGGGACGTTCTGTCTCAAATATTCCGATATTTCCACCCGTATTGCCGATGATAAATGTGACGATATCCTGAAGACTGAAGCTGATATGGTTCTTGGCGGGGATCTCGGCTGCCTGATGAATATCGCAGGTCGCCTGACGCGCCGTGGGGAAACGGTTGAGGTTCGCCATGTCGCAGAAGTGTTGGCAGGCATGTGTGATGACGTTGCCCCGATTTCAAGGAAGGGCTAAATCATGAAACTGAACGCCCATAATTTTAAAGAAAATGCCGCCAAAGCCTTAAAGGACGAAGATCTTCAAGCGTCTTTGGCCAAGCTTGGCACCGGCTTTCCGCTGAAACGTCTGGCAGCCGCTGCCCGCTTGCCGGAATTTGAAGCCTTGCGCGATCAAGCCCGCGATATCAAAGATCACACCCTGCGCCATCTGGATTTTTATCTGGAGAAGTTTGAGTGCAAGGTGCAGGAAACCGGCGGTCATGTCCATTGGGCGCGTGATATCGAGGATGGTCGCAAGATCGTTTATGATATCTGTGAGTCTGTCGGTGCAAAGACCGTGACCAAAGGCAAATCGATGATCGGCGAGGAAATGGCGATCAACGAATATCTGGAAGAAAAAGGCCTGATCCCGGTCGAAACCGACTTGGGCGAATATATCATCCAGCTCCGCAATGAGCCGCCGAGCCATATTATCGCCCCTGCGATCCATTTGCGCAAAAGCCATGTGGAAGAAGCCTTCCGTAAAACCCATACGGAATTGCCACCCGAACGGAATTTGGATGAACCGGAAGACCTGTTAAAAGAAGCCCGCGCCATGTTGCGCAAAAAGTTTATTGCCGCAGATGTGGGCATTACCGGTGCCAACTTTATGATTGCGGAGACAGGCTCGACCGTGATTGTCACCAACGAAGGCAACGGGGATTTGACCCAGACTTTACCGCGGGTCCATATCGTCTTGTGTTCTATCGAAAAAATGGTGCCGAACCTTGAGGATTGCGCGACCCTGTTGCGGGTGCTGGCGCGTTCAGCCACCGGGCAGGAACAATCGGTCTATACCACGTTTTCCACAGGGCCAAAGCAGATGGATGATCCCGATGGGCCGGATCAGTTCCATGTGGTCATTCTGGATAATGGGCGTTCGCGCATGTTGGGGCATGACACCCATGACATGCTGCGCTGCATCCGTTGTTCCGCCTGTATCAACCATTGTCCGGTCTATCAGTCCGTGGGTGGTCATGCCTATGGGTCGATCTATCCGGGGCCGATGGGGTCGGTTTTGACACCGGCGATTTATGGGTTGGAACAGTCCTGTGATCTGCCCAATGCTTCGACCATGTGCGGTAAATGTGAAGAAGTCTGTCCCGTGCGGATCCCGATCCCGCAGATGTTGCGGTCTTGGCGGGAAAAACAGTGGGAAGATGGACCTGTGCCGATTCTGCAGCGTCTCGCCATGTCGGTCTGGGCGTTTTGGGCGGTGCGGCCTAAGGCCTATCACTTTGGCGCAAAGATCAAGATGCGCCTGCTAGGTCTACTTGGGCGTAAGAACGGACACTTTAAATCGTTGCTCTTTTCCAAAGCCTGGACGAAAAGCCGTGACTTTCCCGCGCCAGAAGGTAAAACCTTCCAGCAGCTTTGGTCAGAAAAGGGAGGACGCCGTTCATGAGTTCACGTGATTATATTCTCGGCCGTGTGCGTTGGTCCTTGGGTCGGGGCGCATTTGAACGTGACAGCTGCCAACAGTTGGAAGCACGTCTGAACACGCCTCAAAGCAACCTGATCCCTAAACGTGGACAGGGGGATGCTAAAGCGCAGTTGAGCCTGTTTGTCAAAATGGCAACCGAGGTCAATGCCACTGTATCCCGACTTAAAGCATTGGAAAATGTGCCGAAAGCGGTCGCAAAATACCTGAAAGAACAGGAACTGGACGCGACAGTCCGTCTGGCCGATCATCCTGAGCTGCAAAAACTAGATTGGTCAAAGCTGGACGCGAGCACAGGCTTTAGTACTGGCGACGATTTGGTCGGCGTTGTGATGGCCTATGCCGGGGCAGCGGAAACCGGGTCTTTGGCGCTGCGTTCCGGGGCCGACAGTCCGACGACATTGAATTTCCTGCCGGACTACCACATTGTCGTTTTAAAAGCGGCTGATCTGGTGGGTGACTATGAGGCGGTTTATGCACGTCTGCGCCGGGAAAGCAACAAGACGGATTTTATGCCGCGGACGTTAAGCTGGGTGACGGGACCGTCGCGCACAGCAGATATTGAACAGACACTTTTGTTAGGGGCCCATGGGCCGCGCAAACTACATATTCTGGTGATTGAGGATAATGGCGAAGCCTCCTAAATATCAGGAAAAGCATGAACGACGTAGCCGTGGCCTGAGTGTTGGGGAAACCCAGCTTTGGAAAAAGATTACGGATGAGGTCAAACCCCTGCCCGGCCGTATGGTCGATCTGGACGGGGCGGACCCCATGCCGGAACCTGTGGCGACACGTCCCTTCCCTGATACGGCGAGCCCTTATATTGTCCATCGCGGGGATGAGTCCCATAAATCTTTCCACGCTTTAGAACATGGCAAGGCGGCAGGTGTGGATAAACGCACGATGGAACGGCTCAGTCGCGGCAAAATGCCGATTGAAGGCCGATTGGACCTGCATGGTTTTACGCAGGATCAAGCCCATAGCGCGTTGATGCGGTTTATTGATAGTTCCTATGCGCATGGTAAACGTTGCGTCAGCGTAATTACAGGTAAAGGCACTCGTTTAACCGGAGAAATCGGTGTTTTGCGTCAGATGGTGCCCCATTGGCTGAACCAACCGAACCTACGCGCCAAGATCATTGCGTTTTCCTATGCGCCAAAGGCATCAGGCGGGGAAGGGGCGCTTTATGTCCTTCTAAAACGTTGGCGTCGATAGAGTTTTGATAAAAAAAGCTGGTATCATATCGGCGCTTATATTATCAACAGGGGCAAAGTTAACCGGAATTTGTATAACTTATGACTCCTTTTGGCGAAAAAGTACGACAGTTGCGCAAAACGCGCGGCATCACCATGAAGCAAATGGCGAAAGACCTTGAAGTGTCTTCGGCCTATTTGTCTGCGTTGGAACATGGCAAGCGGGGCAAGCCGGGGCCGGGGTTCGTTATGCAGGTGGCAGGTTATTTCAACCTGATCTGGGATGATGCGGAAGAACTGAAGGAACTTGCTGGCCTGTCCCATCCCCGCATTGTGGTGGATACGGTGGAACGCTCAGCGAATGCGACCTATTTGGCAAACCTGTTGTCACGTCGCATCAATCGTTTGGATGAGGAAACCATCGAGGATCTGATTGCGCGCATTGAACAGACGATCCCCAGTTAAGGCAGCTTGTCAGAACGTCGGTGTTGCGGCACAATAGAAAGAGTGCAAAGTCAAATATTTAGATCTGGGAGTGACCTATGAAACGATTGGTTTTAGCAGTTGTGTTGAGCGCTGTCGCCGTGAGCGCACAGGCGCAAACACGTTATAACGCCTGGTCTGATCCCAACGCGCCTCACACCGCCGCACAGTCGGCTTTTGTTAAAGAACTACGCACCTTGGTGAGCGAAGCGGAAAAAGCCCGCGCGGCTGATCCTAAATTTTTGCAGGATTTAAAGAATTTGGCCGCCAAATACGATGTGTCTTTGCCGAGTGTGATCTTTAGTGATGACTTTAGTGACGGCGATTTTACCAAAAATCCGGCATGGCAAGTGACCAGCGGCAAATACTGGATCGAAAAAGGTTACGGTTTGCGTTCTATTGTGGAAAAAGCCAGTGCAACCACATCGCAAAACAACACGTCCAATCAGCAACAAAAGCTGAGTAAGGAAGAAATGATCATTGGCGTGTTGGGCGCGGTCCTTGGTGGGCAGACACAGCAGCAAGGCAAGACACAACAACAAGCGGCTGTCACGCCGAAAAATGATCCGGCGATGATCCAGCTCACCACACCGGTCAAAAATGCCTTTACCCTCAAAATGAGCCTGTCCAGCTGGGCAGAGGGCGCTCAGTTTGAAATGGGACCTTATCAGGGGAATGAGGCGGATGTGGGCTATAAGCTGGTCTATCGATCCGGCCAAACCCCTGCCCTGCAGTTGTTGCGCAACTATAAAAGCAGCTCGTCCGTGGTTGCAAGTCTGTCCAGCCTGAAGCTGGAAGACCAGAAATATCATGAGATTGAATGGATCAGAAATCCGGCAGGCGCCATGAGCGTGAGTATTGATGGCAAATCTGTGCTGCAGACAACAGATAACGGCTTTCGCGATGACTTTTCCGGCTTCGTTATGAAAAATATCAGCGGAGATTTAATCATTAAATCCGTTGCGATGCAGACAACGCCTTAAGCGTCTTTCGGGGCCGTCTCTAAGGCGGCCTGTTTCTCTGCTTTATTGCGCAAATGTGCTTTATAGCCACGATGGAGCGTGCGCATCACCGTTTGGGCTTTGATCATCAGATCAAGGGAGGGTGAGGTTGCGTAATAGAGATTGACGGTTGCCATAAAAATTTCCATCCAGCGTTTAAAGTGCTCTGTCTCCAAATCGGGGATCTGGTTGTGGATGGGCACCATCTTGCCTTTAAACGTTCCTTTGTTCAGCAGCAAAGACGACCAGAACTGGTTGACCCGATCCATATGCGGGGCCCAGTCTTCATCTGTCGTGCCGATCCGGGCATGGAAGATGGGTCCAAGAAGATCATCTTCCTGGACCGCATCATAAAACGCCTTGGTGAAGACCTGTAGATTATCTTCCGTGATGGTGTCGAACTTCGTTTCCATTACAGAATGAACTTTGACAGATCAACGTTCTGGGCCAGTTCACCGACGGTTTCTTTCACCATGTCTTTGGTGATGGTCAGGGTTTCGCCGCTTTTTTCACTGGCCGTAAAGCTGATTTCTTCCAGCAGTCGTTCCAAAACCGTGTGCAGACGACGGGCACCAATATTTTCCACATTATGGTTGATCTCGGCGGCAAGGTTGGCGATCTCTTCAATCGCATCGTCTTCAAAGTCCAACGTCACATCTTCCGTGCCGATCAGGGCGACATATTGCTTGATCAGGCTGGATTCCGGTTCTGTCAGGATGCGTTTAAAGTCTTCGCGGGTCAGGGCAGACAGTTCAACGCGATTAGGCAGACGGCCTTGCAATTCCGGCAACAAATCGCTTGGTTTGGCGACATGGAACGCACCGGAGGCAATAAACAGGATGTGATCGGTATTAACTGTGCCGTGCTTGGTGGTGACAGTTGTTCCTTCCAGCATCGGCAGCAGGTCACGTTGCACACCTTCGCGCGACACATCACCGCCGGTCTTTTCTGAACGGGTGGTGATTTTATCGATCTCGTCAATAAAGACGATGCCGTTATTTTCGACGCTGCTCAGGGCTTCGCTGACCACTTTGTCATTATCCAGAAGCTTGTCGGCTTCTTCGTCCAGCAGCAATTCGTAACTTTCGATAACCGTGACTTTGCGCTTTTTCTTGCGCCCCCCAAAGGCATCGCCAAACATTTCGCCCAGGTTCATCATGCCCATTTGGGCACCGGGCATGCCGGGGATTTCCATGGTCGGCATGGACAGGCTGGAGTTATCTGCCAAATCCAGCTCGATCTCTTTATCATCCAGCTTGCCTTCGCGCAGCATAACCCGGAATTTTTGGCGGGTTTCGGCAGACGCCGTTTCCCCGACCAAAGCGTCGAGTACACGTTCTTCAGCAGCAAGCTCTGCCTTGGCCTTCACTTCCTTTTTCATTTTTTCCGAAACGATGTTGATCGCGCTTTCAACCAGATCACGGATCATTTGTTCCACATCGCGGCCCACATAGCCGACTTCGGTGAATTTGGTGGCTTCAACCTTGATAAACGGGGCTTCTGCAAGCTTTGCCAAACGGCGCGCAATCTCGGTTTTACCAACACCGGTGGGGCCGATCATCAGGATGTTTTTGGGTAGAACCTCATCACGCAGCGGGTTTTCCAGCTGCTGACGGCGCCAGCGTGAGCGCAGGGCAATGGCAACGGCGCGTTTGGCGTTTTGCTGACCGATGATAAAACGATCCAGCTCCGAAACAATTTCGCGTGGGGTGAAATTTGTCATGTCTTATAAAGTCTCTACAGTCAGATTGTTGTTTGTATAAACGCAGATGTCGCTGGCAATGCCCATGGCGCGCCGCGCGATGTCTTCAACAGACAGGTCATCGCGGTCTTTCATAGCAAGGGCGGCAGACAGGGCATAATTGCCGCCGGACCCGATGGCGGCAATGCCATCTTCCGGCTCCAACACGTCACCGGTGCCGGTGAGGACGAGGCTGACTTCCTTATCCACCACGATCATCATGGCTTCCAGCTTGCGCAGATATCGGTCTGTACGCCAGTCTTTCGCCATTTCCACGCAGGCGCGGGTCAATTGACTGGGGTGCATCTCCAGTTTGGATTCAAGGCGTTCAAATAAGGTAAAGGCATCGGCTGTTGCGCCTGCAAAGCCAACGATGACACTGCCACCAGCCAGTTTGCGAACTTTCTTTGCATTGCCTTTGATGACAGTGTGACCAAGGCTGACCTGACCGTCGCCGGCGATCACGACATCATTGCCCCGTCTAATGGACAAGATGGTTGTACCGCGCCAACCAGGGAATTTTCTTTCTTCGGACATAAAGCTATTCCAGATTCTTTGACATTTAGAGTGTAGCGGATTTGGGCTGTTTCTATCGCTTTTGTCAAGGGTGAACGCTGGAATATCAGAGTGTGGGTTGAATTAACGGCGTGATTTTAGGGTCCAAATGAAAAACCGGCTCAGGGTAAGCACAGCATGGAAAAGGGCTAAGGATAAAAGGGCGACACCATAACGAAAAATCGAGTTGGCAAGCAGATTAGATTCAAGGGCGAGAACGAGAAGCCCGGTGAGAGAACCTAGAAACGCGTATGTTGCGAGGTGCAGGATCATTTGTTTAAGGTGCCGAAGGCTATTTGTACCGGGGAATATACTGAGTAGTAATACCTTTCAGAAGGCTAGCATAAAAAATAAAATTTTAGATAGTATAAAAATTACTAAAATTTCTTTTAATTGTTTTGTTCTGCGGTGATAAGGGCGGGAAGGGAAAGGTCACAGGTATGGTCCGGCCCGGACTGGGTTTTGGTAAAGCTTTTAAAGTCAATGGTTTCCCAGTTTTCCCCGCTTAGAAAACGGCTGTAGGTGGCAAGGTTGTCTTTTTCTAACAGAGCCATTTTTGTTTTGATGACCACACCTGTGTCATCTTTAAAATCATAGCCGTTGTAATGGTCATAGAGCAGAAGGAGGCTGAGGCCCAATTCTACAAAATGTCCGCCGATCGAGGCATCTACCGTGCCTTGGCTGATCGCCGAGACCACTTGGGGGTTCCAGTCAAATCCGCCGACGGTGGCTTTTTGGTTTAACGGAATTTCCGGCGCACTTTTGATCGCCATCAGGTCGGAGGCATACCAGTAAACGTTTGTTTTTTGGTGTTTTTCCGCGACCTTACGGGTAACGTTGCGCGCATCTTCGGGAATCCAGGTGGAGAAAATCGTTCTGTTGAAGGTGCTTTGGGTTTCTGCGGCGATTTGTTTGAGGCCGTCCACGCGTATATTCGAGACTGGATTTTCCCGATGACCGGAGATGGCGATAATCTCGGCTGTTTGGTGTTTGTAGTCTGATGTGGCTTTTTGGATCAGGTAGTTTCCTAAATCATAGCCGGCTTGTTTTTCATCCGGGTGCATCTGCCCTAAAAACAAAGGATAGTTTTGACGAGGTTGCCCGATCTGGTGGTGATCTTCAGCCGGTGTGGTCGTGTTGATTATAAAAACGGGAATGCCTGCTTTTTGGGTTTCATCAAGAAACGGAACGGCGGTGGATCTAAAAAAGATGCCGACAATATAATCGGGTCTGAGGGGGTCTTGAAGAGCCGCCTGAATGGCATTGCGATAGCTAAAACGGTGACGTCCTTCGTTGTAGACAATTTTGAAATCGATATCGAGATTTTGGGCAACAGTGCGGGCAAATTTATGCGCAATCCCCCAAAAGCGCGCATCTTTGTCTTCGGGGGTAACGAAGGTGATGCGAACCGGGCGCTTTTGTTCTAATGGGCCAGCGTCAGCGCTATAAACCCAGCCGAACAGCATAAGGCCGACGAGCACAAGACTCGCCTGAATTCGGAATGTATTTTTCATTTTTTACGACATAGTTTTTTATTTCAGAGCCCCTATTCCATACCATTTTATTTATTTGTATGCAAATGTTTTGGGTTGTGTGAAAGGGGGGTGACGCTTCTCATGGGTTGCCGGATGAAAAATAACTCACAAATCTTTAAGGAAATTGGTGTATAAGCAGGCGAGAGTTTGCACTATTGACTGGAGAAAAGGCCATGCGCACCGCATCTGTCGCGCGAAAGACATCTGAAACGGATATTTCTGTCGAGATTAATCTGGATGGAACCGGCGAGTATGACATTGAAACAGGGATCGGTTTCCTTGATCATATGCTGGAACAGTTGTCCCGCCACGGTTTGATGGATTTGAAGGTGCGATGCAACGGCGATCTCCACATTGATTGTCACCACACGGTCGAAGATGTGGCCCTTGCTATGGGCGAAGCCTTTAGTCAGGCGTTGGGGGACCGTAAAGGCATCAATCGTTATGCCCATAGTTATATCCCGATGGATGAAACCCTGATCCGTGTGGCGCTCGACTGTTCCAACCGTCCCTATCTGGTGTGGAAAGTCGCCTTTACGCAGGACCGTCTTGGCGATCTGGATACAGAAATGTTCCAGCACTGGTTCCAATCTTTTGCTCTAAAAGCGGGCTTGTCGTTGAACGTCGCGATGATTGATGGGGCAAACAACCACCATATTGCAGAAGCGTGCTTTAAAGGTTTGGCGCGCGCCTTGCGTCAAGCCGCAGAGATTGACCCACGTCGCAGTGATGTTGTGCCATCGACCAAAGGGTCTCTTTAACCGATAACGACAAGAACTGTCGCGCAGATACTCTAATCATCATTCAGGGTTTACAGACTCTGGATGATGAGGGGAGCAAGAGACGATATGGGTTATTTTTCAGCTTTCTTTTTGGTGGTGTTTTTTTCCTTTCAAGGACTCTCTGTGGCTCAGGACAGAGGGCATTGCCTGCGTTTTGGCGCGATTGGTGAAAAATTCCATCGGCAATTATCGATTAAAGTTGCCTCCTCTTTGACCAAAAGCGGCTTATGTGTGGAGATTTTGTATGCACCGCACAAAAGATTAACCGCTTTATTGTTGAATAAAGAGTTGGATGGGGAGTTTTTACGCAATCCCTCGTATGGAAAGCAGGTAAAGTCGGTTGCCTTTATGATTAGTCCACCGATTATGACGGCAAAAGGCGTGTTAGTCGTTGAAGATTCGCCTTATCGAAAACAGATAGATCGTGTCGGGCGAGTCATGGGCTATGTGCGGGGCACGAATTGGGTGATGGATCAGGTGAGCGACCCTACCCGTCTGGTCGCAGTTTCACAGCTATCTCAATTGCCGGAAATGCTACGTAAAGGCCGGATTGACGGTTTTTTCATCAATGAGGTCAGTTGGCAAGATCTGGCCCCACGGTATCCGACGTTGCGGGCAATTGAGGTCAGTGACTTGAGCGCGCATATCTGGTTGCGCCACGAGTATGCGGATTTAGGCGAACGGATTTCAAATATAGTCAAACAACTGGACCTGAAGGCTTTAAGTCAATAATCTGGGGCGGTTCATTTTTTAACAGGAGCATACCTATGGCACTTACCTTGTATTCCGATCAAGGATCCGGCAATTGTTACAAAGTCCGGTTAGTTATGCATCAACTGGGTCATGCTCTTAAGATCCGTGAAATGGATGTGCTGGCTGATGATTGCCTGACACCGGAGTTTCTGGCGATCAACCCGGTGGGGAAAATCCCGACATTGGTGTGTGAAGATGGACGCGTCCTGTCAGAATCAAACGCGATCCTGCTCCATTTCGCCGAGGGCACAGACCTGATGCCGACGGATGCGTTTGATAAAGCAAAGGTCTATCAATGGCTGTTTTGGGAACAGTATAGCCATGAAACGGCTATTGCGGTTGCGCGTTTTTCCATGCACTACATGGGGCAGACAGAAAAAGAAGACCCGCGCCTACCGCAGCTTTGGAAAAAAGGTTATACGGCGCTGGATGTGATGGAAAATCACTTAAAAGAGCATGATTTTTTTGCAGGTGGGCGCTATAGCGTTGCTGATATTTCGTTGTTTGCCTACACCCATGTTGCAGACGAAGGCGGGTTTGATTTATCCCGTTATCCGAAGGTGAACGCGTGGATTGAGCGCGTGAAAGCGCAAACCGGCTGGAAGCCGATGGACGAAATTTAAGGCGGATAGATGAAACTCTTTAGTATCCATATTCATAAATACGGCTTGGACCCCTGCCCGGACATTCGGGCGATCAAAGAAGGGTTTAATTTGTGGGCGGCGATCCTGACGTTTTTCTGGGCCGCCTTTAAGGGATATTGGTGGGTTGCCGGTGGTTTGGCGCTGGCAGAAATTATCATTAGCGTCATTTTAGCTGCAATAGGGCTTGATCTTTTTGGGCAAGCTGTGGTCAATATCGCCTTCAACCTGTTGGTGGGACTTTATGCCAACGATCTGGCGCGCTGGTCTTTGGCGCGACGCGGATTTACAGAGGACGAAGTGGTGAGCGCGGTATCGGCAGAACATGCCCTTGAACGCTACGTTACAACACTTCACTAACTAAGGGATCAGACCCTATGTCTGTTGTCATTATCGACTATGGTTCGGGCAATCTTCGCTCAGCCGAAAAATCATTTGAACGTGCCGCCCGTGAAGCGGGTCTTGGCTTTGATGTCAAAGTCTCCGACAAGCCGGAAGATGTGCTGAACGCAGATCGCGTGGTGCTGCCCGGTGTGGGCGCATTTGGTGATTGTGCCAAAGGATTGCGCAGTGTAGACGGCATGTTGGACGCCTTGCATGAAGTTGTGCATGTGAAAGCCAACCCGTTTATGGGCATCTGTGTTGGTATGCAACTGTTGGCAGATCGCAGCATCGAACATGGCAGCCATGAGGGGCTGGGTTGGATCGCGGGCGAGATTGTGCCGATTGAACCGAATGATGACAGTCTGAAAATCCCGCATATGGGTTGGAACGAGCTGAACTTTACAGCCGATGCGCACCCATTGTTGAACGGGTTGCCCGCGGATCCGAATGTGTATTTCGTCCACTCTTATCAGTTTAAAACCGTTGATCCGGCCCATCAGCTGGCGACCGTTTCCTATGGCGGTGACGTCACCGCAGTTGTGGGCAAAGACAATATGGTCGGCACCCAGTTCCACCCCGAAAAAAGCCAAGCCGTTGGTTTGCAAGTGATCACCAATTTCTTGAAATGGAAGCCCTAAGCCATGAACCTTTATCCTGCGATTGATTTAAAAGACGGTAACTGTGTACGTTTGCTGCGTGGTGAAATGGATGCGGCAACCGTGTTTAACGACAACCCGGGCGCACAGGCGCAGCAGTTTGTCCAAGATGGCTGCGAGTGGGTCCATATTGTGGACCTGAACGGCGCGTTTGAAGGTAAACCCGCAAACGCAGATGCGGTGATGCAGATTGTCACGGCGGTGGATGGAAAAGCCCAAACCCAGTTGGGTGGCGGTATTCGTACCTTTGAAACCATCCAATACTGGCTGGACGCGGGCATTAGCCGGGTGATCTTGGGCACGATTGCTTTGCGTGACCCTGATTTTGTGATTGAAGCCTGTAAGCGCTTCCCCGGTCAGGTGGCGGTTGGCATTGATGCGCGTGACGGCTATGTGGCTGTTGAAGGCTGGGCCGAAGTGTCGGACATGAAAGTGCTGGACCTTGCGTTGAAGTTTGAAGATGCGGGCGTTGCGGCCATCATCTTTACGGATATTTCCAAAGATGGCGCGATGGAAGGGCCGAACTTGCAGGCAACTGTTGAGTTGGCAAAAGCGATCTCGACCCCTGTGATCTTGTCCGGGGGTGTGTCGTCCATGGCAGATATCGAAGCGATCAAGGCAGCGGAAGTGCCGGGTCTGGATGGCGCGATCTCCGGTCGGGCGATTTATGATGGTAAATTAAACGTGGCGGATGCCATGAAAGTGCTGAAGGGATAATCATGTTAAAAGTTCGTATTATCCCCTGCCTGGATGTGGCAAACGGGCGCGTGGTGAAAGGGGTCAACTTTGTTGATCTGGTGGATGCCGGTGATCCTGTGGAACAGGCCAAGGTCTATGATGCGGCTGGTGCCGATGAGTTGACTTTCCTGGATATCACAGCCACCCATGAAAACCGCGACACCATCTATGATGTGGTACGTCGCACGGCAGAACAGTGCTTTATGCCCCTGACTGTGGGCGGCGGTGTGCGCGAGATTGAAGATATCCGCAAGCTGTTGCTGGCGGGGGCCGATAAAGTCTCGATCAATTCTGCGGCGGTGAAGCGTCCTGAGTTTGTGCGTGAAGCAGCGGAAAAGTTTGGTAACCAGTGCATTGTGGTGGCGATTGATGCCAAATCCGTGGGACCAAACAAGTTTGAGATTTTCACCCACGGCGGGCGCAACCCGACAGGGATTGATGCCGTTGAATGGGCGAAAAAGATGGTGGATTACGGCGCTGGCGAAATCCTGCTGACCTCCATGGATCGTGATGGCACCAAGGTGGGCTTTAACCTTGAACTGACGCGCGCGGTTGCTGATGCGGTTTCTGTGCCGGTGATTGCGTCTGGTGGTGTGGGCAATCTGGACCATATGGTCGAAGGCGTGACCGAAGGTCATGCCAGTGCGGTCTTGGCGGCAAGTATCTTCCACTTTGGCACCTATACCATCCGTGAAACGAAAGAACATATGGCAAAGGCCGGTCTGCCGGTACGATTGGATTGATGATGGACGCAACTGTACTGGATAAACTGTTTGAAACCATTGCGGCGCGCAAAGGGGCAGACCCGTCTGCGTCTTATACCGCCAAGCTTTTTTCCAAGGGGCGCAACAAGATCGCGCAAAAAGTCGGGGAAGAAGGCGTGGAATGTGTGATTGCGGCGCTGAGCGAAGGTAACGACAAGCTGGTGTCGGAAAGTGCCGACCTGTTTTATCACTTGTTGGTCCTGTGGGCTGACTTAGGGGTTAAACCGGAAGAGATTTGGGCTGAGTTAGCCCGTCGGGAAGGAATTTCCGGCATTACAGAAAAAGAATCGCGATCCAAGGAGTAGATCACATGCCGCATATGGTAATTTCTTATGCAAAACCTGTTGAAAAGCAGCTTGAAATTCAAAAACTGGTCCAGGAAGTCTGGGATGCAGCCGATGAATCCGGTTTGTTCACCCCTGAAGCGATCAAGGCCCGTGCCTTTCCGGTGGAACATTTTGTGACCGCGAATACAGACCAGCTGTTTATCCATGTGGATGCAAAATTGTTTATCGGCAGAACCGATGAGCAAAAACAGGATATGAACAAACGTATCTTTGATAAAATTGCCGCGCTGGTCAGCGACGATGTGGCAATCAGCGTTGAAGCCATTGATATGGATAAAACCACTTACCTGAAACGTTAAGGCTCTGGCCCCTGCATCGGCGGGGGCTTTGCTTTTTTTCTGCTAATTTTTAAAAGGCCTGTTGCGTGTTGGCGGGTCGATCACGGATTCCCCCTATGACTTATCACGCCGGTTTTTCCTTGTTCCGTGCGTCTGATCCGGATGGATCAATTCCCTGTGCAATCTGGTACCCCACCGACGAACCTGCGCGGGTTCTGCGCCAAGGTATCTATGATTTTAACGTGGTGCGTAATGGGGCGATTGCATCGGGTCAACATCCGTTGATTATGATGTCTCACGGGTCGGGCGGTACGCGCTTCGGGCATTGCAAGACGGCTGAATTTCTGGCGCAGAAGGGGTATATTGTGGTTGCCCCCGAACATCCGTTTAACAATTTTTTTGATGATAGCGGATCGGGGTCCGCGTCTGTCTATTCCGCGCGCTCGCGTCATGTGAAAGCGGCGCTGGATACGGTGCTGACAGAGGGAAAGTGGGCAGACTCTATTGATCCAACGCGGATCGCGGTGTTTGGTTTCTCCCTTGGTGGCTTTACGGCGCTGACATGTGCGGGCGCGCGGCCCTATGTGGACGGTTTGCGGCATCATCTGCGCCTGAACCGGGAATTTGACGCCACCTTTTGTGGTTATGAAGTTATTGTGCGTGACGGGTTTGCCGAAAGCTATTTACCGACAACGCCTGATCCACGTTACAAGGCCTGCATTGCGCTTGCCCCCGTGAGTGGGGGCTTGTTTACGCAAGAAAGCCTGCAGGACGTAGAGGTGCCTGTACTGCTGTTTCGCGCGGAACGCGACATGGTGTTGCGCAACCCCTTTCATGCGGATGAAATTCGCCAGAACTTGCCGCAGGGCTGTGCGTATCATGTGACAGCTAAAGCGGGGCATTTTTCCTACCTGTCGCCTGTGCGCGATGAGGCGCGCGCCGCTTTGGGTGAGTTGGCAAACGATATGCCGGGGTTTGATCGTGTGGCTGTTCATGACGACATGCATCACAAGATTGTTGATTTTCTGCATAAAGCCCTTTCCTGATCTCAAGGTTCGGGCTACATAAAATAAATCTTTATCAAGGGAAACCAAAGGACAGGCATGTTTTCCGCATTTTCTAAATCATTCGCGCAGTTACCCGACCCGACCTTTCGCAAAGTTATTTTGCTGGGGATTTTAGGGGCGTTTATTACGTTTGTTTTGTTATTTGCCAGCGTTACCGGCTTTTTGTTTGATGTGGTGTTGGTCAATATACCGTGGATGGATACGGCGATTGATTGGCTGGGATCGCTTGCGACCATTGGTGTGGTCTGGTTGCTGTTTCCGGCCGTCGCCTCCGTCATTATCGGCTTTTTGCTGGAAGACATCGCCGAAGCCGTTGAAAATAAACACTACCCCAACCTGCCTAAAGCGGCGTCTATTCCGTGGGGCGAAACATTGGTCGAGGCGATCAAGTTTGCTTGTGTGATGGTGGCGCTGAACATTTTGGCCCTGCCGATCTATTTGCTGTTTCCGGCGGTCAATCTGGTCGTCTTTTACGGGCTTAACGGCTATTTAATAAGTCGGGAGTATTTTGAACTGGTAGGTCAGCGCCGAGTCGGTTTAAAAAAAGCCAAAGCCCTGCGTAAAGCCTATCAGGGGAAATTGCTGATTGCCGGTGCATTGACCGCTTTCCTGTTGACGATTCCTCTGGTAAACCTAATAGCTCCCGTGGTCGGTACAGCGGTCATGGTGCATCTTTTTCATAGCTGGCGTCGGGAACCCAAGTTTCAGATGCTGGAACAACGAGACCTTTAAGGAGTATGTGTGAGTATGTTTGGGCGTAATAAAAATGGCGACAAACCAACCACCGAAAATGCGGACAAGTCGGCAAGTGAAGCCACAAATGACGATAAAGTGGAACAACTTCCGCCGTTGAAACCTTTTTCCTCCAAAGGGTCACACACGTCTGCACCGCCAAGCAAGCCAGCGGTCCCAAGTGCGGCGTCCAGTGGGATGTCACCGGGGTACCGTCCTGATATTGCTGCCCGTCGTTTGATGGATATCCCTGGGGCGACACCGCGCCGTGGCGAACAGCGTACAATGCAAGACCCGCGCACCCTGACAGTGGGGCGTGAAATTTCCCTGCGTGGTGAAATTACTGCCTGTGAAACACTGGTTGTTGAAGGTCAGGTTGACGCTAAAATCACCGATGCCCGCGTTTTGGATGTTGCCTCCAGCGGCGTTTACACCGGCACAGCACATGTGGAAGAAGCTTACATCTCCGGCGTATTTGACGGGGATTTGAACGCCTATACCACACTGACCGTTAAAAGCGGTGGTCGCGTCAAAGGCAATGTGCGCTACGGTCGGATTGTGATTGAAGAAGGCGGCGAGATTTCTGGTTCTATGGCGACTTTGTCACCGGACGAAATTGCGCAAGCGCGTAATCAAGACAACAACTCTTAAAAAGGCGCACCCTTTTTATGCGTATGATGTTTCAGGCGGTTAAAGCACTTTCCCTGTGTGGCATGCTTTTTCTCGCGGCTTGTTCCAGCTCTCCCACCTCAAAAGATATGTATCAGGGGGAGCGTAAAGCCCCGACGGTTCAGAAGAAGAAAGACACCATCGACAAAGACAGACTGGCGGCGATCAAAGCCTTTGGTCTGGAAGAGGAGATGATCCCGAGCAAACTGATCGGCCTGTCGCAACAGAACGTCAAACGCGTACTGGGGGACCCCAGTTTTATCCGCACCGACAAAGGGGTGGAGATTTGGCAGTATCGTGCCCAAGACTGTATTCTTGATCTGTTTTTATATACCAACCGTCAGGACGGTCTAAAGGTGGATCACAGCGAATTGCGTGGCCCCATGCTGGATAGTGCGGGCGAACTTTCCTGCTTTAGAACGATTGTCACGGGTCGGCCTTCATGAAGTCTTGGATCGAGGCGTCGAAAATCTATCTGGATCGACGCATTATTGCGATCCTTTTTCTCGGCTTCTCCAGTGGTCTGCCGTTGCTGCTGGTCTATGGCACCTTGTCGTACTGGCTGAAAATTGAAGGCGTGTCACTGGCAGCGATTGGGCTGTTTTCGCTGGCCCGCCTACCTTATACCTTTAAATTCCTGTGGGCACCGTTGGTGGATCATATCCGCCTGCCCGTTCTCCACCGTCTCATCGGACATCGGCGCAGTTGGGCTTTGTTATCTCAGCTGTGTTTGATTGTCTCGATCATTGGATTGGGCATGTCAAACCCGTCTGTAACACCGGAAATGACGGCCCTAATGGCGGTGTTTGTGGCTTTTTTCTCTGCCACACAAGATATCCTGATTGATGCCTACCGCATTGAACTGTTGAAAGATGACGAACAGGGCGCGGGCGCGGCCATGTATGTCAACGGCTACCGCCTTGGCATGTTGGTGGCAGGCGCGGTTGCGATCGGTCTATCCGACTGGATTGCCATGCCTTTGGTTTATATGATGATGGCGGGGCTGATCGTGATCGGGATGATTACGATTTTGTTGAATAGAGAGCCGGAAAATCTGGCGGCGGCTACCCAATTACAAGAGCGCGATGCCCATGCCAGCCAATTGGTGGCAGAGGGGAAACCGATGTGGATGGCCTCAACGATTGCAAATTTCAACATCGCTGTCGTGTTGCCGTTTAAAGACTTTATGACCCGGTCTGGATGGGTCTGGGTGTTGGTCTTTATCATCCTTTACAAAATGGGTGAAGCGATGCTGGGGGCGATGGCAAACCCGTTTTATCAGGAAATGGGCTTTAGCGGCACCGAGATTGGATCGATCACCAAGGTCTTTGGCATGGCAGCAACGGTGATCGGGGGCTTGATCGGTGGCATCGTGACCTACCGCTACGGGATTTTGCATTCCCTGCTCTATTGCGGGATCGTGCAGATGCTCTCGACGCTTTTATTCTCCCTTCAGGCAGAGGTTGGCTACAATATCCCCATGTTGATGGTGGCGATTTCCGGGGAAAACATTACCGCAGGCATGGCGACAACGGCGTTTGTGGCCTATCTGTCCAGTCAGTGCAATTCAGCCTATACCGCGACGCAATATGCTTTGTTGAGTTCTTTTATGGCTGTGCCGCGCGACCTCTTTGCGTCACTTTCCGGTCTCTTGGCGGAAGTGGTTGGATGGACGTGGTTTTTTGCTGCTTGTTCGGCAATCGCCCTGCCCGCCTTGCTTCTGCTGGTCTGGATGATCCGTAAAGATGATGCAAACCGCTTGAAAAACGCGTGATCCTTCGGTATTGTGCGCCTGCAAAATTGGGGGGCCTCGGGGCACCGCACTTAATGAATGTGAGGAAAAACCATGGATATCAAAAAGATTCCGGTCGGCGATGTGCCTGATGCGGTAAACGTAATCATTGAAGTTTCTGCTGGCTCTACACCGGTTAAGTACGAATTTGACAAAGACAGCGGCGCGATCTTCGTTGACCGTTTTGTTCACACGCCGATGCATTATCCAGCGAACTACGGCTTTGTTCCGCATACATTGTCTGACGATGGTGATCCGGTTGACGTTCTGGTTCTGGCTCCGCAAAGCATTATCCCGGGTGCGGTTATTTCTGCCCGTCCGATCGGTGTGTTGATGATGGAAGATGACGGCGGCATGGACGAGAAAGTTCTGGCTGTCCCGACTGACAAAATGCACCTGATGTACAAAGACGTGAAAACGCACACAGACCTGCCGGAAATCATCCTGCAGGAGATTGCACACTTCTTCGAACACTACAAAGACCTTGAAAAAGGTAAGTGGGTTAAGATTGCAGGTTGGGAAGGCGTTGAAAAAGCCAAGCAACTGCTTCTTGAAGGTGTTGAGCGCGCGAAAAACGCTTAAGCGCCCCCTTTTGACCGTCTAAAAAGAAAAGCCTGTTGGAATGATCCGACAGGCTTTTTTTATCGGCTAATGGATTGCACCGGCTCTGGCGGGATCTCCGCCTTATTGGCCTCATCCTGCAGGCGCTGACGGCGTTCTTGCTGATCTTCCGGCTCGGCCCCGGGCAGAAGTTGTTTTTCGCCCTTATCAATGGTCCAGATGCGGCGGCGCGGTTGGGCTTTTTCAAGAATTTTCGCCGCTTCCTTGGTGTTTTCCGGAATTTCGATTGAAATTTCAACGCGGCGGTTTTTTGCGCGACTTTCTTTATTTTTGTTTTCCATCAGCGGGCGCGAGTCGGCAAACCCTTGCGATGTTAAACGTTCTTTCGGGATTTGACCGGACCGGATCATATAATGCACAACCGATGTGGCGCGCGCCGAAGATAGGTCCCAGTTAGACCGGAATTGAAGAGTCGAAATGGGTAAATCATCCGTATGACCCCCGACTTTGATATCGCCGGGTGTGCGTGCCAGTACGGGGATGATCTTGTCCAACGTCGGATAGGAGCTTTGCGCCAGTTCTGCCCCACCGGACTGGAAGGCCGTTTCTGAAGGGAAGCGCAGGACAATACCGGTGTTGGTGTCTTCTATTTCCACGAGGTTGCTGGCGATGTCGCGTTGTAGGGAACGGCGCAGTTCCGCCAACATGGCTTCGTGCAGTACTTCGCGATCCGGGATATCCAGCGGGACGGTTTTTACCCCTTGTAAGATGCCCGATCCACCCGATAGGGTCGATTCTTCGTCCGTTTCAAAGTCGGCATTCTGGTTAAAGGCCTCGCGCATGGGGCCGGCATTTTTCTTAAAGCTGTTGTCATTAACTTCAGAAAAAGACAACAGCAGGACAAAGAGGGCGAACAGCAACGACATGAGATCGGCATAGGTCACCATCCAAGCCGGAGCATCCTTGCTATGCTTGATGACTTTGGAACCGTCTAGGGTTTCTGGATGGTCGTCGCTGGTTTCCATGCTCTATCGCCGTTTCTTGGCATCACGGCCTGCTGTGTAGCCGTCACTGCCACCGCTGCCGCCGCGTTGTTTTTCAGGCAGGTGAGGCTCAAGGATTTCAAGCATAGCAGTCGGGTTTTGCATTTGCTGGATCTGGAAAACACATTCGATAATCAAGGAACGAAGGGCTTTATCTTCCGAAGATTTTGATTCCAGTTTATCAGCGATGGGCAAGGCGATCAGGTTGGCGACAAGCACCCCGTAAAGGGTCGTCAGCAAGGCCACCGCCATGGCCGGACCAATGGTAGAGGGGTCCGACATGTTGGCCAGCATCTGGATCAGACCGACGATGGTCCCGAACATGCCAAAAGCAGGGGCCGCATCGCCGATGGCGCGGAAAATCTTGCCCCCGACTTCCTCGCGCTGAATAGCCATTGCCATTTCTTGAGTGAGGATTTTACGGATGTAGTCAAGATCGCGGCCGTCTGCACAAAGTTGTACCCCTTTTTTGAAGAACGGGTTTTTCAGATTGTTTTTTTCGATGGTCTGGATGCCGTTTTTACGTGCGCGTTTGACAAGCTGGATGGCTTGGCGAATGTAATCGCGTGGCTTTTCTTTTTGGACGGTAAAAGCGGCCCGAATCCCGATGGGGATGGAAACGAAAATTCCGGTTAGCGGAAACTTGATCAGGGTAGCGGCGAACGTGCCGCCAAAAACAATCAAGGCGCCGGGAATATTGAAGAAGATCATGACATCTGAACCGGACAGAATAGCCAAGACGACAACTGTGATCCCTATGATCAATCCGGCGATGGTTGCAAAATCAAACTGCATGGAGTCGTGTCTTCTTTCAATTTTTATTCAATCGGTTGATTTTGCAATCTCTTCGCCCATCTGACAAGAGGCAAAAAACACAGTATTTTTATATAATTTTATGCATTTACCTAAAGCTATGGATAAAGCAGGTTGAGTGTCATCTATGTCAGGTTGGGTTTTGTAGGGGGGATGGTGTGTTTTGGGGTTTGGAAGTCAGGTGGGAGATAAGTTAAGTAATTGTAAATAAAAGATATATGTTTATTTTAGATCTGCAACCTTATGACTTTTGGTAGAATGGCTTGGATGCCCTTATTTTTTGGAGATTATAAATGAGAGACAGGCTAGACTACTGAAAAAAATGTCATTGTGGGTAACGAAGGTCGAAAAGGAAACGAACTCTTGAGAATATTTCTGGTTGGATTGGTGATTCTATTACTCGCAAGCCCCGTTGTCTCAGCAAAGGAGTTGATGTTCTGTACCCATAAAGGGTTTGAACCCTATGTTCTGCAAGAGGGGAAAGTTTTAAACGGCATAGATATTGATATTGTGGTCGCCATTCTCAAGCGCGCCCGTCAACCCGCCAAGATCGAAGTTTACAGCTGGCAGCGACTGATACAGAAATTAAAAGACGGCACCTGCGATGTTGGGTTTTCGCTGTTTGACACGCAGGACCGTCGCCAGTTTGTGGAATATCTGTTTGAAGTGCCGGTGCATTATTCGACGTTTCGTGTTTTTGTAAAGCAGGGAAAAAAGCTGAACTTTAATCGTATTTCGGACTTTTTTGGCTTAAAAGTGGCTCATAATAAAGGGTTTGCTTTGACCATTGGTCTAGAGCAGGCCATTGCGGACCGCCGGATTCAGCGGTTCGAGTTTGAAAACGTAGCGGATGCGCTCAAGATGTTGGAAAGCGGGAAAGTGGATGCTGTCTTGGATAATGAAGCGCGTTTTCGCTATTATCTGAAGAAGCAGGGTAAGCTGGCAAAAATAAAAGGGCTTAGCGTCCCGTTTTTACCCTATGAGCCTGCGTTTATGGTGATTTCGCGCCAATCCAAGATCACGGATCGTGTGAAAATCCGTGATCTTTTGGAAGCTAATCTGAAGGAACTGCACCTGGACGGGACGATCAGGCAGATTACAACGCGGTACTTAAATTAATCTATTGAGCAACTGCAGAGGCTGGTAAGGCATGTTCATCATCATGAATACCGGCTTCGATGCGGGCTTTCATGCGCGAACAACGGGTGCGCTCGCTTTCTGATTTCAACTGACCACAGGCTGCGAGAATATCTTGCCCACGGGTGACGCGGATCGTGGCGGTGTAACCCGCACGGTTCAGGATCTCGACAAACTTTTTCTGTGTCGCGCGATCCGAACATTCGTAGTTGCTGCCGGGCCACGGGTTGAACGGGATCAGGTTGAATTTACACGGAATATCCTTGACCAGACGGGTCAGGGCGCGGGCGTCGGCTTCACTGTCGTTGATGCCTTTCAACATGACATATTCAAAAGTCACCCGGCGGGCATTGATCGCGGCGGGATAATCCTTCACCGCTGCCATCAGGTCTGCCAGCGGGTATTTTTTGTTGATCGGCATGATCTCGTTGCGCACCTCATCGACGGGGGCGTGCAGACTGATTGCCAGTTCCACATCCGCATCTTCGCCCAAGCGACGAATTTCCGGCACAACACCGGATGTTGACAAGGTAATGCGGCGTTTAGACAGGGAAATCCCTTCCTGATCCATAAGGATTTTAAGCGCTTTGACCACATTGTCGTAGTTATACAGCGGCTCCCCCATGCCCATCAGGACGATGTTGGACAGCAGGCGCTTGTCACCGGGAGGCGACGGCCATTCCCCATAAGAATCGCGCGCGGCCATAAATTGCCCGACGATTTCCGCGGAGGACAGGTTACGCACCAACAACTGTGTGCCCGTGTGACAGAACTTACAGGTCAGCGTACAGCCGACTTGGGAAGAGATACAGACCGCGCCGCGATCTTCTTCGGGGATGAAGACGGTTTCAGCTTCGTTGTTGTCATCAAACTTGAACAACCACTTACGGGTGCGGTCTTTGGAGGTCAGTTCTTCACTGATGTTCGGGCGGGAAATATAGAAATGGTCCGCCAGTTTACCATGCAGAGACTTGGAAATATTGCTCATTTCTGTGAAGTCGGTAACGCCGCGGTGGTAAATCCATTGCCATAGTTGTTTGGCACGGAAAGGTTTTTCACCAATACGTTCCATTTCGGCCTGAAGCTCATCACGGCTTAGGCCCACGAGGTCAGTGCGCGGGTCGCTCATTCTTCAATTTTCCTGAGTTGTTTACTTGGTTATTCCAAGATGTGCTGATCTATACAGGAAATAAGGGGTAAATGCAAACTCAAGACAGATTATTTCAGGATTTCTTTTTCATAAATCCGGCGAAAACGCGCGAGATTTTCCGGCGCGATCCATAATTCGGTCAGACGACGAAACTCATCAGTTCTTTTATGGTCTTCGATGATTTGATTAATTTTTTGGATCAGCGCCTGTCCGGCTGGTGATTTGGTACAGGCAACGCGTCCGAAAAAACGATCCATTGGCGTTGCAACGGGAACAATATGGATGTTTTTTTGATCTTTATGAGTCGCCTGATAATAGGTCACGCTATTTTCAATATCCAGAAAATGCTGGATTCGCCCATGAGACAGCATTTTGAACATCTGTTCGGTGGAGACATCAAGCACATTTATATGGCCCTTCTGGATCTCTTTTTTAAGGATCGGATCAAGGTGGGCCCCATAGGAGCGGCGCTTTTGTACAGATAGGACATGCTCATGCTGGGCAATGAACTTTTCAAGCGAGAGCCCTTCGGGGGGATAGTCCATGGGGTGATGGCTGACGATAACCTGTGAATAAGCGGGTTTATACGGGTTGGAAAAGTGAAGAATCTCGTCACGGAGCTGATTTCTGAAAAGTAGTCCGCTACAGACCAGATGGTTGCGTTCGACGAGTGCGTACAGACGGGAGAAGTTTATGTTTTCAAACTCGTGAGTATAGTCAGGCAGATAGGTCTGCAAAAACAGGGAGATCTGGTCTGCAATACCCTGCCCTTTGAACGGGCCGCTGTTGATATAAAGTGGAGACAGGTCGTTTGAAACCCAGCGAATCGTAGGTTTGTTTGCGGCAAGCCCCGAGCTGGGCAGGGACAGCAAGACACAAGAGACCAGTAAAAAGAAAACGCTAGTTATAAATCTTATCACGACATGACACCTCATACTCGCAAAGAGCGCAAGAAGAGTGTCCTTATATCATCTTTTAATCAATAAAAAACCCCCGGTAATGTACCGAGGGTTTTTTCAGGGGTGGACTGGTTTAGGCCACTTGTTTGGATTCCACCAGATTGGCGATATCTGCCATGATGGCGTTGATCTCGTAATCTTTCGGGGTGTAGACACGGGCAACACCGGCTTTCAACAATTCCGCTTCATCTTCTGGCGGTATGATCCCACCGACAATCAAAGGAATGTCGCTGATACCGACTTCGTGCATGCGTTCCAACACTTCTGTGACCAACGGAAGGTGAGAGCCGGACAGGATGGACAGGCCGATCACATGCACGCCTTCTTCAAGGGCGGCGTTGACGATTTGGGCCGGTGTCAGGCGGATACCTTCATAGACAACTTCCATGCCGGCATCACGGGCGCGCACGGCGATTTGTTCCGCCCCGTTGGAGTGACCATCCAGGCCGGGTTTGCCGACGAGCATTTTGACGCGGCGGCCCATCTGGTCGGAGATTTTATCGACTTTGACGCGTACGTCAGCCAGTTGGTCGCCATGTTGCGCGCTTGAGGCTCCGCCAACGCCCGTCGGGGCGCGGTATTCGCCAAAGACTTCACGCAAGGCTGTGCCCCATTCCCCGGTCGTGACACCTGCATGAGCCGCTGCGATGGACGGTTCCATAATATTACGGCCTTCTTTGGCAGCGGATTTCAAGTCTTCAAGGGCGGTGGCAACCTTGGCGGCATCACGATTTTCACGCCATGCTTTCAAACGCTCGATCTGTTCTGCTTCTGATTTTGGATCAACGGTCAGAATCGCGCCATCGCCTGCGGTCAGCGGGCTGTCTTCGCCTTCAGCAAACTTGTTGACGCCGACAACGATCTGTTCGCCTGCTTCGATGGCAGCAAGGCGGGTGGCGTTGGCTTCCACAAGTTTCTGTTTCATGTAGCCGGTTTCAACGGCCGGGATTGACCCGCCCATTTCGTCGATGCGGGCCAACTCGTCGCGTGCGCCTTCTTTGAGTTCTTCCACTTTGCGGGTGACTTCGGCAGAACCATCAAACAGATCGCCATATTCCAGCAGGTCGGTTTCGTAAGCCATGATCTGTTGCAGGCGCAAGGACCATTGCTGGTCCCACGGGCGCGGCAGACCCAGGGCTTCGTTCCAAGCCGGAAGCTGGACGGCGCGGGCGCGGGCGTTTTTAGACAGGGTAACCGCCAGCATTTCCAAGAGGATACGGTAAACGTTGTTTTCCGGCTGTTGTTCGGTCAGGCCAAGGGAGTTTACTTGTACGCCATAGCGGAAGCGGCGGTATTTTTCTTCTTCAACATTGTAGCGTTCGCGACAGATTTCGTCCCATAGCTCGGTGAAGGCGCGCATCTTGCAGATTTCAGTAACGAAGCGGATGCCTGCGTTCACGAAGAAGGAGATCCGACCGACCACTTTGGGGAAATCTTCATCTGGCACCTGACCGGAGGCTTTTACGGAATCGAGAACCGCAATCCCCGTGGCCAAGGCAAATGCCAATTCCTGCTGCGGAGTCGCGCCCGCTTCCTGCAGGTGGTAGGAACAGACGTTCATGGGGTTCCATTTGGGGATTTCACGGTAGGTAAAGGCCGCGATGTCGGTGATCAGCTTCAAAGACGGCTCTGGCGGGAAGATGTAGGTTCCGCGTGACAGATATTCCTTGATGATATCGTTCTGGGTCGTGCCGGCCAAGTCGCTACGTGCAGCGCCCTGACGTTCCGCTGTTGCGATATAGAGTGCTAGTTGCCATGCTGCCGGGGCGTTGATGGTCATGGAGGTGTTCATCTTGTTCAAGGGAATGTCGTTGAACAGGGTTTCCATATCGCCAAGATGAGAGATCGGCACCCCGACCTTACCCACTTCGCCGCGGGACAGCACATGGTCGGAGTCATATCCGGTCTGGGTCGGCAGGTCGAAAGCGACCGACAACCCCGTCTGGCCACGGCCCAGATTGGTGCGAAACAGTTTATTGGTTTCGATAGCCGAACTGTGTCCCGAATAGGTACGAAACAGCCATGGGCGATCTTTTTGAACCGGTTGATTGTCAGACATTCTTGGCGCTCCTACGCGAAATTTTATTTCTTAAAATAATACTGCTTTGGTATAATTATTTAGTGCAGAATTATTCAGCGCCGGTAAAGTAGCATTTTCCGCATCGCAAAAAAAGACAAAAAAGTCAGGCAAACATTGAAATTTTCAAAACAAGTTGCATATGCAACCACTTTTTTGTGTCGCAATGCAAAAAAAGCTTGTCTGCGAAAAAAAAAGGTGTAGTTGTTGATGTAAGTCTTAAATGCCAAGTCAATTGGCTTTGCTGAAACGTCTATTGAAAATATGGGAGTATCCCTCTGATGAGTTACCTCGCTGAAGTTACCGCGAATCAGGAGAAGAAAGACCTTTACGAGATCGGTGAAGTTCCGCCGTTGGGTCACGTTCCGTCTAAAATGTATGCGTGGGCGATCCGTCGCGAACGTCACGGCAATCCGGATATGGCGATGCAGTGCGAAGTTGTTAACACGCCGGACCTGGACAGCCACGAAGTGCTCGTTTACGTCATGGCAGCGGGTGTAAACTACAACGGTGTTTGGGCCTCCCTTGGTAAGCCGATTTCCGTTTTTGATGTTCACAATGATGATTACCACATTGCGGGTTCGGATGCGTCCGGTATCGTTTGGGCCGTTGGGGATAAAGTAAAGCGTTGGCATGTTGGCGACGAAGTTGTGGTTCACTGTAACCAGGACGACGGCGATGATGAAGAATGTAACGGCGGCGATCCGATGTTCTCCCCGACCCAACGTATTTGGGGTTATGAAACGCCGGACGGGTCTTTTGCCCAGTTCTGTCGCGTTCAATCTCAGCAGTTGATGGAACGCCCGAAGCATCTGACTTGGGAAGAATCAGCGTGTTACACTCTGACGCTGGCAACGGCTTATCGTATGCTCTTTGGTCACCGTCCGCATATTCTGCGTCCGGGCCATAACGTACTTGTTTGGGGTGCATCTGGCGGTCTGGGCTCGTTTGCGGTTCAGCTTTGTGCGGTTGCGGGTGCAAATGCGATCGGCGTGATTTCCGACGAAAGCAAGCGTGACTTTGTCATGAGCTTGGGCGCGAAAGGTGTTCTTAACCGTAAAGACTTTAACTGCTGGGGTCAGCTGCCGGAAGTCAACGGCGAAGGCTTTAATGAATATATGAAAGAGACACGTAAGTTCGGTAAAGCGATCTGGGAAATTACCGGTAAAGGCAATGACGTTGATTTCGTCTTTGAACACCCGGGTGAGGCAACTTTCCCTGTGTCTTGTAACGTTGTGAAGCGCGGCGGCATGGTTGTGTTCTGCGCGGGGACAACCGGCTTTAACCTGACTATGGATGCGCGTTTCGTGTGGATGCGTCAGAAGCGTATTCAGGGCTCCCACTTTGCGAACCTGAAGCAAGCGTCCCAAGCGAACAAGCTGGTTGTTGAGCGTCGTATCGACCCTTGTATGTCCGAAGTCTTCCCGTGGAAAGATATTCCGGAAGCCCACATGAAGATGCTGGCCAACCAGCACTTGCCGGGCAACATGGCGGTATTGGTCAATGCCAAGACCACTGGTTTGAAAACGCTGGAAGAAAACCTCGATTAAGGGGGCTGGCCCCGGTTATTTGATCCGGGGCCGCTTTCTGCGCGTACACATCCTTGTATTTATAAGGTTTATATATTTTTGAAAGGAATGATCCATGAGTGATCTTATCCTGTCCGACCTGTTGGCCTCAGCCGGTCGTGCCATTGAAGCTGCCGATATTCTTCTGGAAAAAGCGAAAGATGGCGTTTCTGCAAAAGTGATGGTCGATGGTCGCATCGACGGCGCTAAATTGGAAATGGAACAAACGGCCGCCCATGGTCTGTCGTGGATGGCAACCTACGTTGAAGCCCTGCGTCAGATGCACAAATGGGGTGAGAAACTGTCTGAAGAAGGCAGTTTCGGTGAATTTGAGCAGTTGATTTTACAATGTGCTTTCGGGGAATATTGCACCCAACTGACACATGGTATCGCGATTTCTCAGGTGGAAGTCATCCGCCCGCACGATATGGGCCTGAACGCGAAAGACTGTCATGACTACATGACGGACGATATTAAGCGTTTTAAATATGAAGCCAATACCCCTGCGGTCCGTCGTAAAATTGCTGAATTTGCCAAAGAAGGGCTGGAAACAGGATCCTTCGGGGCAACAGGCTTGGATGAAGAACTGGAAATGATCCGTGATCAGTTCCGCCGCTTTGTTAATGAACAAGTCATTGAGCAAGCGCATAAATGGCACGAAGCGGACGAGCTGATCCCGATGGAAATCATCGAGCAGGTCGCCGAAATGGGTGTCTTTGGCTTGACCATCCCCGAAGAATATGGCGGGCTTGGCATGGGTAAAACCGCCATGTGCGTGGTGACGGAAGAACTGTCCCGCGGCTACATCGGCGTGGGCTCCCTTGGTACACGTAACGAGATTGCGGGTGAATTGATCCGTTTGGGCGGCACAGACGAGCAGAAAAACAAATATCTGCCGAAAATTGCTTCCGGCGAAATTCTGCCAACGGCGGTCTTTACCGAACCCAATACTGGCTCTGACCTTGGGTCTTTGAAAACCCGCGCGGTTCTGGATAACGGCACCTGGAAAGTCACAGGCAACAAAACATGGATCACCCATGCGTCCCGTTCTGACCTGATGACGTTGTTGGTGCGCACGAACCCGAATGAACAGGGCTATAAGGGCCTGTCTATGTTGCTGGCGGAAAAACCACGCGGCACAGAGGGCAACCCCTTCCCGGCTGACGGTATGGACGGCGGCGAAATCGAAGTTCTCGGCTATCGTGGCATGAAAGAATATGAATTGGCGTTTGACGGCTTTGAAGTGCCGGAAGGTCAATTGCTGGGTGGTGAAGAAGGTCAAGGCTTTAAACAGCTCATGGAAACCTTTGAATCTGCGCGTATTCAGACAGCAGCGCGGGCAAGCGGTGTTGCGACCTCCGCTCTTGAACTGGGGATGCGGTATGCAACAGAACGTGTGCAGTTTGGGAAGCCGATCTTTGAGTTCCCACGGGTCCATGCGAAATTGGCATGGATAGTTGTCGAAACCATGATCGCAAAACAGCTAACCTATTTCTCTGGTTGGGAAAAAGATCACGATGTGCGGTGCGACATTGAGGCCGGTATGGCTAAACTTCTGGCTGCACGGGTGGCCTGGACCAACGCGGATAACGCGTTGCAAATCCATGGTGGTAATGGCTATGCGACAGAATATCCGATCTCTCGCGTTCTGTGTGACAGCCGTATCCTCAATGTCTTTGAAGGGGCTGCCGAAATTCAGGCGGGCGTGATTGCGCGTGGTCTGTTGACACGTCGTTAAGATATTGCGTTTGCTGGTTTTATTCTCTCCCTCTTGATTTGTAGAGTAAGGCAGGCAAACGCAACTCGCGTGCGGTTGACACTTTATGGATTCTGCCATCCGTCTTCTGGCATGCTTCCCGATTTGCGGGAAAAGGCAGACAGCGAAGCCGACTTGACCCCTTTCCGTGTTCGGGAAGGGGCCTTTTTGCTGGTGTGACCACTGGTAGATTTTATCTTTCATAAACATGGCTTCAATGTTAGAATGATTTTTAGGGAGAGATTCATCTACAGGTTTTAAAAGAGAAAATGGACTTTGACGCTCTTGTCGGGCGTGCCGCACAGTTTAGCCCGGACTCCATTCTTGTGGTGCGAAAGCTAAGTGGTGCCGGTGCATATACTCAGATACTTTATGCGAATCCATCGTTTCGATATGAAACGGGCTGCGAACTTGCGGGCGATTACACTTGCCAGTATCAGCTCGACCTTGGGGAATGTGATTTTTCCAACCAAGCGGTCTTGAATGTCAGCACCATCAATCAGGATTTTTTCTCCTTCCGCGTGAGTGTGACCCCCTTGCCGCCAGAAGAAACCGGCTCGCCCGACTGCTTTTTGCTGGTGGGTCGTCCCCGTGGTCTGAGTGTTTCTGAAGGCCGCGAAAAGCTTTATAGCGAAATTGCCCGAAAATTTATTGAACTGCCTGCGGAAGATGCGGTGCGTTCTGCCGTTCGGGCGGCGGGCCTGTATTTTAATGCGAGCCGCTGTTTTGCTGCGCGTGTGGATTTGGCAACGACATTTCTGGAAGTGCGCTATCATTGGGGCCGTCAGAGTGAGCATGTCAAAAACGATCTGCCCACCGGCACAATGTGCCCTTGGGTGCTGGAGCGCCTGCGCCAGAACGAAGTCGTGAAAATTGAAGATGTCGCCGCCTTGCCCGATGAGGCAAAACAAGTCGGGCATAATCTGGTTAAAGCGGGCGCGCAGGCGGCCTTGATTGCCCCGGTTTTGCAGGCGCGCGGGACATTATGGCTGATCGGTATGCACTTTGATCACCCTCACCCGTGGCAAGTTGTGGATGTCACCACCTTTAAGGTCGTCGGTGATTTGCTGGGTAATGCGTTTACCCAGACGGAAACCATCTGGTCCTTGCGTGAAACCCAGCGTCGCTTTAGCGACGTCGGGGCCAATATTCCCGGTGTGGTCTATCAGATGCGGCGCAATCAAAGTGGTAAAATCCATTTCAGTTATATCAGTCAAGGCGTGCGCGAACTGACGGGTTGGGGGCCAGCCTCCATGATGTCGGATCCAAATCTGTTAGAACGCACCATTATTGACGAAGATCGCGCCCTGTTTAAGGCTAAGCTGGAGGAAGCCGCGCAATTGCAGGCGGACTGGTCGGTGGATGTGCGGATTCTGCATCGTAAAACAGAAGAGGTTTTATGGGTGCGCGCCGGTGGACGGGTGCATCTTGGGGTGAATGGGGATACGGTCTGGAATGGTCTTTTGCTGGATATCTCCGAAAACCGTAAAGCCGAAGAAGCCTTGCGCGTGTCTGAAGAACGCTTGCGTCGTATTTTGGGATCCAGCCCGATTGCCATCGGTATTTCGGATGTGAAGCAGTTTAATCTGTTGTTTGCCAATAAACGTTTGGCCCAGATGTATCGCATTCCGAAGCAAGAAGTCATCGGCTATGACACCCGAAAATTCTATCCTCATTTTAAAGATCATCGCCGTCATTGGGTGGATACGCGGCGCAAGGGGTCCATCAGCAGCGAGGAAACCAGATGCCAACGTGCGGATGGGGAAACGTTCTGGGCAGAGATCAGCACGCGCCTGATTGAATATGGTGGACGTCAAGCGATCCTGTGGTGGGCGTTTGATATCACCGAACATAAAAACACCAAAGAAGCCTTGGCCCATCTCGCTCATCATGATGCGCTGACGGGTCTGGCCAACCGCCGCCTGTTTGATGAACACCTGCAAAGTGCGGTGGCGATTGCCGGGCGCACAGAACGGCCGGGGGTGTTGTTCTATTTCGACCTTGATGGGTTTAAGGCGGTCAATGATCAGTTTGGACACGGTTTTGGCGACTGGGTGCTGGTCCAGGTCGGGCGACGGTTAAAGTCTGTGTTGCGCGAAAGTGACGTCGGCGCGCGTTTGGGGGGGGACGAATTTGCCGTCATCGCCCACGGGATTGACAATATTGACGCGATCGAAGCTGTTGTGGATAAAATGCAGGACGCGATTTCCGCCCCTTATGTGCGTGATGATAAAATCGCCCATATCGGTTTGTCGATCGGGGTCGTGCGTTTTTATGGTGTGGAAACCAATTTGCAAAAGATTGTCTCTATGGCGGATGGGGCAATGTATCAGGCAAAAGAGGCGGGTAAAGGCACCTACCGGTTGATTACCATGCCGGATCAGGATGGCCTAAAGGCGTTTTCTTAAGCTTCATTACGATTTTTTACGTCTTTCAACTTGACCCTGATGGGGAAGATTGGAAAAGTGCTGACTGCACTTTTTATGCACCCATAAAAATAAGGTTGAGGCTCCATGGTTACATTGACAAAAATCTACACCCGCGGCGGCGATAAAGGCGAAACATCCCTTGGGGATGGCAGCCGGGTTGCCAAACATGACTTGCGCGTGGATGCGTATGGCTGTGTGGATGAAACCAATGCGACCATAGGGTTGGCGCGTCTTCATACCGAAGGCGAGATCGACCTGATGTTGGAAAGGATCCAGAACGACCTTTTCGATCTGGGCGCAGACCTGTGCACGCCCGAAGAGGGGCGTCGTGCAGAAGGGGCATTGCGGATTGTCGCAGAACAGGTCAACCGATTGGAAGCGGAAATCGATTCCATGAATGGCGAACTGAGCGACCTGACATCGTTTATCCTGCCGGGGGGAAGCCCTGTTTCCGCTTATCTGCATCTGTGTCGCACAGTATGCCGTCGCGCGGAACGGCTGTGTACCGAACTGGCAGGGCGCGATGACATTAATCCGCTGTGTGTGCAGTACTTGAATCGATTGTCCGACCATGCCTTCGTGATGGCAAGATACCTGAACGATAAGGGCAATTCGGATGTTCTCTGGAAACCGGGTGCACACCGGTAAGACAGGGAGGCTTTTACAATTGAATTGACGCAAATTTGCAATCGTTGTGATGATTGACATACGGTGACACACCTATTATTGTGCATTGCGAAAATTTAATATGTAAAAAAGCCTCAGGCGTAAGGGTTTACACAAGTTAAACAGACTTCTGAGAAAGGAATTCCATGAAGGTTCTCGTCGCAGTAAAGCGCGTAATTGATTACAACGTGAATGTCCGCGTAAAGCCGGACAACACGGGAGTTGAAACGGCAAACGTCAAAATGTCCATGAACCCATTTGACGAAATCGCTGTTGAAGAAGCCATTCGCCTGAAAGAAGCGGGCACAGCAACGGAAGTTGTTGTCGTTTCTATGGGGGAGAAAAAATGTCAGGAAACCATCCGTACCGCTTTGGCGATGGGTGCAGACCGTGGCATTTTGGTTGAAACCGATGACGAGCTGGAGCCGTTGGCAGTTGCCAAAATCCT
>NZ_JHYO01000002.1 GCF_000688235.1 Terasakiella pusilla DSM 6293 | reverse complement strand
TGTCACGCTTGACTTTAGTCGCCCTGGAAAGCCAACAGATAATGCTTTTATTGAATCTTTCAATGGCAGCTTCCGGATGGAATGTTTAAATGCCTCTTGGTTTTTAAGCTTGAATGAGGCACGATCTAAATGTGAGAAGTGGCATCAGGAATATAATGAAGTCCGTCCACATAGCTCAATCGGCAATAAAGCCCCGATTGAGCTGGTAAATGCCTCAAGGGAGGCATGCCTCCCTTGAGGCAAAACAACGGAATTTTCTTACACCCGATGGTCCAAAGATTGGGGCAAGTTCAAAAAGC
This sequence comes from Terasakiella pusilla DSM 6293, assembly GCF_000688235.1. Taxonomy (GTDB): domain Bacteria; phylum Pseudomonadota; class Alphaproteobacteria; order Rhodospirillales; family Terasakiellaceae; genus Terasakiella; species Terasakiella pusilla. The sequence goes on along the minus strand of NZ_JHYO01000002.1, from coordinate 212,095 downwards.
GGCTATCCCACCTTAACACCCTGTCCAGTTTTTGGGGAGCATCTCTGGAGAAGGTGTTCTCCACTTTTAGGGAACGGGTCCACTTCCCCGCACAACACTATTTAAATTGATAAGGCTTCGGTAGGCAGGGGCTTGTTTGAAGAGTTAACTCTAATATTTAACTTTTTCGATTGCGTATTATCAATGTGATGAAATTTCATATATTTTACTTTATGCATATAACAATGACATATGGGTTTTAAAATGCTTATCGCAATCACAAGCCAAAACCATAAAACAGTGACAAAACATGCGTCTAAGACCAGACGGTTTCTGGTGTTTAAGGTTGGGGAGAACCAGTCTCTACACTCCTTGGACCCGATTGACCTACCCAAAGAACAGTCCCTTCATGAGATTGACAGAAAAGCGCCACACCCAATTTATTTAATGGATGCTTTGATTACGGGTAGCTGCGGCGATAATTTTCGAGTACGCTTAGCCGCCCATGACGTCGATGTCTATCAGACGGAGACTGAGGACCCACTGGAAGCCATTCACGAATATCTGACCCACCGGCGTATTTCTTAAAGGCAGATAGAAGAAATGTTCAGCGTCAATCGACATAAAATCAAGTTAGCGACCATCAAGCCTGATGTGTGCGCGGTGGTTTTGATTGCGCTGTTCTTTCAAATTGTCTTTCCGGCCTTTGCCTTATCTGACCCTTCCATTCAGAAAACAACCTTTGCAGATGACTTAAGACAAAGTATCTGCTTTGGCGTCCAGCAAGACAGTTCCCTGTCGGATGACCATTCATCTAATTTTGTCTGTCCCAACTGCCTGCCATCCCCCTTTGGATTGGCGATGCCCTTTATCACACAAGATGAAATTATTCATTTTGTGTCGTTTTATCCACGGAACCTGACAAGCTCCTATCAAAATAAACGTGTCACGGAAAAGCAGTTTACCTGTACACAGCAGGTTCCCCGGGCACCGCCCGGCGGGCAACCATCTGCCTAACATTTATTCAGAATACTTTTATTAAGTTTAGAAAAACGGAGCCCGAAAATGCTCGATCAAACGTTTGTCGAACTGTCACGATGGCAGTTCGCCGCGACAGCTATGTATCACTTTCTTTTTGTCCCTCTCACCCTTGGTTTATCCTGGATTCTTTTTATAATGGAATCCTGTTATGTGATGACCAAAAACGAAGTTTACCGCGACATGACCAAATTCTGGGGTAAGCTTTTTGGTATTAACTTTGCCCTAGGCGTCACCACCGGCCTGACCATGGAATTCGAATTCGGAACCAACTGGTCCTATTATTCCCATTATGTCGGAGATGTGTTTGGTGCCCCGCTCGCCATTGAAGGCCTGATGGCTTTCTTCCTGGAATCTACCTTTATCGGCTTATTCTTCCTCGGTTGGGACAAGCTGACCAAACGTCAGCACCTCATGGTCACTTTCTTCACGGCCTTAGGTTCGAACCTGTCCGCCTTATGGATTTTAGTGGCGAACGGCTGGATGCAAAACCCGGTCGGATCTGAATTTTCCCCCGAAACGATGCGTATGGAAATGACCAACTTCTTTGACGTGGTGCTTAATCCGGTTGCACAGGTCAAATTCGTCCATACCGTCGCTGCTGGATATGTGACAGCGGCCATGTTTGTCATGGGCATCAGCGCCTTTTATCTCCTCAAAGGGCGGGATGTAGGCTTTGCCAAACGCTCAATCGCCATCGCCTGTGGCTTTGGTCTGGCTGCTTCTCTCTCCGTCATCGTTCTTGGGGATGAAAGTGGGTATGAATTAGGCGATGTCCAAAAAGTCAAACTGGCAGCCATTGAAGCAGAATATGAAACAGAACCCGCGCCGGCGGCCTTCACTGCCTTTGGTTTTCCAAATGATGAAACCATGGAAACTGATTATGCCATTAAAATTCCCTACGCCCTCGGTCTCATTGCAACACGCTCAATAGATAAAGAGGTGACAGGCATTAAGGATTTGATGAAACAGCATGAAACCCGAATTCGATCTGGGATGATTGCTTACGGTGAATTGCAAAAAATCCGAAGCGGGGACAAGTCTGCCGACGTCATGGCCAAGTTTGAAAAGCACAAAGTCGATCTCGGCTATGGCCTGTTGCTCAAGCTCTATACCCCAAACGTGACAGACGCGACAGAGGAACAAATTGCGCTGGCCGTCAAGGATACAATCCCCGCGGTTGCGCCCTTGTTTTGGTCCTTCCGCGTGATGGTCGCCTTGGGTTTTGCCATGCTGTTTTTGTTTGCCGCAACCTTCTATTTCACCGCCAAACGCAACATTGAACAGCAACGCTGGCTCTTGAAAGCTTTGTTGTGGTCCATCCCCATGCCATGGATCGCCTGTGAAATGGGATGGTTCGTCGCAGAGTATGGCCGCCAACCCTGGGCGATTGGTGAAATCCTTCCCACCTCTTTGGCCACGTCTACCCTAACCACCGGTGATCTCATTTTCTCGCTGGTTGGCTTTATCACTTTCTATACCTTTTTACTGTGTGTGGAAATGTACCTGATGTTTAAATTCGCGCGAAAAGGCCCGGCTTCCTTACACACCGGCAAATATTTCGGCGAAACAACAGCACCTGCTGCTGAGTAGAGGGAGATCAGATTATGATATTTGATTATGAAGTTTTAAAACTGATCTGGTGGATCCTTGTTGGCGCATTGCTTATTGGATTTGCCGTCACTGATGGGATGGACATGGGCGTTGGGAATCTGTTGCCCTTTATTGGCAAAACGGATGAAGAACGCCGCGTGATGATTAACACAGTCGGCCCACACTGGGACGGCAACCAAGTGTGGTTTATTACCGCAGGGGGCGCAATTTTTGCGGCTTGGCCATCGGTTTATGCAGCGGCCTTTTCGGGTTTCTACATGGCGATGATGCTGGTTTTATTTGCTCTGTTCTTCCGTCCCGTCGGCTTTGACTATAGATCAAAACTGGGCGACTCCCGGTGGCGCAAAGCGTGGGATTGGGGCCTTTTCGCCGGTGGTGCCATACCATCGCTGATCTTTGGTGTTGCGTTCGGCAACCTTTTACAAGGCGTTCCCTTTCACTTGGATGAGTTGTTGCGCGCCCATTACGAAGGGGCATTGCTGAGCGCTTTACTCCCCTTGCTCAATCCTTTTGCATTACTCGCCGGTGTCATCAGCTTTTCCATGTTGACCATGCATGGTGGCATTTGGCTGCAAATGAGAACAGAGGATCCGATTGCCTCTCGCGCGGCCAAGGCGGTCACGATTATGGGATCGATTGCCGCCGTTGCCTTTGCCTTAGGTGGCGTTTGGGTCGCCTATGGGATTGATGGCTATGTCATCGTTCAACAACCCCCTATCAATGCCCTTCCAAACCCGTTGGCGAAGGAAGTCGTGCGTGAGGCGGGAGCCTGGCTAAACATATACGACAGCCAGCCGATCGCCATGCTTGCGCCCGTCGTCGGTTTTGTCGGGATTGGACTAACGATCCTGTTTTCCAAACTGAAACGCCCCGGATTTGGTTTTGTCACCAGTGGTCTGGGCATGACAGGCATCATCGGGACCGCCGGTTTATCCATGTTCCCCTTTATCATGCCTTCCAGCACGCAACCGAGTTCCAGCTTAACCATATGGGATGCGGCCTCAAGCCATCTGACCCTGACGGTCATGTTCTGGGCGACCGCGATCTTTCTGCCCCTCGTTTTGTCATATACCGTGTGGTGTTATTACCGCATGTGGGGAAAGGTCACCGTCGAGGAAATTCAAGCCCGCAGTCATTCTGCCTATTAATCTGAAAGGAACTTACAATGTGGTACTTCGCCTGGATACTGGGGCTGACAGCGGCCTTATCAATCGGGATTATTAATGCCCTTTGGTATGAAGCCGAACACGCCTTCGATAAAGACAGTCGTAAATAGTAAAAAGACGAGGGTGCCTACCCTTAGATCTAAGAATAGGCACCCTTTTCTCCATCTGCACAGCAGCGAGGGGGGACATCATGCAGACCAAAGATTATATCCAACAACAGAAACAGCCTATTAAGGCCCTGTTACGGCGCATAACACTCACCAGCGGCCTGAATGCCATGCTGCTTGTCCTTCAAATGTGGCTGATCGCAAAAGTCATGAACGCCATCGCCTTTGAAGGCCAGTCTGTGTCCCTTTTTACACAAGATATATATATAATCGTTTTTCTTGTTTTTTGCCGTTTTATCCTAAATACCTTTGCGGGGCGCGACGCCATCAAACTTGGGCAATCGGTCACCACTGGCGTCCAAAAAGAACTCTTATTAAAAATTGAACGCCTCGGTCCCTGTGCTGGCGCGCCCATAAAACGCGGACAATTGAGCACCCTGATGGTAGAAGGCGTTGAAAAATTCTCGACCTTTTTTTCAGCCTTCCTGCCCGCCTTGTCACAGGTCGCACTTATCCCCATTTGCGTGCTCGTTCTTGTCCTGCCCCTTGATTTAATCTCCGCTCTTGTCTTTATGCTGACAGCCCCTCTGATCCCCCTGTTTATGATCTTAATTGGCAAAGGTGCAGAGCAGGTCAACCAAAACCATTGGCGTGCCCTAAGCCGATTGGCCTCGCGCCTGCAAGAAAGCTTGCGCGGGTTACAAACACTTAAATTTTTCGGTGCGACAAACCGCGAAACCCAAAATATCCGCGAGATTTCAGAGACCTATAAATCCAAGGTCATGCAGGTGTTGCGTATTGCGTTCCTCTCCTCTGTTACCCTTGAGTTTTTTTCAACTCTTTCAATTGCCCTGATTGCGGTCTTTATCGGCTTTCGGCTCTTGGCGGGTGAAATGGCGTTTCAGGATGGTTTCCTTATTCTTCTGCTGGCGCCGGAATTTTATCAACCGTTACGCAACCTCGGGGCCAACTACCATGTGAAGATGGAGGCAATGGCCGCAGCCGATGAAATTGTCAAAATTCTCAACATGAAAGAGCCTCAACTGTCGCAAGAGATCAGAACTCTCTCGACCCCCGCCAAAATCGTTTTTGAAAATGTCTCCTTCGCCTATGAAAAAAGTGCGCCCGTTCTATCTGATGTCAATTTCGAAATTGCGCCGGGGGAATGCGTTGTGCTGACCGGCCCCAGCGGGACGGGCAAAAGCACCTTGCTCAATTTACTTTTAGGGTTCCTGACACCTGATACGGGAAACATATACCTGAACGGACAAACCTTAACGCCCGCGACACAGCATCAATGGCAACGCGAAATTGCCTGGTTATCCCAACACCCCCACCTGTTTGACACCACAGTTGCGCGCAACGTCGCCCTGGACCCTGACCTTCAAAACGAAAGCGCCGTTAAAGATATTTTACGAAAAGTGGACCTGGACAAAACCATCGAGGGCTTTCCAGATCATTTATTGCAAAAAGCCGGCGAACAGGGCCGCTTGATGTCCGGCGGGGAGGGACGCAGACTTGCCTTAGCACGGGTTCTGATGAAAGGGGCGCCCGTCCTTGTCATGGACGAACCTTCTGCAAACCTTGACCCCAAGACAGAAGACCTCATCCTTGAAAGCCTGAAAGAACTCAAGAAAAACAAGACGACGCTTTTGATCGTTGCCCATCGTGCGCAAACCATCGGGATCGCGGATCGTATCCTTCATCTTGATGGCGCGCGACTTTCAACGCCTTATAAACACGCAGGTGTCGCATGAAACAGATTTTTCATCTCTTACGTTTGTTTCGTCCCTTTTGGGGCTGGGCCCTCTTGGGCATCTTCCTCAGTCTGGTGACAACGCTTGCAAACATCGCCTTGTTGACAACATCGGCCTGGTTTATCACCGCAATGGGCGTGGCCGGTCTGGCCGGTGTCAGTATGAACTATTTCACCCCCGCCGCGATTATCCGGGGTGCCGCCATCATTCGAACCGCCGGGCGCTACATTGAACGCCTTGTCACCCATGAAGCGACTTTCCGGTTTTTAACAGAATTGCGCGTCGGTGTTTTTGCCAACTATACCCAAGCTCCCCTTGAACAGATTGAACGTATTCATAGTACGGATTTAACAAGCCGCGTTCAATATGACCTGGAAGCTTTGCAAGGCTTTTATGTCCGCGTCCTTGTCCCCTTAACGGCCAGCGTGTTGAGTGCCCTCGTCTGCATCTTTTTTCTATTTAGTTTTGAAAACCATCTCGCGCTAACGATTACCGCAGGGATCGTGATCGCAGGCCTGTTTCTCCCCGGCCTTGCCTATCTCGGCGTCAACAAAAATGCCGCCGGTATTTTCACCACTGCGCAATGCCTGAAGCAAAAAACAGTCGATCTGCGGGATGGATTGGGTGAACTGTCATTCTTCAATGGATTGAAAGTGGCCCAATCTGATTTTATGGATCGTGCAGAAAAACGCCTTCACATCCTTGAGCACGACGAAACGATTGCCATTGTCACAAAGAATGCCATCTGGCTTGTCTCGCAACTAACCTTCCTTGTCACCTTGGTTCTGGCGGCTGATCTGATGCAAACGCAACAGCTGTCGCAAGCTGATTTTGTTATGATCACCATGTTTTCTCTTGCCTGTTTTGAGAGTGTCGCACAGATGGCACCTGCTTTGATGCAGCTTCCCCAAAACAAAGCGGCTTGTGAACGCGTCTTTGCCATCGGGTCCGACGCGCAGACCCCACCCAACCCTTTGGCAGATAAAACCCACTACTGCGACCTGACTGTCCAGAAGGTTGAGTTTAAATTCCACGACTTTCAAATCAATCCGATCCGATTTGACTTTGACTTACCGCTTGGACAGAAATTACTGATCAAAGGCCCTTCCGGTAGTGGTAAAAGCACGTTGATTGACCTGCTTGTAGCCCAGCGCACACCCAAAAAGGGGGATATTTATCTCAACGGACATTCAATCAAAATGCTGTCTGAGGCCTGTCTCGCTGACACCTTTAGCATTGCAGCTCAACAGACACAGATATTCTCAGGCTCTTTTCTCAGCAACCTGAATATTGGATGCCCAGACTGTAATTTGGACGATATCGAAAAAGTCCTAGATATATGCGAACTTAACAGTGTCGTTAAAAGATTACCCGATGGTGTCAGTACCTATATCGGCGAACAAGGGTATAACCTCTCAGGTGGTCAAATCCGCAGACTGGGTGTTGCACGGGCTTTGCTTAAACCATCTGCCATCCTGATACTGGATGAACCCACAGAAGGTCTGGACACTGAAACTGCCCAACGCATGATGGCTAACATTATGGATCATCTTGAAAGCAGATCCTTGATAGTCATCTCACACCATCCGATAAATGAAGATTATTTTGATCAAACTTTAGAATTCTAAGAGTAGAGAGACAAATGGCCGATCAAGCGAAGATATGGGATAGATTTGCAAAGAAATATGCCGAGCGCAAAATTTCGAACGAAGATGCTTTTCAAAAAAAGGTTACTCAGACGCAAGCCTATTTAACGCCTGAGAGCCAGATTTTTGAGTTTGGCTGTGGGACGGGCACAATTGCCTGTCTGCACAGCCCTTGCGCCAAGCACATTCTGGCCACGGATATTTCTGCAAAGATGCTGGAGATTGCCAAACAGCGCGCAGAGGCAAAAGATCTGACGAACATCACCTTTCAACAAGGCGAGATTCTGGATTTTTCACATCAACTCAATCAATACGACATGGTATTGGCCCATAGCCTTCTCCATCTGCTTGGTGATCGTACATCCGCAATTTCAGCAGCTTTCCAGATGCTAAAGCCCGGCGGGGTGTTCGTCAGCTCAACGATTTGTCTGAACCACATTGCCCTTTGGGTTAAAACTCTTCTCAACCTTGGACGTCTTCTGGGACTGTTGCCTCATATTCACTTTATCTCCCCTGAAGTTATTCTGGAAGAGATCAAACAGGCGGGCTTTGAGATTGATGTTTCCCACCATCCAAGTGCCAGAGCAGGTCTGTTTATCATCGCCCGCAAACCCGCAAACTAATTCTCCTTCAAAAGTGCTTTTTATCTAACCCAGCCCCAAAATAAAGCAGGCTATGGTTCCGTTCCGCTGGTTTCATTATTTTTTTACACCCGTTTCACTGTCATCCGGATAAACCTCCTCATACCCCGTCAACATGGCATGGAGATATTTAGTCACAGGGGTTGCGGTAAAGACCATATAGACGTGGCCGATAAAGAAGAGCAGCATCCCGAAGGCCGCCGCAACATGGACAAAGGCAACAGGCTCTAAAGACCAGTTTTGTAGCCCCAACGCAGGCCAGTCATTATAAAACAGATACAGCAATCCCGACCCCCATATGGCGGGCATAATCACCAGCATAAAGGCCAAATAAGCAAGGCGCTGCAAAGGGTTGTGTTTGAATTTACGGGTTTTTCGATAAGGATGGACCGCCTCGGGGTTAAAGATATCGATACTGTAGTAACGAACAACTTCCCTTAATTTATGAACGGTTGGAATGAATTGTTTCCATTCTCCCGTTGTGAACATCCAGAAAATCGCAAACACCCAAAGCCCCATCAGCGTCCAAGCCGCCATACGATGTAAAAAGGCCGCCTGTTCATAAGCGATCAGGTCATGGGCACCGTTAATGCCGAAACCTGTGAACATCATCCCCACAATCAACAAAGCCTGACACCAATGCCAAAAACGTTCAAAGCGGGTGAACACCAATGTTTTTATTTTTCCATTTGCCATGGTTTAGCGCCCCCCGCGTTTTGTAGAAATAAGACGAATAAGACCGTGTCCGATTGACCCAACAAGAGTCAGCAAAGCCAGTCCCCAACCGATCGAAGACAGCAAGGGAAAATGATCCCTCCCCGGCATATAAACATCCGTAATAGCCGCAAGTCTGCTGTTGGTACGGGTGTGACAGTCCTGACAGGATAAAGCGTCTTCTTTAGGCGCGACCATATGGGTAATGGGCCAATGCATGGTGGTTTCAACAAAGCCGAATTCACCGGAATAGGATTGCCCAGCTTTTTGTGTGGCAAACTTGAGGGCTTTTTCCCAGCTGAAGTTGCTCCAGAAGGATGCATCATCCTTGCCGAAGACATGGTTGATCAGCAGGTGTTTTTCTTTGGTATCATAAGGCTGTTTGCCGCGCATCAGCTTAAAAGGCCAGATCCGACTCTGGGGGTCATTTGCACTCCCACCAAATGTGTTCATCGCCACGACACCCTGATCGTTGATCTCTTCATCGCGCAATGTGTAATTCATCTGACCGTCAAACCAGGCATAGGTTGGCACAACGTTTTCGGCATATTTAAAATCACCTTTTGTCGCCATATAGGTGATATGACCGTGATCATCTTTAATATTTAAGGGGTTGCCATTTTCATCCATTTTGCCGGCTGTTGACCAGTCCCACCACGTTTTGGTCGCCACACCACCGCGCGCGAATTCTGGGATATGACACGTCTGACAAGCGACTTTATCTGTATGGTCATTCAATTTTTCTTTTGTCTTATGGGGCTTGTCCCCATGACAAGAGTCACAAGAGGCGTGATCTTTATAATGGCTGGTCGGAATGTCCACGCCTTCTTTATCAATGACCTTGGTTGCATACCGGCTGCCCGGCACATTGTGCGCATCAGGATTATGACAGGTCGCACACGTCATATTCGCGCCCTCTTTGGACATATGCACATCCAGGGATTTGGGCGGGTTCGTCAGTGAGCTGTCAAGATCACCATGTTTAACGCCATCTCCACCACCGCCATAAAAATGGCAGGCACCACAATTCTCACGACTTGTTTGCCCGACATGTTGCGCGATTTTTGTTAAATCCGGTGGCATTTGCACCTTGCCGTTTACGTTTGTGGGTTCGTAAAGGGGATGGCCTGCCTTGGTTGGAAATTTGGAATAGGTCCCGGTCTTGTCGTGACAGACAAGACAGTCAACCTGCTGTTCGCCTAAGGCCTCGGAACTGGAAACATTCATATCCTGCCAGCCATATCCAATATGGCAGCTGGTACAACGCGGCTCGTTGGAGACAACATTGCCGCAGAATGAATTCAAGACATTTCGCTTGCCCAGTTTTTCACCGGTTTTCGGATGATCAAACTCCCATGTCCAGTGCGTGGTCTGCATCAATTGCTTCGAAGCCTCGGTATGACAAGAGAGACAGGCCTCCGTCACTTCAGGTCCGGTTTTAAAGTCTTGTTGCAGTTCTTTGAATTTTGAATGATCTGCCGTACTGTTCTTCACCTCTGCCTGTGCATTCCCGAAGCAGATCAGCAACAGCGCGACAAAACTTGCAAAAACAGCGGTTCTCCGCCTCCCTATCCCATACATGACACCCTCCAGATCAGACTTTTTAATATTATATAATACTAATACGATAGGATGCAAACACACATTGATAAATCTCAATCACTAGAAATTAGCTGACGAACCAAAAAGTTTAATTAAGCAAGTTGCAGAAATCTATAAATAGAGACTCAAACCTGATTATCTATTTAATCACAGCCTCTCAATGATTTTATTTTGAGGTCAAACCCTTTAGATAAATTATGAGTTTTTCCTTCATTTCATTTAACAAGTCTTCGTCCATTGCGTGAGAGGCGTATTGGAAGGTGAGGTTCAGACGTCCTTTATTTTGTGTGCCTTGAAGTTCCAGATCATAGTGTTCATCGACTTTTTCCAAGGCTTTTAAGTAGCATGTTGTGTCGCCTTCCCGTCCGATATAGGAAAACACGGCGCCTTTGCGAAAACCTGCGTCCACATTGCCGCGATAAGTCACTTTCAGGCGAGGACGGCGTAGTTTTTTCATGGCACTTTGAATAGTATTATCTTGGCAAACATAAGCCAGAAGACCGTATCCCATGCCATGTCGAGGCGTTTTTGCAATGGCCTCTTGCGTTGCCTGCAACCATGCTGAGGGAAGTGCATTTGTTGTTGCGGAAATGCGCACAGGATAGCGATAGACAAACCAACCGACACCGTTCCAAGGTGCTGCGCCACCGTCATCAAAGCCGCGTCGCCCATGATGTTCCAATGCGATCAAGGCATGATCATCTTGCGTGACCTCACACCAGACAGAGGCGAGCGCCGCGACCAAGACATCCTGTCGTTGACCCGCATCTGGATAACGTGTGAAGAAACGCCTTGTTTCTTCAAGCGACAAGCTTTTAGGAAGAGCAATCTTCCATTTTGGCTCCTCGTCGGCAGGTCTCCTTTGATCTGTTGCGCCCTTGCCTGCTGGCGCGCACACTTTTTGCCAATACCCAAGTTCTTGATGGCCCATCTGGTTGGCATATCGCCCCATTTGATTTAACCACGGTCCAAAAACAGGTTTTGAAACAGCTGCAAGATATTTACCAGAGACAGCCTGCTCGTAAAATTCAGCCAGTGTCGTGACGATAATCGATATGGAAATTGCATCGACAACCAGATGGTGGATACTCAACCCAAGAATACCGGTTTCAAAGGGGCCACGATCAAACAAAACGGCTTTGGCGATCGGACCTTTTGCGATATCAATACCCGACTTTAAGAGGTCAACCATGTCTTGCCGTTTTGCGCGCATGTCCTGTGGCGTTAAACCGGATACGTCTAACCGCTCGAAAGAGAAAGCCGTGCCGAGTGCGCCATAAGTTTGCCGCCATCGCCCCTTCTCCAACCCGAAGCGCATCCGTAAACCGTCAAACCGATGATCCAAATCGTCTAAAATATCCTGCAACACCTGCACATCCACGCCACGTGGTGTCCGTAAATAGATGGTTTCCGCAAATTGATCTGCCTCTGTTAGGTTGGCATTGAGAAAACCATGTTGTAAGGGTGTTAAAGGAAAACTCAGGGGAAGGTCCCCGGCCTCTTTCAAAGACAGGGGCGTTACGGGTTTTGCATCACCTTGGCAAGCGCGTAGGCGGGCAACCAATTCATCAAGACGCAATCCGGTGTCAAACAGTTCCGGGTTTAGGGGGCAGTCGAGGAGGCTTTCAAGGGTGAGCGACAACTCGACCCGTTTTAAAGAATCTATCCCCAAGTCACCCAATGTTTGCTGCTCATCAAGTGTATATTCCTCAACGCCTAACAAGCGGGCCAAGCAGGTAAAGACCTGTATGGTGAAAGCATCCCTATCGGCTGAAAACTTTGTCTCCCCCGGCTTGATAACATGCTTCAGGGCGATCCATTTTTGATGAAGATAGTCTTCGCGACATTTGGTGCGGCTGATTTTACCGCTGGTGGTGCGGGGCAAAGCATGTGGTCGCAAGAACACAATGTCATGGGCACTGATATCAAACATCTCAGAAAGTGTTGAGCGAATGGCTTGGGTCACGCGTGCAACGTCCACCGTACGGCGGGCCTCACGGCGCACTTCTGCGGCGAGAATGAAGCGTTCTTCCTCACCGGTATCAACGGCAAAGGCCGCGCATCCATTCAATGCCAAAGCTGGATGGCAAGTGCTGACCACCTCTTCCAAGTCTGGCGGAAAGAAGTTTTTGCCGCGAATAATCAGAAGGTCTTTCTGGCGCCCACTCACAAACAATTCCCCTTTCCATAAAAAACCGAGGTCTCCGGTCCGCAACCATTTTTCCTTTGAACCTTCAAGGGGGATTTGAAAGACGTCCTGACTGGATTTCTCTTGTCCCCAATATCCTTGCGCTACACTGGGGCCTGCCAGCCAGATTTCACCAATCTGTCCTTCTTCGCAGCGCACGTTGCGCTGTGGGTCTATAATGCACAAAGAAGTTCCTTCACCCGCTGCGCCACAACTGGTTAGATCACGGCCAGAAGACGGGTCGCGAGCCGGTACACCATAGCCCTGCTCAAGCAAAGCGGGATCAAAAGAGACAACATGCGTCCCTTGACCTTTGCCGGGGGCGGTTGCCATCAAAGTGATTTCTGCCAAGCCATAAGTGGCAAATAATGCGGTTTTCGAAAAATTGGCGGGCGCGAATGTTGTGGAGAAATCTCGCAGACTGTTGGCCCGCACAGTTTCCGCGCCGCAAAAAGCCAATTTCCAGCTTGATAAGTTTAAAGCCTCAATCTCTTGCGACGTGGTTTTTTCCACACATAGATCATAGGCGAAACTAGGGGCACCGCTGGTGTCTGCCTTATAGCGTTCAATGGCCCACAACCACCTGATCGGTTTTTGTAAGAAGTGCTTTGGCTCCATCATAATCAGGACATATCCGGAATATAACGCCGATAAAATCCCCCCGATCAACCCCATATCATGATAGGGCGGAAGCCAGCTGACCACACGGGACTGTGCTGTCAGGTCAAACGCTTGTTGGATGGAACTCAGATTGGCCATTAAATTCGCATGACTGATCACAACCCCTTTGGGCACCCCTGTTGAGCCAGAAGTATATTGAATGAGAGCCGTCTCAGACGCATCAACAACAGGCCACTGTGATGTTGTTTCTTCGGTTAAAACATTGGTTTCCATCAGGCGAATGGGCGCATTGGTCAAATAAGCCGTCACTTTTGCAGCGTTCGTTGTGTCCATCAGCCCAAGGGAAGCTTGAGCATCCTCAGCCATGCGCAAGAGCCGATCATTTGCCCGAGAGTTCATTTTCAGTGTGGGCGGATAACACGGAACAGCCGCAACCCCCGCATAAAAGCATCCGCATAAAGCGGCAACAAATTCAACACCAGGCGGGTGCATCAGCAAGGCGCGTTTGGCCTCCGGCATTTTTGTCAGGATGGAGGAGGCAATGATTTTGGCACGCTTGTCCAATTCTGCGTAAGTTATCGTGACCGCATCACGTTCCCCGTCACGTAAAAAAATGAACGCGATTTCTTGGGTTTTTTCTTTGGCATGCTGCGCCAAGACGCGCACAAGGGGGGCCGGATTCATTTTTCGCCTTCCCTGACGGGGGAAATCCTTCGCCTGCAACCCACACTTACAGGCCAGCATCTACAAGGGGAATGCGCGAGGGAGAGAACGCACACGCCGCAAACGGAGTATGCGCCCCTATCAGTCGTCTCGCGCAAGCTAGTCGGAAACAGAAGGAGACATTTTGAAAATCACACAAAAGCGTTAGTGTTTTGTGAGGAGTTCGAAACTCAGATCAAGACTTAAACATCATTCTTTATACAGCTGGTGCTGCCCCCGGCAGCCACCATTTCCAACTCAAAATCGGATAATTCATCGTTCTCTTCAAACAGATTGCTTGTAATATCCTCCGCCGTGAAAGACAGGCCATTGGCCTCACCTAATTTAATTAATGCCTCAGGATCCCATTTGCCATTACCGACTGCGTTAGACACTTCGTTTTGAAGGTTTTCATCACTCGCAACAAGTTTACGAAATTCCAACACGTTTGCAGTCGGGGCGCTTATTTTACGGTCACTCATCTCTCATACTCCCAAGATTTCAGGTTAAATCGTCCGTTAAATCCAGTCTGGATTATTTTTAGAAAAATAGCTTTGCCCAGATATCCAAAATCTCGTGCCCAGATGTTTCATAAGGCAGCTATATCGCTAACTGATGCGCAATTTCCATCGCACAATAATAGAAGTCAGCCGTAAGCCGTTTCATCAGGGACAGGGTTAGGAATAGAGAGTCAATAGTTCTTGAATGGTGGGGCAAGGCGTTTCGTCAGGCTTTCTGATATCTTTTTTGCACTTTGAATGAATGAGGTGCTGAACACAGAGATACTGACTTCAGCAAACCGAATGCAACTAAAAATTATAAAATGCGCCGAACAACTTCCAAAAGGTAATTAGACAACCTTAGTTCCCTCTAACCCAAAGGCAATAGATACAGACATGATCAGCGCTCTTCCGCTTTCCCTTTCCACGCATCTTAAGGCCAGTGGAAAAACCCCCACATCTCCCGTACGCATGTACACGTCCCTGCGCGTTAGTACTGCATTGGCCTTCGTCATGTTATCCGCAACAGGGGCGCAGGCTGCCAACTTTACCATCTTAAACGGCACAACCGAGCAAACCACGCAAACCTTGTCGGCGGGAGAAAGCGGGGTGATTAAAAAAGGCGCTACCCTTGATGTCTCAAACCCTCCCAACGCCACCTCTGCGAGAGGTGTTTCATTGGAGGGGGTCGGCGCAAAGGTTGTGAACAATGGCGATATTATTGCGAAATGGGGGGTCGGTTTTTATACAGATGTCTCAGCGACAGATGCAGTACTCATAAATTACGGATCAATCCGCAGTTCAGCTACACTTAACACTCCTGTCCTGCTCAGGGGCCAGAACAACGTTATGACAAATAATGGACTCATAGAATCAGCTGCAGGAGGTATTTATGCCCTAACGGATGCAACGAATTCCACTATAATAAATAATGGAGTAATCCTCGTTAATGGCGAAAAAATTGGGATAGCTTTGTGGGCAGCAAATGCCACGGCAACGAATAACGGATCAATTATCGTTAACGGAGACGACGGAAAAGGCGTAAACATTTCGGCGTCAAACCATTTTCACAATACAGGTCTGATCAGGGTAACAGGTGATAATGCTATTGGTATAAATTTTAGCCACGTAATAGCACAAGACGCATCAGCCACCATTGGCGGTACGGTCATTGCCCTTGGGTCAAACGCTAAGGCGATAGAATTCAAGGCAGGTGACGTTGTCACTATCAAATCCGGCGCGACCATCATCGGGGCTATTGATATGAACGGACGCACCGATAATGTCCTTAATATCGAGGCGGAAAAAGGCGCTCGGTCCATGGCACTTACCGTAATCGACCCTGGGACGATCAACCTGCCTTCAGACAATAAATCAATTGTCCTTAAAGCAGGTAATACCATTTTGACAGTCGATCCCACCGCCCTATCGGCGAAACAAAATTCTTTAGCGACCACGACAAAGGGCATTCATCGCACGGTAACCCAGCAATTGGCGCGTTCCCAAAAAAGCCGCCCGGTCCTTGTCGCTTCTGCGGAGCTGGAACCGGGGATGCTCCCTACGCAAAAAAAGTCTTTCGCTTGGGGGCAATTTTTGGGCGAATATAACAAACGCGGCGATAATGGCGGGCTTTTAGCCTATAGAAGTAAAACAGGGGGTGTCGTTGCCGGCTATGAGCCCCCCCTTGAGGGACATAGTATCGTTTTTTTTGGCGGGGGCGCATTCTCCCAGATGGAAACAGATATAACCTCGGTTGATAGCGAGGTTAAAGGCGCATTTATCGGCGGATACGGCCAATATGTTCTTGGAAAATGGGCATTTGACTCTGCCCTGATCGCGGGCTATCAACGCCACCACGACAAGCGCTTCGTCGTCGATAATCTAGCTGGGGAAGAGACGGCCCTGTCTGACTATAATAGTCTCTATATCAGTCCATCCATTGGCCTGACCCGCACCATTGACATTAGACATGGTGTCCAGCTCCTGCCCTCTGCCTCGCTTAATTACACATACGGATATTACGGTGCTTACGACGAAACAGGTACGACATCCTCAAACCTGTCTGTCAAAGGACATGGTGCAGATGCGATCAATGGGCGGGTTCAGTTGGCGCTAAAACAGCAACTTTCAAACGGGCAGAGCGAGCTGGAAATGCGCACGGGCGCAAAATATAGCTATTTTGGCCGCGAAGGTGTGGTTATCGGACTGGCAAATGAGGCCTCCTCCTACACCCGCTATCAAACTGGCGGTGATCCTTCCACCATCGGCGGCTATATCGGTGGCAACTTCCGCTACGCACTCGACGAAAAAATTACACTGGTCGGTGATATAGAAACCAGCTTTGCGAGAAATGACGAGAAATCAGTGGGTGGCTATATCGGCCTAGAATACAAGTTTTAACCATCAAGCGATGATTTTAAACAGGCGAAAGCCTACTTAGTATCATTTACTAAGCCCGCAATAGGCAGGGCTGTGAAAGACACTTTCCCTAACTGCCTATTTTAATAAATACTTATATCGTTCCCTTGTTATGTGCCTCACCGATAACACAACCCGCTGCAACCATTTCCAGTTCGAAGTCAGACAATTCATCATCTTCTGAAAATAGGTTATTTACAAGATCATCAGATGTGAAAGACAGGTCATTGGCCTCGCCAATTTTAATTAACGCTGCGGGGTCCCATGTACCGTCCCCAACTGCTTTAGACACTTCTTTTTGCAATTTTTCATCACTGGCAACACGTTTACGAAATTCACAAACATTTGCCGCAGGGCTATTTATTTTTCCATCGCTCATATCATTTTCTCCCAAAACTTAAGGCTGAATAGTCCGTTAAAGAAAGTTTGACCTATTTGAAGAAAAATAGCTTTGCCTACTCGTCCAGATTTTTTGGCCTGAATATTCCAGCACAACCGTTTAAGGTTGAATAGAAATGGATGAGTTTTTAGGCAATTCAGAGATCCAAGACGGAAAGAGAGGCCCCCTATCGCACAGGTCCCGCTCCATCACATTTGCATCTTGCTCTGTTAAGCGAACTTCGCTCGGGGAAACCCCAAAACGGGATTTAAAAGTTCGGCTAAAATGAGATTCACTTAAAAAACCACATGCATAACCGACACTGCCAACCGTTATGTGGTTAAAGGCAGATTTTGTCAGCATATACCGACTACGGATCATCCGTCTTTCCCAAATATAGCGCGCAACGCCACCGTACGGCGCAAATATTCTATAGATTTGGGATCGGGAGATACGAAACTGTTTAACCAGTTTTTGTGGTGTCATTGGTTCGGATAAATGGCGTTCAATATGTTGCTTAATTGATTTCCCAAGGGCGACCGAGACATCCGGTGTACTGTCCGCCACCAAACGCCCATCATGCGACAGCCAGCTTTCCATGAGACCGAGGGAACCGTTAAGCATACCCGCGGCTTCACTCGCGCTCATATCCGGTACATTCTGCCATAGAGCTTTTAAATGCTCGCCCATAAATCTAACCATCGGGTTTTGAGCTGACAGCCGTTGACCATGAAGGGAGGAAAGAAGCTCTGATAAATCCGGTATGCTGACTCTGGGTAAAACCAAAGTCAGGTTCTTGAATGCGGTTGTCTTCATGGCGTGGGCTTTATCCAGATCAATGACAAACATATCACCCGCAGAAATCTTTTCATCCCTGTCGGTAATGCCCCCCCCCCTTCAAGGAAAACCTGCACCAATATATGATCCATATGGTCGCGTGCAATCTTTACAGACTGACGTTCAAACAGTTGCGCATCAGAGCGGGTCACACCAAAAACAGCCTCACCCAAATTGCAGGCGGTGATTTTCCCGTTCATATCGACTTTCGGCTTTCCACCATCAAATGCCGCTAAATCAAAAAAAACCGACATATTCTGATGCCACGCGTCAAAACGCTCCTTCGGGGCGAGTGCCGAAGTGTCGAAATGCACAGTAGGAATAGGTAGCGTAGGCGTTTCTTCTGTCATTTATGAACGCGTAACACCACCTTAAATAAAAGAAAAGACTACGTTATAAACTATTAAGTTACACCATTCTTTATATACTATACAAAGAAAAAACACCGCATGAACTCAGCACTGTATCAAGCGACATCATAGTTCCATCGAAAGTAAGACCGAACCAAGGCATTTGCCGTGAGCATCCATAGCAAGGGAACGGGTCACGCCGCCGCGCAATGCATCTTGCATGACAAAGTTCAACGCATGGAGTTGAGGGAGTTCGTATCTCACGATCTCACCTTTCACCAGCCCTTTAAAGTGTTCTTTTACCCGCTCGCAGGTTAGATAGTCTTTCAGCAAAGGCCAATCTTCCTCACGATAGGCGATGATCGAAATATTGGATGTATTGCCTTTATCGCCCGTGCGTGCATGCGCTAGATCAAGTAATTTCATGCTTAAACCTCCAGAAATTCGATCGAGGTTTCAATGGCATCTTCATCTAAATAACAAGATGCGATTGAAACAACCTTGCGAACTTGTTTGGTGACGCCGCCCCCACCTGATGGTCCATTGAGGTAAAGTGCATCCACTTCCTCGCCAATGCGCGCCGCATCCTCTTGGTTTTGGCACCGTGCGGCAAATCTCACTCTAATCTCGTTTGGGATGGCCTGACCATCAAACGATCCTTCACAAATGGAATCTATACCGATCAAATCCGCCCTTTTCTCTTGAACAGGGAGCGCAATCTCAACCAATCTATCCTCTAAAATTTCGAGTGCCAGCTTGGACCGTTCTAAGGCAAGGGGACCGGCATATGAAATCTGCCCTTCACCGATCCAGCAATCAGAATATCCAACAGACACTTTGATTTTTCCGGTCTTGGGTTTGCCACTGCCCCCAGAAACCTGAACCTTATTTTCACCCAGTTCTTGAAAGCCGACATCAGAAAAATCAGCAATCACATCCGGCTGGAAATATTCCTGCGGATCATGGATTTCATAAAGAAGCTGTTCGGTACAGGTCGCTTTAGAAATCAAGCCGCCACTATGGGGGAGTTTCGAGATAACGGCCGTCCCATCTTCACACACATCAATAAAGGGAAAACCGACTTTGCTTAAATTCGGCACGATCTTATGAAGGCCATCGGCAAAATATCCGCCAGAAATCTGCGCGGAACATTCCATCAAATGACCATACAGCGTCCCCTTTCCAAGGGATGACCAATCTTCAAAAGACCAACCCAACTCGTGAACGAGGGGCGCTAAAAACATAGCAGGATCAGCCGCGCGTCCGGTGATGATGACATCAGCGCCCGCAGCCAGTGCTTCAACAATAGGCTTTGCCCCAAGATAGGCGTTCGCAGATATGATCGTTTGCGTTGGAATATCATTTTCCTGACAAGCGAGGATATTTTTGTCGCTCTGTTTAAGGACGAGGTCCAAAACGTCATCCCCAAGAACGGCCGCAATCTTAAGCCCGCTGATCCCAAGAGTGCGCGCAACCTCGCGGACAACACCAGCGGCCGCCGCTGGATTGGCAGCCCCCATATTTGTAATGATCCGTGTGCCGTTTTTCACGCAATCAGGAAGGACGGCCTGCATACGACGCGCGAGCAGATTATCATACCCTTTTGCCGGATCTTTGGCTTTTTCGCCTTGCGCTAAGGCAATGGTTCTTTCCGCCAGACATTCAAAAACCAGATAATCAAGTGCACCATGGCGCGCAAGGTCTGCCGCTGGCTCGATGCGATCACCGGAAAACCCAGCACCAACACCAATTCTTACGTTCTTCATGCGCCCTCCGAAGCAGATTTATTTGCCTGCCTTTTTTGAATATTCCATAGGATTAACAGCAACAGAATGGCACAGACAGGACCTGCAAAATGCGGCCACAAGGCCAATCCCGTTATCACTATGGCAAAGGCTTTATCAGCATGAGGATAGGTAAAAAAGCGCGCCCGAGACAGCAGCCATGGGATCGTGATGATTAAAACACCACCGCTCAGGACTGCATTTAAAATGGACAGCCCACCGCCTTGCATCGTCATACCGGGATAAATGACCAACAAAAACGGGACAAGATATGTGACGGCCCCAAAACGCATGGCTTCAATAGCTGCAGGCAACCAGTTTGTCCCCGCAATCCCCGCCCCGACAAAGACAGCAACACAGACAGGCGGGGTAATGACGGACACGGTCGCATAGTAAAAAACAAAAAGATGGGCAACAAGCGGGTCAACGCCCACAGCCGTCATGGCTGGCGCAAGAACCGCAGCCACCAAGACATAAGCCGCAGTTGTCGGCAATCCCATCCCCATCACAAGACAGACCAGTGCAACAATGATGGACACAATCGCAACCTGATCCCCGGAGATCGCCACAATCATAGAAGAAAGCGTGACACCAACCCCCGTCATATTGATCATAGAAACGAGAATTTGAGCCCCAGCCAACAGGACACCGATAATCACCATGCCACGCCCGGCATCTTCCAGTCCTGCAACGATTTTGGAACACATTTCCTTCAGGCTGATCTGCCCCCAAGAGGTGACAACAAAAATCACGAGCAAGCTGCAAATCCCATAAAAGGCTGATGTTGCAACCGAACGCCCAAGGAAAATGCCGACACCCAAGCCACCAAGCGCACAGACGATCGGCAACAATTTTCGGGGCTGTAAAATCGTAGACCATCGTGGCAGTTCGTCTTCAGGTACGACGGCAAGTTCCCGACGAATGGCAACAAAATGCACCGTCATAAAGACCGAGCCATAAAATAAAATAGCCGGAATAATTGCCGCAAACAAAATGGTGACGTAAGGCACCCCGACAATCTCCGCCATGACAAAAGCGGCGGCCCCCATAATCGGCGGCGCAATTTGCCCACCGGTGGAAGCAACCGCTTCTACCGCCGCAGCAAAAGGCCGTGGATAGCCAAGACGCACCATCATTGGGATGGTAAAGTTACCTGTCGTCGCAACATTTGCCACAGCCGAGCCGGAAATCATCCCGAACATACCACTGGCAATGGTCGCAATTTTTGCAGCCCCACCCGGTTGACGTCCGCCTAGGCGCATGGCGATATCCATAAAGGATTGCCCGCCCCCGGTATGCAGCAAAACCGCACCAAAGAGGACAAAGGCCGCAATAATCGTTGCAGCAACGCCGGTCAACATCCCCCAAATGCCGAGATCACCCAAATAAAGAGTTTCCGTCATAAAAAGGATATCAAATCCCCGATGCCCTAAATCTCCGGGGATATAGTTGCCAAAATAGGCATAGAGTAAGGAGGTGACGACCAGTAAGGGAAAGATCAACCCAACCGTACGCCGACCGAGTTCCAAAATGACGACGACCAATCCAGCATTTAAGGCAAGGTCAAACGTCGTCGCCCACGGCAACTCGGTCATGATACGATCATAATTAACGACAATATAAGCACATGCAGCGACAGCAACCGAGCTTAAGACGGCATCGATCATAAGACCGATGCGATACCACGTTTTTTTGGCCCCCAGTGGATAAAGGGAAAAGCCTAAAAGACAAACAAGCGCCAGAAAAACAGCTCGTTGGATTAAGCCTTCAAAGGGTCCCGTCGCCGCCGTATAAAAGACAAACAGGCCCACAAGGACGGCAAACGCCCTTTGTACATGTGCTAATTTTAAAGTCATTGTTACTTACCGGGTTGCAGGACTGCAGGAATGTCGATCCCTTGTTCTTTAAACCAGCGCGCAGCCCCTTTATGTAAAGGGAAAGTGCCAAACGTCGTTGTGCGCTGTGCAATATTCGCATCTTTCAACGCAGCCATTGCATTTGCCTGAACGGATTTGTCTTCCATGACCGCTTTCACAATCTGGTACGCAACATCTTCAGACATCGCGGATGTCGCCGCAACGCCGACACCAAAGCTCCATGTTTTGTAGGGCTTACCCTCTGTCGGTGTTACATCAATAACGGAGATATCAGGCATTTTATCACGCAATGTCGCAGCCTGCGCGTCATTCAGGCCCAGAACGTCAATCTCTACAGTGGTCGCAATATCCATTGTCGAACTATCAAGGCGGTTGCCCGAACCGGATTTAACATAGCCTGCAACACGGTTGTCCTTGATCGCCCCGACAATATCCGTTGTCGAGCCACGGACATAGTCTGCGCTGAGATCAAGGCTTTTGAACACCGCTTCGGTTGTTGCCTCGGTTGCAGACCCTTTAATGCCCGGATTGAAACGTACCTCTTTCAAGTCTTCCAGCTTTGTAACGCCTGAATCTTTGCGCACGATCACATTTTGAGGGGCGCCCGTATAAACCCACAACAAGGCGAGGTCTTGCGGTTTTCCTTCAAAAGCTTTGGTGCCGGAAACAGCATGTTGTGCCACATTTGTTGTCACAAGGCCAAGGTCAACTTGATTGCGTGACATGCGACGAATGTTGTCCATGGTCGCGCCAGTTTCCACAACAGTGGTCTGAACCCCTGGTACTTTTTCGTTAATCAATTGACCGACAGCAACAAAATAACCGTAGTGGCTAGATGATGCAGACGTGGACCCGATGAGTAATTTTGTGTCAGCTGCCTGCGCGGCAGTTGTGACAAGCAGAGAGCTGAGCAGAACGCCCATAATTTTCTTCATTGAAACCTCCAAGTTTCGAAAATGCCCTGATTTTCAGATGCAATGTTTTTTATAGATGGAAAAATCTAAACAGGAAAATAGATTGCGATAAAGTTATTAATTAGCAATAATTGTTGCATGAAACGCAACAGTATGAGCATCGAGGATTATCAAGCGGTTATCGCCATTGCCGAGGAAAACGGTTTTCGCCCGGCAGCGGAGCGACTGGGCATGTCCGCTTCGCAGCTCTCTCGACAGATTAATAAAATTGAAGTGCGTTTAGGCGTGCGCTTATTCGACCGTGATACGCGCAGCGTGCGCCCGACCCATCAGGGTAAAGTCCTTATTGAATTGGCCCATCGCTTTCTTCAGTCCGTTGAAAAGGCCGAGAGAGATTTTCAAACCTACCTGCAAAAGGGACGGGGACAATTGGCCATTGCCGGCCTGCCCTCCATCACATCCGGCTTGCTTCCCAAATTATTGGAAGCGTTTGCAATAAAATATTCCAATCTGGATATCACAATCCACGATGGCTTGAACCATCAAATCATCTCTCTCCTAGAAAGTGGCGAGGCCGATCTGGCCTTTACCGCAGGGACAGATACGACACGAAAGCAATTATCTTTTCGTAAGCTCGCAAACGACCCTTTTGTCGCCGTCTCCAGCCCCCATCTTTTTCTCGCCGACAAAGAAGCATACAATTGGGAAGATATCTCGCGTCTGCCCATTATCGCCATCAGCAAAGGCTCCACGGTTCGTGAAATCGTCGACTCTGTCTGCACCTTGCGCAATACCCGACTGGCCATCCGCTATGAGGTGTCTCACCTCGCAACGGCGGGCGCCTTGATTGCGCAAGGTCTTGGCATCTCCATCTTACCCAAACTGACGATCCCTTCCCTTGGCACATCACCTTTACAAACAAAGCCGCTGACCGATGTGGTGGTCACGCGTGATATCGGCATTGTCTGGCCATCCGGCGTGACGTTATCACCCGCAGCACAGGCCTTTTTGGAATTTGCCAGCGAACATGCCCCCTCCATCTTTAAAAAGATGGGGATTGAAACATAGCTCCCTCGATCCTTTTAAAAATGTCATGACTGTTGGATACCCCCCCAAAATGAAATATAATTCACTTTCATAAAAAAACAGGGAACTAAAATGACATATTCACTTCAACTCTTTGATGACATCATTACAAATCCGCTAAAAGACGGTGTCCTCGTTATTCAACTCAATAGACCCAACGAATTTAACGCACTCAGAACCAAGCTTCTGGATGAAATTGCGCAGGTCCTCGTCAGAGCAGAAGAAGATGAAAATGTCAGATGCGTCGTGCTAACCGGAAACCAAAAAGCCTTTGCAGCCGGTGCGGACATCAAGGAAATGGCGACCAAATCACCCGCAGATGTCTTACGTGACCCCCGCGCCGCCTCCTGGAAAGTCATCCGGAATTTCAAAAAGCCCTTAATCGCCGCGGTCAATGGCTATTGCTTGGGCGGTGGTAATGAACTTGCCATGCATTGCGATATTATTGTCGCTGGGGAGAACGCAAAGTTCGGACAACCCGAAATAAACTTGGGAATTATCCCCGGTGCGGGCGGAACCCAGCGCTTTACCTCCTTACTGGGAAAATCAAAGGCCATGCGATATGTACTGACCGGCGATTTCATGTCTGCAAAACAAGCCTATGAAGCCGGTCTGGTGGCGGAAATCTTCGCACCGGAAGAAACCCTGGATCAAGCCATCAACATCGCGAAAAAAATCGCCCAAAAAGCCCCAATCGCCGTTGAACTGGCAAAAGAGGCCGTGTTGAAAGCAAGCGATAGCCTCTTGGAGTCGGGACTGGCGTTTGAGCGAAAAGCCTTCGCTGTCTTATTTTCCACCAGCGATCAAAAAGAAGGGGCAGACGCCTTTATCAACAAACGCCCCCCTGTCTATAAGGGATCATAAGCCGTGGTTAGGCTGCCTGAGATCCTACAGGCAGCCTAAACTTATCAGTGATCCGTCATCGTTAAGACGACTTTACCGAAACGCTGCGGGTCTTCCAGCCGATCAAACGCCTCGCTGGCTTTTGACAGTGGATAGACGGAGTCAATAACGGGCTGCAATTGACCCGACGTAAAAACGCGCACCAGACGGTCAAACTCCTGCAAGCTGCCCATCGTGGAGCCAAGTATGGAGAGTTGACGGATAAACAACCGTTGCAGATCAGCCGACGGATGACTGCCCGTCGTCGCCCCGCACGTCACGACCTTGCCGCCCCGTTTCAGCGCCCGCAACGTACTGCCCCATGTTGCCTCCCCGACATTATCGATAGCAAAATCCACGCCTTGTCCATCGCTCAAGGCCAAAACTCGCTCGACCACATTTTCTTTTTGATAATCAATCACATGATCTGCACCGGCTTTTAGGGTTTTGTCTATTTTATCTGCCCCTGTTGTGGTGGCGATCACGTGACAGCCTGCAAGTTTTGCCAGTTGTACACTGGCACAAGCAACCCCGCCCCCAGCCCCGACAATCAGAGCGGTTTTACCCGCCGATGCTTCTGCTTTGGTAAAAACCATGCGCCATGCCGTCAAATAGGCCACCCCGAGTGATGCCGCCTGAGCGCCATCGCAATGATCTGGGATCGGGAGCAGACTTTGAGTGGGCGCGGCAATATAGGTCGCAAACGTGCCGTCACAATGTTCCCCAAAAATTTTGGCGTTCACACATAAAGGCTGATCCCCTTGGGTGCAAAATTCACATGTTCCGCAAAAACGATAGGGGTAAAGGATCACCCGCTGCCCGACTTTCAGGGAAGAGGGACCGCTGATTTTTTCAATCCTTCCGATACCGTCCACCCCCATGATCTGGGGTAAATCATGGGTAATCCCGGCCCCACTCTCCCTCATATACACATCGACGCGGTTAAGGGAGGCAGCTTCCATACGCACCAAGGCCTCGCCTTGCGACAGGACGGGGGTGTCGCATGATGTATAGGCAACGCCCTCTCGCCCCCTTTGCTGCAATAAAATAGCTTTCATCTGGATCTCCGAAAATCAGTGACCGGAAAATTCTGGTTTCTTCTTCGCCAAAAAGGATGAAATCCCCTCTTTCGCGTCTGCGGATGTAAAGAGCCTTTGCTGCAATTCCCGTTCCAGCGCCAAGCCGCTTTCCAGTGGCAGATCTACGCCACTTTGGACTGATCTTTTAATATGACCGACAGCCATTGCCGCCTTGTTAGGCGGGCAGAACTGCTCGGCATATGCCATCACATCTTCCATAAAGGTTTCACTGTCGTAAATGGCGTTCACAATGCCCAGTTCCAAAGCTTTATGTTCATCAAAGATATCACCGCTGATCATAAGTTCAATCGCTTTTGATTTCCCCAGAATACGGCCAAGGCGTTGGGTTCCCCCCGTTCCGGCAAGCACCCCAAGTGCCACTTCCGGCAAGCCCATTTTAACCGCCCCTGCGCGCACGATCCGAATATCGGCAGCCATCGCAATTTCCAGCCCGCCCCCGACACAATGTCCGTTAATCGCAGCGATCACCAATTTTGGTGTATGTTCCAAGCGCAAGAGGGTTTCATTTGCATGCAAACAGAAATTATACTTAAAATGCGGGTCCGCCCCTTTCAACATTTCGATATCTGCACCGGCACAAAAAAACTTTTCACCCGCCCCTTTGATCACAATAACATGCACGTCTTTATCGAAACGGGCATCAATGACCGCAGCATCCAACTGCTTGAACATTTCATAGGAGTAGCCGTTCACGGGCGGATTATTCAACTCGATAAGTGCAATACCATTCTGTGTGCTGTAGGTGACGAGTGACGGTGTCATTATCATTTCCTTTAAATCTGAACTTCAACGAAGGGGCATCAAAGCGCCAACAGGCAATATAATGCATGAAAAATGAAAATAATAGGAATTATTATGCATTTTTTTGCTTGCTGTTTAGAATTCGTTTAAATAGACTGGTCGAAATCAACACTTGACCCTAGGAGAGTGACTTGCCCGATCAGATCAGCAAATTGCAAAAATTGATTTCTCAGATCACCCTAGAACTGAGCAACACGCCTATCACCAAAGAATTATCCGAAACCTTGACCACCACCTTCCCACCTGAGGGTGAGCTTTTTCAAGATATCCAAACCCTCTGTAAAACGGGCATGAGCGAAGGATGGTTGGGAAAATATGAAGCCGGAGGCTTGCGGTATGGCCGCGTGATCAAACGGTCACCAGAAACACATGACTTTAGCGTCGATGTGGTTCTGATGAAAGATGTTAAAGGCCCGTATCATGTCCATCCCACAGGCGAAATCGATATGGTCTTCCCCCTTGATGAAACCGCTAATTTTGACGGCCAAGGCTTGGGATGGAAAGTCTACAGCCCCGGCAGCGGACACTATCCAACCGTACGAAACGGTGAAGCAATCGTTCTATATCTTTTACCAAATGGTGAAATTGACTTCACCAAACCAAACTAAAAATAAGCCTTAAAATCAAGGTGACTAAAAAAATGACCGGGAAACTCGGCATTTAAATAATAGGGAAATGGTTTCAATATTTATTACTGGGAGAATGAGCGAATGCCTTCTTTGAGTACGGCTAATCATGATGGAAATATTCCAACTCTTGAGATACCCCGCCAATACAACGCAGCATATGACCTGCTTTATCGAAATATACAGGCTGGGCGCGCCGACAAAGTTGCCTTTAAGGATGACTACTGTTCTTGCACATATGGCGAGTTGGAGGACAAAACCTCACGCTTTGCAAATGCCCTAAAGGGCCTTGGCTTGCGCATGGAAGACCGCCTCTTAATGTGCGTCCATGATACCGTTGAATTTCCCATCACATTTTTGGGAGCCATCAAAGCGGGTGTCGTGCCTGTGGCCGTCAACACGCTGCTGACGCAAAAAGACTATGAATATATGCTGACGGACAGTCGCGCACGGGTTGCCGTTGTTTCAGAAGCGCTATACCCTTTGTTTCTGCCCCTTCTTGATCGCATCCCCACATTGGAGCGCCTTCTTGTTGCAGACCCGAACAACATTCATCCTGATGCCATCGCCAAACTGATCGACCAAGCCGACCCTGATTGCATTATCGCCCCGACAACGTGCGACGATGTTTGTTTTTGGCTTTATTCATCAGGATCAACTGGCGCCCCCAAAGGGACAGCGCATGTTCATTCCAGCCTTATCCAAACAGCGGAATATTTTGCACGTCCGATCTTGAAAATCACCGAACAAGATGTGGTTTTCTCCGCCGCAAAACTGTTTTTTGCCTATGGGTTGGGCAATGGCTTAACCTTCCCCATGAGTGTCGGTGCCACAACGATTTTGATGGCTGAGCGACCAACGCCAGAGTCGGTCTGCGAACGTCTGATCACTCATAAACCGACAATCTTTTACGGCGTACCGACTTTGTACGCCTTTATTCTTGCCAGCCCTGACCTCCCTGCTGTCGAAGAGTTTAACTTCAGAATTTGCACCTCCGCCGGCGAAGCTCTCCCGGAAGACTTGGGCAAACGCTGGTTTGAGCGTTTCGGCATCCATATTCTTGACGGCATTGGTTCCACAGAAATGCTTCACGTTTTTCTATCCAACAGCCTTGAGAATGTGCGCTATGGGACAACCGGCAAACCCGTCCCCGGCTATGAGTTAAAACTGCTGGATGATGAGGGACAAGAAGTCCCCGTCGGTGAAACCGGCGAGCTTGTCATCAAAGGCCCGACCAGTGCGGCATTTTATTGGAATAACCGCACCAAAAGCCGCGCGACTTTCCAAGGCGAATGGACCCGCAGTGGCGATAAATACACAAAAGACGAAGACGGCTACTACACCTATTCCGGTCGTACGGACGACATGCTGAAAGTCAGCGGCATCTACGTTTCCCCCATCGAAGTTGAAGCCGCCCTCATCAAACACACGGCCGTTTTAGAAGCCGCCGTGGTCGGGCATCAAGATGATGACGATCTGGTCAAACCCAAGGCGTTTATTGTCTTAAAGAATGGTTACAACGGGGATCAAGAATTGGCAGATGAACTGAAGGCGCACGTTAAGTCCCTGTTAGCCCCCTACAAATATCCGCGTTGGTTTGAGTTTATGGAGGAACTTCCCAAGACCGCAACCGGAAAAATTCAACGTTTCAAACTCCGTTGACCATTGATTACACTATTGGAATAGAAAAATGCAGGATGCAATCTCGATCATCAAAGATGAGCATATCTCCATCAGCTCGGTATTAAAAGGCATGGTGGAGCATATCGAACAAGCCATGGCTGGCGAGCGCGAGGCCGACCCGTTTTTGCTAGCAGCAATGCTCGATTATGTGGAAACCATTCCCGAAAAAGTACACCACCCGAAGGAAGATCAATATCTCTTTCGCCTATTGCGCAAACGCACCCATGCCGCCGACCAGGCGTTGGCCGAACTGGAAGAAGAACACAAAAAAACACCGGGCTTGTTGAAAAATATGCGCCTGTCCTTAAAGACTTTTAAAAAGGAAGGCGACCTGCCTGCCTTGGAAAATGCCATTCGCGAATATGCCCGTTTCCATTTTGCCCATATGCGCAAAGAGGAAAAAGAAATCATCCCCTTGGCGGTTGAACATTTAACCGCTGAAGATTGGCATGAAATTCACGCAGCCTTCCAGCTGAATATGAAAAACGACTTGCTTTAACCGCCGTCAAATCCCCTGAAAACCCCGACACATACTGTCATTGCCCAGCATGTGATCAGGGGGATTTGCGCCAAAATTTAAAGATAGGAAATAAAAATGCAGATTAAAAGCTACCTTTGTGGCCAGTGGTTAACGGGCACAGGCCCCGAAACCGAGTTGACCAATCCCGTGAACAATCAACCCATTGCCACTGTGTGCGGACAGAGATTGGACCTCAAGTCTGCATTAGACTTTTCACGCAAAACAGGCGGCCCGGCCTTGCGCGCCTTGGGGTATGGGAAACGCGCCCAGCTCCTGCGACAAATCGCAGATATTTTGGTAGAAAATCGCGATCGTTATAACCAAATCGCCCAAGAAAATTCCGGCAATACGGTCGGCGATGCTGGTTTCGATGTGGATGGCGGCATTGGCACACTCAAATATTATGCGTCCTTGGGCAAAAAACTTGGTGAGCAAACCTACCTTGTTGAAGGCCCGGCAGAACAACTCACCCGCGACGAAAACTTTAAAGCCCTGCATATCTTAACACCGTTGAAAGGGGTTGCTGTCCATATCAACGCCTTTAACTTCCCGTCTTGGGGGATGTGGGAAAAAGTCGCCGTCGCTCTCCTTGCCGGTGTGCCCAGCTTTGTCAAACCAGCGACAGCGACCTGCCTTCTGTCCTATGAAATGGTCAAAGATGTGGTAGAGGCAAACATCCTGCCCGCAGGTGCCCTATCCTTACTCTGTGGCGGTGGTCGCGACCTTATGGATCATCTGGGAAGTGACGACCTTGTTGCCTTTACAGGCTCAGCAGACACGGCAAATATGCTGCGCCAACATAAAAATGTCATCGCTTCCAACCTGCGCTTCGCGGTTGAGGCAGACAGCTTAAATGCCTGCATCCTTGGCCCAGATGTTACACCTGAAGATGCTGAATTTGAGTTCTTCATCAAAGAAATTGTGCGCGAACTGACCGTAAAAGCCGGGCAAAAATGCACCGCCATTCGCCGCATCATTGTCCCGAAGACCAGAGAACAAGATGTCATTTCGGCTTTGAAAGATCGTTTGGCCAAAACCACCATTGGCGATCCGCGCGATGAAAATGTCCGCATGGGACCATTGGTAAATGCGGCCCAACTCAAAGCGGCAGAGGAAGGTCTAAAAGTACTGCAAACTGAAGCGGAAGTCGTGGTTGGTGAAGACAATGCAAACTTCAGCGTGGATCCTGCCCAAGGGGCCTTTTTCGCCCCGCGGATTTTACGCTGCGAAAACCCGCTACACGCCCAGAAGGTCCATGAAGTTGAAGTCTTTGGTCCCGTCGCAACGGTTATGGGCTACGAAACAGCGGACGATGCCCTGACCTTGGGCGCTATGGGTGGCGGCTCGCTTGCCTGTTCCGTCTTTACGCGCGATGATGCCTTTGCCCATCAAGCCGCCCTTGACCTATCCGCCAGCCATGGGCGCGTTTTGATCGTCAACGAGCTGATCGCCAAAGGACATTCCGGTCACGGTGTCGTGATGCCCCAATGCATCCACGGCGGCCCCGGTCGTGCCGGCGGCGGGGAAGAAATGGGCGGTCTTCGTGGCCTCTATTTCTATCATCGTCGCAGTGCCATTCAAACCACCACGGATCGGGCGCAGATGCTTCTTGATCAAGGGCTATCCCTAGCCTGAGGTCACAGACATGGATTTCTCATATATTCAGTTGACGCGCGATGACCATATCGCGCGTCTACATCTCAATCGCCCGGACGTCATGAACGCCCTCAACAAAGACATGTTGGGGGAAATTGCAACCGCCTTTGCAGCACTTGAAAATGACGACACGGTTAAATGCCTGATCATCCAAGGCAATGGACGCGGCTTTTGTACCGGGCAGGATCTGGAAGAACGACGGGTACCGGACGGCCAAGACATGCCCGATTTAGGGGACTCCCTCGCCCAGCGCTATAACCCGATTATCACCGCCATTCGCAACTTTCCCTTCCCTGTCCTCTGTGCGTTAAACGGGCCTGCGGTTGGGGCAGGTGCGGGGATCGCGCTTGCCTGTGACGTCGTCGTTGCGGCAAAAACAGCGTCCCTTATTTTTCCGTTCAATCGCTTGGGGTTGATCCCCGATTCCGGCCTAACATGGTCCCTGCCGCGTCTGGCCGGGTTTGCCCGTGCCTCAGCCAGCATTTTACTGTGCGACCCCATTCCTGCTGCCAACGCCAAAGAATGGGGGCTGATTTGGGATGTTGTCGAACCGGACGAGCTAAATAACACCATCAACGGACTTGCCCAAAAGCTCATATCTCAACCAAGCTTGGGCATGGCCCTTGCCAAACAAGCGCTCAATCACAGCCTATCCAACGACATCACCCAACAATTGGCACTGGAAAGCAGCCTGCAGCGCACAGCCGGCGCACACCCCGATTACAAACAACGCGTCCTTGCCTTTTTAAATAGAAAAGGAGGCTAAGCCCATGACTGCCCTCCCCCCCACTCAAACCATCGGTGTAATCGGTGCTGGCACGATGGGTGCCGGGATTGCACAAGTTGCCGCACAGGCTGGGCATGAGGTCTGGCTTTATGACCTTTCCGCCGCCGCCGTTGACGCAGGCCTTCATCACATTTCTACAGGTTTGGACAAATTGGTTGCCCGCGGGAAAATGACGTCAGACCATAAAGACGCTGTGATGGGCCGCCTCAAGCCTGCAAAAGACCTTGCCCAATTGGCCAACGCTGCCTTGGTTGTTGAAGTCATCGTCGAAAAGCTGGACGTCAAACAGGACCTCTTTAAAAAACTGGAAGACATCTGCCCAAGCGACACCATTCTGGCCAGTAACACATCGTCCATTTCCATCACTTCGATCGCGGCAGGCCTCACACATCCGGAGCGATTGGTCGGGATGCATTTCTTTAATCCAGCCCCGATCATGAAATTGGTTGAGGTTGTCAGCGGCCTTGCCACTTCTCAAGACGTTGCAACCACCATTTACGACACCGCAACCGCATGGGGCAAAAAGGCCGTTTACGCCAAATCCACACCGGGCTTTATTGTCAATCGGGTCGCGCGTCCCTTTTATGCGGAAGCCCTGAGAATAGTGCAAGAAGGCGGCAGCGATTTTGCGACCCTTGATGCCGTCATGCGCGATTGCGGCGGCTTTCGAATGGGGCCTTTTGAACTGATGGACCTAATCGGCCATGATGTGAACTATGCTGTCACCAATTCAGTTTTTGACGCCTATTACGGTGACCCCCGCTTCCTCCCCTCCCTTGTCCAAAAAGAACTGGTCAATGCGGGACGATTGGGGCGAAAAACCAACGCGGGTTTTTATGACTATCACGACACTGCCCAACCAATAAAAATCAACGACCACCCATCCGTGAATAGATCAGTTGAGCGCATAGACGTGGTCGGTGATTGTTCTGCGATCGCTAGTCTTATTGCTATGCTCAAGACCCTTGAGGGTGTGGACCTTCAAATTGACGAAAATCGGGCAAAACCAGCAGAAATAAAAGTTGGCTCCGCCGTCTTAAAACTATGCGATGGGCGTTTTGCATCTGTGCGCAGCCATGAAGAAGGCATTGAGAACCTGATCCATTTTGATCTTGCCCTCGACTATGCCACAACCCCGCGCATTGCCATTGCCAAATCACTGCAAGCGACAGACGATGCCCTGCTTGAGGCGGTTGCCTTTTTCCAGCGATTGGGAAAACAGGTGAATGTGATCGAAGACCTGCCCGGCCTGATCGTCATGCGTACCGTTGCCATGCTGGCAAATGAAGGCGCAGATGCGGTGCACCAGCAGGTTTGCAGCCCTCAGGATGTGGATATTGCCATGAAAAATGGCGTCAATTACCCCATCGGCCCGTTGCAATGGACCAAACGGATCGGCCTTTCAACCGTTTATGAAACCCTGAAAGGGTTAGGCCAAAGTTATGGGGAAGACCGCTACCGTCTCTCCCCCCTGATTTTGAAAATGGTTGCCGCAGGCCGCGAACTCGACACCTTAGCAGAGAAAGACTAAAACGATGAAACAAGCCTATATTTGTGATGCCATTCGCACACCTATCGGTCGATATGGCGGCACGTTATCAAGCGTTCGCACAGACGATCTTGGGGCAATCCCGCTGAAAGCCCTGATGGCCCGTAATCCAGATGTCGATTGGTCGAAACTGGAGGAAGTCGTTTTTGGCTGCGCAAACCAAGCTGGCGAGGATAACCGCAATATCGCGCGCATGTCGGCGTTACTCGCGGGTCTGCCAGACACTGTCCCCGGCAGTACCATCAACCGATTATGCGGTTCAGGTATGGATGCGCTTGGCGTCATCGCCCGCGCCATCAAAGCTGATGAAATTGAACTGGGTATCGCAGGCGGTGTTGAATCTATGTCGCGCGCGCCCTTTGTCATGGGCAAAGCCGATACAGCCTTCAGCCGCACCGCACAGATTGAAGATACCACCATCGGCTGGCGTTTCATCAACAAGCTGATGAAAGAAAAATACGGCGTGGACACCATGCCGCAAACTGCTGACAATGTGGCTGAAGACTATAAGATCAACCGCACAGATCAAGACCTCTTTGCCCTCAACAGTCAAAAAAAATGGCAGCAAGCCGACGCACAAAACCTGTTTGAAGAAGAACTAATCCCCGTCACCTTGCCGCAACGCAAGGGCGATCCGATACGCTTTAGCCGCGACGAACACCCCAGAGCGGACACCACCCTTGACAAACTGGCGACCCTAAAAGGGATAAATGGTGCAGATAAAACCGTCACCGCGGGCAATGCGTCCGGCGTCAACGATGGGGCATGTGCGCTGCTTGTGGCCTCGGAAAACGCAGCAACCCAACATGGCCTGACACCAAAGGCCCGTATTCTCGGGATGGCAACCGCGGGCGTTGCCCCGCGGATCATGGGGATCGGGCCAGCACCCGCCACCCGTAAAGTCCTTGCCCAATGCGGTCTGTCCCTAGACGATATGGATATTATTGAACTCAATGAGGCCTTTGCCTCCCAAGCCCTTGCGGTGTTGCGGGATCTAGGGCTGGACGATAACGATCCACGCATAAACCCCCAAGGAGGCGCAATCGCGCTTGGCCATCCGCTGGGCATGAGTGGCGCGCGTCTTGTCACAACCGCAACCTATCAACTGCACCGCCAACAAAAACGCTACGCCCTGTGCACCATGTGCATTGGGGTCGGCCAAGGTATCGCCATGATCATTGAACGGGTCTAGCTCTCTCAATATGCATTATATTTCAAGCTGCGCACCCCTGCGCAGCTTTTTTTTAAGAATCCTCCAACCGCACCCCGAAATTCTGAAGAATCTGAACAAAAACAAGGATAAAAAATCTCTTTTAAAAAGCTTTTATTTTTTATTCCCCTTGCTCCTCCACAGTTTTTTTGGAATTTAAAGAGAAGTCAAAGCCCTGATTTTAAATGATAATTTTCAAACGAACTTCAAAATGCATTAAAATGCATTTTATGTATTGTTACGGTAAATATAATGCATTATATTTCATGAAGATTAAGAGACATATTTAACAAGGAGTTTCCCGTTGATCGACTTTCAAACATCCCCCCAGGACTACAAACATTGGAAACTGGACTTTGACGGCCCCGTCGCTTACCTCACGATGGATGTCAACGCTGAAGCCACATTAAAACCGGGCTATGAATTGAAAATGAATTCATATGACCTTGGTGTCGACATTGAACTTTATGACGCTGTCCAGCGCTTGCGCTTTGAACACCCTGAAATCAAAAGCGTCGTTATGCGTTCTGGCAAAGACCGTATTTTCTGCGCCGGTGCCAACATCCGTATGCTTGGCAAGTCCTCACACGCCCATAAAGTAAACTTCTGTAAATTCACAAACGAAACCCGCAACTCCATCGAAGATGCGTCTGAACATTCCCATCAGCGCTATATCTCTGCGGTCAACGGCACCGCTGCTGGCGGTGGCTACGAACTAGCGCTCGCGACAGATTACATCATGTTGATTGATGATGGCAGCGCAACCGTTTCCCTGCCCGAAGTGCCCTTGCTTGCCGTCTTGCCCGGCACAGGTGGCCTGACACGCGTGGTCGATAAACGTAAAGTGCGCCGGGATCGCGCAGATATCTTCTGCAGCATCGAAGAAGGCGCGCGCGGTCAACGTGCCGTCGATTGGCGCTTGGTTGATGAAAGCATCAAAGGGTCTATCTTCGAAGAAGAAGTTGCAAAACGCGCCCATGCCTTTGCCGCAGACTCTGATCGCCCGTCCGATGCAAAAGGCGTTACTTTCACGCCGTTAAACCGCAAAATTGATGGCGATCGCGTCCAGTACGACCTGATTGATATCGAAATCAACCGTTCTGGCCGTGTCGCAACAGTGACCTTAAAAGCCCCAACAGACGCCGCACCAGCCGACCTTGCTGGCGCCCATGCACAAGGCGCAGACTTCTGGCCGTTGGCGCTTTGCCGCCAGTTCGATGATGCACTGCTTCACCTGCGCACCAATGAAACAGAAATTGGCACCGTCATCTTTAAAACATCTGGAAACGGCTCTTTGATCGAAGCTTATGAAAAGCTTTTAGAAGACAACGCCGATGACTGGCTGATGCGTGAAATCATCCTCTATTGGAAACGTACGCTGAAACGCGTTGACATGACCTCACGTACTCTTGTGACCCTGATCGAACCGGGAAGCTGCTTTGTCGGCATTTTGGCCGAACTGATTTTCGCAGCCGATCGCAGCTATATGCTGGACGGTCAAATTGAAGGCGACGACACACCGGAAGCGAAAATCAAACTCAGCGCCTTTAATTTTGCCATGATGCCCATGAGCAACGACCTCACCCGCCTGGAAACCCGCTTCCTTGGGGAGCCGGAAACCGTGGAACGCGTCAAAGCCATGATCGGTCAGGAGATCAATGGTGCCGAAGCAAATAAGCTCGGGCTGGTGACCGATGCCTATGATGATATCGATTGGGAAGAAGACGTCCGCCTGTTCCTCGAGGAACGCGTCGGATATTCCCCGGATGCCTTGACCGGCATGGAAGCAAACCTGCGCTTTGCAGGTCCAGAAACCATGGAAACCAAGATTTTCGGGCGTTTGACCGCTTGGCAAAACTGGATCTTCCAACGACCGAA
Organism: Terasakiella pusilla DSM 6293; assembly: GCF_000688235.1. Taxonomy (GTDB): domain Bacteria; phylum Pseudomonadota; class Alphaproteobacteria; order Rhodospirillales; family Terasakiellaceae; genus Terasakiella; species Terasakiella pusilla. The sequence goes on along the minus strand of NZ_JHYO01000002.1, from coordinate 175,483 downwards.
TGCCGTTGCAGACGACGGCGCTTTGAAATTGTACGGCACAGGAACGCGCCCTTCTTACGATTTTAATCGGGTCTAATTTTTACAGTTACTTAAAAAGTTTAGGAGTGCACTTATGAGTGAATCTATCCGTGCGGACCTCGTTGAGGTTAACTACGACGACCTTATCCCGAACAACGTTGATCTTTCCAATGACCGCCGCCTGAAAAAGGCACTGGAAGAATGGCAGCCCAACTATATTGACTGGTGGAAAGACATGGGACCGGAAGGCTTCCAAGAGTCAGAAGTTTACCTGCGGACCGCCGTTGGCGTTGACCCGCAGGGCTGGGCTGTCTTTGACCACGTCAAAATGCCGGAATACCGCTGGGGCATTCTGCTCGCCCCGAAAGAAGAAGGTCGAAAAATCAACTTCGGCAAACATAAAGGGGAACCGGCGTGGCAAGAAGTCCCTGCCGAATATCGCTCCCTGCTGCGTCGCCTGATCGTTATTCAGGGCGATACTGAGCCAGCCTCGGTTGAACAACAGCGCTATCTGGGTAAAACCGCCCCTTCTCTTTATGACATGCGCAACCTGTTTCAGGTGAACGTGGAAGAAGGACGCCACCTGTGGGCAATGGTGTATCTGCTGCAAAAATATTTCGGTAAAGAAGGCCGTCAGGATGCGGAAGACCTGCTGCAACGTCGCTCCGGTGACGAAGACCGCCCGCGCCTGCTGGGGGCCTTTAACGAAGAAACACCGGATTGGCTGTCTTTCTTCATGTTTACCTACTTTACAGATCGTGATGGCAAGATGCAGTTGGCGGCGCTGGCAGAAAGTGGCTTTGATCCGCTGTCACGCACTTGCCGCTTCATGCTGACCGAAGAAGCACACCATATGTTTGTGGGCGAAAGCGGTGTCTCGCGGGTTGTTGAAAAAACCTGTCAGGCCATGAACGATGCCGGGATCACTGATCCGTACGACATTGAAGCCGTTCGTAAACTGGGCGTGATTGACCTGCCGACAATTCAAAAGAAACTGAACTTCCACGTTTCCGTCACAGAAGATCTGTTTGGCGCTGAAGTGTCCACAAACGGTGCCTCTGCCTTTGAAGCGGGTCTAAAAGGGCGCTTTGAAGAAACCAAAATTGACGATGACCACCAACTGCACGATGCCACATTTGATGTCTGGCGCGTGGTGGACGGGCAGATCGTTCAGGAAACAGAACCTGCATTGAACGCTGTAAACGCCCGTCTGGTTTACGATTACATCAATGACGCTGCTGGTGGTGTGAAACGCTGGAACAAATTGATCAAAAAGATGGGGATCGACTTCGATCTGAAGATGCCGCACATGGGCTTCAACCGCCGAATTGGTGAATTTGCAGAAAGCTTCATCACACCGGAAGGTGAAATTGTTGACGAAGCAACATGGACAGCCAAGGAATTTGACTACCTGCCAAACGAAGCTGACCTTTTGTTCCTGAAAGAATTGATGCAACCGGAATACCGCCAAGGGGAATACGCAACCTGGATTGCGGCACCAAAGGTCGGCATCAACTCCAAGCCCGGTGATTTTGAGTACGTCAAAATTTACGGCTCCTCCAACTAACGTCTCCCTGTGACAGGAGAGCGCTTTCTCCCAATGAGGGCTCTCCTGTCGCCACTAACTTTTAATAATCCCAACTCCAGGAGTGGACAATGAGCGCTATTCGCCAACACTTGATTGATCCAGAGGTTTGTATTCGCTGCAACACATGCGAAGAGAATTGCCCTATTGATGGTGCGATCACGCATAATGCAGACAATTATGTGGTTGATGTCGAAAAGTGTAATTACTGTATGAGCTGTATTGCCCCGTGCCCCACTGGTGCAATCGATCATTGGCGCATGGTAACGACCCCCTATTCACTGGAAGAACAATTTAGCTGGGACGAGCTTCCAGATGACGCCGAACCTGCAGCAAATGCTGAGACAAGAACAAATGCCGACCACGAAGCCCTTGAAGATGAAGCCACAGCCATTCTGGATGTCGCCCATCAGGGTCAACAAGGTAAGGTAAAACCGCCTTTCTCCGCCGCTCACCCCTTCATCAATATCTACACGCGCGAAAATCCGGCAATCGCAAAAGTCGCTGGCAATTATCGAATTACGTCTGAAAACAGCGATTCAGACATTCATCACATTGTACTGGATTTCGGCTCAACCGCCTTTCCGGTTTTGGAAGGTCAAAGCATTGGCATCATCCCCCCCGGTGTGGATGGACGCGGCAAACCTCACAACATGCGCCTTTATTCTGTCGCCAGTCCCCGGGACGGCGAACGCCCCAACCACAACAACCTGTCTTTAACGGTAAAACGCGTGTTGTTTGAAGAAGATGGCGAACTGCAAAAAGGCGTTGGGTCCAACTATGTCTGTGACCTGCAAAAAGGGGACGAAGTGCAAGTGACGGGTGCTTTTGGCTCCACCTTCCTGATGCCGAACCATCCGGAAGCCAACATCATGATGATCTGTACAGGCACAGGGTCCGCGCCCTTCCGCGCGATGACAGAACGCCGCAGACGCAAACGCTCCCCCGGTGATCCCGGCAAAATGATGCTGTTCTTTGGCGCAAGAACCAAAGGCGACCTACCTTACTTCGGCCCCTTGCAAAAACTGCCAAACAGCCTCATCCGCAAAGAACTCTGTTTCTCACGCGAGCCGGATCAGGAAAAAGAATATGTGCAGGATCGCATTTTAAAGTGCGGGTCCGACGTGGCGGAATGGCTGAAAGATGACAACACCTTCATTTATCTATGCGGTTTAAAAGGCATGGAAATCGGCGTTGAAGCAGCCTTTTCAAAAATTTGCGAAGGCAACGGGCTGAACTGGGACACGCTGCGCACCGCCATGCGGGAAAACGGTCGCTACCATGTCGAAACATACTAACAGAGAAAAAACATGACAGTGCCCTTTACCCACAGCCGTCCCATCCTTTGGGGCGACACAGATGCCGCAAATATTGCCTACACCGTTCGTTTTCTCGACTATTGCCTAGAAGCCATTGAAGAATGGTTTAAGGGCGTGTGCAAAACCGATTGGTACGTCCTCAACATGGACCACTCAACCGGCACCCCTTTTGTCAATGCCAATATCGACTTTAAAGCACCGCTGACCCCCAGAAATAAACTGCATACCCAAGTTTTGATCAAAAGACTGGGTACGGCATCCATCACCTTTCACTTACGCGGTCTGCGTGACGATGATGTTGTGTCTTTTGAGGCGCAATTAACCTGTTGTTTTGTCAACAATAAAGAAATGACATCCATCCCCATTCCTGACGATTTTCGCCAAAACATAGAAAGCTACATTGAAGCTGGCGGCACCGTTCAGGCTGCTGGTTCGCAATAATAACGATAAATCGTGCGAGCTTATTTTTAACAAGGAGGTACTTTACGTATGAAAAATACACTTAACTACAAAGGCTTTACTCGTAAATTCCGACAGATCGCGCTTGCAGGGATTGCGGGCGCACTTGTGTCTGGCGGTGCATTTGCAGCGGAACCTGTGAAATTGGGCGTGATGCTCCCTTACACAGGAACCTATGCGGCCCTTGGTGATGCCATCACAAAAGGTCTGGAACTGGCGATCAACGAAAATGGCGGTAAATTGGGCGGCCGAGATGTCGAGTTCGTCACCATTGACTCGGAAGCCAACCCCGGTAAGGCGCCTCAAAACATGAACCGTCTCATCAATGGCGAAGGGGCGGATGTGGTGATCGGCCCTGTCCATTCCGGTGTCGCTATGGGGATGCTCAAAATGGCACGTCAAGAAGGCGCCATTATGATTATTCCAAATGCAGGCCTGAATGCGGCGACACGCCAATTCTGTGCCCCAAACATCTTCCGCACATCCTTTAGTGCCTGGCAGACTGCTTATCCCATGGGCAAAATGGCCTATGAGAAAGGCTATCGCAAAATCGCAACCATTGCCTGGAACTACAGCTTTGGTAAAGAGTCACTGGAAGCCTTTGAAGAAGGGTTCAAAGCGGCAGGCGGTGAAATCGTCAAACAGTTTCTGACCCCCTTCCCGAAAGTCGAATTCCAAGCTTACCTGACGGAAATTGCGTCGCTTAAACCAGATGCGGTCTTTGCCTTTTATGCTGGCGGCGGTGCGGTAAAATTCGTCAAAGACTATGACGCTGCCGGGATTAAAAAGAGCATTCCACTGTTAGGCTCCGGCTTCATGACAGACGGCACCCTTACTGCCCAAGGTCAATCTGCGGAAGGCGTTATGACGACGCTGCATTACACAGAGACATTGGACAACGCGAAAAACAAAGCCTTCCAACAAGCCTATCAAGATGCCTATGGCGCGACAGCCGATATCTATTCCGTACAAGGATATGATGCCGGTCAAATGCTTGTGCAGGCCCTTGCCTCCCTCAAAGGTGACACAAGCGACAAGGACGCTTTCATCAAGGCACTGGCGGCTGTGAAGATCGACAGTCCCCGTGGCCCTTGGCATTTCTCAAAAGCACATAACCCTGTGCAAAACATGTACCTCCGCGAAGTGAAGAATGGTGAAAACGTGGTCGTCAAAATTGCTGCCGAAGCAGTAGATGACCCGGCCACCGGCTGCACAATGGCACAATAAGCCCGCGGCTTTACGGGAAGATCACGTCTTTGGTCTTCCCGTATTTTTCTAATCTTTGGAGGGGAACATGGACTTCACAACCATCCTTATTCAACTGCTCAACAGCGTGCAGTACGGCTTATTACTTTTCCTGATATCAAGTGGCTTAACACTGGTCTTCGGGATTATGGGGGTCATCAACCTTGCGCATGGTGCGATGTATATGATCGGCGCCTATTTGACGTATGCATTCGTCGACTGGACAGGCAGTTTCGGTCTCGCGCTACTTCTTGGTCTTCCCGTAATGTTGGTTGTAGGGATTATTATTGAACGTTTTCTGATTGATCACCTGTATAAAAAAGATCACCTGTTTCAAGTTCTCTTGACCTTTGGTCTGATCTTGATCCTAAACGATCTGCAAAGCCTGATCTGGGGAAATGACACCCATGGCGTTCCCATACCGGATCTGCTATCCGGCTCGATCACGCTAACAGATACCATGCAATACCCGATCTACCGTCTAAGTGTCTCCGCCATCTGTCTGGTGTTGGCTGTGGCGATGTACTGGGTCATTCAAAAGACCCGCCTTGGCATGACTATTCGTGCCGGGGCCAGCAACCGCGAAATGGTTGAATCGCTGGGCATCAACGTGCGCACCCTCTTTACCATCATCTTTGCGGCAGGCGTTGCGCTCGCCGGTTTTGGGGGAATGATCTCTGCCCCTTTAAGCTCCGTCTACCCCGGTATGGGCGATAGTGTCCTGATCATCTGCCTTGTGGTGGTTGTCATTGGCGGCATCGGTTCCATTAAAGGCGCATTTTGGGGCGCTATGCTGGTCGGTCTGGTCAGCACCTTTGGTCCGATTTTGATCCCGTCTCTTGCCAGCGTGATGGTCTACCTCGTGATGGCTATTGTCCTTCTTGTAAAACCACGCGGTCTGTTCGCTTAGAAATAAGAGGTTCTTTATGTATAACACTCCCCGTTCGATCTCCTTATTCCTAGGAATCCTCTTTGTTCTGATGCTATGCTACCCTTTATACGGCGACTTAATTTTCGGATCTAAATCCAGCTTTTACATGCAAAAGCTGACCTCCATCATTATTTTAGCAATTTTAGCAATGAGCCTCGACCTCCTTGTCGGTGTAAGTGGCCTTGTCAGTATGGGCCATGCCTTGTTTTTTGGCTTGGCTGGCTATGTACTCGCGCTTATTTCACCAGAATATGACGCGGCAAACATTTGGATTGTGCTTCCTGCCGTCCTTGCCAGTTGCGCCGTCTTGGGTCTTATCGTTGCATTTTTAACCATAAAAACCTCAGGCATCTATTTCATTATGGTCACCTTGGCCTTTGGTCAAATGGCATACTATTTCTTCAACGATTCAGACTTTGCAGGCGGGTCTGACGGTCTTTACATCATGATGAAACCCGCCGTGATGTTGGGGGATCTGCAACTGCTCAACCTCGAAGACAAACACACCCTTTTCTATGTCTGTCTGGCCTGTATGGCGTTGGTCTATCTGATTTTGCGGATGCTGCTAAGATCCCCTTTTGGGCAGGTGCTTGTCGGTATTCATGCAAATGAGCACCGCGTAAAAGCCATTGGGTACAACACCACACGCTACAAAATCGTAAGCTTTGTCATTGCTGCAACACTGGCTGGTCTTGCCGGTTTTCTCGCCGCCACCCAATATGGCTTCGTCAACCCGTCTCAACTTGGATGGCATACCTCCGGCTATGCGTTGATGATGGTTATCATGGGCGGCGCAGGTACCATCTTTGGTCCTGCACTCGGTGCCTTTGTTTTTGAAATTCTCCATTCCTTCTTTGAAAGCTTTACGGACCATTGGCTGATGCTGATGGGCACCGTAATGATCTGTGTTGTGCTGTTTTTACCCAACGGGATCGGCGGCGCTTTACTGAAGTTGGTGGAAAGATTTGAAAAGAAAAACAAACACATCCAGACCGGAGACAACGACAATGGCTGAAACGATTTTAAAAACTGAAAACCTCACCAAACGATTTGGCGGTCTGGTCGCGGTCGATAAAGTTAACCTTGAGCTTGTCAAAGGCGAAGTCCACGCCATCCTCGGCCCCAACGGTGCGGGTAAAAGTACCCTTGTAAACCTGCTGTCTGGTGACATGACCTCCACAGAAGGGACCATCACGTTTGAAGGAAAGGATTTAACCGGCCTGCCGCCTTATGTCATTTCCCATTACGGTCTGGGCAGAAGCTTTCAGAAAACCAATATCTTCCCCAAACTCAGCTGTTTTGAGAATGTCTGGCTTGCGGCTCAATCGCGTCAAAAAACGTCCATGCGTTTTTTCAGACCCGCACGCCGCATGAAAGAGGTCGAGCAACTCACCCTGTCCAGTCTGGAAAAATGCGGTCTTTTAGCACAAAAAGATGTCATTGCGTCTTCCATGAGCTATGGCGAACAGCGCCAACTTGAAATCGGCATGATGCTTGCCACTCAACCCCGTCTTCTCCTGATGGACGAGCCAATGGCTGGTATGGGGAAAGAAGAGTCAGAAATGCTGGTCCAGCTCATCAAGGATTTGGCGAAAGACTATACCCTCCTCCTGATCGAACACGACATGGATGCGGTTTTTGCTGTCGCAAACCGTCTCACCGTCATGGTCAATGGTCGGGTTTTAGAAACAGGCACACCCGATCAAATACGTTCCAGCCAACAAGTGCAAGAAGCCTACCTTGGTAGTGAAGGAGGATTTTAAGATGGACACAGATTACATTGTCAAAGCAGAAGGCCTTCAGGTTTACTATGGGGCCTCGCACGTCCTCCATGGGGTCGATTTTAACGTTAAAAAAGGCGAAACCGTCAGCTTGATGGGACGCAATGGCATGGGTAAAACAACCACCCTGCGCTCCATCTTAGGGTTCGTCCCCCCCAAAGAAGGCCGCGTGGAAGTGTTTGGTCAGGATGTGACCGGCGCGCGGCCGTTCAACATCATCAAACGACATCTCGCCTATGTCCCGGAAGGTCGTGGGATGTTTCATAACCTGAGTGTGCGTGAACATCTGGAAATGCCCGCCCGCCCGGGGATGGATGGTACAAGCCGCTGGACCTTTGAGCGGGTAATGGAAACCTTCCCACGTCTGTCTGAACGTTTAACGAATATGGGCGGACAGCTTTCCGGTGGGGAGCAACAGATGCTCGCCATCGGGCGCGCCCTCATGACAAACCCGGAGCTTTTGATCCTCGATGAAGCGACAGAAGGGCTCGCCCCTCTCATTCGCGAAGAAATCTGGCGCATTATCCAAATCATTAAAAACGATGGAATTTCAACTATCATCGTCGATAAAAATATCGGCCCCATTCTGGACATGGCAGACCGAAACATCATCCTTGTCAAAGGCAATATCGTTTTTGAGGGAACCAGCGATGAATTGCGTGAAAATCCTGAAATTCTTGCAACGCACATCGGTGTATAAGGGGGTAAAAATATGCAAAAAACGATCACCATCATTCGCACAGAACACCGTCGCCTTGCCGCGATCATCAATTGTTTTGTGGGCGTTCTCACGGATTTGAAAAATGACCCTACAAACCCTGACTTGGAATTGCTGGATCAGGTCCACACCTATTGCCGATCCTTCCTCTACCAGTTCCATCACCCCAAAGAAGACGGACACCTGTTCCCCGCCCTTTTAAAAGCCCGTCCTGACCTCTCCCCTATAATTGAAAAACTTGAAAGTGAACATCAAAAAGGGGTAGATTTGCTGGATGAAATGGACAAAGCTCTTCTTGCTTACAAAGAAGACCCAAAGAAACATCTGGACGTCTATCTGCAGATCGCACAAGCCTATCGAGATTTCGAGTGGAAACATATGGCAACCGAAGAAAAAGAAATCCTTCCTCAGGCACAAAAAAGCCTCTCCGTCGAAACATGGGAAGAATTAGATAAAATCTTTTCAGACCATGACGATCCGGTCTTTGGGGATGCGCCACAAAGCATGTACGAAAATTTGCTCAGCCAGATTGTCAACCGTGCCCCCTCCCCCCATGGGTTAGGCTAGGTAAATTCTTTGACGAAAATCTTGCAAAAGAACGCTCACCTGAAGTAAGCATGGGAAGTATAGTGCAGTAAAGAACAGAAACGATTGATATGCCAATGACACAGTCTCACAGCAAATCTAAAAAAGAAACCTCTCTGGCCTCTGAAGACACGGAATTAGAGAAATATATTGCACGTATCGGTGAGCAGATTAAAGTCATTCGATCGCGCAGAGGAATGATTAGAAAAGACTTATCGCGGCATTCCGATGTTTCCGAACGCTATCTTGCTCAGGCCGAAACAGGTAAAGCCAATATTTCCATTGCTTTGCTGTGGCGCATTGCCCATGCCTTGGATGTGGAAATTTCCGATCTTTTGCCGGAATCGTCTGCACGTTCCATCAATACGACCCTGCTCAACTTTATGCGCAACCTCGATCTTGAGGATCAAAAATCAGCTTTTGCCGTCCTGAAAGATCATTTTGGCGAGAAGATCGAACGCGGTCATGGCGTCGCCTTGATCGGGTTGCGCGGCGCAGGCAAAACCCACCTTGGCAGCTTGCTGGCAGACGAATTCCGTGTCCCGTTCATTCGCTTAGGGGAAGTAATTGAAGAACTGGCACAAATGAATATCGGTGAGTTGATCTCTTTGCGGGGCCAAAGCGCCTTTCGCCGCTATGAAATGCAAGCCCTTGAAAAAGTGATCCAAGACCATCCCACAATGGTCCTAGAAGTCGGCGGCAGTCTTGTTTCCCAATCAGACACATTCAACCTGTTGCTGGATAGTTTTTATTCCGTTTGGCTCAAGGCCTCACCGGAAGAACATATGCAACGCGTCATCGATCAGGGCGATATGCGTCCGATGGCAGGCAATAAAGAAGCCTTGGAAGACCTGCGCTTAATCTTGGGAGAGAGGGAAGCTGAATATAAATTGGCGAACTATACCTTGGATACCTCCGATCGCAACATCACCCATTGCCTGTCTGAACTGGTCGAAACCACGCGCCCTTACCTTGAAAGCAGCACATAAGATGTGCGTTGCGCAAAACCCATGATCCAGAAATACAGATATCTGTGCGCCCTTGCCAAAGAAAAGCATTTTGGCCGGGCAGCAGAGTCTTGCAATGTCTCTCAGCCCACCCTGTCCAATGGCCTGCGCCAGTTAGAAGAACATCTAAACGTCAAGCTGATTGACCGTAAACAAAAGTTTATTGGTTTAAGCCCCGATGGCTACACCGTTTTGGAATATGCCAAACGCATACTGGCAGAACATGAAAACCTGAAAGCGTCTCTCAAAGCAGAGAACGAAAAGCTCAGCGGCAGACTTAGATTGGGCGTCATTCCCACCGCCCTGACCTACGCGTCCCACTTCATAAAAAAACTCAACAAAAAATATCCTGAACTCAGATTCACAATCGAAAGCATGAGCGCACCGGACCTGACCCGCAGCCTGCTTGATTTTGAACTGGACTTAGGGATTTCCTACGTGGATACGCCCCTTTCCAACACCTTACAAACCATCAACTTATATCAGGAAGAATATCATTGCCTTGTCCATCGCAATGACATCGCACCGGGGCTGTCCCATATTTCATGGGCGGATGCGGCAAAATATCCACTGGGACTGCTGACTCCCAACATGCAAAACCGCAAGCTTGCAGATGCTGCTTTCATTGAGGCCGGTATAAACATCCGCCCGATGATCGAAAGCAACTCCCTCAGCAACCTGGTTCACAACGTTAAAAACGGGCTGGGTGCCTCTATCATCCCGTCACAGTTTTTCGATGTCAGCGATCATGCAACCGACATTGTCTCCCTAAAACTCATTGATCCGGTTGTCTCACATTCTGTGGGCTTGCTCGCGCTTGAGGGGGAACCATCGACCCATCTATCCCAAGCCGTTGTCAAACTTGCACGCCAAGGTCTTTTCAACGATCAAGACTAAATCCAAAAAGTGATAGACAAAACCTATCACACTATCCAACATTTAAATTTGTCAGATCTGTTCCTTTTGGTTAAATTTTGGAAGTTTAAAACTAGGCTATAAGGCTTCCCAAAAAATGACTCGTTTCACAGAATGGTCAGATCTTTTCGCAGAACATCTTCACCAGAAGTTCAAAGACAAAAAAGGCGCGCTCCTGCCGTTCCTGCACGACATACAAGACGCTTTGGGCCATATTCCCCCTGCGGCAATCGACCATATATGTGATAGCCTAAACCTATCAAAAGCAGAAGTCGACGGCGTCATTTCCTTTTATCACGACTTTAAGAAAGAACATGATGGTCGCTTTTCCATCAAAGTCTGTCGTGCAGAAGCCTGTCAGTCTTCCGGATCAGAAGAACTAGTCTCGCATATTCAAAAGCGCCTGACCCAAGACGGCACAGACACTGAGTTTCATATCGAAGCCGTCTATTGCCTTGGCAACTGCGCGCTTTCACCTTCTGTTATGATGAAGGAAAAGCTTTATGGTCGTGTAACGCCTAAGCGTTTTGATCACCTCCTCACGCTAGAGCGGACACCCCACGCATGACGTCAGTAAAAATTTTCATTCCGCAAGATGCCGCCGCCCTGTCTGTCGGGGCTGATGAGGTTGCCGCGTTGGTGCAAACACAGGCTGAAACACACAATCTCCCCATCGAGATTATTCGCAATGGCTCACGCGGCATGCTGTGGCTGGAGCCGTTGGTTGAGGTAGAAACCCCGAACGGACGTATCGCCTATGGGCCTGTTGGATGTGAAGATGTCCCCTCTCTGTTTGAAGAAAAGTTCTGGGAAAAACACGACCACCCCCTCTGTCACGGTTTAACCGAAGAAATTCCGTTTTTTAAAAAGCAGGAACGCCTCACTTTTGCCCGCTGTGGCCTCACAGACCCGCTTAGCCTTACAGATTATAGAGCGTACGACGGCTTTAATGGCCTAGAAAATGCCTTGAAAATGTCGCCTGCCGATGTGTGCCAGACCGTGCGTGACAGTGGATTACGCGGACGTGGCGGGGCAGGCTTCCCAACCGGCATAAAGTGGCAAACCGTCCTTGGTGCCGAAAGTGATGTTAAGTATATCTGCTGTAATGCCGATGAGGGCGATAGCGGTACGTTCGCCGACCGTATGATCATGGAAGGCGACCCCTTCAGCCTGATCGAAGGCATGGCCATTGCAGGCTACGCCGTCGGCGCACAGGAAGGATACATTTATCTAAGATCAGAATATCCCCACGCCCATCGCATGCTGGAAAAAGCGATCCAGATCGCCTATGACAACAATTGGCTCGGCGATAATATTCAGGGGGCCGATTTCTCTTTTTCACTAGAAGTGCGCAAAGGGGCCGGAGCCTACATCTGCGGAGAAGAAACATCCATGCTGGAAAGTATGGAAGGCAAACGCGGTCTTGTCCGTGCCAAACCGCCCATCCCCGCGCTCAGCGGCTTTTTTGGCAAACCCACTGTCATTAACAATGTTCTTTCCCTGACAACCGTGCCCATCATCCTTGCCAAAGGGGCCGCTTATTATGAAAGCTTCGGCATTGGACGTTCACGCGGCACACAGCCCTTTCAACTGAGTGGCAACGTCAAACAGGGTGGCCTTATTGAAAAAGCCTTTGGCCTGACGTTACGCGAACTGATTTATGATTATGGACAAGGCACAAGAAGCGGTCGCGACGTGCGTACTGTCCAAGTCGGTGGCCCCTTGGGCGCCTACCTTGGCGACAACCAATTTGATCTCGCGTTGGGCTATGAAGAAATGTCAGAAGGCGGTGCCCTTTTAGGGCATGGCGGCGTTGTCATTTTCGATGACAGTGTCGATATGGCACAACAAGCCCGATTTGCCTTCGAATTCTGCACCATTGAAAGCTGTGGTAAATGCACGCCGTGCCGGATCGGTGCCCAGCGCGGACTGGAAACGATGGACCGGGTAATTGCCGGTGACAATGTCGCAACCAACCTCGACCTTTTAGAAGACTTATGTGAGTTGATGAAAGACGGGTCCTTGTGCGCCATGGGCGGGTTAACCCCGCTTCCCGTCGAAAGTGCCATCCAGAATTTTCCAAATGATTTTTATTCAAAAACCGACTGTCGGTCGTAAGAGGGTCACATGTTGAAAGAAATTGATTACGGGACACCCAAAGTCCACAGCAAACAACTTGTTACTCTGTCCATCGACGGGCGTTCCGTAAGCGTGGAACAAGGGACGTCAGTGATGCGGGCCGCCAAATTGGCTGGGATCTCCATCCCCAAATTGTGCGCCACAGATAAACTGGATGCTTTTGGGTCTTGTCGTCTCTGTCTGGTCAAAATTGAAGGACGACGCGGCACCCCGGCTTCTTGCTCCACCCCCGCAGAAGACGGGATGATCATTCAAACTCAAAATGATCACTTGGCCAAACTGCGCAAAGGGGTGATGGAACTTTATATCTCCGATCATCCGCTTGATTGTCTGACCTGTTCAGCAAACGGGAACTGTGAATTACAAGATGCCGCAGGTGAAGTCGGGCTGCGCGAGGTCCGCTATAACCCGCAAGGCAAAAACCATCTGGACAACCAAAAGGACGAAAGCAACCCCTACTTCACCTACGATCCGTCAAAGTGCATCGTCTGTTCGCGCTGTGTGCGTACCTGTGAAGATGTTCAGGGGACATTTGCCTTAACCATCGAAGGGCGCGGTTTTGACTCACGCATTTCGGTTGGTCATAACACAAACTTCTTTGACAGTGATTGTGTGTCCTGCGGGGCCTGCGTGGAAGCCTGCCCCACCGCCACCTTGATGGAAAAATCCGTCATTGAAAAAGGCCAAGCCGAACATGTTGTGGAAACAACCTGTGCCTATTGTGGTGTTGGCTGTTCCTTACGTGCAGAAATGCGCGGCGAAGAAGTGGTGCGCATGGTACCGTCAAAAACAGGCGGCGCAAACGAAGGTCATGCCTGTGTAAAAGGACGCTTTGCATGGGGATACGCCACCCATCAGGACCGCATCACAAAGCCCATGATCCGCGACCATATCGAAGCCCCGTGGAAAGAGGTTTCATGGGAAGAAGCCATTGCTTTCAGCGCAACTAAGCTGAAAGCAATTCAGGCAAAATATGGCCCTAAATCCATTGGCGGTATCACGTCATCGCGCTGTACGAACGAAGAAGTCTTTCTGGTCCAAAAGATGATCCGCGCCGCCTTTGGCAATAACAACGTGGATACCTGCGCGCGCGTCTGTCATTCCCCCACCGGATACGGCCTCAAGGAAACATACGGCACCTCTGCCGGTACACAGGATTTTAAAAGTGTCGAACAGGCCGATGTGGTGTTGGTCATCGGTGCCAACCCCACTGATGGGCACCCCGTTTTTGGCTCGCGTTTAAAAAAACGTCTACGCGAAGGGGCCAAACTGATTGTCATGGACCCACGGCGCATTGATCTGGTGAAAACACCTCATGTGGAAGCCGCCTACCACCTGCCGCTCACGCCGGGGACCAATGTGGCACTGCTCAATGCCTTTTCCTATACGATTGTCAAAGAAGGACTATATGACGACGCCTTCATTCAGGAACGCTGTGATCTTGACATGTTCCAAAAATGGAAAGACGCCATTGTCCATCCCCAAAACGACCCGCAAATCGTCGCAAAAGTCTGCGGTGTAGAGCCACAGGACATCATTGAAGCCGCCCGCCTTTATGCCACGTCCCACAACGGGGCGATTTACTACGGTCTTGGGGTCACCGAACATACCCAAGGGTCCACCACTGTTATGGCGATGGCGAACCTTGCCATGCTTTGTGGCAACATCGGACGCGATGGCGTCGGCGTCAACCCGTTGCGGGGTCAAAACAACGTTCAAGGGTCCTGTGACATGGGGTCGTTCCCCCACGAATATAGCGGCTATCGTCATGTCTCCGACGAACCCACGCGCCTGTTGTTTGAGGATGCCTGGAAACGTCCTCTCAGCCCCGAACCGGGTTTGCGTATTCCCCATATGTTTGATGGTGCCATCAATGGGCAGTACAGAGGCATGTTTGTACAGGGCGAAGACATTGCCCATTCCGATCCCAACACAAACCATGTCCACAAAGCGCTTCATAACTTAGACCTGCTGATCGTTCAGGATCTCTTCCTCAACGAAACCGCCTCCTTTGCCCATGTCTTTTTACCCGGTACCTCGTTCTTGGAAAAAGACGGCACCTTCACCAATGCCGAAAGACGCATCAACCGTGTACGTCCCGTCATGACAAGCAAGACAGGCAAACAGGAATGGGAAATCGTCTGTGAGCTTGCTCAAGCTTTGGGCTATGACATGTCCTACAACAATGCCTCTGAAATCATGGCGGAAATTGCTGCCCTGACCCCGACCTTTAGCGGCGTTAGCTTTGAAAAGCTGGATCAGGTCGGCAGCCTGCAATGGCCCTGTTTTGACCAAGCCGACCTCGGGACACCGGTCATGCATGAAACGGGCTTCACCCACGGGAAAGGACGCTTTATCCCGACCGAATATATCCCGACACCGGAACGCACCTCGCGCAAGTACCCGCTGTTGCTCACCACAGGGCGGATTTTAACCCAATATAATGTGGGGGCACAAACCAGACGGACCGAAAACCACAAATGGCACAGTGAAGATTTACTGGAAATCCATCCACACGATGCGGATGAAAGAAACATTCAGGATGGGGATATGATTAGTATCCAGTCGCGTGCGGGGACGACCTCTCTTCGTGCCAAAGTCTCTCATCGTATGCAGCCGGGAACGGTCTATACAACCTTCCACCATGCGGTCAGCGGGACCAACATTGTCACCACAAACAATTCCGACTGGGCGACCAATTGCCCGGAATATAAAGTGACGGCTGTGCAGGTTGAACCCACCCATCGCCTTCACAACTGGGAACGCATGCATGCCCCGATTGAGGAACGCCCCCTCGATGAATGAGACTTTGATGGCGCCTTCCATAAGCGTCCCGACATCGGTTGATTTTCCCGTTGAAAAAGACAAGAGCCAACAGTGGCACCTCGCGCGCGAAGTGCCCGTTGCCTTCATTTACAACGGCCATCCCCATGCCGTGATGATGGCAACGCCCCAAGACCTTGAAGATTTTGCCATCGGCTTTTCTTTAAGCGAAGAAGTTGTAACAGAACGCGGAGCAATTGAAGACATCTACATTGAACAGGATGAAGAGGCCTTTCGGGTCTTTCTCAGTATCGACGAGACAAAAACCGGCCCCGGATACCAACAAAAACGCACGATCGCCGGGCGCACCAGTTGTGGCCTGTGCGGGGTTGCGGAACTGGAAGCCGCCGTTCGGGTATCACCAAACAAACATGCCCACGTCACCGCCCCAGCGCCGGAGGTCTTGGTAAAAAGCCTTCAATCCTTTCACCAAGCACAGCATATTCACAAAGTAAACTACTCCGTTCATGGCGCTGCTTTTTACACGATGGACGGTGAACTCCTTCTCATACGTGAAGATGTCGGGCGACATAATGCACTTGATAAATTGCTTGGGGCACTTGCGCTACGTTCCCCTGCCCCACAAGGCTATGTGGTCATGAGTAGCCGATGCAGTTTTGAGTTGGTTAAAAAGGCCGTCGCCTTCGGATTATGCGGCCTTGTCACCATATCAGCCCCGACAAGTCTGGCCTTGGAGATCGCGAAAAAAAGCAACCTCTTCCTTGCATGTCAGGATGGGCCGGAGCGCCTCACCTTTTTTTAAATATGATATCTTGTTTCCCTATGGATATCATGACTTAGTCCCTTACCCCTGCATCGCCGGGTAAGGGATTTTTTTTAAATTCGCGCGCGATAATAGAAATCCAAAATATCTAAATTCAATATTCAAATGAGCATCTGCAGTCTTCTTCCTCTAAAATAAACCCTTGCTTATATTCACTTTTGAGAAGAAGAAATCAAATGTCAGAAACACCAACCTGCCCGATTTGCCAATCCGAACACACACATCCTGAAGGCGACCTGTTTGTCTGTGATATGTGCGGCCACGCTTGGGACCCAGAAGAAGACGATGAATAAGAGATATTGCACATTATAAGTCTCACACCTATAAATGTACTAACTTTAACATGCATTAAAATGCAGAAAATCCCGAACAGGCGAACTTCACAAAAGGACCAAATCAGATGAATGCACAGAATGTCATTGCCAAAGAACTTTCAATAGAAACTGTGCACGGCCCCCTTGCTGTTACCTACTGGGACCCAGAGGTCCAGTCCCAAAAATCGCCCCTTATTATGTTTCATGACTCCTTGGGGGCAATCAGCCTGTGGCGACAGTTTCCCGCACTGCTCGCCCTTAAAACAGGCAGACGCGTCATTGCTTATGATCGCTTTGGGTTTGGTAAATCTGCCATCCGCACAGATAAACTCAGCGCCGATTTCGTCGCCCAAGAACCTGCCCTCGTTCTTCCCATCTTGAAAGAAGAATTCGGCTTTTCCAACTTCATTGCGATGGGCCATAGCGTTGGCGGGGCGATGGCAATTGAAGCCGCGGCCCAATTCCCCAACGACTGCGCAAGCCTTGTCACCATTGCCGCCCAGACATTTGCTGAAGATGTGACACTCAACGGTATTCGCGAGGCAAAAAAACTATTTGCCGACCCCGCGCAATTACAACGACTGGAAAAATATCACGGCCCGCGCACAGAATGGGTTGTCAGCGCGTGGATCGACACGTGGCTCTCAGATGAATTCCAACAATGGACCCTGAATGACGCCCTGCCCAAAATCATCTGCCCAGCCCTTGTCATCCACGGCAGCGATGATGAATATGGTTCAACCATTCATACAGACATTATTTCCCAAAAAACCTCAGGTCCGGTCACGGTCGAAATCCTGCAAGGTGGTCACCACATGCCCCACCGCGAAAGCGAAGACTTTGTCCTGACACTGATCGAAGAATTTTTAGCCTAAGCCCCTCTCATCAGGAAAAAATCATGTTCTTTAGAGCTGTGACCTTTGCCTTTCTGCTCATAGCGGCACCTGTTGTGCAAGCTGCTGGCCTCAAAAAAATTGAAGTGCCTGCTGATCATACAGGCCAAGCGATCACAGCAACACAATGGGCCCCTTGTGCACGTCCCGCTAAAGACATACAGGCCGGCCCCTTCGTCATTTCAGGTGTACGCGATTGCCCGGTTGCCGGAAAAAACCTGCCACTCATCCTCATCTCACATGGGTTCGGTGGCGCAAGTTTAAGCCATCATGATACGGCAGAGGCCCTCTCCGACGCTGGCTTTATCGTCGTGGCACTCAATCACCCAGATGACACCCTGTCAAATACAGAGAGATTTCACAACCGTCAGGCTTTGTTGACCCGTGCAACGGATGTTAAACGCCTTCTTGACTATATGCTGACGTCATCGCCAGACTCAGCAATAATCAATCCAAACTCAATTGGCTTTTTTGGTTTTTCACGCGGTGGATATACCGGTCTTATTCTTGCGGGTGCCCAACCCGACTTTAAGAAACTGCACATCCCTTGCGAAAATGAGGCCAGCGCGACCTGTGGTGACGCCAACACACAGAAAATCCCCCTTCTGCCGCCCAGTCGTGATCCGCGGATCAAGGCCTTTGTTCTTGCAGATCCACTCAGCACTGTTTTTGCCGACCCTACGAGCCTCAAGCATATAACAGCCCCAATCGACCTGTGGGGCTCGCAACACGGAGGGGATGGCGTTTCAGCGACGGATATTTTGACGCTCGCACAGAATTTGCCTGTCTCTCCGACGTTGCATATTGTGCCAAATGCGGGCCATTTTTCTTTTTTAACCCTGTGCCCTCCCCCATTAGCCGAGAGAGCACCGGCGCTGTGTAAAGATAGCCCTAATTTTGATCGCGCTGCGTTTCATCAAAAATTCAACGCGAACATCATTTCTTTTTTCCGCAAAAACTTAGCGATCGCTCCTCAACCTTAATTCATACCTCTTGCAAAGATCCGAAACGATCACATAGCGTAATCAGCTCCCTGAGAGTTGATCGAGAAAGCTTTTGAGTTGAAGATTCAAACGTTTTGACTGCTCCATTAATCCATTTGACGCACTCAAGACCAGTTTTGAGCGCTCAATATTGCTTTGCGCACCATCTCTCACTTCAGAAACTGTTGAAGACACGATGTTCACATCTCGTGCTGTTTGAGATGCATTTTTAGCTATTTCTCGTGTTGCTGCGCCTTGCTCTTCAATAGCTGCAGCTATCGCAGAAGAGGTTCCTTGTACGCGTTCAATCGCGACATTAATGCTCTGAATATCTCTAACGGTTTCATCCGTTGCGCCCACAACCGCATTAATTTGTTTCTCAATTTGCTCGGTTGCGTTTGCCGTTTGACTGGCAAGATTTTTCACTTCACTGGCGACAACTGCAAAGCCTTTGCCAGCTTCGCCGGCTCGGGCCGCCTCAATCGTCGCATTCAAAGCCAGTAGATTTGTTTGATTTGCAATATCTGAAATATCAGATACCCGATCAGAAAGGCTTTTTACGCCTCCTGTTGCATTGGCGCTTAATCTGCCTGCATTCATCGCTTCTTCGCTTGATCTGTTCACTTGTCTGGAAATTTCATCGACTGATGAAGACAATTCTTCAGATCCTGCAGCAACAGCTTCTACGTTACCTGAAATATTTGAGGCTGCATCAGAAGCCTGACTTGCATTTTGCCCCACTCCCTCTGCGGCTTGTGACATGATATTCGCAAGTTCCTGAAGTTCAGTTGAAGCTTCCCCGACGGCAGATACAACACTCCCGACTTCTTTTTCAAATGATTTAGCCAAGGCATCACGTTCTTGTTTTTTCTCTTCTTCTCTCTTCGCTTCGAGAATGGCTTTTTCCTCTTCCATTTTTTGTTTTTCACTCTGTGCCTTTTTGACATCAACCAGCGCATTGTGAGATGCATTAAATAAGTCGAAGAGTTTCCAAGCCAAAAGAAGGATCGGACCGCCCACCAACACCACATATCCTGCATGAATGAAAAAATGCAGATGGGCATACTCAGCCGATGGCCAAACAAGAAGGGAGAAGAGGAAGGAGAAGATGACGTGATGGACCGTCGCAATGATATTAATAATTGCAATACTTCTCCAGCAAAAGTAAGCAATCAGCTGTGCATTCAACACAAAAAAGAGCATATGAGCATCCAGGACAAACCCATCGGGTAGGCCTGAGGCATTAAAGACCAATAAAGTCCACATGCCCGTTAGACAGGCGGATATTGTATAACGCGTCACATTGGAAACTGGGTTTCGAACAAAGGGGATCGTTCCGCAAACCGCCAACACCAGTGCTAAGGTAACACTTTCACTCAAGGCATTTTGAGAAATGTAACCAACCCCGGCGACAACGCCGAGCAGCACCCACAAGTACCCAATAAACAACCTACTCGCAATCAGCCGGATTTTAATAAGCTCCGGAGAGACCACCGTCGTATTTGCTAAAGTATCCATTTTGTCTTGTGTCATTTCATTCTCCCAGCTTACTTCAATGCCACCAAAGGCCCTTGTGGAAGGTCCTTCGTTTCTCTTTTACCTGAACCACATCCACCAAAAGCCAGTGGATTTACAACGGCCCAAGCGCCAACATGTTTTATTTTATTTTCAAATTCGACCGAATGAGGCTTTGCGACGACGATCTGACCACTTAACCCGAGACGAACAACAGATGCATCAGCCTCGACAACCAGTTGAAAGGCGCGTTCTTCAGAAACCCAAGGAGGAAACACCACGGCAACTAAAGAATGTTTGGGGACGTTAAAAATGGTCAAAAAGGCAACGGAAATAATCATGAATGTTCCAATGCATATTGCAGGAATAAGGTCTACGAATGTTCCAGCCCTGCACGTTTGCCCAACAGACATATTTCAGTCTCCCAAATTCACAAATTCTCTCTAATTGAACGGTAACCACTTTTGTACTTACAAGCCCGTCTAATTTAACCTAGGATTGACAAACTTCAATATAGTTTTCAATTATATGTAGTTTTCCGTAGTCCCATCCTTCGCTGTTAAATCTCCCCTAACTATCTAAAAAGTCGGGACTTTTGAGCTAATCACGAATTCACCTCGACATCATCGTGGGATGCTAAAGTCACAAAGATATAACCTCAAGACAGGCCATGCCTTCTCTATCACGTTATCGATTCTTGCGGATTGACAATGATATTAATAATCATTATTAAAACAATTTCTATGCGGTAAATTGAGCGTCGAAATTATAATGATACAAAATTCTAACGTTGAGTATTTATATAATGAGCACAACATCTGGCTAAAAAGCTGGTTGCGGACAAAGCTGAATTGCAGCTACCAAGCTGCTGATTTGGCGCAAGATACTTTTGTGCGGGTTTTGATGCGACGCGATGAACTGAATATGACCCAGTTGCGCAAACCGCAAGCCTATCTGAGGGTCATTGCAAAAGGTTTGCTTGTAGATCACTTTCGACGCAAAGACGTAGAGCGAACATTTTTAGAAGCCTTGTCACACCTACCCCAGCCGGAAGTTATCTCACCGGAAGCCCAAAAAATCCTGCTCGAAACACTTCAGCAGATTGATTATGCCTTAGACCGTCTGCCCGCCCCTGTGCGCCAAGCTTTTCTCCTATCCCAATTGGAGGGCGCAAGTTATCAGGAAATCGCGGATCTCATCAATATTTCAACACGTACCGTCAAACGCTACATGCAAAAAGGCTTCAGCCAATGCCTGCTGGCACTGGCGTAACGGTTATGCAAAAACCCTCGCGCAAAATTATGGAAGAAGCCGCAGAATGGCTCACCCTTATGCAAGACACGCCCTTAAGCGCTTCTGAACAAACCGCCTTCAACCGATGGCGCACGCTTAGCCCGCAACATGCGCAAGCCTGGTTGACCGCCCAGGATTTAATGGGGATGATTGACGCCGTACCCGCAGAAATCGGTAAAACCATCTGGGGGCGGAAACGACTGGATCGCCGCAGTGCGCTTAAGGCCCTCACGTCCCTTCTTTTCATCGCGCCTTGTGCAAAACTGCTGTGGGATGAATGGCCCTCTTTATCCGCTGACTATAAAACCAGCGTCGGGGAGACACAGAAAGTCACCCTCGCCGATGGCAGCCGTGTGCATCTCAATACAGCCAGCAGCATAAACATCCACTTTAGCGCGACAGAAAGACTTGTCCATTTGGTCGAAGGTGAAGTTTTGATTGAAACAGGCAAAGCCGGCGCAGGACAAAAACTACCACCGTTTGTCGTGCAAACGAAAAGCGGTCGTATTCGCGCATTGGGGACGCGTTTCTCCATGCGGCAATTTGAAGACCGCCAAGAAGTTCGCGTCAATGTCTATGAACATGGCGTTGCAATCACACCAGCGTCAGGTCTGGCAGAAACACGCTTACATAAAGGCGAAACCCTGACCTTCACCTCCCAAAAAACCAGCAAGGCCCATAAGCTTACCCAAGCGGATGCCCCTTGGGTGAGCGGACAACTCATCAGTGACAACATGACGCTGGGGGACCTAATTGATGAAATGTCGCGCTATCGTGTTGGTATTTTGCGCTGTGATCCGGCTGTTGCCCATCATCGTATTTCAGGTGTTTTCCAGCTTTCCAAGACGGATGTTGCCCTTGATGTGATCGCAAGCACTTTGCCTGTGCGTCTCTTGCGCATCAGCCCCTACTGGGTTTCCATCGTCGAAAAATAAACTTTTATTTTCTGTGTCCCCTTTTCGCCTCTCGCACGGCATGTCCAATAGAACCAAAAAATAAATCTACATCGAAGGACATTATAGGAAAATGAAAACACGTAACGCCGGTTCTCACGTCCTGAGAAACCGTATCCTCCCCCTCAAGCATAAACGCTTAACAACGATTTTAAGTGCTGGCATTTTAGGCTTTACCGCCCCCCTGACACTCGGCGCATCCAACAGCGCCCATGCGCAAACCCAGATCACCAGTCAAAAAAGCCACAATATTCCCAGCGGTCCCTTAAGCAGCTCCCTCACAAGCTTTGCAAGTACGGCGCAAATCACCCTCACCTTTGCCCCTGATCTGGTTGCCGGAAAGGTCGCGCCCGCCCTATCAGGCACTTATGATGTAGAAACGGCCCTGCGACAACTGCTTGCAAACTCAACCCTCAGCTTTGAGCAGCAAAACGGTGCCTTCAAGATCAAAAAAGCCCCGGAACTGACCACTTTTGAAGTCGATCCGATCAACGTCTATGGTCGTCAAAAAACAGACAGCGCCAAAAACATTCCGCAAACAATCCACCTGATGGATACGGAAACCGTGGAGCTTGCGCAGGCCAATACCGTTGGCGAGGTGGTTCGCCTTATCCCCAGCGCGTCTCGCTCCGGTTCCGCACAAGATATGTTTGCCGATAACTTCCGTCTTCGTGGGTATGATACGGCAGAAACGTCAAATGGTTTGGGATTTAGCCGCGCGGATCACCCCACCGACCTTGCCAATGTGGAACGCATTGAAGTATTGACCGGTCCTTCCTCTGTCCTTTTTGGGCAAATGGAACCGGGCGGAACCATCAACGTTGTCACAAAACAACCGCTTCCTTATTTTTATGCGGATACCAAGGTGGAAGCAGGCAGTTACGACAGCTATCGCGGTAGCTTTGATATCACCGGCCCGATTAATGATCGCGTCCGTGTTCGTTTAAACGGCGCTTATGAAGAAAAAGGATCCTCGCTGGATAACTGGGATTTCAATCGCAAATTCTTTGCCCCCAACATCACCATGGACCTGACTGAAGACACCAACCTCACCATTGAAGGCAGTTATTCCGAAAACTCCTGGAGCGCCATTAACACCGGCACCCCTTACGAAGGCACCATCCTTGGCAACCCAAACGGTGACTATAACAAGTCCGTAAACATTGCGTCTAGCGACGGCTATACGGATCGCGACTCATTCAACGTCAACACCCGGTTGACCCATGCAATAAACGACGCGCTCGATGCCCGTTTCAGCTATACCTACACCCAAAACACATCCGACTTTATGGAATATTATTCGCAAGGGCTAAATGCCGACAAACGAACTGTCAACCGTCGGGTCTTTATTGGCGAAGACACGCTGCGCACCGATCATGAAATCATCACAGATTTAGCCGGTGAAGTTCAGACAGGCGACTTCAAACATAAATTCATTGTCGGGGCAAATTACCGATATTCCGAAAATGATCGTCCTACAAAAATTTACAATGTGGATAGTCTCGACCTGTATAGCCCCGCCTATAAAAACGCCACACTAACAACCGCCAATCAGGTGCGCGATCGAACGACCCTTCAAGAAAGCACGGTTCTTTCCGCCTTCCTGCAAGACCGGATTACATGGAACGACACCTTCCACATCCTTGGCGGGCTGCGCTACATTGATTCCAAGCAGACACAAAAAACCATTAACAATACAACATCGGCTGTCACCTCTGAAGAAATCAGCCAACGCGATTGGACAACGCAGTTTGGCCTGATCTATGACATAAGCAAAGAAACTTCGATCTATGCCAGCCGCAGTGAATCGTTCGTGCCCCAACAAGGCACCACGTCCGGGGCAAGTCCGCTAGAAGCCGAAGAAAGCACACAGTACGAGATCGGGACAAAGTTTGACTTTGGCAACATTCAAGCGAACGTCGCCGCCTTCATCCTGACCAAAGACAACATTGCCATTGATGATCCGGCAGACCCTAATTTCTCAGTTGCCGAAGGGCAATCGCGCTCAAAAGGTCTGGAACTCTCCCTCGCAGGCAACGTGACGCCAAACCTGTTCCTCGCCACAAACTATGGCTATACCAAAACCAGCATCCGCAAAAGCGACGATGCCAAGCTTATTGGCAACACGTTCGCAAATGTCCCGACCCACACGGCGTCGCTTCAAGGGCGCTATGATGTGGACAGCGCCCCCGGTTTAAGTTTGGGCGGCACCATTTCTTACATCAGCAGCCGATTTGCCGAAGATGCAAATACCAATAAAATACCAAGTCATGTACAGACCGACCTTGGCGCCTACTACGCGCTCAATGACAATCTGCAGATTGATTTCCTGATCAACAATGCCTTGGATGAAGAAATCTTCTCGCCCGGTTCCATCAACGGCATCGTTCGAGAAGAAGGTCGTACTTTCAAACTCAATGTCGGGTACACTTTCTAGAATGAAGATCAGACAGAAACTCGTTCTTCTGCATCGCTACTTTGGGCTGGTTATGGCGGGTTTCCTGATCATAACCGGCCTAACGGGTTCTCTGCTTGTCTGGTATCAGGAAATTGATCTCTGGATCAATCAAGCTGAGCCCACCCCAGAAGCAGACCTTGCCCTCTCCCCCCTCAGCCCGTTTGATTTACGTGATCGTGTGGAACATGCGCTCCCTGACATGCAGGTCAACTGGATGTTGCTAAAAAGCTTACCCGACACCAACCTGACTTTGTTTTTTGTCGAACCCAAAACAACAGGGGCGAACAAAGCTACACAATCGGCGTTTAACGAGGTCTTTGTAAATCGATATACCGGAGAAATCGTCGGGAAAAGAAACTGGGGCGATATCACGCAAGGCTGGACCAACTTCATGCCTTTTGTCTACCGATTACATCAATCCTTAACTTTGGGGCAAACCGGCACCTATATATTGGGGGCGATCTCTCTTTTATGGCTCATCGATTGCTTCACCGGCCTGATGCTGACCTTTCCCCACTCCAAAAATAAAGACAAATCCAGACTGAAAAAATGGACAGGCTTCTGGAAAGTCAGGTGGGCTGCAACCTCATACAAGATCACCTTCGATTTGCATACGGCCCTGAGCCTTTGGGCATGGTTGCTTCTAGCAATGTTTGCACTCAGCAGCCTTTCAATGACCCTCTATTCAGAAGTCTATCGCCCGGTCGTCTCAAACATCCTCACCTTCTCCGCCCCAAAAACAGCACTGCCTGTCCCGCCAGGCGAGCTGAAAGACAGGCCGGAGATTGGCTGGCAAAACGGCTATGCGATTGCGCGCGAGCTCTTGGCCCAACTCAGCCAAACATATGACTTCACGGTAATTGAGCATGAACGGTTTGCCTATTACCCGGATCAAAACACCTTAAAGCTCATGGCGCGGACCAGCCTTGATGCCAACGATACCTTTGGGCAAACATGGGTCTTTGTGGATGCGTCCACCGGCCTGCTCAAAACCTATTCCCTGCCGACAGGGGTCGCGGCGGGTGATACGTTCACATATTGGCTCACAACCCTACATATCGCGCGGATCTGGGGTCTGCCCTATCGGATTCTTGTAACACTGACAGGCCTTTTCCTCACTGTCGTCACCCTTACAGGGCTGATGATTTGGTGGCGCAAACATAAAGCCAAACAACAGCGTTCGATCAAAAAGTAAAAAACGAAAAACCAAGGGAATGTGCGCAAACAATTGCCCCGTCTGTTTAACTGCATTCATCTGATCGGCTCCCCCCTGTCACTCTGTCGTTGCACGTCATCAGGACACTTTCGTTAAAAAGTGTTCATCTTTCGTGATTCTGTGCATTCCGCATTTAAGGCCTCTTGGGGCACAATACAGTTAACCAATCCCCCCTTTTAATATTGGAGAAATGAGGCAATGCAGTTTCAGTTAAACATCAATGGGCAGGAACGCTCAGTGGATGTCGCCGCGGATACCCCGCTTTTGTGGGTGTTGCGCGACGAACTTAATCTCACAGGAACAAAGTTTGGCTGCGGTGTCGCCTCGTGCGGGGCCTGTACCATCCATTTAAACGGTACCCCTGTGCGGTCCTGCCAAACAACCGTTGAAGATGCGGTTGGCGCACGCGTCATCACCATCGAAGGGGCAAGCGATCCCGTCGCCAAGGCCGTTCAACAGGCGTGGGTCGAAAAGGATGTCGTCCAATGCGGTTTCTGTCAGTCCGGCCAAATCATGTCCGCCGTCGGTTTGCTCAGCGAGAACGCCAATCCCTCAGATGAAGAGATTGATGACTACATGTCCGGCAATGCTTGTCGTTGCGCGACCTACGTAAGAATTAAAGATGCCATCAAACTGGCTGCACGCAAGTTGGAGGCATAGATCATGACCATGAATGTATCACGACGCGGATTTTTAAAAGGGACAGCCACAGCAGGCGCGGCCCTGTTTATCGGGACCACAGCAAGCGGTGTTCTGGCCGCAGGTCAAGAAGATGTCGTTTTAAACCCTTTTGTCAAAATTGATGCTGACGGCACAGTAACCGTCATTATCAAACACTTTGAAATGGGCCAAGGCACAACCACCGGCCTGACCACACTGGTTGCCGAAGAACTGGATGCCAGCTGGGATCAGATCAAGACCGATTTCGCCCCGGCAGACGCCAACACCTATAACAACCTGTTTTTTGGCAAGCTGCAAGGTACAGGCGGGTCAACGGCCATCGCCAACTCCTTTTTACAATATCGTAAAGCAGGCGCCACCGCCCGCGAACTTCTAGTCCGCGCCGCCTCACAAAAATGGGGCGTTGACGAAAGCTTGATCAAAGTATCAAACGGCGTTTTAAGTGTCGGCAACCGAAGCGCCCATTTTGGCAAATTCGTGCATCTGGCCTCCACCTTAAAAGCCACGCCGGAACCACAGTTAAAAACACCGGATCAATTTACCTTGATCGGCAAGATGGACCTGCCGCGCAAAGACTCTTCTGACAAAACCAATGGGTCGGCCATCTTTGCCATGGATGTGAAGCTGCCCGGCATGGTTTATGTCGCGATCAAACGCGCGCCGCGTTTTGGCGGCACACTGAGCAGTTTTGATATCAGCAAAGCCAAAGAAATCAGCGGCTTTATCGACGCAAAACCATTGCCAAACAAAGCGGGCATTGCCGTCTATGCAGAAAATACCTGGGCCGCCTTTCAAGCCCGCAATGCCGTGAGCGCTGAATGGGATTTTTCAGCAGCCGAAAATCGCAGTGATAAAGAACTTATCAATTTTCACAGCAACGCCGCGAAAGAACCTGCGGTCCATGCATGGGGCATCCCACGTGAAGACGCAAAGGCCCTGATCGAAAAGTCCGAACGTGTGATTGAGGCGGACTTCACCTTCCCGTTCCTGTCTCACTCCCCGATGGAGACATTAAACTGTGTAATCGAACCCACCACATCCGGTGTGCGCGTCCACGATGGCGCCCAAATGCCAACAATGATCCAAGGCAACCTCGCCCATCTGTTAGGGATCAAACCTGAACAGGTCGAAGTCACAACCTACTATGCGGGCGGATCATTCGGGCGACGGGCGACCGCAGCGGCTGACTATCAAATGGAAGCCGCCATGGCCTTTGATCTGCTGGGCCGCAAAGTCCCTGTCAAACTGGTGTGGAGCCGCGAAGACGATATTCGTGGGGGCTATTATCGCCCGATGTATGCCCATAACGTCGCCATTGGCATTGATGGGGACGGCAAGGTCACGGGCTGGAACCACGGTCTTGCCGGTAAATCAATTTTGATCGGCACCCCGTTTGAGGCCTTTATGGTCAAAGACAATGTGGATGAAACCTCCGTGGAAGGGGTCAAGCATTCCCTTTACAACATCCCCAATATGTCTGTTGGTGTCACAAATATTGAAACACCGGTGCCTGTCTTGTGGTGGCGCTCGGTTGGTCATACCCACACAGCCTATGCCATGGAAAGCATGATGGACATGCTTGCCTATGAAACGGGACAAGACCCTGTCGAACTGCGTTTGTCCCTGCTGGACAAATCCGATGACAAACAAAAACGCATGGCAGGTGTGATCGAAGCTGTGCGCGATGCCGCAAACTGGAAAACAGGAGATCAACGTGGTTTTGCCTCTCATTTCTCTTTTAACACTTACGTTGCTGTGGTCGCCGACATTTCAGTCGATGGTGATCGAGTGCATGTGGACAAGCTGCATATAGCCGTTGATTGCGGCGTTGCCGTCAACCCGGATGTGATTAAAGCACAAATGGAAGGCGGCTCAGGCTTCGGGCTTGGTCATATCCTGCGCAGTGAAATCACATTGGAAAATGGCGAAGTGGTTCAGGAAAACTTCCCGGATTATGAGCCGCTGCGCATGCGCGATATGCCCGCTGTCGATGTTACAATCGTCCAGTCGGCGGACGCGCCAAGTGGTGTCGGGGAACCGGGCGTACCACCGACAGGGCCAGCGGTTGCCAATGCGATTTTTGCCCAAACGGGCAAGCGCATTACGCATCTTCCCCTGACGAAATCCGGTTTTGAGTTCGTCTGATCCCCTCAGATTCTTGGGTCGGGTGCCTGTCACCCGACCTAAAAGAAGGAGACCAACATGAGTAATCATTTGTCTTCATTGCTGGCCGAATGGATCAAGGCCAAGCATGACACAGAATGGGTCTTGGGAACGGTTTATAAAACCGAAGGGTCTGCCTATAGAAAGGCGGGCGCGATGATGATGATCAACGGGCATGGTCAACAATTCGGTTTGCTAAGCGGCGGCTGTCTGGAAGCTGATATCATCCGTAACGCCCGCAAGGTGATGCGCACGGGGCGTGCCATGACACTGTGCTATGATGCCACAGATGAAGATGATCTCTCCTTCCAATTGGGCATCGGATGCGGTGGCAAGGTGTATATCATGCTTCAACCCCTCAGCCGGGAAAATGATCTGGGGCTCACTTCAGTCTATGAGGCGTTGCAAGCACGCACATCCGGCACCTACCATCAAAAAATTGGCGACACACTGGCCTATTTTAAACAGGGCGAGAACGATCACAGCCCCAAAACCATCCTGAAAGACGACTGGCTGATCACCCCGATTATTGCCGAGCCCCATCTACTGGTCATCGGCGGCGGGATCGATGCGCGCCCTGTTGTCACCATCGCAAAAGAACTGGGCTGGCGTGTCAGCCTTGTCGACCCGCGCGCCGCCAACGCACGAGCAGACTATTTCGCGAAAGCTGATGCGATCTTACGAAAGCTCGACACAAGCTTGACGCATTACATCAAGGATCAAAAAGTGGATGCGGCTGTTTTGATGTCACATAGCGTCAATCTGGATGCCCAAGGGTTGACCTGTCTGCAAGGTACCTCGTTAAAGCACATCGCCTTATTGGGCCCGCGTCATCGCTATGACCAAGTGATGGAACGCGCGGGCATCACCGACTTTGATCTGCCCTGCCCGGTTAGCGGCCCGGCCGGACTGGATATTGGCGGACAACTCCCCGAAAGCATCGCCCTGTCCATTTTGGCAGAGGCCCATGCGGTTTTACATGAAAAAATCACACCGCAGACTATAAGACTGGCAGCAGAATGAGGCTAAAAGCTTGACAGAGGGGCCTCACACCCAACATCTACCCTAGCTGTTAGCCTCCCCACGGCGCCCTCGATGAGTTTATAGATGAGATCATGACACAAAACAAAATGCACTTCAGCACCATCGCAGATTTTATGGAAGCCATGGAATTGCCAAAACCGGAACATCCCCTGCTGGCGGTTTGTCATAAAGAAAGTACCAGCACAATCGGGGACGTAGATATCTGTACGACCCCCGACTTCACCTATTCCTCAGATTTTTATATGATTGCCATCAAACAGATTGTCTCTGGTGAAATGCATTATGGCCGCACAAAATATGACTTCACCAACGGCTCCATGATGTTTGTCGCCCCACGTCAGGAAATCAGCTGTCATCAGGTTGTCGTGACCAAAGAAGCCATTATGATTTTCATTCATGAAGATTTTGTGAGAGGGCATGAGCTTCATAATACCCTGAAAAAATACAGCTTCTTTTCCTACGCCGTGAATGAAGCCCTCCATCTTTCCCCCAAAGAAGAAAAGCTGATGCGTCAACTGATGATGAACATCCATCAGGAATATCAAAACAATCAGGATGAATTCAGTAAAGAACTTTTGCTCTCTCAGTTGGATACGTTGCTCAAATACGCCAACCGTTACTACAAGCGCCAGTTCCTCAATCGCACCACCATGTCCCATGAAGTCGTCTCTAGATTTAATGATGCCATTCAACAGTATTTTGAAGATGGAAAAATTGATCTGTCCGGCAGCCCTAAAATCGAAGACATCGCAGATCAACTAAAGATGTCGTCACGCTATTTAAGCGATATGCTGAAGGCGGAGACAGGTAAAAGCGCGATTGAACATATTCACCTGTACCTGCTTGATGAAGCGAAAAACCTTCTGCTGCAACCCGATAAAACGGTTGCCGAAGTCGCGTATCAGCTTGGTTTTGAATATCCGCAGTATTTTTCCAGATTGTTTAAAAAGAAAATTGGTCAAAGCCCAAAAGAATATCGCGCCCAAAACGCCCTGCATTAAGCCCCGATCCACCCTAACGCGACAGAAGATAAGCGCCTGCCCCCACCATGATGGACCCGGCGCTTCTGTTTAAGCGGCGAACGGCATTTTCTGACGTGAACAGGCGGCGTGCTTTGGAGGCAAAAACGGCAATTGCCATAAGGCCGATCATCAAAGCAACAAAAGTCAATCCAGACGCCACAACGATATCTTGCGCATCAAGGACGGTTAAATCCATAAAAGTCGGCAAAAACGCGATATAGAACAAGATCACTTTAGGATTTGACGCGGAAATCAAAAAACCTTGCAAAAAACTGAGTGCATGGCCCGTTTTGCTGTCTTTACTGGCCTTCGGGGTTAGATCAACCGGTGCTGACCACATTTTCCAGCCCAGATACGCAAGGTAAAGCGCGCCAATGATGCGGATCACGGTAAACACTTCCCCAAAATGGGTGGCAATCGCCGCAAGCCCGAGACAAGCCGCAATAAGATAAATGATATCGCTAATGGTCATCCCCATCGCCAGCAGAACGCAGGAACGACTGCCCTGAACAAGTGCTTTCGCCAAAATAGCAAAGACACCCGGCCCCGGCGTGACACCAAAGATCAGAACGGCAATAAAAAACGAAATCGCGCTTTCGATGGACATTTTACACTCATAAAAATCAAACTCTCATATCATCCGCGATACCAGAAATGAGACAACTTGTCTTTAATAAAACGATGGTTTTGCGACGGCTATGCAGTGACCAGAACACATTTTTTAAAAAAGCTGTCCACATTTTCGGGCCGTTTCTTGAAACACCTCGTTCAACCGCTTTTTTTACCGATGCCAACTTCATCCATTTTCCCGCAAACGGCATCTATAGCAGAGTTGGAAAACACCAATAAAAAGCAGGATGACGGCCATCGGGGCCAAGACGGCATCGGCTTTGGTCTCAAACAACAGAGGGAAAAGACCCGCACCAAGCGCATTTCCCGCGGTCGCACTTGCACTGAGAAGCCCAAGTGCCCAGCCTTTGTTTTGTGTGTCAAGGCGCTTGCTGATCGCCCAGACGCCCCACGGGTGCAGGCAGGACGTGCCCAAACCGATAAAGACCATCGCAAGGTAAAAACACCAGAGCGAGGACGCCACCTGCAAAAAAATAACCCCCACCAAGCCCCCTGACACGGCGATAAAGATCAGCACCGCCCCTTGCACTTTCGCGACACGTGCGAAGATCAGTTGGGTCACAATCATACTTGCCGACGTCAGGCTTAAAAGCCCGCTTAAATACAAAGTTGCTGTCTGGGGTGAGACCTGCAGTTTATCCTGAACATAGACCCCAAGAATGATTTGCAGACCACCGATCACACAACAGAACAGCCCTTCACTGAGGAAGATGGGGAACAGGCCCCATATCTTGATTTGGCGGGCCTGCCCTGTGTTTGTGGATCGCCCGTGAAGATGATCCGTCTGCCAAGGAAACAACAACCAGCAGAAAGACAGGATGGACCACGCAAGAAGCAGATAAAGTGGCAAGAGCGTGTTTAGCTGCATAAAGGCCACCATCATCACCGGCCCGAACAAGATACCGCCATAAAAGCCATTGTTTAGAAGGGCCACTTTGGTTGACAGCGCCTTGTCAACATAGCGTGCCGACAGGACATTTTGCATAACAGGCATCACCCCTGCACTGCCTGCTGCCACACAGACCCGGTTGAGCACCAGCCAGACCATCGCGCTGTCTCCATCGCCCATAAACAGGAAAATCAGACAGAGATAACTTGCCGCGATCAAGATCAACGCGCCCCCGATCACACGCTTTGCCCCCATCCAATCGGACAAACGACCACAAAGCGGGGCGCACAGGATACGCACGAACGCCCCGACGAAAATGGCCCCGCCAATGGCGAAAAACGCAATTTGCGTTGCTTCCAAAATGGCGGGGACAAGTAACAAGATGGCAGATTGCGTCAATCCCAACAGCAACGCCAGACACAGGAAAACTTTAGGCATTTTCCGCGGCTGACTGTAACTGTAAGACACTGCTTTGCACGCTGCGCAACTGTTGCATGGCCCAAACAATCCCGATCAAGGACAACACAGACGCCAGACCAAACAGAACCTCATACCCATAAGAGCGCGCGATCACGCCACTGAGCATGCTGCCAAGCATATAAACAAACAAGTTGGCACAGGCAAGGAAGGTAAAGTCCGTTGCCGCTTGCCCCTTTGAGCTTCCCTTCATAAACAAGCTATAAAGCCCGACCAGTTCCATATATCGGATGACCGTATTTAAAAACGATAGACCGACAAGAAACCACGGGCTGACACTCACCAGAAACGCCGCCACAAAAAAGCCGACAAAACAGACGGTACGCGATAGGCCGATCCCCCATAAAAACCGTTTTAGCCCCGTATTGGCAATGAGCAACGCCGCAATGGCCGCGCCCCCTAACCCCACAGTTGCCGCAGCCCCGCCACTAAGCAGCCCCAACGCCGACAAAGACAACCCTTTATCCACCATAAAGGGCTGTTCCATCGCCTTAACCAAGCCTTCACTGCATCGAAAGATCAGGGCAAAATACAAAAGGCTGCGGGCTTCTTTACGCTTTAAAAAATTCAGCAGAGACGGACGGGACGGCACGGGCTGGTCGGTGGATTGATCCACACGTCCCACAGTTTCTGCCACACATAAGAAAGGCACAAGCGAGAGAAAAGCCAAACCGGCTGCGATTAAAACCGCCACGGTCCAGCCAAAATAATCATAGAAAAAAAGCGTACTCGCCCCGCCGATTAACACGCCAGCCGCGATACTGCCGCCCTGAATTGCATTGCCAAACGCCAATTGATCAGCCGTCAAATGTTCAACCGCATAGCCATCTGTTGCTATATCCTGCGTCGCACTCATCAACGCCAAAGTCATCGCCAGCGGGAAAAACAGATGAATATCTTTTGCCGGATCAAGAAAGGCAAAAATAACCACCAGCCCCACGACACATAGATGTAACGGCACAATCCAGCCTTTACGCGGCCCTAAAAATTTCGGTTGAAACCGATCGACCCACGGTGCCCACAAAAACTTGATAATCCAAGGCAGCATCAGAACGCCTAAAGATCCAATCGTTGCCAAATCCAGCCCCCGTTCCCGGAAGATGGCAGGCAGGGCCGCCCCGAACAGATAGACCGGGATCGCTTGCGCAATATATAAACCGATCAAAGCCAACTGAACGCCGCGCACCGGCTTCGGCAGATTGAGCCCTTTCATCACACTCATCCGATCGCCTCACCCGCTAACAAAGCTGTGGCCCAGGTGCGGGCCTTATCAACATCTTGCACATTCAGGACTGGAAACGGCATGGCTTTGCCGTAGTTGCTGGTGTCCTGACCAAGCTCTTCGTCCCCATAGTTTGCCGACACCCGAACCAGCCCCTGACAATAACAGCCCAAAGTTTCGCGATGGGCCTTGAACCATAGATTTTGTCCTTTGCGGGCCTCATCACTCAGGTGGGTGTTGCCGCCAAAAATAGCGATGACGACATAGGGTTTACGCACATCGGACAACGCCTGAAGGGAGGCCAGATAGACCTCCTCATCATCGGCTGTGAAGGGGGCATGGAAAGTCAGCACAAACTGACTTTCCGGCTTTTCCTGATACTCAAACATCTAGAACTTCACCGTATAGCCAAGGCCGACGGTGCGGCCCATACCCGCAACATTGCGGTTACGAACAGCCGACGCTGTTTGGTTATCATATTGATTATCCAGAATGTTTTTGACCCCGACTTGTGCGGTCCCGCCCAACAGCGGCATAGATACCGCCATGTTGAAGACAATAGACGGGTCCAGTTTAACGGTGTTGGAGCCATCATAGACACTGCGCCCAGATGAAGCGACAGATTCAAGACGCAAATCCGCTTCATAAGGCAGCGCAAAATCCCCATAAAGGGTCAAACGATAAGGCGACGGGATACGGTTGTTCGGCAGGTGATAATCCAATTTGCCATCTTTATCGGAGTCATAAACCCCTTCCGTATAAGAAAAGACCGTCCCGACCGAGATATCATCAGTCACAGACGTTTCACCGGTAAATTCAGCCCCCCAGATACGTTCTTTCTGCTGGGACAATGTCAGGCTGCTGGAATCAATCGTCACGCCTTTTTTGGACGTGCTGACATAGGCACTGGTGTTCAGGCGATATTTCCCCCAATCCCCCCGATAGCCAAGCTCGTAAGTATTTACGATTTGTGCATCGGGGACCACATCATCCAGATAGACATCGGCTGTACTCAAAAGTTGCGCGGTTGTTGCAGCACCCGCACGACGGGTGAACGCCCCGATATCCGGGATCGTGTAGCCTTGAGAGAAACCGGCAAAGACCTCTGACTCATCGGTCACATAACCGACCGCGCCAATACTCCAGACCAAGGCGTTATATGTTTTCTCATCCCCATGGACAAAACGCGCGGTCGATGTCCCCAATCCCTGAATATTATATCGTGGTCGCAGGAAGTCTTTAATATCCAGCGAGAAGCGCTCGTAACGCACACCGCCCGTAACGTTGCCCAGATCCCCAACAGGTGTGGACGCTTGCGCGAAGGCGGAGAAGGCATATTGTTCCATCGGGGCAATCGCGTTGACACCATCATTAAAGACCTGAGTGGTTTCATCGAATGAAAAATCGCTCCCCCAGGTCAGGTCCGCGCCTTCAACCAATTGATCAAGGGGCGTCACCACAGTTGCCCGCGTCCCGATCTGTTTGGTCTTCAAGGTTGTTTGACCATCAGGGCTGATTTGACCGTTTGCGTAATAAACAAACGTGTTGGCCGAGGATTGAGGCACAAACGCAAAACGCTTGTCGATATCGTTATAATAGACCTGAAGATCCAAACTACCGATCCCCACGTCATCGTTTGTATAGGTCAGCGTTGTATAGTGGGATTGTTCACGCACAGAGTCCCCCACATAGGGGTTATCCAGATCCGGCGATACTCTTGGTGTGGAATAATCCGCATAATAATCCGGCTTCTGGTCCATCAGGACCGTGTTATGGGTCAGTTCCAGACGTTGTCCCTTAAAGTTGGTGCCGACCTTGGCTGTCATATCCAGATTTTTGGTATTATCCAGCCCCCCTTGACCCAAAAACGGATCGGACGGTTGCAGGTTGCCATCGCCATCAAAGGTATCTTGTGACATTTTGCCTTTGATGTTGAACAGATAATCAAACTTTTCCTGCGTGCCGCTGATATCCACACTCAGCTCAGGACTCAGGCTATCGCCGATATCTGCGGTAAAGGCGGTCAAGAAGCCGGAGACGGTCACTTCCATCCCTTTTTCCGCCGCTTCTTTCGTGATCAGGTTGATAATCCCGCCAGACGCCCCCGCCCCATACATGCTGCTTGCGCCGCTGACGACTTCAATACGTTTGATATTTTGCAAACCAATGGTAGAGATAACGCGACTTGCGTTACGAAGGGGGGTACTACGCGTTACCCCATCCACCATCACAAGCACGCTACGGCCACGAAAACTTTCAGACGCACCGGACAATGACTCGTTGTTCAAGGCATACCCCGGAATATATTTACCGATTAAGGCTGCCGGATCACCACCAAGCGCCTGTTCCCGCTGAATTTCTTCTGATGTAATAATCGCCACAGAACCGGGGACCGCAGAAACCGGTTTTTCTGCACGTGACGCTGTGACCATCATCGCATCAAGTGTATGTTCCGATCTTTGGGCTTTGCTGCGGATAATCGCGATACTTTTATCGGACAGGATCTTATAGGTATACGCACTGCCGCCCAACAGGTGTTGCAATGCCGTCTCCAGATCATATGCACCGTTTAAACGCGGGGCTGACAAACCTGTGGGCAAACGGCCTTCATAGATGATGTTGACACCGGCCTGTGTGCCAAATGCATTCAACGCCTTGTCCAACGTGCTCGCCGGGATATCAATGTCATATTTCACCTGATCCCCAAAGGCAGGTGACACAGCAACAGCAAGAACCAAGGCACCTGCGCATGTAGAAGTTCGTAATCTCTCAAAAAATTTTGATTTTAGTTTTGCGGTATCCACAACGTCTTTCCTTTTATGATATTAATTATTAATAACACTATTAGGAAGACGAGCAGCCTGACAAAATGAGGAATCTTTTTTTGAAAATTATTTCAAAATTGTGAGATAAGGCGTGACACGCACCACATCCAGGTTCAGCAAAAGCGCAACATCATCAATAGCTTGTGCTGCATTTTCAGTATCAAACCGACCGGACAAAGTTTTTTCGCGCACTGCCTGTCCAATCAGGACAACACGACCGGGGACATAGCGTTCCAACGCCGTCAACAGGTCAGGAACGCGCAAATTCTCCGCCGTCAACTGCCCTGTCAGCCAGCCAAAATCGGTTTGTGGCAAGATCGTTTTTTCCACATGATCGTT
Source organism: Terasakiella pusilla DSM 6293 (assembly GCF_000688235.1). Taxonomy (GTDB): domain Bacteria; phylum Pseudomonadota; class Alphaproteobacteria; order Rhodospirillales; family Terasakiellaceae; genus Terasakiella; species Terasakiella pusilla. Next base: position 138,257 of record NZ_JHYO01000002.1, on the reverse strand, counting down.
CTGTCCGGCCAGACGTACGCCCTGCCCCGCCTGTAAACGGACCAGCTCGTCACCTTGATCACGCGAAACACCAACCAGCCCTTCACGCACCTTGACCTGAACCACCTCATCCTCAAGGCGTACACCATAAGCGGTGCCTAACGCACGGGCCTGAGTTTCCGCCGCATGGACGATAAACGGGCGCGTTTTATTGGGCGTTACCTCAAAGAAAGCACGACCGGAAAGCAGGTTAATCTCGCGACGATCTGGGTGATAACGCACATCAATGGCACTTTGACTATCGAGGAACACAATCGTTTTATCCTCAAGGACCAAACGCTCAACCTCATTGGACAAATTCGCATAATCTGCGCCATACAGACGCAGCTGTGGCATCAGCCAAACCGTCAGCACTGCCAAACATGCAATCAACCCGGCACCGATCCAGCGACCTGTGCGCTTGGATGCCCGCGCAACCCGCATCCTTCCATCATATTTTTGCTGATCGTTTAGCTGGACTGTTGGTGTAGGGCTTGGCGTGATCGCAAACGCCATATCTTCCCACAAACTGTCGTTTTGATGATAGGCGACGGAATGGGCGATATCTTGGGCAATCCAGTCTTCAAAGCGGGCGTGCAGCTCTACATCATCACCATATAGGTCCATCTGAACAACCCACCACTGCGCCTGCTCCTCCGCAGACCAGCTTGGGTCGTATCCCGACATCTTATGATTTTGTGTGTTCATTGCGCTTTCAGTTACCACGTTTTGCAGATAGCTGCCTGATTATAAGACGTTTTACCCGAGGAAAAGAGGAACATAAATTTACATCAATGGTCATTTTTTTTCATATACTCACGGGTAAGGTTCAGCGCTTTTCGTAAATTTTTCTCAACCATATTGCGGCTCACCCCCATACGTAGCGCAATCTCCTCAGTGCTTAACCCCTCGATTTTACGCAAGATAAAGGCCTCGCGACATTTGGCGGGTAGCTCTTTAATCGCTTGTTCTACCATCGCTAAGCGTTGACGGTCATAGATCCGCCGTTCATGGCTGACAACTTGTGAGGGGATACTTTCAATGCGACCATCTTCATCCCCCACTTCCGCACGTACTGTACGTTTGCGCAAAAAATCGCGCGCCAAGTTGGAGGCAATGGTGATGAGATAGGCTCTGGGGTTTTTGACACCGCTGACACTATTGCCTTGAGACACGCGGATATAGGTATCCTGCACCAAATCCTTGGCAATATCCGGGTCCCCCACCATTTTGGTCAACAGGCGAAACAGGTCGTCCTGATTTTCAAAAAAATGCGACGCCCAATCCTGTGGCTCACACGCAGACATTCAAAACCTTTCTCAGATTCTGCTGCCAAATTGAATGTTCAGCCATAGACGCGCCCATTTAAATTTAAATACTCTTGCCCTCTTTCCTATTAATAATGAAACTCATTGTCAATTAATATTACAACAGCTCCGATCGGGCGTGTCTGAAAACAGGGCGTGCGCCTTACGCCCTTAAACAGCGCCGCTTAGTACATCCTTAACCATGGAGAGCGGCTGGATCACCCTCTGAAACCTCGCTCCCGTGTGGCAACTCAAAGAGATATGCATGGGGAATATCATGGTGACGCACAATAACGCCGCCATGTTCCAAAACGAATGTCTCTGCATCTTTACGCTGGCTAAAAGGTATGGCTTCGGGTGCGCCCATGCCGCCTTGGCGTTCACTATCGATCACAAAAAAGGCATCTTGAAGTTTCACCCATGCCCCCGGACCGGGGACGGCCCAAGTTTGGGCTTTTCCCATGTCACTGACATAGGCGACAGAAATCTGATTTGCACTGTCCGGCATACGCAAATACGCAAGCGTATCGCGCACCGTCGTAAACCACATGGGCTGCTGTTGAGCTGGAATGTGGATTTGCCCCTTAGGGCCCGCATGATCGCTTAACAACATGCCACAAATCTGTCCCGCATCTTCGGATGTAAATTCCTGCGGCCCCGGAGTTTCCGTCTTCGCCTGCTCAAAACATCCTGACAAGAACACTCCCCCCAGGACAAGCAGGGTCGCTGAAAGTCGTCTCATGGCTCTCTCCTCAGAAAAACACCGATTGCTATGCACAAAGGCACACAGATCCACACCACCAAAGAGGCAAACAAAACCCCGGACGAAAGGGCACTATTTGCCCCCACCCCTGCCATACCAGACAGTGTGCGCACAGTTTCTGTGCTTGTTAAATTTAAAAGACGAAATGCGTCTGCCGGGTTTGCAAGTAAAAACAGATTAAGAAGGTCACTATTCATCCCGCCGTCCTGCGCGCTGACTAGCAGGCCCAACAAGGCTGCATCATATATCAGGACCAGCACAAACCAGGACGCAACAGCCAAACCCGCAGCGGTCGCCCGTTCCACCGTCAGAGTGCTGATTAAAGTCCCTACTGCAAGGAAGGCGCCCCCTAACAAAATAGAGCTCAGGATCAATCCGCCAAACACTGACCAATCCAGCTCAACGGCAGCTTCGCTTTCCAAGGCGAGCGCTAGGGCGGCCATCCCATAGCCAATAACGATAGCAAGAAGTAAGATAAAAATATGACCGAGAAACTTACCCACAATCAGATGCCACCGTGCCAACGGATAAGCCATAAGCAACAGTAACGTGCCGCGTTCGGCTTCCCCGACAATTGAATCAAAAGACAACATCAGAGCGATAAGGGGGATTAAAAAAATACTGAGGCTGGACAAGCTCACCACAACCACCGACAGGGAATCAGCGCCCACGCCGCCGGTTGGTGTGCTGCCCAATAAGGTCAAACTCAACGCCAACGCCCCTAACAGAAGCGTGGTTGAGAGAACCCACTTATTGCGCAAACCTGTGAGAACTTCTTGTAGCGCAATAATGAAAATCGCATTCATGACAACTCCTCCCGTCCTTGATGAGCTTGCAAACTACGGTAAATGGCCTCCAGCCCCGGTTGATTGATTTCCACATCCCTCACCAAGTCACCAAGATCAACAATCTTGCGAAGCAAAGTCACCTTGTCCCGCTGAGGGCAATTTAAGCGCAAACGATCCTCTGTGCGGTGATCCACATCGGCACACCCCTCAACCGCCGTGATCACTTGTTGGGTTGTACAGGTGGCAACCTGCACAGAAATTTGAACGGGCAGCCCGGTTTTTACCAGTAAGTCGGCCAGATGGTCACACGCCAACAGGCGGCCTTTGCTGATCAAGACAAAACGGTCTGCTTTACTTTCAATTTCATCCAGCGCATGACTGGACAAAATCACCGCGACACCTTGTGAACGCAGCTCTTCCAGCATGGTATAAAATTCCCGCCGAAGCGCCGGATCAAGCCCTGTGGTCGGTTCATCAAGCAGCAACAATTGAGGATGTCCAATCAACGCTTGCGCTAAGCCTAGCCGTTGGCGCATCCCTTTGGAATAAGTGGACACACGACGGGTGCCCGCATCTGCCAGTCCCACTCTTTCCAGAAGGTTTGCACTTTTTTTGGCTGGCTCCCCTTTGATCCGGCTATAAAAAGCCATGACTTCAAGCCCGGTCATCGCGCCTGAAAACGCTATATTTTCGGGTAAAAAGCCAATTTCGCGGCGCACATCTGCGCCCCTTGCGCCACTTGGATTCTGGCCATTGATACAGACTTCCCCCTGTGACGGCTGGATCAATCCCAGCATTAATTTCATCAAAGTGGTTTTACCGGCCCCGTTATGGCCAACCAGTGCAACAATCTCCCCTCGTTTTAACTGGAACGAGATATCGCTCAGGGCGCTGAAGCCTTTGTATTGCTTGCTGACATTTTTTACGTTTACAACAGAGGTCATTTTGCACCCCTTTTCTGTTCTATTTTCAGGACTGTCTTGGGCGGGGCCATCAAGGGGGAGGTATCGACAACACCGCCCGGCAAAATTGAGGGAAACCGTTCTTGCGCCCAACGGATCAGTTTGACCGCGGGGCTATTCGACAGGATTTTGGCTTGTGGGTAGCGCCACAAAATCTGGTCCATTGCCCCATTGGGCCGATACGGTCGATCCGCGATCCCGTCCCCATCCAGATCAAAAGCGGGATTGTCGCTCCAATAATTCCCCGCGCCATTTTCGCCCCAATCCAGCAAACGGGTCCCCACATATTTGACCTGAGTTCGATTATTGATAAACGCATTTTTCAGAAACTGGTTATTCGCAGACCCCGCCGTGAAATGTATCCCGATCGGGCATCCTTCAAACACATTCTGTGCAATCATATTCTTGTTAGCATTATAGATAAAAACGCATTTCTTCTTGCCGTTTCGCACGACGTTATTTGTAATGGTTGAGCTGTTTGCAAAATTAAGCATCAGCCCATGATCTCTATCCTGCAGGCTCACATTGTCGCGGATATCCAGCTTATTTGAATACATGATGGCCCAGCCGATATGGTTATTACGCGACAAATTGCCGATGACCTGACTGTCGTTTGTATACATGTAATGAATGGCGAAACGTAAATCTTCAAACCTGTTATTCTTGAAAACATTTTTCTTGCTGGTGGTCACAAAGATACCATCACGGCCATAGCGAATATCATTTCCAATGATTTGGGCACCGGGCGCATTCCAGATCGACACCCCATTTCCAGCCTCCGACATCCGCATATTTGCGCGCCCGACGATGATGTTGTCTTTGACCAAAGATCCGGCGGCCCCATGCAGATAGACCCCGAACAAATTTTCTTCCAATCGGTTAGCGATAATGATCGCACGTTCGCCCGTCTGACGTACCAAAACGGCTGAGTTCATTTTCGGCAGGTCAAGCCCGGACCCGCGAATTGTCATCCCTTCAATGCGGACATCCGGTGCCGTTATCTCAATGACACTGCCCTGCCCTGTGCCCTCAATCACGGTTCCCGCCTGACCGATGAGGGATAGCGGCTTTGAAATCAAGACCGGACCTTGAAAATGTCCCTTGCTTAAACGCAACACATCACCGGGTTTCGCCTGATCGACGCTGTCTTGCAAGGCTTGCCCTGCGTCAACCTGCCTTTCTGCCGCTTCTAGAACTGAAATGGAGAAAGCCCCGTAAAGCAAGATCAGAGAAACAAACCTGAACACGCGTGACGCCGTTAATTTGATAGACATTTTTTTCTTCCCGTCCTCATGGCGAAAAAAGTGGAGCAGCAAGAGCGCCACTCCACCCCCTTTCCTTATGCTGATTTGGGCTCAACCAGCATTCGGCCTTTCATTTCCATATGAAGCGCATGGCAGAACCATTGGCAGTAATACCAATAAACGCCCGGACGATCGGCTGTGAACGTGATCGAGGCTGTGGCTTGGGGCGCAACCTCCATCGCAACACCGTAGTTTGCGATCGTAAAGCCGTGCGTCAAATCATCCACGTCATCAATATTGGTGACATAGACCGTGACTTCATCACCTTCACGCACTGTAAATTTCGGAAGGCTGAAGTTTGGTGCATAGGACGACATGTAAACTCTGACTTTATTGCCATCGCGGATGACGTGCTCTGCATCTTCCAGATCGACGCCGTCTTTTTCCGCCTGTTTTACCGCATCGGCAAACATCGGGTCGTCACGTTTCCACGTCTGGCGCGGATTAACTTTGGAGCGATGCACGATGATGGCATCGTGCGGTTCTGCAAAGCTCGGCCCATCATGAACCAGCTTCATTTCATCACCGGAAATGTCAATCAACTGATCACATTCAGGTTTCAACGGACCCACATTCAAGAAACGGTCTTTTGAGAATTTATTAAGCGTCAGCAACCATTTGCCGTCTGCCTCAGCCGTTTCCCCCATAGAGGTATGGTTATGGCCCGGTTGATAGTGCACATCCAGCTTTTGCAAAATCGGCTCAACATCTTCACCTTTAAATTTCGCAATCGCTTTTTTGATATCCCATTTACACATCTGGCTATCAATAAACAGCGTCGTATACGCATTGCCCCGACCATCAAATGCCGTATGAAGCGGGCCAAGCCCCAATTCCGGTTCTGCAACAACGGTGTCACGAGGTTTGATTTTGTCATTAAACAAATCGGGGAAGAGACGCACATCAAACACCGTACAGGTCGGTGACAGCTTGCCGTTTGCGACAACGTGAATACCATCGGGGGCCGTGTTGATACCATGCGGGCTTTGCGGGACCGGCACATAACGGGTGTAACGCGACCCATGGCGTCCATCAATCACCGGCACGCCATTATATTCTTTGAAATCACCGTTTTTGACGGCTTGTTCGATACGTTCAATGTCAAAAATGACCATCCAATCCTGTTCGGCAGATGTCATCCCTTCCAACGTCACGGCCCCTTCAGAGTTGTAACAGGTAGAAAAGGCGTATTTGCCCTGATAATCCGTATCCACGTTATCAAGGTTACCATCAACCATGACCTGCCAAGCAACCTTCATAGTATCGCCATCTACAGCCGTGAACATGCCGTGGTATTTATCCGGTTCATCCAGAATGCTGCCATCATTCACCAGCGGCACGCGGTCTTCACCATTGGCAAAAACATAACCGGTACGCGGATATTTTTGCGGGCGCAAACCATGAACGGAGAGCATATTTGGAATTTCAATGATTTTATCGCACTTCATGACATCGCAACGGATACGTGCAACGCGGCTATTTGCCTTGTCATTTACAAAAACATAGCGGCCATCGTAGGTCCCGTCCGTGAAAGACATATGCGGGTGGTGCAAATCGCCATTGAGGTAAATATCCCCGCGATTTTCCAAAAACTTTTTGGTGCGAGGCGTCAGCCCTTCTGTCAGGACTTTCCGGCTTTCATTGGTCGACCCCCAGCCGGTTGCGCTACAACGGTTAAAGACCGGAATGCGCATCAATTCACGCATGGACGGCATACCCAGAATACGGACTTCCCCGGTTTGACCACTTGAGAAGAAGCCATAATATTCATCCAGCTCACCCGGCCCGACTTCTGCTTTATTGTGTGATGAAGCCGCCTGCGCCGAGCTGGAGGCCGCAACCAATCCGACACCGCCAGCAACACCTGAGCCCCCCATAAGACCCGCCATCGTCGCGAATTTAGCACTTCGGCTCAGCAGTTCGCGTCGGTCAAAGCCTTTAGGGCCATCATTTTCATTTGTCATCTTTTCCTCCATGGATAAAAAGAGATTTAAGTCCACCGTGTCATGAAGATCTGCGGTGTTGCCGGAAGTCCGGCGCTTAGCCCGATGAGCTAAGGGCTTCACGTCGTTCTCGTTTCAGACGACGCTGGATAACGACCGGACATTTCCGGTCATCATGGTACAAAACCTGGCAATTCAGACAGGAGATGCATTCATTCGGGTTAATGTGCCCTTCAGGGTGAATGGCCTGCACAGGACAGTCGTTGTAACAACGCATGCACGGGTTGCCGCAGTCACGATAGCGCTTTAGCCATTCAAACATCCGCAGACGACCGGGGATGGCCAACGCCGCCCCTAAAGGACAGAGATAACGACAGAAGAAACGTTCAATAAACAAGCCCGCAAGGATCAAAGAGACAGCGAACAAGACGAACCACCACTCCCGCATAAACTGAAGGATGATTGCTGTTTTAAAGGGTTCAATTTCAGACAGTTTTTCAGCCAGACTGAGGGAAGTCAGCGACACGCCGAACAACACCATAAAGATGATATATTTCAGGGGCCATAGACGTTCGTGCACATACCACGGCACTTTAATCTGCGGCAGTTTAACCAAACGCCCAAGGCGATTGCTTAACTCCTGCAAAGCACCAAAGGGGCACAACCATCCGCAAAAAGGGCCGCGTCCCCAAAATAAAAGGGCCGCTGCGACTGAAAACCACAAGATGAAGATCAATGGATCAACAAGGAAGGTGGACCACTGAAAACCGCTTCGAACCGCGCCAAAAAACGCCAGAATATTGACAACCGATAACTGCGCATGAGCTACCCAGCCTAACCAGACCAACGTCACCACCAGATAGGACACACGAATGCGATCAAACAGCACAGGACGCTTCACTAAAAAGTCCTGAAAGAAGAAGATCGCTGTCACCACCACCAGCATCAACCCCAGTATGGAGATTGACACCAGCTTGCTCTGCCAGATACGCATCCATAAAGGACTGTCTGCATTCGGCGCACCGATCAAACTCTGCCAGATATTCTCTAGACTTTGCCCGTCCTGCGGCTGAGGAACTGTGCGGACCTCGACAGTCACGGCCTGTTCCGGCTGTGCTTGAACGGGTTTGATCACCTGAACATATTGATCCGGCAGCCGGTAATCCAATGTGAAAGATCGAAAAGCTTTACTCAGCGCCCCGGTTTGGCGTTGGACCAATAATTTTAAAGACCAGTTTTCAGCGGCATTAAATTCAAATGTATCTGGTACAATGAACACATCCACATCTTTAAACTCTGGTGCGCCTTCTGCCGCAATCCGTCCCAGGCGACGATGTTGGCGATCATGAAAGCGGACCGTTTCGCTGCGTTGAATTAATTCGATACGATCAAAGATGCCGCCGCGCACATAGCCCGACCCTTTAAAGGAATAAGGACCGCCTGCCGTGATCAGGACCGCATCATAGCCCGGCTTTAAATCCTGTTGGAGTTGTGCAAATTCTTCTTCCCCCAAAAGGCTTTTGCCAATCGCCGGCTGGCTTACCACCGCCATATAAAGGTCGATAAAAGTGTCTTCATCCGCTTCTTTAAGCGGCCATTTTGCCGCTTTGGGATCATCGGCAAAGACGCTGTTTATTTCGCCGGTATGCAAGTGCATGCGCCGGATCGCGCCGTTGCCCAGTAAGGTCTGCCAATCTGTGACCTCGCCGGCTTCCCCATCAACCACGCGCTGTTCGCGGGCTTCTTGCGTCTGTGCTGTTTCTCCGGTGATCTGGCGGTACGCGCGCAACGCTGACCTCATGAGGCTGTCCCCCATGACCATAACCGTCACGGTCGCCCCACTGACGATGTCATAGTCAGGTGCTTTTTTATCCGTGTCCTTTGTTGCCGAATAAAAGGCGTTGACCCCGTTATACCCGCCCAAGAAACCTTCAATTTTACGCTGAGGAATACCGATTAAGACGATCGGCTCGTGATGCTCAACCAATTTGGAGCCCAGAATCGTCCCGTCCGGTCCCAATCCGACAAGGATATGGATGGGCTTACCTGAATATCCCGTGGCATCCACAAAGTCGGTATTCAGATAAATATATCCGATCAAATCGTCTGACTTATAGACGGGCGCGATCGGCGGTGCCCCCGCAGGCGTCCCCACCCGATCGGCACCGGGCACCAGCTCAGCCGGATCAAGGTCTTGGACATATTCACTCAAAGCACCATCAGCCAACGCCTGATGCAGAACCGATGAAAAAAACAGGAGACAGACGCCCACACAAAGGAGTTGAGCGAAGCGACTGAGCTTCATGCTGTTAGGAAAATTAGAAAGGAAAATACACTGCACCGGACGACTCGCTCATCTTGAAAAGAAGGATGTGTCATGTCTTTATAAGAAGTAAAATAAATGCTACTTATAAAATCGTCAAGTTATATCTATTTGAAAATAAATAGTATTTTATTGAAACTTTTTATTAAAAAGAGTACTTTATATGATGCTTAACTAAGTTTAACAGCAAAACAATTCACTATATCACTGCTTGGAAAAACTCTAATTCTCAGCTTAAGCAAAAAATAAAAGGAGCCTCGCCATGAAAATATCTTTTTCATCATCAACAGAGTTTGCCGTATCCAGTTTTTACGACTTAATTTGCATAGCCTATGCGATTGAAACCGAAGCGGTCACACGGTATGAATTTCTCGAAAATGAAATGAAAAAAAGAGGTTCCCTAGACATAGCGAAAACCTTCCAAAACCTTATGCAGCAAGAGGTACAGCATGTTGAAGATGTAAAAGTCTGGGCTGAGAAACACCACTACACCCTCCCCGTTGCCGAGGGCTTTTCTTGGAAGCTGCCAGCGGAGTTTAACGAGTCGTGGCAAGAGGTCGTCAACAGCACTTTACTGACACCCTACAAAGCCCTTGCCATCGCCGTCCAAAATGAAGAACGCGCTTTTGCATTTTACACCTATATCTCTGCACATGCCCAAACCCCAGACATCAGAGAGGCGGCGGAAAAAATGGCTCATGAGGAGCTGGAACATGCCATGCACTTGCGTAAACTCAGACGGCATGAATTTCACCTCATGAAAAAGCACCAACACCACATTCCCCATACACTGCCTGCACGCCTTGAAGAGTTTGAACAACAGGTCGGGACAATGCATCAACACTGTCAGGATAGATATCAGGCGGTTGTGAAACAGCTGCACATTCTAAACGAGGCATCAAGCGCCGAGCTTCTGACCCGTTTAGCCAATGAACTCAGCCCCGCCGCTAGACCACACGAGCCAGAAGAACCAACGCCAGATTTAACACACAAAACAGCCAGAGATCTACTCCTGCACGCGCAAGCACCGCTTGAAAATTTTATCGAATTTTGTGAATTTGTGATCGAGAAAACACCTTGCGAAGATATCCTTCTTCGCGCTCAGTCCGTCTTAGAACAGGCGATTTCTCATCTTTCACGATTGGCCTTTCAACAGGAACGACTGGACTGAAATTTCAATTCTAGATATACATTGCGACGTGAGACTTAGGTCCCCGTGAGAAAACAATAATGAAATTAACCACCTTCACTGATTATGCGCTACGTTCCTTGATCTATGTTGCGTTAAGTAAAGACAAATTGGTCACGATTGATAAAATTGCGGACTCCAACAAAATATCGCGCCACCATGTTACAAAAGTCATTACACGCTTAAACCAGCTGGGTTACTTAGAAACAATCCGTGGCAAAGGGGGCGGTATTCGGCTTGCCATGCGCCCTGAACTGATCACCATCGGACGCGTCGTTCGCCAGACCGAAAACGAGACAAACCCTTTACCCTGCAATAGAGGCAAGGGCGATCCTTGCGTCATCCTTCCCGCTTGCAGGCTCATTTCCGCCTTGGAAAGCGCGCAGGACGCTTTTTTCGCCACACTGGACAAATACACCCTCGCCGACTTCCTTGAGCCACGACAGCGCTTGATGTCTCTCTTCTCAATCGAAGACGATTAAGTTCACCCCTCAGACTTCCCCCAGTCCATACAAAATGACGATGAGCAGGAACAGGGACAGGCGAAACCCCACCCGCCAAGCGCGGGAGGAATGATGTAATTCAAGGAAATACATCAAGATCAGATCGGCTTTCACAAAGCTGAGCAAGAAGACCAAGCCCCGCGATGCGACCCCCAACGCCTGCGTCTGCAACATCTCAGATCGTGCACTCCCCAAACTCAGCAGCGTCACGAAGATCAGGAAGACCCAGACCATAAACAAGCGATGTTTATCAGTTGTAAAATTTAGCATCGTTAGCGCACCAAATAGACCAGCGGAAAAAGCAACACCCAGACAAGATCGACCATATGCCAAAAGGCACACACCGTCACAACGCTATCCACCTTGGGCTTGAAAGCTGCAATCCCCAGCAACACCACGCCAAAAATCACATGTAAAAAATGAAAGCCCGTCATCAAATAAAACAGGGTGAAAAAGTCATTTGTTTCAATGTGGATGCCTTGATCTGCCTTTGCGCCATATTCCCTTAACTTCAGGACACAAAAAACACCCCCCAAGCCAATCGCCGCGATCAGAAAAAGCCGACATTTCTGAGATGCGCCCACTTTTACTGCCGACGTTGCCAATGCGGCACAATAGCCGCTGGTGACAAGCACAATGGTATTTATCCCGCCCGTCATCTGATCCAGCATCCCCTGAGACTGGAAAAACATCTCCGGTTCCAAAAAACGAGTGATCGCAAAACTGATAAAGAACGCGCCAAAGACCAGCAATTCGCTCACGATCAACACCCACATAATCGGGTTGCCCGGTAAATCATCCAGGGCACCCCAACCGGCAGGTTGTTCTTTTACCTGTTCGTTCATGTCTCACGCACCAATTGTCGATAGATTTTGGGCAGCGCCGTTGACAGCTTCGCCACATGGCTGACAATCTGGTACGATCCGCGCCCAAAGATGTAAGGGAAATAGTCTTGTGCTTTATGGTCCACCGTGACGCCAAAAACCGTAATGCCTTTTTGCTTACATTCCTGCACCGCTTTTCGGCTGTCTTCGATCCCGTAGCGGCCTTCGTAATGGTCCACATCGTTGGGTTTACCATCGGTAATCACCAACAATAATTTTTGCCTGTTGGCGCGCTTACTCAACTCCTCACTCATGGTACGCACCGCCGCCCCGATACGGGTGTAATATCCTGGTTTCAGGGCAGAGATCCGACGCAAGGACACCTCATTGAAAGCTTCCTCAAACCCCTTGATCTGATCAAGGCGCACATAATCGCGTTTGCGCGAGGTGAAGGTATGGATGGCAAAATCATCTCCGCACGCCGCCAATCCCCCTCCTAAAATCGTCAGGGCTTCTTTTTCCACATCAATCACACGGCGGTTTTCCAGCCAGCTATCCGTTGATAACGACACATCCGCTAGAATGGAAACCGCCAGATCGCGGCTCTGCACCCGGCTCGCCATATACAAACGATTGGACGAAATCCCACTGGCTTTAAAGTCAGCTTTGGCGCGTACCACCGCTTCCATATCCAGTTCATCCCCATCCGGTTGTGCGCGTAAAACCTCCCGCTTGGACTGAAGTGCCTCAAACTGACGTTTTACACGTCTGATCCGCCTTTTTGTCGGCGCATCCGGCGTCCAGTCTTCGCCTTCTTCGGACGCGGTGCGCAGTTGGACAGCACAATGATCCGGCAGATAGGTTTGCTTGCGATAGTGCCATTCCGGCACCAGTCGTTCTGCAATCAGGCGATCGGTTTCAACTTCATCGGCGGGTAAATCAAGATCCATCTTGATCTTGGTCGCTGCCTTTTGATCATGTTCCGACACGGTGATCCGCTCCAGATCATCAGCCGTTTTAATGGCTTCATCCTCTTCATCATCCTGTGTATTGCGGTTGACGTTCAACATATCGGCAACCGACATGATCTTGTCATAGATATGCAGAAAAAACCCATCGTCGCGATTGGCCTGATCCAGTTGCCGACGCTCTGCGCGTTGCTTTTTCTGATCCGCCTTTTGCAAGGAAGACTGTGCGGAGCGATCTTCCTGTCCCTTTTTGCCCGCCCCCATTTCCAGCGCGATCACCTCCCCCCATAAGGGGACGGGTAAAATCGGGCGATAACTTTTCACGGGTGCCAGTGCGGGCACTGCCCCGCCATGCTGGACATAGGCCAGATACCTTAAAGCGTCAGGCTGGGTTGGGCGTTCCCCTCCCAATAAATGAAGGACCACCTGTTCCAATGCCTCTTCCTGTTTGGGCAAAGGGCGTTTCGGGCGCATCCCTTTTATCCCTTCCGACAATTTTTGCCAGACAGGGACCATCCCCGAAAAATGCGACAAGGTCCGTTGTTGCCTTTCATACGCCTGTCTTAAAAACGTAAGGTCTTGCACCACCGGATCAGACGAGGTCTGCGCCATTGCGTCATCTGCTATTGCAAAATAAGCCGACAGCCAGAAATAAAGCGCCCTGTTGAGACCTTGATCGGGGAAGACCGCAATGGTTTGGGGCAGCATCAATGTCTGCCCATCCAAGGTCGGGCGCATCGTTTTTTCCCGCGCCATCCCTAATTTTTGGCGAAAAGACAAGCGATGTTCGGATGTTTCAGCCTTACTTGCGGCGATCTCCACCCCTTTTTCTCCGCCCAAGCCGCGAAAAAAAACCGCCAATGGGCCGCGCACCCCCTCCAGCGCCACCGCTGCCTCCGGGAAGGTGGGATAGCTGTTGGCATCGCCAATGAGTTTATCCCATTGGTGGCCCACAAACTCTTCTACTTCGATAACGTCTAAGAGTGACATCGCCTACCCCATGGTGACTTGAACAACTTCCAACAAACCTTCTTTGACATCCGGCTCGTCCGTCAGAGGTTCGATCATGGCATGCAGGACGGCTTCATCCACCTTAACGCCGGACTTCATCAAACTTGCGCAATAAACCAACAGACGGGTAGAGACACCTTCCTCCAAATCCTGCCCTTTCAAGGCGCGCAACTGTGTGGCTAATCGCACCAACGGCTTGACCCGATCAATCTCCAACCCGGCCTCTGTCGCCACAATCTCGGCTTCCAGATCAGGGGCGGGAAAGTCAAATTCAATCCCTAAAAAGCGCTGCCGCGTGGAAGGTTTCAACGTCTTCATGATATTTTGATAACCGGGGTTATAGGACACAACCAACATAAAGTTATCCGGCGCAACCAACTCTTCGCCTGTGCGGTCCAGCGGCAAGACCCGGCGGTCATCGGTCAAAGGATGCAGCACAACCGTCACATCCTTTCGGGCCTCCACCACCTCATCCAGATAGCAAATACCGCCGTGGCGCACAGAACGGGTCAGCGGCCCATCGGTCCAAACCGTATCGCCCCCTGTCAACAGATACCTGCCCGTCAAATCCGCCGCACTTAAGTCATCGTGGCAGGACACCGTATGTAAAGGCAGTCCCAGCTTTGCTGCCATATGGGCCACAAATCGGGTTTTGCCGCAGCCCGTCGGACCTTTTAACAACAGCGGTAACTTATTGTTAAACGCATGTTCAAACAGGGCGCATTCATTACCTGACGGCACGTAATGTGGAAGGGAATGTGTCATGGCTTTAAACTTTATTTTTGAGAAAATGGATAAATGAGATTTTGAAAAAAAAGGCCGGGATCAATCGTCCACCCCGGCCCGTAGAGTCGGCTTTTATCTATTCGGCTGCTTGAGCTACAGCACTTGGGCTTTTCTCTTTACCGGGAAGTGCAAGAGAAACCACAATAATCAAGACGCCAAGGACAACCACAACACCGGAGCCTAACCGCATCCAATAAAACAGATCGACTTGTTCCTGAACTTCCATGAAGTCCTGCCCCAGCACCCGTTGCAGATGAGTTTGAACAACACCGGCAAAGGTCAACACAAAGGTCATAAAGGCCATGCCGCTGGAGGCAATCCAGAAGCCCCACATATTGAGCGTCTGCTTATAAGGCGCACGTCCCAACAGGTTTGGCAGCGCATAGGTCATGATCGCGATATTGACCATCACATAGGCCCCATAGAACGCCAAGTGACCATGGGCAGCGGTAATTTGTGTCCCGTGGGTGTAGTAGTTGATCGACGACAAGGTGTGCAAAAAGCCCCATACACCCGCCCCGAAAAAGGCAAAGACAGCGCAGCCCAAAGACCACAGCAAGGCTGCTTTATTAGGGTGAGAGCGACCGCCCTTCCACACCATGTAGAACGTAAAGACGACCATGGCGAAGAACGGCACAACTTCCAGCGTGGAGAAGATGGACCCGATCCATTGCCAGTATCCCGGTGTCCCGATCCAGTAATAATGGTGCCCCGTCCCCAAGATGCCGGTAAACAGCGTCAGGGATACAATCAGGTAAAGCCATTTTTCAACAATTTCGCGGTCCACACCGGTCAGTTTGATCATCAGGAAGGCCAGAATAGACGCCATGACCAATTCCCACACACCTTCGACCCACAAATGGACAACCCACCACCAGAACATTTTATCCAGCACAAGATTTGTCGGATTGTAAAAAGCAAACAGGAAGAAGATGGCCACCCCCCACAGCGCCACAATCAGCACCAAGGAGACGGCAGTCTTGCGCCCCTTCAGGATCGTCATGGACAGGTTGAACAGGAACATCAAGGCGACAATGACAATCGCAACCTTGATCCACAGAGGTTGTTCCAAAAATTCCCGACCGCCATGAATGCCAAACAAATAGCCGATCACAGCCGCCGCCGCCCCGATTAAAAACAGCCAAAACTGGATGATCGCAAGCTTGGTACTATAAAGTTCCGTTTCCGACTCTTCCGGGACCAGATAATAAGCTGCCCCCATAAAGCCCATCAACAACCAGACGATCAACGCATTTGTGTGGATCATACGAATGACATTAAACGGCACCAGTTCCGACAGAAGGTTCGGCATCACATAAACCGTACCGGCTAAAAGACCGCCTAAAACCTGCGCGATAAACAGGGCCATTGCGCCATAAAAATAATATATAGCGACTTTTTGAGATTGATATTTCATACTCTACTCCTCACCCAAGCTGGGACTTAACCGGCATCGTTTGGCGGCCAGTTCTGGGTATTGATTTCACTGGTCCATTTGAAAAATTGAACGAGACCTTCCAACTCTTCTTCAGTGAGGTCGTAATGCGGCATCTGGCGACGGCCTTCGATGCCCGTCGGCTGTGACTTGATCCATTCTTTAATGAAATCAGATGCCCCTTCGGCATCGTCTCTCCCGCCGCGACGGACCCAAACATTGCCCAGTTCCGGCGCATAATACGCCCCTTCCCCCAGCAACGTGTGGCAGTTAATACAGGAATGCCGCTCCCAGACTTCTTTGCCCAAGGCGACTTCTTCGCTGATCCCTTCCGGGTTGGAAGATGTATCTGTGACAAAATAGACAGATTGCACCACCAACAACGCAAAGACAGCAAAGAAGAAAATTGTGCCCCCAAAAAAGATATTTCGAGCGGCGCTGATCGTTAAGCGCTCTTGCATGATAATCTCCAAAAAAATTCGGTATCGCCCCCAAAAGGAAACCCGATACGATGTATTCCTGAAAATTACCTGAGTGATTTGATAAGATAATTGAGGTTGGTCAATGGGTGTGAAAAATCATACTTTGGCATGACCCACACTTGACCGAAGCCAAGTATTTTCCGGCAAAGACGCCATATAGTCTCTCAACCGTCCTGTTTCGAAGATGAGAATAGCTATGTCAAAAAATCGGATATTATACGCCTTGGGCACCATGAGCCTGTTGTTAATGCTGGCCCTTATCACCCCGTTTCTGCTGCCTGATCTAGATGACATTGGCAACACAACGGACCTGACGCCTGTGCCCCTGACTATAGGGGACCATCATTTTGACATCCCCAAAGCCTATCTCTGGTACAAGCCAAACTGGACGGGACAGGTTGACCAAGCCATCCACATGGTCGCCACCCTCCCCGATCTGGCGCCTTATAGCGAGGAAACCAAAATCTTTTACGAAGGCGGGCCGGGCCTGAAATACAAAGTGTCGTTCGATATTCTAAACACCACCGCGCCTATCCAGACCGCCTTCGGGGAAGAAGGGCTGACCTCCTGTCTTAAAAACTGGCAAGATTTCAAGGTCTGCTCCCATCCGCAGCAGCCTCAAAGATTGGAAGTTCTCATTCATCAAGCGCACAAGCTGACTTTCATTTGCCCAAAGATAGGCACCCAGCGCTCCCCCATGTGCTCAACCACCCTCTCTATCCGTCCCGGCTTAACTCTAAAAATTGAAATGCACGAAAAACACCTTCCCGAAGCCAACCAAATCATCAAAGACGTAACGACCAAGGTCCAAGGGTTTCTCTCTAAGTAACGGAAAGCGGATTACTGGACCCTACCCGTGTGCACCACCGACACAACCGGCCGATAAGCCGGATCATAAAAAAAGAAGAACCAAACTTCTGATATCAGATAAAAATCAATGCCCTCTCGCTCAATTGAGGCTTCTTTAGTGTCCTAAAAGTTGCTAGATATATCAGGATAGTTTTTCTGATATAGTTTCACCTATGCGAGCAATGATCATGGCAGAAATGCAAAGAACACTCATAAAAAAGAAACGCCTCCTGTTTATCAGCGCCGTACTTGGAAGCAGCTTGCTCACTGCATCCCATGGTCTCGCCCAAGATATCTCCTCGCATTCCGAAAATATCTCTTACAATCAAGCTATGGAAGCAAGAGCCCAGAAGATACGTGCCCTGCTCATGGGCGACGTCTGTCAGGATCCTCAAGCAGCCGCTGCCCTCTTGGCTGAACCTCGCCCCCAGCCCCCCGGTGCCTTGCCAAGTGAACATACTACAACCACATTGCAAGAACTGCCCGCAGAATCGGCAGCCACAAACACCGCACAAAACACAGCGCCACCCCCTGCCAAGACAGAGGAACCGGCCCAGCTGACGGAACATAAAGAACAATCCAATAAGACACTGTCGCGCCAGGATATTGCCACAACCCTCAATCAAACAACCGTTATCATTTTATCTGGTGACGGAACCGGATCAGGTTTTTTTGTAACGCCTGACATCATTGTCACCAATCGCCATGTTGTCGCCAACGATAGTGATGGCAAAGTCGGGATCGTTGGTAAAGCGCTTGGGACACTCTATTCCGGTCAAGTTATCGCCGCAACAAAGTCACATGCCATCGGTCAAGCAGACTTTGCCCTGGTTAAAATCAGCAATTATAAATCTCAAACGATTTTGCCCATTACGACACAGGTTCAGGAACTTCAGCCCATCATCGCCGCTGGATTTCCCGGCCAGTTTTTGGGACGGGATAACAATTTCAAGCGCTTGTTAAGCGGTGATCTCTCCGCCATGCCGTCTATTGTCTTCTCCAAAGGTGAAGTTATGTCACTGCCCCAAGACATTGGCGGCACCAATACCATCGCGCATTCCGCCGAAATTTCACCCGGCAACAGCGGTGGTCCTTTGATTGACAATTGCGGGCGTGTTGTGGGCGTCAACACTTTCGGTGCGGGAAGCGGTGGCGGTGCCAAATACGCCCTCTCCACAAAGCACCTCTTGGAATTTCTAAGAAAACACAACATTCAACCCACCACACAGCAAACCTCCTGTGAAAGTTAGCTATAAAAAAAGGCTTTTGGATCCATACCAAAAGCCTTTTTCTTAGTTGTGATTTGTATGACCTAGCGCCCTTGCACCATCATATCAATATCCTGTTCAAGTTGCTCTCTACGCTTTAACAGCGCCTCAAGCTTCTTTTCGCGTGTTGCTTCATCTGAAAACGTATCACTTTTTGCCAGCTTCATCTGCTGCTGCAATTGTTTCAAACGGTCTTCAAGTAACTGATTATCCCCTTCTGCCGCCGCTATTTTCTGCGCCATGACCTTCAGATCATTTTGCAGGACCACATAGTCCTGCTCCAGCTTATTTAATCGTGCGGACGTTGCAGTCTTCTGTGCAGACAAACGTTCGTTTTCTCGACGCAAAGCAATCGATTTATCTTGTTCATCCTGCAAAGAGGTTTCACGCTCCTCAATCCGTCTGTCATAGCTACCGGAAGTCAAACCGGCAATGCCGTCAAACAAGTTTCCTTTCGCCGGATCCGACGACGTCTGACAGGCTGCCAAGCCTATAGATAACACGGCCATGCCCGTGACGTGTGAAAGTGATTTTTTCATCTTTATCAACCTAACCCTTGCATACCGCCGCGGCGATCCATAAGGACATCCAGTTCCTCTTCCATCATTGCAATTTGATCCTGAATACGGGCGACTTCAACATTATAGGAACTCAGGGTCTGTGGGCTTACATCATTGCGTTTGGCAAGTTCTTGTGAGGCGACCTGATATTGTTCATGTTGCTTTTTAAGCGCCGCAATATTGCTTTCCAGCAGTTTTGCATTGTCATCGACCAACGCCAATCGCTGCGTTGCTGTTTGCTGTGTAATCTTACCCGAAGCCAGTTCTTTTTCAATTTGATCAATGCGGCTCATATCTTCTTTGATAACCGCGCGGGCCGTATCAGCCATTTCTTTTGCTTGTGCATTGGACGTCTGCGCGTCTGCAATCATAGAATCAAGCCGTTGTTCTTCAGATGCGTATTGTTGCTGGCGCTTGGTCACATAATAGCCACTGGCACCGCCCATCACGGCCCCTGCTGCTGCATAGCCGATGGCGTTTTTACGATTTCCCGATACAAGCGCAAGCAGTCCTCCAGCCAACGCCCCCAAAGCCGCCCCGGTCGCCACATTCGACGTCATCTGGCTATTTTGCTCACGCAACTTCTGTTCTGCGGGGCTCAGGTTAGCATTGCTTGTCCCGCCCGTGGTCACACACCCCGTCACCATAAAGGCACTGATCAAAACAGCAGCAACCCCACGTCTGCAATTTTCTTTTAGGTTGATAAGCATTGTTTCACTCCAAATCTCAAAATAAATTTTTATTCAATTTCTAACTTCACCCAATCGTCCAGCCACGGCCCTTTTTTAACCTGCATCGTGCGTTGGTAAAACAGAGCATGCTGCAAAAACAGAGCCGCCTTCGGTATGGTCGTATCCGCCCCCCGACCTTTTGCCTCGACAGATACAGATTTCAACTGCTTCTCCAACAGGCTTTGTTCATAGTTATCTGCTGTGGTAATGACGTTATACGCGTAAAAACTCAAATTTTCGTCCAGAATGCGGCGTTCTTCATTTAACTTTTCTTCTCTCGCCGCCAAGTAGCGATCTTTCTGCCCGCTTTCCTCCTGACGTTTTTTACGCTCTTTGATAAAGTCGCCCAACGTCTGAACCGCGATTGCATCTCCTTTGATCTTCCCCCCCAGGAACGCCCCAAGCCTAAGCGCTGCTTTCGCCGCTTCGGAGCGTTGCAGATCACGCGCCTGAATAGACGAACGCATGGCCAGACGAACATCATTTAGCCGTTTCTTGGCGTTGTCATCCGTAATTTCTTTGATGATTGCCCCCAGTTCGACTATTGGATCATCCGACACCTTCTCCCCGATACTCACCGCCTTGGCGACAGGCGCTGCCGGTTGTGCCGAGCCCAATCTCTCCCACTCTTTCTGGATTTCAGCCAAACGTTCTTTTGAGGTTACAACAGGGCCAGTCAGGACCAAGCGAAAACCTGTTGTCTTACTTTTACGCGCCCCCTTATCCGTCATAAAGGACTGCTCAACACGATAGGAAGTCCGCATACTTTCCTGTGACGTAAAATAGTTTCCACCGCGAACAGAATAGCCACCGGCCTGACCATGCGGACGGTCAAGTTTGTTTAACTGGAACAAGTTGACGGTCATCTCGTCTGCATTCCCCAACACATCATGCAATCCGAGGGGGTTAGGCTTCAACAGACCGGCAAGTTGCAACTTACCGTTCGCAGATTTGGTCCCCTGAAACCAAGCATACCGCGCCAATCCTTCTTCCATCGGGAAGAGGCGTTCTTGAAAGTCTGCTTTCTCAACATTAATACCACCGCGTGCTGCGAACTCCCATTCAATGTCACTTGGCAGTCTTAAATACCCGTAAGATCCATCTTCTTTCGGTAATTTATCCGGTGCATTTTTAACTAACCAATCTGAATAATTTTCAGCAAAGCTCATCGCTTGCATCCAGGAAATATTCACCTTCGGTAAACGTCCGGGCATCACAGGTTTGGGGCATTTGTCACTTAACGCATCATACTGCGCAGACATGACCTCATATTTACTAATCAGATAATACCACTCATCGGCTTGACCAGAAAAGGCCCCCGCGATGTAAGTTACATAAGGGCTTTCGGCATAGCCCACATTCTCATCAGAGCCGCCAAGGGTAATTTTATAATCATCCACCACGCTCTGTTGGGGGATAACAACCTTGCGAAAAACCATCGCCCCCCCGCACGGCATGGGAAGGACAACATCCCCCTCACTGGTTTGCGGATTATAAAGCTTTTCATTCCACGGCTTTACATCTTCTGCCTGAGCCACAGATGTGCCCAAAAATACCAATAGCGTGGCAAGACCCGACAGAGACCGAGCCATAGATTTGAAATGTAACAATTCCATATGATGTTATCCCCTTATAAACACCATCATACTTCACGCAAACTTTCCGCAGGATCAATATGCGTAGCACGCACAGCACCGACAAATGCAGAAAACAAAGATAAACCTAAAGTAAGTATAATTGTGTAACCATAAGTTTCGAGAGTCAAGCGGCTTGCCAGCTCATCTGCGACCAAACTTTCCGACAAAGTGGTGTTTAAATAATATTCAATAATTTTGTAAAGACCAATGGACAACACCGCCCCCAAAAAAGCCACCAACGCCGCTTGTATGATGGGAAAAATCACGATCGCCTTGGCGCTATACCCCAACAAACGCATCAATGATAAATCCTTACGTTTACGCTCGACACTTGCCCATAGGCTTGCTGCCAAAGACAATGCATATCCCGTAATCCCAATACTGGCGATGATCAAAAACAAGCGGCTTAAAACACGATCAATCGATCTTACGGTTTCAATTTCTTTGGCACGGGTTCTCACTTCCAACCCCTGCCGTCTCAATTCATCCGCTAAGACCTGTACATCCTCAAGACCTTTTGCATAAAGCCGGATGCCCGCATAATCTCTTTCGTTGCTTCGTGCCCCATTCCCTTCCCAGCCAAAGGCCGGGACGGAGAAACCATCTTTATATTCTTCGACCGCCAGTAAAAACGCCAAAGTCACAAAGGCCGCATCACGTTGATACGCCGCTTCGCTCAAGACCCCTTGCACCTTCATCGTCAGTCGAACTGCCTGCTGTTGCCCATCCAGTCGGCGCGTGACCATCACTGGTAAAGGGTCGCCAGCCGACACCGCCAGCTTCTTCGCCAATGTGTGGCTTACGTAGACGCTCTGGTCGTCAAGCGGTGGCACCGCCCCTTCTAAAAGGGGATCATCTGTTGCTGTCGGGACAAGTTCAATCCCGGAAACAGCGCTCATATCACGTTTAAAAACAACAAATGTCGCGCCCAATGTGCGGGTTTTTGCAATGGCAAACAAGACATCGGATCTATTTCTCAGACCCGTAATATCTTCTTCCTTAAAATGGCCATTCCCCACAATTTTAACTTCCAAGGTGTACGGGTCCGATTTCAAGCGATCCGTCATGGTCGTGACAATACCGGTCTTTAACCCGAATAAAACAAGCAAAGGGGTCAACACTGCCGCCAAAGCTAAAATCAAACAGATCGAAATTTTCCATTCAAACAGAAAATCCTTCAAGGCCAACACCACAACTGTTCGTCCTTGGCATTTAGGTGACGTAACGCGATCCTTACCCATCCGACATCTCCAGAACAGATACGGTCCCTTTGCCTGATTTTAGTGATTTCACCTCAATCGGCACTTCCCTCAACCCGAAATGACGCGCAAGCCCTTTCTCATGCGAGACAATAATCGCACTCGTCCCGAAATCCTGCACAAGGGTCATAAATAAATCCATGACACGATCCGCATTTTTGCGATCCAATGAGGCCGTGGGTTCGTCCGCCAGAATTAAACTGGGCTGATGGGCCAACGCACGCGCGATACACACTCGTTGACGCTCCCCAATTGATAAAGCTTTTGGCTTTTTCTTTAAAAGGTGGGAAATATTCAACCGTTCAATGAGGTGTTGAACCACCTCTTCATTGCCTTGCCCCAGCAACCTTTGGGAGACCCGAATATTTTCATCTACGGATAAAAAAGGGAAAATCCCCCCCGTTTGCAAAATATAACCAAGATACTGCGCTCGAATAGCGCTTAAGTCAGCTTCTTGGCGATTATTCCACGCAGCCTGCAAATCAGTTTTCCGACCATCATTCGGGGTAAACACAAACTCTGCCCCTTGATCGGGTTTCAGCACAAGCCCAATCAGGTCAAGCAATGTTGATTTACCGCACCCACTTGGCCCTGTTACACAAATGGCCTGTGATTGCGGGACACGCAGGTTTCGTACATCCAAAACAAACCGGTTCTCGCCCTGCCCGCGGATACGTCGGACACCACTTAAACACAAAACAGGTCCATGTGTGGTGTCCTGCCCCGTCATGGCAACGCTTCCAGCGGCACCGGATAAACAGCATCCCCAGGATCAGCCCCTTGATCCAAAAAGACCCAGCGCGCCACATCATCGTGATAGCGTTGATATAATCGGATTTTACGTTCGACCTCATCTAAAAAGGCCTGCTGTTCACCAATAGACCAGCTTGCCCACAGTTCCTGATCCATGCTCATCACCTTGGATTTATAGGGAAGATCATCAAGATATTCCCCCATCAATCCAAGTTCGACCAACTTCGTCGCATCGGGATTATTGACTTGCGAGGGATCCCGCCCCATCACGGCTGCTGCAGATCGCATGCTGTCAAAAAAGCCTTCGGGTGATAACTGAGACATTTGACCTGCTGTCAAAATTTCTTTCATAACCTGCTGCATATCGGAGAGCTGGTTTTTTGTCAGAAGGATACGAACATCCGTGGTCGCGAGATCTGGCTTAATCAAATCCCGGTCAGAAACCCATGCACTAAATAAATCGGGTGCCTGCGTCCCCTGTATGCGGCCCAAATAGGCAAGGCGCATCGCGTGCCCAACCGCTTCTGCCGACTGGGCGGCTTTTTCGGCCTGCGTTTCGCTGACCTTTTTCTCATCAGGGGCAGAACGGGCGCTGCCCACAACCTCTTCCCCTGACATGGCGCCACGCACGTTTGCGACAATAGACATGCCCAACTGATCTATGATATCGCCAAATTGTTTCACATCACCCGTTTCCACCCCATAATACAAGGGTTTCGGGATACCTTGGAATGTGGACAAATCTTCATACTGGGCCTGTGCTGAGGCATGATTTTTTTTGCCTTGTGGTGTCTTTAAGTGCAACGCATACAAAGCCACGCCACGTTCCTGGGCTTCAAGGCGCACTTGACTGGCATCCAGTCCGGTGCCGGAGAGTTCGTCCCCCCCTTTCAAAGCACCCGCATCCGTAATTAACACGAGATAGCGACCGCCAAACTCATTCCATTTGACCGTTTCCAGCGCCGACATCACACCGGTATACGCATCTTCATCAAATCTCTTGGAAGACACCGTCGCAGGCTTAAGGTCTTTGACCTTGTTTAAAAAGTCATCCCCACCTTTGACGTCGCTTGGGTCCACAAAAACACGACTGACATATTCCAACCCCGGGGAGGCCTCCAGACTGGAGCGATAGGCCACCAGACCAAAACGAACATGATCCGCCATGCCTTCACGTTCGATCACCTGATAGACTTTTTTGACGGCCTCGCGGGTTCGCTCAATATAGGGGCCCATCGAGATGGTTGAATCAACCACAAAAACAACAGACGCTTTAAAGTTACGGAGCATCATCTCGTTATTTTCAGGTTTTTCCTCCGTCTTTTGCCCCGCTAATCCCGTATTTCCCTTGGTGACAGAAGCGATATTTAAAGCCCGCACAGAATAACCGGACCCCGTATAGGTTTCTTCAACATCCAAAATTGGCAATAGATAAAACTGCTTTGAAATATCGATAAAATTCTCAGGTTCAATCGACACAATTCTATCGTTTTGCTGGCCTGCCTTTGCTGCCTCCAACAAGGGTTTTACGGCCTGCGCCGGATCGAAATCCTGTACAACACCTAACAAATCATCGCGCGAGGCAAACATCAAAGCGCGCTCCCGCCCTGCCGGGTTGGTAAAGGCCAAGGTCAGTTGCTGTTTCCACATAAGCGTGTCCACGCTCGGGATCCATCCCTCAACCTGCCCTCGCGTATTGCTGCCGACTTCCAACCATTCTTCGCCATCCACGGTTTTGCGACCATACACATAAAGGACAGTCATTGCCGCTTGATCAATCCCCGCGCCACGCTCCGTTTTAAACGAAACCTTGGCACCGGGGCGGGTCAATACGCGCTGATAGAGTGTCTTCTTGCCATCCATCAACAAAGGCGTCCTGCTTTGTGCCGCCCCGACCTGCGGCAGCATGATATTTGCGGCCACCGCCAGCATCAACACCAATAGAAAGCGACATTTGAACCTTGCGACAAAACAACTGACCCGCTGCATATTCTAATCCTTCAAACTTAAGTTACTGGTATTGAGACAACAATGACTGCGCTTCAGCGTCGCCGCCTTCTGCCGCTTTCGTCAACCATTCCACGGCTTTTTCTTTTTGGAAACCTGACGGGTTTTGCTCAATCAAAACACGCCCAAGCTCGCGTTGGGCTTCCACATCGCCGTTTTTCGCCGGACCTTCATACCAATATGCCGCTGTTTCCGCATCTGCATTTGGCAACGGGCTGGTTTCTTTTGAAAAATATTTAGGATCATACATACGCGCCAACAGCAACGCTGCCTTTGCATCCCCTTTGCCCGCAGCTTGACGGTACAAAAGCATCGCCCCATCCAATCGGCCTTCAGCCTTCATTTCTTCAGCTTTCGCAAGCAAGGCAGGCGCATCAGGATTGGTCGCAAGGAAGTCTTGAACAATTTGGCGTGTCGTCAACGTTGGTGCCGTCGGTGCGGCTGGCGGCAAGCTTTGTGCAGGTGTTTGCGTGCTGCTAACCTCTGGGGTAGGTGTTGCCGGTGTGGCTGTCGCCGGATCTTCCGTTTTACTGTCAAACAGGCCTGAATAGAACGCGATCGCCCCCCCAACTAAAAGAAGTGCAATCACAGCCAAAGCAATAAACAGCCCCTTTTTGCTGCTGCTCTCGGCAGGTGCCTCAACAGTTGGTGACGGTTGTGGCTCAGGCTGAGGTTCTGGCTCTGGTATGGAAACCGGCTCCTCCACGCAGGCAGGCTCCTCAACAGGCTCCGGCTCTGGCGCGGGTGTGGTTGTTCCCGCCGCTATAGAGCCAACCGTTGACGTCATGCCAGCGCCACCAGCTTGTGACGACAACAGCGTAACCGATGTTTTTTTGATAACACCGGCAACCGTTGCCCCCCCATCTTTCAAAAACAATTGAAACATAAAGGAGGAGAGACAAGACGCAAGCGGGTCCACCTGACTAGGCCCAATGGGGATCACACACTCCCCATTGTCATCCTGAATATTGACACTCAGCCAATTTTCATTTGTCAACCAACCGCTATCGCCCAAATAGCTACCGTCCCCGCTTCGTTTGATCGCGATCTCAACCTGATCACCCGTTGCAGTATAGTCCGGAATGCGAATTTCAGCGAAGCCCGGCGTCTCGTTTGAGACAAACTTTGGTTTAATAGACATGATTATCCCTCATGATTTGGCGTATTTTCCACACCATTTTTGCCTTGAATTTGAGCAATAATCTGCCCTAGTCGATAGTTTTGATCTGGGGTGATATCCCGCCCACTGCTATGTCCGATATTGTCTACAGCAAGTTTTCTAAATCCGACAAACCAATCCAGAACATACTCCCGCGAATACAGCACTGGATCCTCCGGTAGTTCGGTAAAGGGCTCTTTCCGACGTTCAAACGTCTTTCTTTGTCCCGAAGATAAAGCGTCAGGGCGATCAGCTAAATTTGTTGCGGATAAGCCCAAATAATCAATAAAGTTATTCAATTCACGCGACGCAATCTTCACTTGCTGCCCTGCCAGAGCGTAGCGCGTAAGACCGCTTCGACGTTCTACTTTTTCCAATGCCGTTGACATTTGCTCAATCAGTTTCAGACGGCTCGCGCCGACAGATAATTCTGTCGCAATCTTGCTCACCGTTTCCGAACTGATTTTCATGTAGGACTGAACTTTTTTGTCCGTGCTCAGGCGTGACAGGTTGCGTTGCCAATCCTGCACAACGGCTTTTGCAAATTTATTATGAACACTGCCAGAAGCATGCATGCCGGCGTCTCCATCGTTTTTCGCCGTCTCAGTGCTTCCCCCGGCAAGATCACCGAAAATATCATTCAAGCCACCAAAGGGAGAGTTTGATCCGCCCATCCCAGACGATCCATCGTCAACAGATTGCGCCCCTTCGTCACCATCGGGTTGTTCAACCTGCAAATAAAGCTCCTTCAGATCCTTTTGCTTGGGCTGCATCACCGACAAAAACTCAGCAAAGTAACTCGCGGAGGCCCCGAGATCATCCCGGACCTCATCTGCAATTCTCTGTTTTTTAGTGACTTCTTCAGGTCCCTCACTGGAAAACATATTCCCAAACATATCTTCGACAATATTTTCAGTGATCGAGGACACTTGCTCGCCAATACGATCGATTTTGTCCTGATAATTTGCGACATCGCTCAGATATGCAGCAATGCGGCTCATCCCCCCGTCATTGGGCGCAATCATGGCCTCCCAAGCCGCCTTTGGGTCGGAAAAATGACGATTTACAGCATCAGCTTCCATAAAGGATTGCTTCAGAAGGTCCATATGATCCTGCATATCTTCACGGATGCCGCTTTCAACACGGGTTTCTTTATCCGTTACAAAAAGATCACCCGCTAAGCCCGGTTTTCGGACCAGAAACATATTGTCAAACGGCTTATCATCGGACCAATGGTTGACCCACTCGCAACGATCAAACCGTTCCAAGCCGATCTTTTCAACCATCGAGTTCCATTCCCCCCGTCTCATTTCCAGAGACTCAGACCCTTTATAGCTCATTTTCAAATCGAGCTGGGTAAAGGCCCAGATCAATCCGGGGCGACGCTTGCCCCGCTTGCTCGCATCTTCACCTTGGGTCCGTGTCACCCAACTATCGACCGCATCCGCCAGCTCATTAATCTCGATTTGTGCATTGGATCGGGTACAAAGCAGCAAAAAGCTCATTTCTTGCTGACTGATATAGCGCTCAAACAAATAAGCAACCTTACCCCGCAACAGCAACGCCGCAACGGGATCAGCATCTCCCTCGCTACGAACAGCCTCTTTCACGCTGCCATAATCCGGCACTTTCAAGCGCCCGCGGTATCCTGGGAAATCCAACAGGTCCATCTTGTCCATAACATTGGCTTTAGGTTGATCTGCCAGAACAATTTTTAATTCTGCAACCAGCGCAGCCAGACCAGACCGCGCGACACTCGTTTCCGCGCCGAAACCGCCGTCATCGGTCACAGGCAGCACTTTAACCTGATCCTCCGCATCTTTACCCAAGCGTGACAAAATATCGACATTCACAATACCATTGCGCTGCGAAAACCCTTTTGCCCCCGGATCATCCGATCGCGTCACCAAAGCATCCAGTGACAAAAAGGCCTGACTTGCATGACCAAGCGTCGTCAATGTTTCACACATCGAGCGATAGGCCTTGGACAAATCGTCGATATCCCCCCACAAAATCCCAAGCAAGCGCGAACGATCCTCAAGGGTCAAATAGGGTGCCAAATCTACAGCTTGGTTCCAAAAAGATTCCAACCGGCCACCGGGCAGGTTGTTGCAGTAATCCATAATGTCGACCATGTCATCTTCATCAATCCCCCCCGTCAAAGTAGGTTGACGACGAGAAGACAAAGACGCGATCCTTGCGTTTAATTCCGCAACATCCACAGGTTCTTTAAACTTCGCGTCAAAATCAAATGCATAGCTATTGGCAAAAATTTTGATGATATCGCTTTCTGAGAGCAGCTTTACATCCACCGGAAACGCATCCGGTGCCTTACTTTGCGTACAGGTAAAGCGGGTAACCAGCCCCGTCGCTTCGCCACCACCCCCGCTTGGGTTAATATGGCTGATGAAGTTAAGACGATCATTCCCCATTTTCGTCTCAAGTTCCCCATTTTCATTCATCGCCAGCGTCGAAATCAAAAAGGACTTTCCGGCCTGAGATACACCAAAGACCCCAACTGACAACGGCTTGGACAACGCATTGCCCAACTGACGTGTTTTGTATCGGTATCGACGCAACTCTTCAATCATGGTATCTGCCGCCCCGTCTACAGACTCGGCTGTGCGACGAACATCCTTGACCCAATCAATCGCCTGTCCGCTGCCACCACGAATACCTTGGCAGCGCTCTGTGAGGTCCATGCGCGAATATGTCATTTCAGAACTCCCTTCAAAAAGGCAACAGCGCGACCATCGACCACACTCCCATTATCCAACCAGTAAGACTGGTCACCACCACTTCCTTGCAGCGTATTCAACTTCATTTTCAAACTCCGGGAACTCACCGTATTCCCCGTGCCCTTCACCGAAATATTTTGAATAGCAAACTCTTTCATGCGTATTGCATCTCGCTTCTGACCTGACATGTTTCCGAGTTTAAGCGTCACTTCCAGCGTTTTATCCCCGTACTTCTGGCGCGCTTCTTCCCCGTTATAATCCAATGTATAAAGCTGGCTCGCTGTCCATCTTTCCGCCTTTAATTGACGGAAGCCCAAACGCGTTAACCCATGCATTTCAAAGGATTTTTCTTCCAGTTCAGAGCTGTCATCCAACAAATCCAAATTCGCATAAATGACTTCATCTTCCTTGATGACGTTACTTTGTCCCATCGTGCCAAGGTAGCGCACCGTCGAATAAGGCTTAAACGCATTGGCTCTAAAATAGAAACGCGGGATACGCCCCTTACTCAGCACGCATAACATGGCCCCGACCGCAGCCGTTGTTTTCGGGTCATCAATCCGCCCGCCTTTATGGAATGGGTACCAGTTTCCAGCTTCATAATCATGCAGTGGAATAATGCGATCTGGCGGAAGCGGCAGAAGAGAACGAACGATCCCCTTCACCCCCGGTAAACGAGAAGGGCGACCACTCAACAACAAGACATCACAATTGTGAAGGTGCACAATTTCGCACATTGCCTTCAACGGCTTAGCAATTTCCACATTGAAACCCGTGAAAACCTTGTGAAGATAATCCAGGTTCAAACGGATTTCGACATTGCGTAAATCAAAGGTCTTATCACCGCCCAGTTCGTCCCGAACGGCCTCATTAAATTCGTCATACAGTCTTTCAGAAGGCGGATCTATGTCATCTGAAGCACGTTCAAAGAATTCTGAAATTGTAAATTGTTCAATGTCATTATCTTCAAACGGTACAAATTTTTCGTACTGGCTTAACACGTGATGACCAAGGGGTTGCAGAACTTGTAAAGCAACCTGTTCGCGCAGGCGCGACACATGAACATCGCCCGCCTCATGACCGATCAATCGAGACAACAATACATCCGGCGCCAGGATACCGCAGTCCATCAATCCACGTGCAATGTCCGGGATAATGGTGTGCTGCAGGACTTCTAACAAAATATCATCCCCGGCAATTTTAAAGCCGTCCATAAAAATATGTTCCGGGATGATAGACACATTGCCACCACTGTGCCCTTCCAGTTCAAAGTCCGTAATCACCACGTCAGATGTGCCGCCCCCCACATCGATAGAGGCCACGCGAATTTTTTGTTTTGTGCCATCCAACGCAGCCGAGTCAGGTCGACGGATACACTCAAAAAATTCGTTTGCATTCCCGTTGAAATGGTTCTGAATTTCGCTATAGAGGTAAACGACCTGCGCACACGTCGCCTCATCCCATTGCATACTGATGTCCGGGAAATCCGGGTTCGCCAGCCTTTTGCCTTCCTCATCCATACCCGCATCATCTTCGTGCCAGCCTAGCGATTTCCAGACCAGCGCCAAAGCTTGCTCTACCCGATCTTTAAAGATATTGCGTTCCTGAATGGGCATGGAAGGCGGCAGCGTCATCACCAAATGACGCAAACGACGCGGTACATCAGAAAACTGCATAGACATCCGTTGCGACAGGCTGTTGATCTGCGTCAACGCCTGCACGATCACTTCGGCGACCATAAAGGTCATCAAAGAACTCCGGCAATATTTAGGTTCAAAGACCGGCATTGAACTCCCATAAAGTTCCACGCTGCCCGCATCTTCTGACACAATCGTGTATAGGGCATTGCCATAATCATTGATGTAATCGGTGAACGGCGAGACAGTCGCAGGCATTGCGCGCTCATCAGGTCGGTTTTTATGCAGGTTCCACCCATGAAGACTAGGCGCTTGATCCCACAAATATCTTTTGGGGCTGGAAACCCCTGTATTTCCTTCCGTCCCCCGTCTTTGCGACGTAAAGCGTGTGGCCTCTGGCCCAACCCGAGAAATCGTTGGCCATAAAAAGGCGTCATTTCGTCCACTCGCCGCAGAAAAGTTTTCTTTGCCGAAATTCGCTTTGACAAATTCGACGCGGCTCTCAAACGGTTCGTTATACACAAAGAAGGGTTGAGAAACGTCCCGCAGCGCAAGCTCATAGCGCTTCTTCATTTCATCGACACTGGCACCGCTATCGTAATCTTCAATCAATATCCCGCAGGTCCGCGAGTTACCGATATCCAGAACCAGATCAACATTAACAGGAACTTTATCCGAACGTTTGGCATCATTCATGCGCATCTGGATGGTCGGCGGTTCAATATAATCACGTAAAATCGCCAAAAAATTCATGTAATGGGCAAGATGTGTTTTTTTCGCTAATTCATCCTGCACATCTTCCAGCGTCATGCGCGCACGTCCCAACGCATTGTCGCGGTATACTTCCTCCAACCACTCTTGCAGCCAAGATTCATTCAAAAACCAGCCAATCTGATGCGTCTGGGCAAACAGGGCGAATTGTTCCCCATTATTGACATCCGAAACCGTCGGGGCGAGATATTTACGCTGATCATTATCATCCAGAATTTTAGTATCAAATGCCAGACACACCCGAAGTGTATACCCGTCCGGATCTTCATCATCCTGCATTTTTCTGATATTTGCCCGCGCCCAGTTGGTCGGCCCTTCGGTGGCTTCAATGGTGCCATCCGTCGCATCTTTCGTGCGCAAATACGGGATAGGCAACCAGACCTTTTCCAGCAAATCTATCGTTTCATTCAGATACACATCTTCCCAACCGGACGTCACGAATTCCCGCGGCTGTCCCGGCAAAGCATAATTTTCGCCAGACTGATCCGGGACCAAACGCACAAGACCCAAGGGCGTATCCGCCTTCAGAAACAGTCCCGGTTGCTCTTTTTTAAACTCAAGTCGAGACGCGAAATCCATAAACTGGATACCGCTTTTCGACACAAGAGTGACGTTTCGTCCCAAATTAATAATGTCAGCGAGCATAGCTTTATACCTTTTGTCTAATCTGATTTTTTTCTGAGCTGATTAACGCACAATTTCTACTGTAAACGACTCACCATTTGGATACTGCCCCTGACACACACCGTCTTTTTGCTCATTTAAAGAACAGTTTGTTGTGGAGGGCGCGAATTTTTGTCCGTCAGAGCACACCAATGCACCGTTCTGGGCAATATTTAAATTTGCCTGATCAATCGTTGCAGATGCGGGTCCCTGACACACATCCCCGTTACTGCGATGAATGGTTGCCGTCCCTTGACCATTTTTGAAGTCATATATCACTTCAGTCGGTTTACCTGTCTGACTATCAATCAAACTGGTAATAGAACGCCACCGACCGTCCAAAAAACTGAGATCGCCAGACTGCACCGCCCCGTCTGGAATTTGCAGCGGCAGATTACTCTCCCCGCCCGGCTCACTCGCGCCATTTTCAGGTAGCGGTGTGGGCATTGGTTCAGGTGCCGGCTCAGAGACGGGGGCGGGCGCAGGCACAGGTGTTTCAACAGCAGGCGACACACTTTCAGCAGGCAACCCCGCTTCACTGTTGCCAACCGCACCAGATCCACCGGCCGCCAAATCCGGCACCCCCGGTAAAGCGGGTGCTGACGGCACCTCCGGCATCGTTAAGGTGGGCACCTCAATCTCTGGGGGGGAGAGGCTCGGCGCGGAAAGGGCGGGACGCTCAAACCCCGGCATGCTCGGCACCCCCAAAGGCAATCCGCCCAAGAGGCTTAGGAGCCACCATAAAAACAAAAGTAACAAAGGGATCAACAGCAGGAGCAAAAGCCACCACGGCAACCGCAGCCACCAGACCCGCTTGTCCCTCACTGCGGGTTCTTCTGCGGCGACGGGCGTCACCGCAAGCGCTGTTTGTGGCGGCAAAGATACATGTTCTTCCACGCCTGCCCCATGCAGCGAGAAGCCCCAAAACGTAATAACGGGTTGTCCATCCACAAGATACACATGATCCGAGCCGGGATATCTTAAGGCGTGATTGAGCAAACTGCCAAAAAGCTTTTGGTCGGAGCCAGCACCTGACGCGCTATATGTATCGGCCAGATCCGCAACCGCCTGCTGAAACGCGGCAATCTTCTCACGCCCCTTTGACTGTTGCTCCGCTGTCGCCGCAGACCAGGCAACAACCTCCCCCGGATGTGTGGAATACCAGTCAAACGTATTACCTTGATCATTGCGAACGGGAATAGCCAGCACATCGGCAACATCCGCGCCGGCCTTTCGTGCCAACACATTACGCAATTGCGTTGCGGAGACATAGACCTGATTTCCATCTACACCCAGCGCCTGAAACTCTTCTAGTTTCCCCTGCCGCAGCAGCTCTCCTCGCATTTTAAGACTTCCCCCGCCCTCTAATAAAAGTAAGTATATCCATAGCTTAACACTTCCTCAATTACATTTTTGTGAGGGAGACCCCCGGTTCGCTGCCTGAAGAAACATTTGGGTTAAGTCGTCCGTTTTATTGGCTACAATCACCCGGCCGCCCGTTGCCTCAGCAATACACTGGCCCACCCCATCTAGCGCGTACAATGCGCAGGCGCAACCTGTCCTGCCGCTTGTTCAACAATACCGGAGATCTGGGACATATCATCAACGTTTATGATTTTCCCGCCTGTTGCCTGTGCAAGACAGCTTCCTGCACCGACACCACCGATATCAACCACATTAATAACGACGCCCGGCTTGGCGCGGGCTATGGCTTGCGCTGCCTGACACGGGTCTCCGCCACAGCTATCCTGACCATCCGAAATCACCAGGATGACACTCTCTTTGACATCCCCCGTAATGATATTGCCAGCCCGTTCAATCGCTCGGGCCAAAGGTGTCCCGTCCTGTGGTTTCAAACCATTTATCGTCGCCATCATTTCAGGGCGACGGGCAGCCTCGTAAAAATCATTATTCACCGTCCCACCACAAGACCCGAACAAAATCAAGCCTGCGGCCACATCCTTAGGCAAATTACCAACCATCTGATTTACCGCATTCTTTGCATAATCCAAACGGGTCGGACCTGATGCACGTGACAACTTGGAAAGCTCCATCAAAGCCGCTGTGTCGCCTTTATTCGCTCTTTGCGTCAACGTATTAATGTACTGCGGGTCTTCATTGACCCCAAACGCCATAGACCCTGAGACATCAAAGACGACAACCACCTCCGGTGCTTCCCATGGCTCACGCGTATCCGGGCATTCTGCCTGCTGAACTACCGGTTCTGCCTGCTCTGGCTCTGGTGCTGACGGTTCTGGCTTGGCTTCCTCGACAGGTTCCGACGGCACCTCCGCTGGTGGTGGCGGTGGCGGCGTGACAGGTTCATTTGTCAAGTCAGGTTCAGCTACAATCGGCTTTTCAACAGTTTCTGGGCCTTGTGGGATAATCGGTGTTAAATCAGGTACAGATCCATCTGTCGGCATTTGACAAGCGGCAAGCGCCAAACGCAGTTGCTCCTCAAGCTGATCAACCTGACGCGACAAATTTTCCGATCGCTGAATTGCAGCTCTTTCTTCCAGCGTATTTGGAACCCCCTGAGGCGAAACCGTAGACGGCGGCGTCACCGGCGGCACCACATTTTCAGGCGGCGGTTGCAACGGCTGCGTCGGGAACGGTCGCTCCGGCTGTGCAGCCGGCAAGTCCGGGGTTGGTTCCGTAACGGGGGACGCTGGCGTCTCTATTGGTGGCTGTAGCGTCTCTTGAACAGGATCATCCTTTAAAAACCAGGTCACCAACCACCACAATAACAACAAAAACAGCAAAATGAGGAGAGCCAAAAGCCCCCACCTCAACCAGACTGGCAGTCTTCGATACCAAGGCAGGTCTTCTTGCACCGGCTGTTGCGGCATGGCGTCCGTCGTTAAAGGTTGAACCGCTGGCGCCAGCGGCAAAGCTGCTGCGGTCACATCCCCATAGCCCCAATAGGTCAGGACGGGCTGCCCGCCGACACTAAATAAACACGGGTCGCCCTTATACCGGCAGGCCCGTTCTAGGGCGGGGGCCAGGTCCGCATTTGCCGAATCGACGTCGGGCAGTCGGGCAGACAGATTTTCAATATCCGCAAGTTTCATCGCCGCGTCACGGCGCAAGGTTTCTTGTTGATCAAGGGGGAGTGACGACACAGGCTCAACCATCCCCGGAAACTCAACATTCCAGTTTGTCTCGCGTCCAGAAGGCGATGGCTCAGGTTCGGCGAACAGGTTGGCATGAGCGTCAGACAAGTGTGTGCGTAACACCTCTCTCAGCCGCGAAGATAAAGGAGCATCAGCCCAAATCTCATTTTCGCCAATAACATCTGAATTAATTTGTTGCGCGACAAAATATCGACGAGACATACTTCCCACCCCCTTATCTTAAGTCGCATTATTGAAAGCCTTGCGGTATGAAATCAACCACAAAAATAGTAAAATTCAATTTTTAATCGACTTTAGTGAGCATTAAAATTCAGACTATAACATTGCGATCAATTGAAATATTGTCTTAATCACACGACACTGGGGAATGAAAGATGGCCTTCCGACTTGGGGAAAAAATTGAAACCAACAATTTAGACGAATACACGTTCGTCGGTCACAGCGGCCAACGCGTCATTGATCATGCGGATAAGTTACTCAATATGATTTTACGACACGAATTGGGGGGCCCCGATGTCGCAAGCCTGTTCGCAATCCCCCGCTTTGATGATAACCGGCGCCATATTTCCTGGTTTTCTCATCACACGGGTGCCCACCAGCCCTTTTGGGAACAACCGGACGACATTCAACAAGATGTTCTCTTAAAGTTAAAAAGCACCTATCAATCCATCAAAGCGATAGAGGAACATATAAAAGCGTCATCCGACCCAAACGTCATGGCTTACGCCCGCATGCTGCCCCTGCTGCTCAATTTCCCGGAACCTGTTGAGTACCATCTTTTCCTCAAAAACAACCAGCCGACCTGCACCCATTGGGGGGCCAATAAGTCAATTGCAACAAGCTCTCAAGACACATTAGGCCCGTTTCTGGAAAGCTGGCAAGAACGGTTAAACCATAAACGAAGAATGGCGCAAGAAGCGGCTGAAAATGCCAAACGCGCAGAAACATTTATGGGCCGCTTAACCAGAGCTGGTGCAAAAATCGGGAATATCACCGTCAGCCTGGTATGGAATGACATCAACGATCTTGATCTCCATATTGCCTGCCCAAACGGTGAAACCATCAATTTCACAAATAAGTTTGCCTGCGGGGGGATGCTAGATATCGATAGAAACGCGCAAGCAAACTCCCTCGTTGCTGATCCTGTGGAAAATATCGTCTGGACACGCTCCCCCACCGTCAAAGGAACCTACGAGGTCTATGTCCACTACTATAGAAGGTTTGACGGAAAGTCCGCCCCCTCCACCTTTGATGTGCGCCTTCAAAAGGCAGGAAAGACGACTTTCCACAACGGGCAACTTAAGGAGAATGAAACCCAACATGTCGTCTCATTCTCCATATAAAACCTCACAGTTTATCCTGAGCGGCTCACTGGGCCCTGAGCCTAAACATTGACTGAATAATGTGGTGCCCTGCCAGTTGGTGCAACATGCCTGCCCCGGCATGCACTGCCAAGTACCCCCACATCACAGGACCAAGAGCTTCATGAATTTCTTTTACGTCGTGAAGCCAGCCGGTCATTTTTTGGCTTGGGTCGGCATAGAGAAGGATCAACGTACCTGACAGAGCGAGGAGCGTGCCTGCACTCATCCCCAATCCCTGTATCGAACCTGCAAGTGGTGACGGTTCCTCCGTCGTCGGCAGTTTAAAGCGAAACAGATGGGAAATATATTTGGCGATATCAGCCTTCAACGCCAACAGGCGCGCTTTCGAAAACCACGGAAACAGATGTCCCGGTGAGACGGGTCCTTTGCGAATAAAGGTCCAAGCCCAGTTTAAAATTAAGATGCCTAACAGAAAAGCGCCCAAATATTCATGCGCATTATAAAAAATGTTGGCATCCCTGCCGGGTTTGGGATGAACCATAACCAGCGTTAACAGCATTTGTGTCGTGATGCCAAAGGCAATCAACATATGGAAGAGGCGCGTCAATCGATCGTATTGCATTTTTAAATCTCCGGTCAGAAAGTCAGGATCAGGCCGCAAGCCCTTTACGGCCTGATCGATGAATGATTAGCGAAAGAAGGCTTTCCATTGCGACAGGACTTCGCCGGTTTGTGCGTCAATCATCATTTCTTTTTTGTGGCCGTCCTGATCTCTGATGTCGGCCTCGTAATAGCCTTTCTCCAATTCGATTTCCTCGATGGAGGTATACCCTTGTGCCGCCAAAATATTTAACGCCTGATCCAAAGTGACCTTCGGGGCCGCGCTTGCATCGTCGGTGTTATATTTCTTGCTTTTCTTTTCAAGAACTTTCACGGCTTGGGTTTCCGGGATAATGGCAAGCTTAAGGCGGTCCCCGTTCGCATCACGAACCTTGGCTTTAAAGAAGCCATACTCGTTTTCAATTTCATAAATGTCGCCATATCCTTCTTTCTGAACAAGCTCGATGACAGTCTTGAAAGATGTCAGGCTCTCTTTTCTATCTGTCATGACTGTGTCGGACGAATATGCCTGAGTGCTCAGAGCTGCCACAGCAAGAGCAGCGATCATGGAATTGCGGATCATCGGTTTCATAGTGTGTTTCCTTCAGTTTCTTGTAAACAGGGCCAGTCTTGTCGTGGCCATGTTTGAAGTGATCAATGTCGATGAAGGCACTCTACCTGATCTTAGCTTGTGCTAGACTGAAGCACATTTTAAGCTGGCGTTAAGGTTCAAAACTGTATGGTAAGAAACTTTTTAGTCTGAATTGCAAAGTTGAGAAGATGATGAAAGTTTTACTTTATCCACTTGGTATCTTAGTTTTTTTTGCCGCCTTATCTGTTGCGCAAGCAGACAATGACCGACAAACGGCAAGAGAATTGTTGCAATCTGGACAAATCGTTTCCATCGATGCCCTCCTTAAAAAAGTGCAAACTGAATTTCCCGGTCATATTCTTAAAATAAAACTGGATGATGAAGACGATGCGCAATCGGGATGGGTGTATGAAACCAAGATTTTGCGTGAAGATGGCGTGGTCATGGAAATAGAATATGATGCGAAGTCCCTCGACATTGTAAAAGTCGAAAAGGGAAAACGAAAAAAAGATCATCATAAGTAAGTCACCAAGGGGGAAATGATGAAAATTCTTGTGATCGAAGATGATCAGGAAATCGCGCGACAGGTCAGTTCGGCCCTGCGCGATGTCGGCTATGCCGTCGACACCGCCTATGATGGGGAAGAAGGACATTTTCTGGGCGATACGGAATCTTATGACGCCATCATTCTTGATCTGGGCTTACCCGTGAGAAGCGGCCTTAGCGTTCTTGAAAGCTGGCGCAAAGATGGTCGAATAATGCCTGTCCTTATTTTATCCGCCCGGGATACCTGGCGGGAAAAAGTAACCGGCCTGAGGACAGGAGCAGACGATTATCTCGCCAAACCATTTGAAATGGAAGAGATGCTGGCGCGGGTTGAAGCCCTCGTGCGCCGAGGTGCTGGACAAAGCAATCCGGTTTTAGTCTGCGGGGATATCAAGCTGGATACGACAACGCAGAAAGCCTACCTTAAGAATGAAACCTTATCCCTGACATCTATGGAATACCGACTGCTCTCCTATTTCATGCATCACCCTGAAGCCGTGATTTCTAAAACAGAATTGAGCGAGCATTTGTATGAATACGATGCGGACAAGGATTCAAACACCATTGAGGTTTTGATCAACAAACTTCGAAACAAGCTGGGGGCCAGCTGTATTCGGACATACCGTGGCAGAGGCTATCAATTGACGGCGAATGTGTGATGTTTAAATCGTCCTTACAGCTACGTCTCATTCTTTCTTCCCTGATCTGGATGATCGCCAGTCTGGTTCTGACCGGGGTGCTGATCGTGTCTCTTTTTCAGGGGCATATTGAAAAGCGCTTTGATGGCCAATTGAATGATCACCTTGAAGAACTTGTCGCCGCGAGTGAAATTTCTCCCAACGGACAACTGGATTTAACATGGTCGCCGTCAGATCCCCGCTTTAACAGGCCACATTCTGGATGGTACTGGGAAATCCTAGAAAATGGATCAGTGATTCACCAGTCAAATTCATTATTAATGGCAACTGTTTTCCCCATGGGGCAACAAACCGATCGTTTTTTTCAGACGAACGGGCCATCCGGCGAGGAAATTCGACTTTATAGCCGTCAAATCGCCTTTCCAAGAAGTGCGGACAGATTTGTTTTTATTGTGGCCGGACCGGTCAGCGACATGGAAGACGATATCCATACTTTCTCCGGGAATATTATCCTCGTTCTATCAGTTTTAAGCTGTGTCTTGCTGAGCATGATTGTATTACAAATTAAGTATGGGCTATTGCCGTTAAAACGTCTTACTCAATCATTATCTCAAATCCGTTCGGGTGATTTGGAAAAAATGCCCACTGACTTTCCTTTGGAAGTGCAACCGCTCGCTACAGAGCTGAACACGTTGCTAGAATATAATTTTACTTTGCTGGAACGTGCCCGAACCCAAGTTGGCAATCTTGCCCATTCCTTGAAAAGTCCAATCGCCGTTTTAATGAACGAGGCCAAAGATGTTCCCGGCGAGAAAGGCATCCTCATCCGCCAGCACCTCAACAATGCAACGGATAGCATCACACGTTACCTGAATAAGGCGCGCATTGCAGGTTCCTCCCGTCTGTTAGGTACAAAAACCGACCTTGGAGATGTTGCGGCGGACATTAAGTTCTCACTGGACAAATTGTTTGACCAGTCAAGGCTGGAGATTAGCCTATCCGGTATGGAGGGGCTGATGGTGCGTGCCGACCCGCAGGATATGGAAGAACTGTTTGGCAACCTTATGGAAAATGCCTGCAAATGGGCGAAAAATCAGATTGCCATTTCCGGCAGCTCTCAGGCTGGTCAGGTCCTTATACAAATTGAGGACGACGGCCCCGGTGTGCCTCTTGAACATATGAATGACCTTGTAAAAAGAGGCCTGCGGCTAGATGAAACAAAACCCGGCACAGGGCTTGGGTTACATATCGCCTCAGAAATCGCAGAGCTTTACGGTGGCCAGCTTGATTTCTTCACCTCCCCACTGGGCGGCTTGGGGATTAAACTCACACTGCCGCAAGTCTTGTAGGAAAAAACTGTTTACCCTCCGATCCACATACCATTTGAACCGGAGGGTAAACTGATTAATCTTCGACGGTCAGTGTGTCGTTGAAACCACCCGAAGCCCCAAAAAATAAATATAGGTGAAGTTGTGACAGCAATTCATACCCATATCCTCATATTCAACCAATATTAAGGCGCATCTTTGGCATTTTCCATCAGGAAGTTGAGAACCAGCTTGCGTTCCTCATCCTCAAGGCGAGTAGCCCCTATTGAGTAACTGATCAGCGCTTGAGCTTTGCCCCCTTGCCGATGTAATCCCCATGCCCCCATTTCTTTGAGGAAAAGAATATAGCCGTTATGCATGTTTCGATTATTTGACTCTTATATTTAAATCGAATATAAAAATCGCAGACGTTGGTGCCCCGAACATTTTGGGGTGAAAATGGGAAGCTGGTGTAAATCCAGCACTGCCCCCGCAACTGTAAACGGTAAGCGTCGGTTCTAAGAAGGATCACTGGCAAGTGCACACAGCCGGGAAGGTCGAACCGATTAGCATAGACCCGTGAGTCAGGAGACCTGCCCACGTTAGCGTTACCCGTCCTTCATACGGGAAGGTTTGAAGGCATGGCTACCCATTGTGGTGACGCATAAAGTGTCGCTGTGGTGGGAATCTCATTTTTCCAAATTGTTTCCATCCAGAACATATCTTCGATTTGCTCAAAGGATCTTTGTGTCTTTTGTAGAAAATCGCTGCCTTTTGCCGTGTCCTTTATGGGGCATGGTTACTGACGGGTTGGGTTGTTCAATCCGCAGTAGCTTAAACGCATGAAGCCCCCGAAAATCTTGGCGGATCACTCGGAGGCTTCGTGAACTTGGATAAATTCACACAGACGGAGTCTGCAATGCGCACTCTGAACGAACTCGTTCGCCCTGTCAAATGCCTCGGCATTTGTGCAGGTATAGTAGCACTGTCGATTTCCACGGCCCAAGCACAGGACGCGGAAACCGAAGAAGTGGTGGTGACAGCCACTCGGATGGAAACACCGATTTCTAAAGTCGGTAGCTCGACAACCGTTATCACCGCTGAAGAAATTGAGCGCGACCAAGCCCGCGAAGTCATTGATGTCTTACGTAAAGTTCCCGGTCTGTCCATTACACAGACAGGAAGCTTTGGCGCAAGCACCTCTATTTTCATGCGGGGCATGAGCGCCTATCACACTCAATTGTTGATTGATGGCGTCGAAATGGCAGACCCCAGTGCCGCCCAACCTTCTTATGACTTTGGGCATCTTATGGTCACCGATATCGAACGGATCGAGATCGTACGTGGTCCGCAAAGTACGCTTTATGGCGGTGATGCCATGGGCGGGGTCATCAATATCATTACAAAAAAAGGCAAAGGCGCGCCACGCTCATCCGTATCGGCGGAATATGGCAGTTACAATACCAAAAACCTGAAAGCGTCCCTATCCGGTGCCCATCAGAAACTGTCCTATGCCGTCAGCGCCAGCTATCTGGACACGCAAGGCTTCTCATCTGCGGATGAACGCAACGGCAATGATGAGGACGATGGGGCAGAGAACCTGACGATTAATGCCAATTTTGGTGTCCAGTTTACAGACAATTTCTCGGTTGAAACCAAGCTGCGCCATATGCGCTCTGAGATCGAATATGACAACTGGTCCGGCGGTCGTGCCGTCGATCGCAACGACAATATGCGAAAGCGCGAAAGCACCGCCTATCTGGGCGCAAACCTGGCCCTGTTTGACAACCGTCTGACCAATAAGTTTGGCGTCAGTTACATCAGTAGCGAGCGTGACACCTATCTGGGGGATGCCCGAAATTCATATTTTGATGGCGACAAAAACAAGTTTGAATATCAGGGAAATTTTAAAATCACGGACGCGCAGAATATCGTTTTTGGCGCTGAAACTGAACAGGAACATACAGAACAGGCCGGTATTGATCAGAAGGTCCGCAACAACGGGTATTTTGCGACCTATCAGATTGAAGCGGTCGAAAACTTGGTCCTATCTGCCGGGGCTCGTCTGGATGACCATGAAAAATATGGCAATCACGACACCTATCGTTTGACGGGTTCTTATACGCTGGACAGCACACAAACCCGCTTTCACAGCAGTCTTGGTACGGGTTTTCGCGCCCCAAGCCTTTACGAACTCTATGAAAGTGTTTGGGGGGGCGGCAACCCGAACCTGAAGCCGGAAGAAAGCCGCGGCTGGGACTTCGGTGTTGAACAACCGTTGTGGGAGGACCGAATTGTCCTTGATGTGACCTACTTTGAAAACACGACCAAAAACCTGATCAATTGGGTTGGCTCAGGTTACGTAAATATCAACGAAGCAGAAGCACGCGGCGTTGAAACCGGCCTCTCTGTTGACCTATTGGACAACCTATCCCTGGCCGGGACCTATACCTACACATTAGCAGAAAATAAAAGCACAGGCGGCACCCTTGCGCGTCGTCCGAAACATGAAGGGACGTTGAGCCTTGCTTACGAACCCATGGACGATCTGACAACCGATCTGTCCGTACGGGCAAAAGGGCGCACCTTTGATAGCGCGACGTCCAGCTATATGGGTGGTTTTGCGGTTTATGACTTCAAGACATCTTACAAAATCAATGACGTGGCAACGGTCTTTGGCCGCGTCGAAAATATCTTTGACAAAGACTACCACGAAGCCTCCAGCTACGGCACGGGCGGGCGCGCTGCCTACGTCGGTGTGCGGGCCAGTTTTTAAGGTGATTTATGACAAATTCTCAAATTGTTGAAGAAG
Source organism: Terasakiella pusilla DSM 6293 (assembly GCF_000688235.1). Lineage (GTDB taxonomy): Bacteria > Pseudomonadota > Alphaproteobacteria > Rhodospirillales > Terasakiellaceae > Terasakiella > Terasakiella pusilla. The sequence continues at coordinate 94,665 of NZ_JHYO01000002.1, read as the reverse complement.
AAGGCATGGGGAAACTTGAAATCTTCCCCCTTGATACCAGTGAAGAAACCTTACTGGATATCCTGACGAATGTGTTTGAAAACTATTGGGACAAGGTGGTCTTCGGCCCCCTTGTTCAAGGGGCGGTTTTTGAAATTCACGCGCCCAATGCGCCCACCCGCATCAATATGCTGGATGGATATCTGACGGTTAATTTTGGCAGTTGGCATTTTCACATGTGCATCGGTCACCATAAAGGCAACCGCACCAACCCGACATCACCGGAACTGGCCCATCACCGCCGTTGTCAGCGGGCAGAAATGTATCGCATTCTCAACAGTGACGGCAGCCCGCGGAGCTGGGGGATGCGTTTTTATAACGGCAAGAATGAACAGATGATGACGGTCTTTTTCCCCAACCCGTTTATCAGCGATGAAGAACGGATTTTGAAAAACCCGGACTGGACACGTCTGGCCATGTGGGACGAATTCCGCCGAAAATATCTGAGCATGGAGCCAGAACCACTGGATCAGGCCGGCACCCGGTTCAGGTGCGGGGGGCACTAAGTGGTGCGCAGCGTTATCTGCGGCGGGTTTTTATCCGTCGCAGTTTCCCTTTTCACCGTACAGGCACAGGCGGACAAGCCCCAGCGTATTGTCAGCCTGAGCGTTTGTGGCGACCAGTACGTTATGGGATTGGCGGAACGATCCCGTATTGCCGCCCTGTCTGAAGATGCAAGAGATCCGCGTATATCTTTGCAACATGAAAAGGCGCAAGACCTGCCCATAACACGCGGCAATGCAGAAGAAATTCTGCTGCTCAAACCCGATCTGGTCATTGCCAACCGCTGGCGTGGGGCCAAGACCGTAGAAATCCTGAAGCAATCAGGCATTCCTGTCCTTATGCTCTCTCTGCCTGTCACTTTGGAAGAAATTGAGGCAGAAACCCATAAAGTAGCAAGAGCCCTTGGCGAAGCAGAAAAAGGCGAAGCCCTGTTGGGGGAGTTGAAAGCCGCCATGTCCTCATCAGCTCAACCAGAGGGACCACGCGCGGCCTATTTTATGCCGGGCGGGTACAGCGCGGGCCAAAATACGTTTGTTGAAACCGTTTTACATTCAGCCGGCTATCGCAATCTCGCCAGCGAGATGGGCTTGCGCGGCTGGTCCTCCCTAGCTTTGGAAGAACTGGTTTTACAAAAGCCGGACATCTTGATTATGAGCTTTTTTAAAGGGGGAAAATTCAGCTTGTCCACCCGATTGCGTAAACACAGTGCGCTGCGGGAAATGATGAAGACAACCCCCGTCATCGATGTACCGGATAAATACTGGGCCTGTGGCGGCTGGTTTTTATTTGAAGCGATTAACTACCTCAAAGGAAAGAGAACCTCATGATCAGGCTTTCCAGCAGTTTGACGTTAGCCCTGCTTTTAGCAATGGGGCTGGGCCTTTACATCGGCTACACCCCCTTGCCCATAGATATCCTATGGGGCGGCCTTGTGGGGGAAGCTGAGCGCGGATATCAAATCGTCATGCAGGAAATCCGCTTGCCGCGTGTTTTACTCGGTGCTGTGATCGGCTTTTCGCTCGGCTTAAGTGGGGCCGCCATGCAAGGCTTACTCAGAAACCCATTGGCTGAACCGGGCGTTGTCGGTGTTTCGGCAACGGCTGGATTAGGCGGTGTCATCACAATTTATTTCGGACTTGCCAGCAGTTTTGCCTGGTCCTTGCCGATTGCCAGCATGACGGGGGCGGGAGTGGCTGTTGGGTTGATCTTTATGCTGACGGGACGCGATGCGTCGGTCCTGACGATTATCCTTGCAGGCGTTGCCATCAGCAGTCTTGCCGTCGCCTTGACCTCCCTAACCATGAGCCTTGCACCGACCCCGTGGGCAGTGACGGAGATGCTGTTTTGGGTGATGGGCTCGCTTAAGGATCGCAGTATGACGGATGTGACCCTGACCTTTCCGTTTATGGTGATGGGATGGGCGTTGATCCTGTCTTCAGCACGCGCCCTTGATGCGCTGACCTTGGGGGAGGAAACGGCGCGTTCCATGGGGGTAAACCTTAAAAGCGTCAATTTGCGCTTGATTGTTGGAACCGCGATGTGCGTCGGTGCCTCTGTGTCCGCAGCGGGCAGTATCGGTTTTATCGGACTGGTGGTGCCACATCTGTTACGTCCACTGGTGTCCTATCAACCGAGTAAGCTGTTGATCGTCAGCGGGTTGGGTGGCTCTGTTTTGTTAATCTTGGCGGATATCGCTGTGCGCCTGATCCCGTCCAAGCCGGAAATTAACCTCGGCGTTTTAACAGCACTGATCGGCGCCCCATTTTTTCTGTACCTCATTCTAAAAACAAGACGGGAGATGAGATAATGTCACTGATCTCTGCGGAGCAACTATCTGTAACCATTGATGATAAACAATTATTGGAAGATGTTTCTTTTCATGTTGAACAAGGCGAGCTGATTGGCTTGATCGGCCCCAATGGGGCTGGCAAATCCACATTATTGAAAACACTCATCGGGCTCACAGAACCAACATCGGGGCGCGTCATATTTAAAGGACACCCCCTAGCCGACTTACCCATGGCGGCGCGCGGGCGGCAAATCGGCTATGTTGCCCAAGGCAGTATCTGCCATTGGCCCATGAACGTGCAGAAAGTGGTGGAGATGGGACGCCTCCCCTATCAGCGCCTGTTTCGTCAAAAAAAGGCTGCGGATATCGCCGCGATAAATGCAGCGCTTGAGACTTTCGACATTACCCATCTCAAAGATCGTCTGGTCTCTACCCTATCCGGTGGAGAACGTGCGCGGGTCATGCTGGCGCGTGCCCATGCAGGCACCCCGCACATCCTGTTTGCCGATGAACCCACGGCAGACCTTGATCCGGGCCATCAGTTGCAGGTCATGAACGTCCTTCAAGCGCAAGCCCGTGCGGGGATGGCTTGTGTGGTTGTCTTGCATGACCTGAACCTTGCCAGTCGTTTTTGTGATCGATTGTACTTATTACAAAACGGGCGACTGAAAGCAGCTGGCCCCGTCGCGGATGTGTTGAAACCGACACATCTGAAACAGGCCTATGGGATCGAAGCGCTGTTGGGTCTGCATCAGGATGAAAACTATATTGTGCCGTGGAGGTTGATTTCCTGATGCGTCGCGTCCCTCTTTCCGCAGGTCTGGCATGTTCCCTCCTGTTGCATGCAGGGGTGGTTATCGGGTGTTTGCTTGTTTGGGACAAGGTAACGCCGCCCGTTGTCGGCGCAGACCTGATGGCTGTGGAAATCATTATGGAAAGCCCGTCGCCCGGCGGTGCAGACGGGATGCAGCAACAGTTGATAAAGCAGGAAGAACCTGTGCAACCGACCCCTGAAGAAGAAAGAGTTCCCGCCCAAGCCCCCATTGAAGACCACAAAGAAGAGATCATCAACGAGGCAGAGATTATTCATGATGCCCCTGTTTCAAAACAGGCTGAATTTGTCCTGCAACAAAAACCCAAACCGCCGGTACGGGCAAAACAGCCTGTAAAAGACGCATCGACCTCACCTGCAGTCTTGACGCACACGAAACAACAGCTTCAACCCGCGTTGGAGAACATCAAGGGGCAGGATCAAGGCCAAACGACCCGTGGAAGCACACAAATGGCAGGGGTTCAGCAGATTGGCCTGGCTGGTGAGATTAAATCGGCGCGCTATGTCATGGGAAGCGCCAGCAATCCAAAACCCAAATACCCCAAGCTTGCGCGTAAACGCGGTTGGCAAGGGCGCGTCATTTTAAGTGTCCATATTAATTCGGAAGGTCAGCCCGTCGATATCCAGATCAAACAATCCAGCGGTCATAAAATTTTGGATCGTGCTGCATTGAAAGCTTTGCAAAAATGGACATTTCAACCCGCCCGAAAAGCCGGCATGCGGATTGCCAGCCGTCTTAATATCCCCATTCGTTTCGACCTCATGAACAGTTAGGTGTTAAAATGAGTTTTTCCTTTTCATATGCTGCGCCATGGCTTGTGGCAGAATTTGAGACAGAACAACGCATGCTCAGTTGGTCCATTACCCATCCGGGGTTTTGTGAAAATAAACGGGTGGCTTGGCTTGAAGTCCGCAATTCGGACTTAAGCCCCAATATTGATGCGCAGGAATATATGCAATCCCTCTTGGATAAAAACAAATTGCGCGGCGCCTTGGGCCTGATGACATCGCGCCATATCGAACATCATCATTTTGCTGAACGCACGCAAGGTTTTGTAAAGGCCCAATGCCTGATTACTTTGGGGCTGAGTAATGGGGCGCATATCGGCTTTCCGGATCATGAGAAGTCATTTGAAAAAGTCGGCACCATCAATTCCCTCTGTGCGGTGAATGTACCGTTAAGCGATGGCGCGATGATCGAAGCGTCCTCCATCGCCACGCAAGCGCGCACCGCCGCCCTAATGGACTATTACCAAACCCATTTACCGCAGGTGCAGGCGATTACCGGAACAGGCACCGATTGCATTGTCATTGCGTGCCCAAAAGAAGCCAGCAACACCATGTTTGCCGGCCTGCACACGAACGTGGGCAAAGCATTGGGCGAAGCAGTCTATACCGCTTCACGGGAAACCTGCACCGTCTGGCACAAAACCAAAAGAAGCTGGAACACATCGGACAAAAACAACTAAGCCATATAAAACGCCCTCTTCTCTTCAATTTGTAAGAGATGTTTAAAGACATTTGACAACCGACCAGACATATTCATACTCTTGCCAGTGTACGTGCTTGTTTTTATAAGGACAAAACGTTCTGGATGTCTTGCCACACTAAAGAGTTAGAATGATAAAAAAAATATTGGTTTTCTGGAATCCCGGAGCGGGGAAGATCACTGCAGAAAAGGTTGATCATGCAATTGAACGACTGCGCTCAAATGGCTTTGAAGTATCCTTACAGCCGACTCAACCAAGAAGTCGCAAAGAAGGGATCTGCCAAGACTATGTCAAATGCCTGCACGGACAAGAGGCGGTTTTAATTGCAGGGGGTGATGGCACAATCAGCAATGTTGTCAACGGGTTGGGTAACCATCTAACCATCCCCTTTGGCATTATCCCCTTTGGAACGGTAAATTTACTGTCCCGCGAAATTGGCGTCACCCAACAGAATTTTGATCACCCCTTTAAGCAACTCAAAACAAAACGAATATATCTTGCCACCCTAAATGACATACGCTTCATCATGACGGCGAGCGTAGGCTTTGACGCAAAATCCGTCGCGGCGCTAGATGTCTCTTTAAAACGGAAAATTGGCGCCCTCGCCTATGTTGCCGCTTTACTCAAAACGCTTAAATCCTGCCGCACAGATTGTTACGATGTCACCTGTGACCGACAAAACCATCAGGCAAAATCCGTCATTATCATGAACGGAAAATATTATGCAGGTTCCTATTGTTTAGGGTATGAAACGGGAATAGATCAACCGAACTTTCAAGTGTACCTTTTCGGCAAAAATGACTTTTTCTCCGTCTTACGCTTTTGCCTGAACATGGCATTCCAACGCTTGCACAAATGCGCCGATATTAAAGTCCTTCAGACTTCCAGTGTCGTTGTAAAATCACAAGAGGCTAACTCTCCCGTTCAGGCCGATGGGGACGTTGCATTAAGGCTCCCCATCCAAATCAGGACACATGACCACCCCTATCAGCTTCTCATTCCATAAACATCATAAATTGAGTAAGCATTTGACATACATATTCATGTTGCTAAGGTTTTGATCGTCCTATTTCCTTTGATCTATTTAAGGTGGGCAACTTTCACCCGGACACAAAAATGCTAAGTGAACTTTCCTATTCTGCCCTGACCGATGTCATTCTGGCCTGCTTACAAGCCTTTGCCGCCGGTTGCCTCATTCGTCCTGATGTCGTTAAAACCTCAGCCGCCGGGGTTTGGGCGCTCTCCATGTCCCTCATCGCCTTCACTTTCATGTTAGGCGCAATTGATCATGGCTTCTTCGAGCCCGTCGCCCATTGGTTACATGAGCCCTTAAAAATTACGACGCGTGCCTTAGCGGCCGTGACCTCATTTTTCATTTGCGTCACCGCTGCTTTACAATTTTTGCAAGCGCATCACAGAAAGCTCGTCTACATCGTCAGCGCCGCTGTAAATGCTGCTGTCATTCTCTCGCTCTTTCTCACCGACAATTTCTTTATCGTCATGGGGACTTATAGCGCTGCAATGCTGTTTTTATTGACCTTAAGCATTTTAGGTCTAAAAAAAGGCACAGGATCGCTTGCACTGGCCGGGGGGATTGTCATCACGTTCGTTGCGTCCTCTCTCCCCATTGTCGGGTTTGAACTCTTTTCCGGCTTCGGTATTTACGCAACCTATCACGTTGTCCTGATGCCGGCAGTTCTCTGCTTCTACCTTGGAGGGTTAAAACTGGACCGCCAAGGCCCCACACTCGTAAAATAACACGCGTCATCGCTAAGGGAAAACATGACACAGAATAATATACCAACACCCAAAGATCACGGTGTCAGCCTAGAGGAAGTCAGACGAATTCTCCCCGACGTTCGACCTGAAACCCTCGCCCAGCTCTATTCCATTATCCGTGTGTACAAATGCCCAAGCGGGACACAGCTTATTACCGAAGGGGATATGACCGCGTCGCTCTTTTACATCCGCGACGGCCATGTGGTTGTCTATCGCGAAGCCCACGACGGGCTGGAAGAACGTCAACTTGCTGGTTTAAACAGCGGGTTGGTCCTTGGTGAAATTTCTTTACTGGATGGCAAACCCCGATCCGCGTCGGCCAAGGTTGTGGAAGAAACCGAACTTATTGAATTCAACCCACAAGATATTCTGAACCTGCCGAAAGGACACGAACTCCTTGCCGACCTCCGGGGTAGTCTGGCAGCCGCTGTCACAAGCAGAATGCGCGACCAAAACGATAAATATATCGCGGCGATGGAACGCGAAATGATCGCGATTAAAGAACGCCAACAGTTTGGGCAATTCTTCCTCTACACCATGGCGGTCATGGCCATTGGCATGATCGCTAACGATATTTTATCCAAGCATATTTTAAAGGTGAATATCTATACACAGACATTTGCCTGGCAATATCTTCTCATCATTTTGGTGCCGAGCTTTTTCGTTATCCGTAAAATGAAAATTCCGTTTTCAGAACTCGGATTCACCCGGAAAGGCTTTAGAAAGTCCCTGTGGGAAGGGCTTGCGTTTTCGGTCCTTGCGATGGCGATTGTTTTCGCCCTTGCCTGGGCTATGGAAAAACTAGGGATCAAAGAGACCAATCCAGCGCCGTTTCTCCTCGGCCCCACCTTCTCGTACTTTTTCCATAGCCTCTTGCAGGAAATGATTGCGCGGGGCTTTTTGCAAACGTCCTTCCAGCGCTTTCTCGACGACAAGGGCGGCATGCGCTCCGTTGTCCTCGCCTCGGTTCTGTTTGGGGTCTTCCATTTGCACTTCGGCGTGATGGCGGTTGTGATGACAGCGATCTCCGGCATCCTGTTTGGCATGCTGTACTTACGCCACCGCAATCTGGTGGGTCCGACCCTCGTTCACTTTTTTGCGGGCGGGGCCGCGTTTTGGAGTGGCCTGCTTTAAGCAGTGCCACCCTCAACAATCTTATCTATAATCGCAGGGATTTGCCGTGAGGCGATATTCGGGCGCGCTTGCGGGGATTGCCCCCCATCAGCGATTTTATCCAGCAATCCTAATAACCCTGCCATAAAATCACGCTCGTTTTTAAAAGCGGCCCCTGCCCCACTGCGCACAACCCATTTCAACACGGGGACTTCCTGAGGCAAGGCCATTGTTTTATCCAGCAGCAGATGCTGCCCAAAATGCAATGCCTCACTCACACTGCCCGGCCCAGGTTTACCGACGAAAATATCCGTCGCCGCCAAATAACGCGGCACCTCACTTGTAAAACCCACGACCTTATGAGGAAACGGCATGTCCATTTCTTGCAGGTCACGCGCAAGGGCTTCGTTGCGACCACATAAAAATAACACCTGCACATCAGGTGACTGCTGCACCATAGCCTCCGCAAGCGCCTTCATACGCCAGCTCCCTTGCCCACCGTACAACACGCACACCACGGGCAGATCGGGGTTCAGCCCCAACCCTTCCTTAACGGCTCGTTTATCTTGCTTTCCGGCCTCCTGAAACGATGGCACCAGCAAAAGACCCTCCGTGGAAACAACCCGCCCTTTCAGGTTTTTATAGGACGAAGCCCGCTTAAACGCATCCTCTGTCCCACAAATCGCATAATAGTCATCCCCCTTTGGGAACCAGATATGGCGACCATATTCGGTCCAATCGGTGATCAAAACGGCTTTTTCAACGGATTTTTCATCTTTCACCGCCTGCTGATAATCTTTTACGGCATCAAAGATCACGCGATTGAGCATGGGGAGGACACTGATCACCAAATCCGGTTTCTGATCTTTAAAATAGTCCCCCAAGAGCTTGCGCCCTTGTCGATAAGCCAGTTTAAAGTTGAGCAAAATACCCGCGTAATAGGTCAGGCAATACAAGCCTGTTTTTCCCTCGCCAATGACCTTTTTATTATAGATATCTTCTGACGTCATCTTGGTCAGGCGTTGCCATAAATCTAAATGCGGCATCAGTTCGATATACGGATTGACCATGGTCACGCGATAACGTCCCGTTTCTTCCAAGACCTCTTTCAAAGACTCCGCGGCCTTAAGGTGGCCTCCGCCTGCCATCGTGTAGATTACGGTAATATGCTTGCGCTTTGTCATCAAGATACCTTGTTTTGCTTTTTTTGGGGGAGGGTTAAGCCTGTAACACGTCGACAATAGATTTACACACATTTGCCCAGTCAAAACGCTGACGGGCTTTATGCGGGTCTTCAGGCAAAGTTGCCAGTGCTGTCTTCAGGGCATGTTCAATGCCGCTGTCATTCTGATAGACATGCACGTTTGGCAAATCATAAAAAGGCGTGTTCGCCGGACAATCGGGGATCACCACATGACGCCCCGCAACCAACGCTTCGGCTGTTGTAGTACATAACACTTCCGAAAGCGAGGGGTTAAAGAACACCCGATAAGGCTCAATATCCAGCCATGGGCTATAAGACGGCCCTTTAAAGGTAACGGGCGCCTTCAGGGCATGCGCTCTGTCTTCCATCGCCTTCTGGTCCGGACCTTCCCCAAAAATATCAATGGGTACGTCTAATTGATGCGCGCAATCAATCACCACATCAACCGCTTTATCCCAGACCAGACGCCCCATAAAATATACCCCATGCTGGGTTGGCAGGACTGCCGGAACCGATTTGAAACTATCCAGCACGCCCGTGACCTGTTGGCGAATGACCGGATGGTTCAGCCCCTCCAGATCAATGGCCGGTGAAAGGGGGGCAATCACATCACTATATTTACGCATCAATTTTTTATGCCGCCATTCGACAATCGCCGCGAACGCCGCGCGATCCGGTCGTTTGGGTTTGCGAATATAAAAGCCGAAATTGGTCATCACAATGCCCAAAATCTTTTCCGTTTCAAGCTTGCGCCTAGGGGTTATGCACGGAATCCACGCCATATGTTCTGGCTCTTCCACCACATAATAGCGCGATTTTGGGGCGGCCTTATACGGATCACTTGTCACAAAAATGCTAAAGGTCGTCTTTGAAAACACGCCGCGGAAAAAGAAAATATCCGGCAGAGGCGGCACCCCCATATGTAGGGCCTCCTGCCTGATCCAGTCTTCCTGTTCTTGTGGGGTTTTAAAGCGTTCCTCCCCCCACAACCGGATCTGCGAGGTACGATCCAGCCATGGTAGCCCCAACGCTGTCTTATGACCTAGGCGTGCAAAACCACCGGCATGCCACACACAAAACATCGACGGCCCCGTACGCCATGGCAAGGCCGCCGTCGATAAAACCGTAATGTCATAGTCATACGCCTGAGACTGGCTCGATACCTCAGACCCTGTCATACAAGAACCCCATTTTCCACTGACCATAAAAAATTTAAACAAACGGTTGTACTCGACCTTAAATCTATTTTATCTTCCTCTGCAATAATTTAAATCTATTGAATAATTTAAAACTACGCCGAACACACTAAAAGTTGATAACTTTTATAACCATAGGCCATTATGATAGATAAGAGCTTTTTTAGAGCTGACCCATACACGTATTTCCGTGATTTATTCATCTCCCTCCTCCTCTTTCTTACAGGTTTTGTCGGTGCTGCACACACCACAGGGGGATTGTCTATTGCCTGCTATTTTGTCTGCGTGATCGGACTTCATCGCGCCGGTGTCTTTGGGCATGAGTTGACCCACAGACCCAATGATAAAACCATGCGCCCTTTTTATTGGTTCTGGAACATGACCATTGGCTGTATGATCATGGTGCCGTCCGCCCGTTTTTTTCAACCGCACAAAATCCACCATAAAAACGGCACCTTCAGAACGAAAGATGACCCGCAATATCTGCTGGTGCGTAGTGATGGTAAGGTCGCCTTTTTTGTCCAGATCGTCCTGCCCTTCATCACCCCCTTGTTTGGATTGTTCCAAACCATTGTCGCCAGTATTGGCGGCATGAAACTGGAAGACGCTGTCGATAAATTCTCACGCGAGAAGCTCAATTTTTCCACAGGAACACCGATCCCCGAAAAAATGCGCGAAGAGGTCGTTTGGCTATCACGCTTATCCTTTCTCTACTTTTGCGCACTGGTGATCTTTCTGCCGCAATTCGTCGTGTTTTACTATGCCGTGCTTGTCGGGGCTTGGTTTTTGATCGTGTTGCGCATCCCGTTAGAACATGAGTTGGAAAGACATGCCGAAAGCTCCAACCAAGCCGATCAAATGTATGACAGCTTTAGTGTGGAAACACCCTTTGCCGCAATCATCCAACCCATCGGCTTTCGCTATCATACCGCCCATCACATGTATCCGGGTGTGCCCTACCATAATCTGCCCGGTCTGCATCAGCATTTAAAAGCAACCATCCCCGCCTATAGCAATTCAATTGTCAGCTATTGGGACCTGATTAAAGGCCCCGGCTATCAAAAACCAAATGACCTCACCCAAAAACAAACAGAAGAGACACAAGAGGAAACTCAATGAAAAATGCCATTAAGGAAATCGCACAGGCCATGCATAAGGCCGACCCCGAAAGCAGCTTTGCCGTTCGTTTTTGGGATGATGCCCTCTATCAGATCGGTGACACCCCTGCCTTTACCTTATGGTTTAAGGAAAAAGAGGCCGCTTCACGTACACTAGCCGATGGTTTTCTCGGCTTTGGCGAAGGCTACACCACCAAAGGCATTGAAGTTGAAGGCGATTTACAATTGCTCTTCAAGCTCGGTTTTCTGGTTGGGTATACAAAACATAAAATGTCCCTTGGGGCCAAAGCACGTATTCTGATCAACTATTTCCTGAACCAGAATACCCTGACAGGGTCACGCAAAAACATCAGCCACCACTATGATGTGGGCAACGATTTTTACGAACGGATCCTCGGCCCGACCATGGCCTATACCTGCGCCTATTACAAAAAAGACGACAACACACTGGAAGAAGCGCAAAATAACAAGTTCGATCTCATCTGCCGTAAACTCAGACTGCAAGAAGGTGAAAGCCTGATTGATATCGGCTGCGGCTGGGCCAGCCTGTTGATTTATGCCGCGCAAAACTACGGCATCCACGGTGTCGGGGTCACCTTATCCAAAGAACAATATGAATATGGCAAAAGTAAAATCGAACGTTTGGGCCTGCAGGACCGTATTCGCGTCGAGCTTAAAGACTACCGCGATGTGGAAGAGCAATTTGACAAAGTTGTCTCTGTCGGCATGTTGGAGCATGTAGGCTTAAAGTTCCTGCCCGTCTTCTTTAAAAAGGTGAAGCAAATTCTCAAACCCGGATCACTTGCCATGATCCATATGATGGGCAATGACGAACTTCATGACGCCGACCCCTGGACCGAGAAATACATGTTCCCCGGCGGTCAAATCCTTGATCTCACCAACATGATTGCCGGAATTTGTAACGAGAAAATGAATGTCATCGACGTTGACAACCTGCGCCTCAACTACGAACAGACCATTTTCCATTGGCTGGATAACTTCACCGCCAATATCGACTGGATCACCGAACATTATGGGGAAGAACTGGCGCGCAGCTATTATCTATACTTCCACGTCAGTGCCGCCTCTTTCCGATATGGCGACAACAGACTGTTCCACATTCTGTTTTCAAACGGACTCAACAACGATATGCCGCTGACACGAGAATATATGTACGACTAACCACAGGCTGACGCGTTATAGGGATTTTTTATGCCAAGCGAGCGCCGTCTCGATAATTTGGTCAACCGAACTATAACGCGCCTCCCATTTCAGGTCGGTTTGCGCCCGTACCGGTGATGCAAAAAGCGCAGGCACGTCACCGTCGCTTTTTGCCACAAACGCATGGGGGACAGCTGTGCCGGTATATTTTTCCACGGCCCGAAGGATCTCAAGAACAGACGTCCCCTTCCCGGTCCCCAGATTATAAACGCCGGACGCCCCCTCCTGGTCAAGGTAGGTCATCGCGGCGATATGGGCTGCGGCCAAATCTTTTACATGGATATAATCTCTAATCGCTGTGCCATCCGCTGTCTCAAAATCAGAGCCATAAACTTCTAAGGCCGGACCAAGGCCGAGGGCAGCTTGAATAGTGCGGGGAATAATATGGGTTTCCGGATCATGGCTTTCCCCCACCTCCCCTTCAGGATCAGCACCTGCTGCATTAAAATAACGCAGCGCAACCCACTTCAACCCCGTAACCGCCGCTAAATCTTTAATCGCTGTTTCCACAAACTGTTTGGATCGCCCATAAGGAGAAGCAGGCAATTGTGGTGCGCTCTCATCAATGGGGAGGGTCGGACAGTCGCCATAAACCGCACAAGTCGATGAAAAGACGATCTGCGTCACCCCATGACGCTGCATGGCTTCTAAAAGACGCAAAGACCCAATGCAGTTATTGGTATAATATTTCATCGGATCCACAACAGATTCCCGCACATACGAACTTGCTGCAAAATGCATGACACAGTCAGGCTCATAGGTCGCAAACGCGCGATCAAGATCATCGGGATTGGTAATATCGCCTTCACACAACGGTCCCCATTTGACGAAGTCGCGATGCCCTGTACTCAGATTGTCAAACGTAACGGGGATATGCCCGGCTTGATCCAAGGCCTTACAAACATGACTACCGATATAACCGGCACCACCTGTTACGAGAACTTTTTTTGATAAACCCATATTTTTCAACTTACTTTGAGCTTTGATGTAAAATGAAACTGACGATCAAGCGCATGGCCTATGATCCCCGGCCAATATCGGATGGGGTGGCGTTTTTCAACCTCAATCAACCCGACCTCGTCATACAAAGATTTCCATTGCTGCGACGATAGAAAATTATAGGGCATAGGAACCCCGGTCCCCGCGTTCCCGGTCCAATCCAAAAAGGTGAGAACCCCATGATCCCATCGGCTATCGGCGATATGATCTTTCACAATCACCCATTTTTTTGCCACCCGACAGGCTTCCATCAAAAGACATCTCGGATCGTCCGTATGGTGCAACATATCCACACAAAAGACCGCATCAAACGACTTATCGGGAAAAGGTAATTGCTCTCCATCATACGGGGTCACAGAGATCGGACATTCCGGCTGAACAACCACATCGACGCCTTGGATCTTCCACAAGGGATTATCCGCCATCAGACGCTCGGCCAACAGCCCATGACCACAGCCCACATCTAAAATGGATAAAGCGGGATCGTCCAAGACACCTTTAATCGCCTCGACGATCCCATTTTGCCGCAAAGCGTCTGTTTTGGAAATCAAGTATCTCAGCATGCGGCCTCAACTTTTCAACGAAAAACATCTTTGCCGGATACTATACTAAATTGTGTTTTGATTTCTAGGGACTTCTTAGAAAGATGCCCCTCAAGGTTTTTCTTGTGGCAGTTGATCAACCGGGTCAAACACCAAGACAAGCCGCGTCTCTCCCGTCCCTTCGATGGGTGGGGATCGGTGCTTTAAGGTGGAGGTTGGCGTATTGGGCCAATGTCTCCCCCGCATCAGCAAAGGGGCCCCGGTCGGCACATGAAATGTCTCCTCAGGTGCCGCGCCCTCATGGGCATATCCATACTGGGTTCCCCGCCCGCGATAAGTACAGATCATCCGCGCTGTCAGATAATCAATATGGAATTTTTTACAGGCATTTGTTGTCACCACATCCAAGCGGAGACGCAGGTATGGCGCAGATGTCAGCGCAACAAAGGTGCCCGCAAGGCCAACCACATCCTCTATCCACCTCTGTCTTTGCGGGCAGCCCTGGTGTGCCGGACGCGTCGCAAACCTCTTCCACGGTTGGCCGGATATCGTCGGGCCGGATAATCACGCGCGCTTTTGGCAAGTGCGCTGTGCTTAACTGATCAAGCCAGTTTTGCACCGCTGGGTCCAGTGCACGTTGCCAGATGACTGCGGGACAGTCCGGCGCCTTAATCTCAGCAAACCCGTCCAAACGATCGGTGATATGAACGCAAGGGACAGAACAGGCCCTCTCTTTTCCCATATAGACCATGATCAACCTTCTTATACGTTGCTGTAGAGTTTTTCTGGGGAGATCACGACGTCTTCAACCACGTCCATCTTCCCCTCACGTTCCGCCCAGGAAAAACAACTGCGCCGCCCTGTGTGACAGGCCACACCCGTTTGATCGACTTTCACAAGGATCACATCAGCATCACAGTCCGTGCGCAGATCAATCACTTGCTGCTGTTGACCGGAACTTTCTCCCTTGCGCCACAGTTTCTGCCGCGAACGCGAGAAATAGCACACCCGCCCCGTCTCGATCGTCTCTGCCACCGCCTCCTCATTCATCCAGGCGACCATCAAAACTTCTCCCGTATCATGTTGCTGCGCAATCGCAGGGATCAATCCCTCACTGTTAAAACGAAGGGATGAAAGAAAGTCCGGCGATCCTTCAGACGACATATTCATACTAAAATCCTACTTTAAAGATTAGCTCGCTAAGCATTGTTATATTATAACATATCAATAAAATGCAAGAATGAACCTTAGAAATTTGGTCCCTGCGCACAAAAAAAGCCTCGCCAAAGCAAGACCTTTTCTGAAACTTGAAAAAGGTTTTGAAACCTTAGTCACAAGCTGCCGTAATGATGATTTCAACCATCAAGGCTTCGTGGGGAAGTCGTGGCAAACATCTTGTGCGGTGAAGAAAACCGGATCGACATCAGCCAGCTTGGTGCAAGTCGGTTTTAAGAAGAACACATGAACTTATTTACAAGTGTAAGCACCATCTACGTCACCGCCCGCCTCAGCAGAAGCCACCATTTTCTCTAGTTCATTAGCTACAAGCCTATGAAGTTTAGAGGACGGATGCGCATCCATAAAATTAGCGACACGTTCACTTGTCTTTAGAGACAGCGCGGCATGAGATACATCGTAGAACCAATCTCCTTTTTGACAAAACGTTTGATAAAGCCCATCTAATTTCTCTACATACAACTTGGCCGAATTCAAAATCTCTGTTTCATTGTGGAGGAAAGGAAAAACAACAAAGATCACTTTACTATTGTGCGACTGAATGACCCTCATAAGGTCTTTGATCTGACGTTTATGTTTCTCAAATAGACCATCATCCATATAAGCGTTCCTCAACGCCTCTCTGTAACAAGAGCCAAACTCTTTCTGCAAAAATATCGTATCCACCAAGCTATAGATATAACTAAACTTGATAATAAAATTACTCACGGACGTTCGACTGAAACGACAATGGCTTGTATCTAAGAAATCTTCTATGTCATTGCCAAAATATTGAAAAATGAGGACGTCAGGCTGTTGCCCGAAGCTATCAATAAATCGCATATAATTTTGCTTCTCGCGAGAGGTGGACGCACCGTTCTGCCCCAAATTAATCACATTATACCTATCCCCTAAAGTTTTTCTGAGGCGGTATGTATAAGTTTCCTCGAAATGGACTCCGTGTCCTGCAGTAAATGAATCCCCTAACGAAACCAAAAGTTTTTTACTGGGATCAATAGCTACATTGTCGTCGCGGTAACCTTGCTGATTAACAGGATGCCAATATTCAGCATGCCAGGCTGTCCCTATCCCTGCCCCGTTACTCGTTGAAAAGGGGGGGGATCAAACGTAAAATAATTTCAACAATAACAAGAGCAACTATAATGCTGCATATTACATATAAAATAGCGTTTTTGAGATTAACCCAATTCATAGAACGGACCACATTTATTTTTTAATCAAAAAAGATACAATTTGAGTAACCGCTATAACACTTTACAAAGCTTAAACAAAGCATTGATTGCGCCCTTCCATTTGCAATCTTTAATTGATAATTAAAGCATATTGATCAAGTTAAAAGATCATAGATACAGCTATGCAGATTGTTGCAAAGAACGTCTGAGTACAACGGTCATATCGGGTCGTTACACATCGACATCCTTGAGCTTCCCAAACCATATTCTTTAGGAGCATCCCGACATTGAAGGCCACGTTTCAATACATGAATAATTCCAGAGATCACACGTTGATCAGCCAAACGAGGAACACTGTGGGATTAAAGAAAGATAGGACTGAATACGTTTGAGTTACGCGTCACTCAGTCAAAAATGATCATTCATCAACAGGTCCTCCTGAGAGAAATGAATAACAACTAAGGCTATGTATGCCAAAAAATTAAAGGGCCCTGAGGCTAGTCTTTTTACTTGATAACACCCTACCGCCTCCTCTAAAGTAGTGCATCTAGTTGGTCAAAAACACCCCTCCCCCCTCCTCTTATGGCCTGTTCTTTCTAAATCCCCTGCAGGAGATAAAATATATGAGTGATATTCGTTCGCTTCCCTATTGGGTCGGGCATTTTTTGGCGGTTGCCTCCACTGTTGTTGGGGTCTATCTGGCGGCTGTGGTCGGTTTTGATGTAGCTGTCAAACTGACGTTGGTGGAATCTGATCGCGGGACATACTACCTCGCTGAATCGATGCATCAGGAGCTGGAATTCAACGCCGCAAACATGCAAAAATACATCGATAAAGTCGAGGGGAAGCCTTACGTTTACAAGGAACATTTGGCAGGCATTAAGTTGAATGACTATGTCTTTCAAGCTTCCAAATATACGGACTCGGTTTTTGAGATCGACCCCACTTTACTGTCGCAGATCTCCACATTTTACTTTGCCGTGGGCAATGCCATTCAGGCGTATTATGATAGCAACATGGCATCACCCGCCAACGTCATGGCTGTTGTAAAACGCGAAACAAAAAAGCTGCAGGAGCAAGGCACACTGGATCGTTTGGCCGCTTACAACGCTGTCCTCACTGAGAACTTGAAAAAGCAAGGGATCAACGTCGCACAACCGACATATTAAAGTCACGCAGGGCGGACCTCTCCTGAGAACCCGCCCTCATTGCCCTGAAATCGGTGACATCTGGGGTAAAACACTGCGAAAAAATGCATATTATGTTTTTCAGTTATTCCGATAAGCGCTTGCATGTGGTATCTTCTTCGCACGCGCAGCATTTTATTTGTTTGTACTGAAACATGCCTTTACTTTTCGCACCTCTACGAAAACATATCAGCCTGAAGTGTTTTTTGAACAAGGCTTGCGTAGCCACCACCTACGCTTTGGCTTTGGTCCTGTGCGCCGTCTCTTTGCCTGCGACTGCCGCTAATGATCTGACAGAAGTGACACTCGCTGCTGAAAACAGCTGGCCGCCTTTTTCAAAAGCAGACGGAACCGGCCTGTCCAACCAAATCGTGCGGGAGGCATATAAAAGCCAAGGGATCGAGGTAAAATACGTTGTTGCCCCTTACGCCCGTCAATTAATTGCCACGCAAAACGGTACCTACGTTGGTGTCTTTAACGTAACCAAACAACCTTCGACAGAACGCAATTTTCTCTTTTGTAAAGAACGCCTGTTCAAAGCCACCACGGCCTATTACATCCATGAAGATAAGCCCTTAACGGCACAAAACTTCAAAAACCTAAATTCTGGTGAAAGGGTTGGCCTTATTATTGGCTATGAATATGGCCCCTATATCCTGTCAAACCTTGGTGTTGAAAAATACGCCGTCTCCAACCAAACCGCCTTGATCAGAATGTTGCTGGTCGGGCGGCTAGATACCATCATCATGTTTGACGCCATTGCCCAATACACACTTCCCACCATTCCCGGCAGCCATAAAATCAAGCGCGCTTTTGACGGGGAACATAGCGATATTTATGTCGCCTTTAGCAAACGGCATAAGGACGCGCCTTATTTTTGCGAAAAGCTGGATCAGGGGCTAAAAACCCTCAAAGAAAGCGGGCGTCTGCAAGAAATACTGGGGCAGCAGGCGATACCCTGACAGTCTTTGAGGCAACGGGAGTTCATGTCTGAAATAGATAGGTGAAGACGGTCCACGCCGCACAATGCGGGAGCTACACTCCCTCCTTATTCTTATCGAGCCTTCAACGTCAAAAGCTCTTTATAAATCATCGGAGAAAACTTTTTCGCACCGAAACAATTCAAGTGGTCATCATGCCGCCGATGGTCGCGCGGTTGCTGGTGGATAGTTCCGGTGCGAAAAATAACCCATGGGATTTCACAAACGCGTTGAGCTGATCTTTCACCACCCCGCTTTGCACCCGAACCCAGCGTTCATCGGGGTTGAATTCCAGGATTTGGTTCATGTGGCGTGACAGGTCAACAATGATCCCGTCACTTAAGGATTGCCCGTTTGTCCCCGTGCCGCCCCCACGCGGGGCCACGACCACGCGACGAAAGCGCGGGTCTCCCAACAGGGTACAGAGCTTGACCACATCATCACGATGACGGGGATAGACAACGGCCTGCGGTTGGCGCTGATAAATACTATTGTCCGTACTTAACACCACCCGATCTGCATAGTCTGTGTGGATCTGTCCTTCAAACCCGCTGTGTTTCAGCCCCTTGAGAAAGTCCACATAAGCCTGTTCCAGACTTGGTGCCTCAGCAATCCTTGGGATCATTGTCTTTCCCCATCCTTGGATGTTGGTTAGTCGTTGAGGATCAGGTCAGAGGCTTTTTCCGCCACCATCATCACCGCTGCTTGCGTGTTACCCGATACCATCTTTGGCATGACGGAGGCATCAACGATGCGCAAGCCGTCCAACCCTTTGACCTTCAGCTTAGTATCTACAACCGCTTGATCATCCGTGCCCATACGACAGGTGGCAATCGGGTGATAAATCGTCTGACCATTGCCGCGGGCAAAGTCCAACCATTCGTCATCACTTTGCACGTTTTTACCGGGGCAAAGTTCATAGTCCACAAAATGCGACATTTTGGACGCCCGGACGATGTCACGCGCCATTTTCATACCCTCCACTATGGAGCGACGATCTTCTTCCACAGACAAAAAGTTCGGCTTAATCGCCGGCATCATGTCAGGGCGTGGGGATTGAATGTGGATACTGCCTTGCGATTCAGGGCGCAATTGGGTCACCCCAATGGTCATGCCCGGTGCTTTATCCAATTTGCGCTCTGCGGCATTGGCGTAACTTGCATGGACAAAAAAGTACTGCACATCCGGTGTCTTAAATACGGGCTTGGTTTTCACAAACCCATGCACCAATCCTGTGCCCAGTGTCAAAATCCCTTTCTTCTGGGTATAGTATTTGGCAACTTCAAGGCCCAGACGCCAGCCACGCGCCATTTCGTTTAACGTCACCGTATTTTTGACACGCCAGTTCATACGGGTGGCAAAATGGTCGATATAGTTTTCACCAACGCGGGCCAGATCATGTTTGACCTCAATCCCGTGGGATTTTAGCAAGTCAGGCGAACCGATGCCTGACAGTTCCAACAACTGCGGGGTCTGGATAGCGCCCGCGGCCATGATCACTTCTTTGTTGGCTTTAACCGATTTACGCTGACCATTTTGCAGATAGGTCACGCCGACGCATTTTTTACCTTCAATATCAAGGTCTTGCACAAGTGCATGGGTTTCCACACGCAGGTTTGTCCGTTTACGCGCAGGTTTCAGGTAACCATCAACCACGCTCCAACGCTTGCCGCCTTTCATGGCGGTTTGATAATAGCCGAAACCGCTTTGATCGCCGTTATTGTAATCAGGATTAATCGGATGCCCGCGTTCTTTCGCAGCCTCTAAAAAGGCAGAAGATACCGGGAAGCGTTCATGGACCAGATCAATGTTCATCGGGCCTTTTTTGCCACGACCCTGCGCGCCATCGCTGAAAGTTTCCAGCTTTTGGAAATATGGTTCAACGTCTTTAAACCCCCAGCCCACTGCGCCCATATCCTGCCAAGCGTCATAATCTTCGCGTTGCCCCCACGCGTAAATCATGCCGTTGATCAGTGTAGAGCCGCCCAGACCTTTACCTCTGGGGACCGCAATTTCACGGTTTTTGGTGTTTTCTTCCGGTGCGACCTTAAAGTTCCAATTGTACTTTTTATTGGTCAATAGCTTGCTAAATCCAGCCGGAATGGAAATCCACATGCTGCGCGGTTCCCCACCCGCTTCCAGCAACAGGACCTTATATTTACCACAGGCTGTTAGTCGGTTTGCGAGGATACATCCCGCCGTCCCGCCCCCGACAATAACATAATCATAAGTGTTCATTTTAAACTCAAAACCTTAAAGGTTGTATTTCTTATAAAAACAGTCCCTGATCCCCCCTTCACCTCCCCAATCATGAGGTAAAGGGGGGACATGTCAGACTATTTCAACTTGGTCTTAATAAACTTGGCTTCCAGATATTCAAGGATACCCAGACTACCGCCTTCACGACCAAAACCACTTTCCTTCACGCCGCCAAACGGCAT
The DNA here is from genome assembly GCF_000688235.1 of Terasakiella pusilla DSM 6293. Lineage (GTDB taxonomy): Bacteria > Pseudomonadota > Alphaproteobacteria > Rhodospirillales > Terasakiellaceae > Terasakiella > Terasakiella pusilla. The sequence goes on along the minus strand of NZ_JHYO01000002.1, from coordinate 73,823 downwards.
TTCCGCTGAGGCCAACAAGACTTCGTTGACGCCGACCATACCGGCTTCAAGATCTTCTGCCGCACGTGTGGAGGTGCTGAGATCGTCGGAGAACAGATACGCCGCCAAGCCATAAGGCAGGCCATTGGCACGTTCCATCACCTCGTCATAGTCACTAAACTTAGTGATCGGTGCGATCGGGGCGAACGGTTCTTCCGTCATAATGCGCGCGTCATCCGGTACATCTGCCAACACTGTTGGTTCCAGATAAAAACCTGTGTCTTTATCTGCTGGGCGCTTGCCGCCTGCCAAGACACGTGCGCCTTTCGATACCGCATCTTCGATCAAAGACAACGCACTTTCCAGACCGCGTTTATTCACCATCGGGCCAATGTTTGCGACCCCTTCGGCCCCATTGCCCAGCACAAGGCTGTTTGCATAGTCGGCAAAGGCTTTGGTAAAGGCATCATACTGGCTTTCATGGACATAAAAACGTGTCGGGGACACGCAGACCTGACCGCAGTTTCTAAACTTGGACGCCGCAACCGTCTTGGCTGCTTCAGCACCATCAGCATCCGCAAAGACCACCACGGGGGCATGACCACCCAGTTCCATGGACACTTTTTTGATGCCGTCTGCTGCCATATGCAACAAGAGTTTACCAACGTTGGTTGAACCGGTCAGGGACACTTTTTTGGTAATATCGGACTTCACCAAGGCTTCGGACAGGAAGCTGGATTGACCTGTCAAAACATTGACCGCGCCCTTATCCACGCCCGCATCCAAACAAGCTTGCGCAATCGCAAGGCAAGACCCCGGCGCTTCACTGGCTGGTTTAATGACGATGGAACAACCTGCTGCCAAGGCTGCCGCAATTTTACGCGCAGGCAACAAAGCCGGGAAGTTCCATGCAGAAAAGGCCGCAACCACACCAACCGGCTGATAGATGACTTTCATGCGGGTGTTTTGGTCACGTCCTTCGATCGTCTGACCATAGATGCGCATGGTTTCGCCGCTATACCATTCAAACTGATCAGCCGCCGCGTTCATTTCTGCAACAGACTCAGCCAGCGGCTTGCCTGTTTCGTGAGACATCATCAAACCGATTTCTTGAGCACGTTCGCGCAACAGATCACCTGCTTTGCGCAGTTTCTGGGACCGCACCCACGGGTTTTCATGACGCCAGATTTTAAAGGCCGCTTGGGCACTATTAAGGGCGGCATCAACTTCTGCCTGATTGGCTTTTGGCAATTGGCCGATGACTTGTTCGGTTGCCGGGCTGATCACATCCAGTGTTTCACCACTTGCACTTTGCGCCCAGACACCATCGATAAGTAAGCCATAATTTTTATACATGAATTTTGTCCTGTTTTTTATTTAATTTGAGAGAATGAAGTCAGCCATTTGCTTGCACTGGCACTTCAACATATGTTCCCCGAAATGGATTTTGCGGCCCTGATCCTGTGCGGTTTGCAACAGGCGGGTCATTTGCGGTTTCATGATGATCTCCGCCACTGTGTCACAGTTTGCAATCACGCTTTCTTCAACGGGTAGTGGATCATTTTCATCCATCCCCAAAGATGTCGCGTTCACCAGCAGATCAAACTGCCCTTCTGGCCTAGACACAGCCTCTGCCTTCAAATCCGGGAAGCTGGCTTGCAGGCGGTTGATCAAATCCTGCGGTTTGCTGATGGTGCGGTTGGCGATGGTCAGATGCTTGATGCCATATTTTGCAAAAGCATAAGCAATGGCAGATCCTGCCCCGCCTGCCCCGACCAACAACACAGACATGTCTTTGGGATCAATGCCTTGGCTGAGCAATCCAGCCAGAAACCCTTCACCATCAAGGATATCGCCCTTAAAGGTACCGTTGGCTGTCTTGGTCACCACATTGACCGCACCGACGATCTGGGCGGCTTCGCTGATCTCGTCACACAATCCGGCGACCGTCGTTTTGTGCGGGACCGTCACCACCATGCCTTCAAAGTTTTTAATCGCTTTCAGGCTGGACCAGACACCGGACAGATCGTCCGCGCTGACATGGACGGGGACCATCAAGGTGTCGCTGCCCAATTCTTCAAAAATAGGATTGACCATTTGCGGGGTCTTCACCTGTTTGATCGGGTCCGCAATAATGGCGGCGATCTTTGTATTTCCTGTAATCATAAAAGACTCACAAATTTAAATGTCTAAAGCTTGGCGATGTCGGGCTGGTGCCGTTAGGTCATCAACCAACCGCCAGCCACATCCACGACCTGACCCGTAATAAAGGCACTTTCATCACTGGTCAGATAGCACGCCATGTGGGCCACTTCTTCCGGGGCACCCAGTCTGCCAAGGGCGGTGTTATCCACGGCTTGCTGATTAACTTCCGGGGCAACCATTTTCAGCATCGGGGTTTCAATACGTCCCGGTGCCAAGGCATTGACCGTGATGCCGTACTGGCCCAGCTCCCCTGCCAAATGGCGGGTAAAGCCGATCAAGGCGGCCTTGGTTGCACTATAATGGGCAGCAACAAGCGGCAGATAGGCTTTGGCGGCAACGGAAGACATATTGATGATGCGGCCAAACTTGTTTTCAACCATGGACGGACTTGCCAAACGCGCGAGGTTAAATGCACCGTTTAAGTTGACATCCACCACACCCGTCCATTCTTTCGGGTCCATCTTCCAGATCGGCATGGGCAGACCGTCCGTTTTGGGCGAAATGCCCGCATTGTTGATCAAGGTATCAATCGGCCCGACTTCAGCGACCAAGGCGTTATAGGCTTGTTCACATTGGTCAAAATCCGCGACATTTGCCGTTGCCCAGGCAACGCTATAGCCTTTGGCGCGCAGCTCTTCGGCTTTGCTTTTGACTTGGGCTTCGTTGATATCCAGCAGGGCGACGGTGGCACCGGCTTGGCAAAACCTTTCGGTAATTGCCGCGCCGATGCCGTTACCTGCGCCACTGACAAGGACCACACGGCCCTTATGTGTCAATTGGCTCATGGCTTTACCTTCAGCATAATTTTGCCGATATGGGTGCTGCTTTCCATCAATTCATGGGCGGCAATCACGTCATCAAACTCAAAGGATTTATAAATGACCGGCTTTGCTTTCCCTGCCTGCAATAACGGGAAGACCTGTTCTTGCAAGGTTTCTGCAATCTGCTGCTTTTCCCCATCCGGTCGTGCCCGCAGCGTGGAGCCCGTAAAGGTCAACCGCTTCAACATAATCGGTGTGGCATCAATTTCCGTGACACTGCCATGCAGGAAGGCAATTTGCACAAGGCGACCTTCAAGGGCAAGGGAAGCAATGTTCTTTTGCAGATACAGCGCCCCGACCATATCAAGGATCAGGTTGACGCCTTTGCCATCGGTTTCTTGGGCAATAACCTCTTGGAAATCCTGCGTCTTGTAATTGATGGCCAAATCAGCGCCATACTTTTTACAAGCCGCCGCCTTTTCGTCGTTGCCGACTGTTGTATAGACGGTTGCGCCAAACTGTTTGGCAAGCTGGATCGCTGTCAAACCAATGCCGCTGGACCCGCCATGGATCAGGATGGTTTCGCCTTTTTGCAGACGCCCTCTTTCAAAAACGTTGGTCCATACGGTGAAATAGTTTTCCGGCACGGCTGCGGCTTCCAGCAAGGACAGGCCAGCGGGAATGGGCAAGCAATGCCCCGCAGGCACAGCGACAAATTCCGCATAGCCACCCCCCGGCGTCAAGGCACAGACCTGATCGCCGACCTTCACATTTGTAACCGGACCTTCAACAGCAACCACGGTGCCCGATACTTCCAGTCCCAGATAGGGGCTGGCGTTTGGCGGCGGCGGATAACTGCCGCTGCGTTGTAAAATGTCGGGGCGGTTCACGCCAGCATAAGCCACTTCGATCAGAACTTCACCAGCACGCAAGACCGGCTTGTCGGTCTCTTTGATCCGGAGGCAGTCTGCACCGCCCCCAGTCCCATAATCAATATAACGCATAAAACTTTCCTTCCTTTAAAGGCCCAGATAAGCGCGCTTGACATGCGGATCATCCAGCAATTGCTCGCCCGTGCCATCAACCACGACTTCGCCGTTTTCCAACACATAGCCACGGTCCGCCAAGCGCAGGGTGTGACCGATGTTTTGTTCCACGATCAAGACGGTTGTGCCGGATTGCACGATGCTGCGGATGATGTCGAAGACTTGCGACACCAACAGCGGGGACAAGCCCAAAGACGGCTCATCAAACATCAACAGTTTCGGCTGGGACATCAGGCCACGACCGATGGCAACCATCTGTTGCTCCCCACCGGAAAGCTGGCTGGCATATTGCCCCAGACGTTCGCGCACCCGCGGGAACAGTTCCAGAACTTCTTCCAGTCGTTTTTCCGCATCTTTACGGGCCGTCTTTTTATAGGCGCCCATCAACAGGTTATCGCGCACCGTGATGAACGGGAAAAGCTGACGCCCTTCCGGCACCAAGGTAATGCCACGGTCTACGATTTCATGGGGTTGCAGACCGTTGATCTGCTGCCCCTGAAACTCGATGGACCCACTTGTCAACGGGATCAACCCACACAGGCTGCGCAAAGAGGTCGTTTTACCGGCCCCGTTTGCCCCAACGATGGTGACCACTTCACCTTCTTTGACTTCAAGGGAGACATTGCGCAGGATTTCTGCACCACCATAGCCGGCTGACACATTGTTAAACTTAAGCATGGCTGTACTCCTTCCCAAGATAAGCCTCGATCACCTGAGGGTCCTTGACGACTTTTTCCGGTTCACCTTCGATCAACAAAGAGCCGGAGTTGATCACAGCCACATGGTCAGACAGGCTCATGGTTGCTTGCATGATATGTTCAATCATCAAGATGCTGACGCCTGTGTCACGGATACGACGGATAATCTCAATCGCTTTGGTAATGTCAGACGGGTTAAGACCAGCCAACACTTCATCCAGCAACAAGATACGCGGGCGGGTTGCCAAGGCACGCGCCATTTCCAGACGCTTCATGCCGCCAACGGTCAGATCACGTGCAACCTTGTCCAATTGGTCCGTCAAATCGGTCAATTGGGCCACTTCGGCAGCGATGGCGCGGGCTTCCACATGATCATCGGTGTTCATAAAGGCACCGATCATGATGTTTTCACGCACGGACAAATCCGCAAACGGCTGAACAATCTGGAACGTGCGACCAATGCCTGCTTTGGCAAATTCCGCTGGTGACTTGGGCGTTACCCATTCCCCGTAGGATGTACGGATACGTACGGACCCGCTGGTCGGCTTCAAGAAACCGGACAGTTGGTTGAAGACCGTTGTTTTACCTGCACCGTTCGGGCCGATAACCCCGATGATCTCGCCTTCTTTCAAGGTCAGGGAGACATCGTTTGTCGCATGAACACCGCCAAAATATTTGTGCAGATGTTCTGCAACCAGGATCGGTTGACCCAAGGTTTCACTTTGAACATGCGTCAGAGTCGAAGTACTGGGCTGGACCGTTTCCGGCTCTTTATATCCCGGCAGGCGGTTGATCAAAGCCCCTACACGGGCGCCAAACTGACCGACCAGACCACGCGGGATCGTCAGAACCACGATGACCAGAACCACACCATAAACAAAACCGTGGAACCCATCTGCAAAGTCACCCAACCAGCCACGGGCCAATTCAGCCAACGGCAGGACAAGAACCGTCCCGATCACCGGACCGGAGATTGTCCCCAGACCACCGATCAAAGCAAACATGGCGATCTGAATAGACAGTTCCAGCGAGAAAACGGCACCCGGTTCAATGAAGGTAAAGTACATGGCATGGAAGCTACCGACCGTACTGGTCAGGAAAGCGGAGATAATCACCGCAGCCAACTTCACACGCACGGCATTTACGCCCACAGCCAAGGCTGCATCTTCACGTTCACGTACCGCAATCAAATAGTAGCCAAGGCGGGAGTTTTTGATCTTCCACGACACGAACAGCGCCGCCGACAACAAACCGAAGGAGATCACAAGGTACGGCCAACGCTCCCGGAAGACCATCCATTCAACACCTTGCTGCAACGGAACAGCCAAGCCCGCAGACCCGCCTGTCAGGCCATGCTGGTTGATGACCAACAGACGCACAACTTCCAAAACAGCGATGGAGGCCAGCGCAAAGAACGGACCACGCAGACGGAAGCAAGGCCAGCTGACAAACACAGAGATAACAGACGCCAGCAACGCACCGGCAACCATGCCGATCCACGGGGAGATCCCGAAGTTGATCATCAACAGGGTCGCTGTGTAAGACCCCACCCCATAATAAACGGCGTGACCAAGGGAAAGCTGACCGGCAAAACCACCGACCACGTTCCACGCACTTGCCAAGGCAGCGTAACTAAAGACAAGGATAAAGATGTGATAGACGAAGGGTGATCCGGCGACGACCGGGAAAACCAGCATTAAAAGAAGTAAGAGAAGACTTACATAGTTTTGCGGTTGTGTAATGTTCATGACTTATCCCTTACTCTGAACCGCGACCGGCACCAAACAAACCTGTTGGGCGGAAAATCAAAATCGCAATAAATATCGAGAAGTAAACGACCTCTTTGAGGTCAGGCGCGATGTAGTAGCCAGCCAGACTATCGACAACACCGATAATCAGCGCACCAAGAAAAGCCCCGTGCAAGCTACCCAGACCACCCAGAACAACGATGATAAAGGCCGTCAATACAAAGAAAGTCCCAACGGTCGGAAAGACCGGATATTGCGGCGCCATCAAACCACCGGCAAGACCAAGACACCCAGCACCCAGACCAAAGGCGATGATATAAATTTTCTTTACATCCACCCCCATCAGCAAAGCTGCATCACGATGCTGCGCCGTTGCGCGGATCGCACGCCCAAGGAAGGTGTATTTCAAGAACCAATCCAGCGCACCGATCAACAGAATGGAAACGATAAAGGTCATCAACTGCCCGTTATTGATCGTCAGGGACCCGATAGAAGTCATTCCGGTACCAACGACGGCCGAGGACATATCAACCGAATACACGTCTGCACCAAAGACCATCAGGCCTGCATTCATCAAAGCCGTTGAAACGCCAACCGTTGCGAAAATTTGAATTTCATCAGACGCGCTCAACAAAGGCTGGATAATGTAGCGCTGCATCACAGCACCAAGCGCGAACATGAGAAAGAACATCGGCAGCATCGCGACATAAGGATGCAACCCGAATTGCAGGTTCATCAAATAGACGCCGTACATCGCAATCATCAAAAATTCACCGTGGGCAAAGTTGACAACGCGGACAATACCGAAAATTAACGTCAAGCCGATACTGATGATGGCAAACGTACCACCAAGCATAAGCCCGTTTATAAGTAACTGGAGAAAGATTTCCATAAGTCTGTCACCTGATAGATTGGAGGGGATCACGGAACCTTCGTGACAAAGGTTCCGTGAACTTCAGGCATCGATTAAGGATGCTGCGGGAATTTAGGTGCTGCAACAGCAGCTGCTTCTGGGTAGACAGTTTTCAACTCACCGTCTTGCCATTGCATGATCGCAGCGTTCGCACGGATATTCTGACCGTTTTCGTTCATTTTTGCGCCAATACCTGCCGCAGTCGAACCAATCGGAAGATCAATCGCCATAACCGCTTCACGAACGTCGTCCGCTTTCAAGGAAGCTGCTTTTTCCAACGCATCAAGGAAGATTTTCGCACCGGAATAGTTGATCAGGCTGTGACCGGAACGCGGCTCTTCACCGTAACGTTCTTTGTATGTCGCCTGAAATTCTTTGATGCCCGGCGCGCCGGCTTCGTTCATCAGGTACTGTGCAAAGTCAACGTCCAGAACGCCTTCCATGTTTTTCTCGCCAACAACTTTAACCGTGTCTTTCATGGAATAACCACCACCGGCACCGATCAGGGCTTTCGGCTTAAAGCCAGCTTCGCGCATTTGGCGGAAGAACAGGGTTGTGTCGTTCTGATAAGACGTTTGCAGAACTACATCAGCGCCTGCACCTTTCAAACGCAGTACCAGTGAAGACAGGTCAACCGCTTTGGCAGAATAAGGCAATGTCTGAACCACGTTCAGGCCTTTTTCTTTGGCGATATCTTTCTGGAACTGAGACACAGTTGTCCCATACAACGCATCTTCGTGAATGATCGCTACTTTCAGGTCTTTCGCATCCACACCGTATGTCGGGGCAACAACCTTGAAGATCGCATCGATCGTACCTTCAGCAAAGTTCTTCGCTGTCGGGTTGCTACGGAAAACGTACTTCATGTTACGATCTGTGATGTTGTCAGAGATCGCGCCCAGCTCGAAGTAAGGGACAGCCGCCAGTTCTGCAACTTGTGTCGCTGCAAAGGAGATGGAGGAAGAGAAGCTGCCGAAAATCACGTCCACACCTTCGATGGATGTCAATTTACGCGCCGCGCCTACAGCCTGACCAGCATCAACCGCGTCAGATTTGACCAGCTTGATCTGTTCACCACGCAAGCCACCGTTGGCGTTGCGTTCTTCGATTGCGATTTCAAGACCACGGAAACTTTCATTCCCCAACAGCGCCAGCCCACCACTGAACGGATATAACGCACCGACATTAATGTCAGCCATTGCAGAGAACGACATCGTCAGGGCAACCGCCGCAACGGCACCACCCTTAATCTTGCTCACATATTTTTTCATAAAAAAGCCTCTAGCCTGTTAAATTTGAAGCGCTTCATTTTTGCGCTATAAAAAAACACCGTTACCGGTGAACTACCTGAACCGCCCCAGCTTTTAAAACCACCTAAACTTGAAGCGCTTCATTTTTTCTGCACATAAATATTGAAATATGCATTTTTCGCTTCTATCATCGCAAAAATTACATGTCAATGTCCTTTCTGGAAATTTTATGAGCAAATCGACCAAACCAAGATTAGAAGATGTCGCAAAGCTTGCCGGTGTATCTTTAGGTAGCGCTTCCAACGCCCTATCATCTCCCCAGTCGGTTAAACCAGCTACTCTCAGAAAGGTCGAAGAGGCCGTGCGCAAATTGGGATATGTCCGAAATGCCGCCGCGCGCGCCCTTGCCTCAAACCGCAGTTACAGTATCGGTGCGGTCTTTCCCAGTATCACAAACCCGATTTTTGCAGACACCATGCAGGCCATCCAGATTGAGGCCAGCAAGCTGGGATACCAGCTTTTCATTGCCTCCACGGAATATAGTGTTGCAAGCGAACTTGCCAGTGTCAAAAACCTGCTGGAACGCGGTGTGGAAGGCATGCTCTTTGTCGGCACCGACCATGAACCAGAGATTTTTGAGACCTTGAAAAGCGGTAATCGTCCTTACATCCTCATGTGGTCGCTGGATGAATGTGATACCAACTACGGAGTCGGCTTTTACAACCAGCAGGCCGGACAGATGATTACAGAACATCTTTTGGGGCTGGGTCATGAAAAATTTGCCGTCATCAGTGGCCCGATCTTTAAAAATGACCGGATGCGCCTGCGTATAAAAGGGATTCGCGACACACTCGCCAAGCAGGGCATCGACCTTCCTGACGATCAGGTCATTGAACATCCCTTAACATTGGAAGGTGGACGCGCAGGCCTGATCAACGCCTTGGAACTGAAGACCCGACCGACCGCCCTGATCACCCTCAGCGATATCCTCGCCATGGGGGTCAATGCCGAAGCCAAGGAACAAAACGTCCTTATCCCCAAAGAAATTTCCATCGCCAGCATTGATAACAACACCTACTCCTCCGTCGCAATCCCCGCGATTACCACCCTTGAAACCCCCGCAAACGACATCGGCAGAAAAAGCGCCCAACATATCATCGCCCTCATAGAAGGCAAAAAACCGCCCCGCCTCGAAGAAGTGTCCCTGCAACTCCTCATCCGCGACAGCAGCGGCCCCGCCCCGAAAGATTAATCCTCACCCCATAAAAAAATCCCCGCAAAAGTAACTTCACGGGGACCAGTTCTATCTCTAACGGATCAGAGAATGATCGTTATAGCCTCAGGTGTTAGACACAGAAGCTAGGGTCTTCTTCTCTATCTAACCTCTTTTATAGCGCCCACGCCGTCTTCAAGCCTTCAAAGACGGCCTCTTCTGCGGTACGGGCAACAAGCGCATCGCCAATCAGATGCACCTCGCACAAATCAGCAATCTGGTCTTTCAGGTCATCATTGGGTAAATGCCCTTGAGAAAGGACCAACGTGTCGATCCCTTCAAACAGAACCGCTTCATTACTGGCCGTGTGCTGCATATAGACCGTATCATCATCACAGCCAAACAGGCGCATATACGGATGAGTTTCCACCCCCAGCCTGTGCAACGCCGCCACCATTTCAGTGCGCACATAGGATTGCAGCTTTTCGCCCATAAACAGACCGTTGGCACACAGCTTCACCGTATGGCCTTTGCTGGCAAGTAGCTCGGAAACGCCCATGCCGATCCAGTCACACTTCCAGTCCGCAACCACGACATTGCCGCCAATTTTGACCGTATCGTTCAAGACATCCCATGCCGTCACCACCTGCATGTCGCCCATATTTTCAAACTCAGGCACATAAGGGCGGGCACCGGTTGCAATAATAACCGCATCAGGTTTTTCCTCTGCCACCATCTCGCGGGTGACACGGCTGTTTTTGATGACTTTAGCACCCGCCAGTTCCACTTCGCGCAACAGGTTTGTCGCAAGACCGCCAAACTCTTCTCGCTGCGGGAGTTTTTGCGCAAGCAAGACCTGTCCGCCGATTTGGCTTGTGGCTTCATGCAAGGTCACATCATGGCCGGCTAACGCCGCGATACTCGCAGCCTTTAGACCACCAGGTCCGGCCCCGACGATCATCACCTTTTTAGGGTTTTGCGTCTTTGGTACTTCATCAAAGCCAAACTGTAACTCACGACCGGTTTCCGGATGTTGAATGCAAGAGATCGGCAGCCCGCGATGGAAGTGACCGATACAGGCCTGATTACATGCGATACAGGCACGGATATCATCAAAGCGCCCTTCCATCGCCTTAGTCGGCATCAACGGATCGCAAATCAAGGCCCGCGTCATCCCGACCACATCGGCTTCGCCTTTCGCCAAAACGGTTTCGGCTTCTTGGGGTTGGTTGATCCGCCCACCGACAAAGACCGGGATATCCAAGGCTTCTTTAAACAGTTTGGAATCCGGGGCCACATAGGCATTTTCCACTGTCATGGGCGGAACAATATGGACCGATCCCCCCAACGAGGCGGACGTCCCTGCAATCACGTTGACATAGTCCAACTGGGACGAGACTTCTTTACAAGCCGCAATCGTTTCCTGCATATCCAGGCCCTGATCGTCCATTTCCCGACTGGAAATACGTAAGCCCACGACAAAGTCGTCGCCGACAACCTCACGGGTACGGGCTATCACGTCCCTTAGGAAACGCAGTCGATTTTCCGCACTCCCGCCATACTCGTCATCGCGTTTATTGATGTTCGGGTTCAGGAACTGGGCGGGCAGATAGCCATGACTTGCCACGATTTCAGCCCCGTCGATTCCTGCTTTTTTCAAGCGCAAAGCTGATTGGGCATAGCCTTCGACGATCTCCTCGATAATGTCTTTCGTCAGCGGACGCGGCATCACATGAAAACGTTCCTGTGGGATTGCCGATGCGGAATAAGCGACAGGCTCCAACCCATCCGCCGTCTCCATAATTTCACGGCCCGGATGGAAAATTTGGGCAAAGACGGTACATCCGTATTTATGACAAGTCTCCGCCATCTCTTGATAGCCGGGAAGGAATTTGTCATCAGTTGCCATCAAGACATGGGAAGAATAACGCGCCGATTCATGAACCGCAGACACCTGCAGTACCACAAGACCCGCCCCACCTCTGGCACGGGATTCCTGATAGGCGACATATTCTTTGTTGATGCTGCCATCAACAGACAGTGACGTATCATGGCCTGTAGACATAATCCGGTTTTTAATCGTCTTGAACCCGACCTGAATCGGTTCAAACAAATTTGGAAACAACGCGCTGCTCATAGGTTTTCACCTGTCATGTTACGGTTGAAAGATTCAGCCTGATAGCGGGTCTCCGTCCAGTTTACGGGATAGAGCGTGTAGAACACCTCTGCCTTTTGCCCTGAATAAACAACCGGCGTATATTCCGGCACCCACAACACATCCCCCGGATGGGCCTCAAAAGTTTCGCCATCCACAGTCAGGTGAAAAACGCCGGACAAGCAAATGATGATCTCGTCATAAAGCACCGTCCATTCAACCGATGTATCATCAAAGGTCGCGATACCCGCGCCGATGGTCTGGCTGGTTTCCGGCCCGATGATACGGGCAAGCGACGCTTTGCCCGGCTCGCTGCCATAAGGGTCAAAGGTCAAATCACTTTTTTTATAAAGACGCGTCGGGGCATTGGGGGTCTGTGTGCTCATATGGCCTCCTGTAAGAAAGAGCTTCCATTGTTTAACGGAAGAATGTTGGCTTATAATTTTCTATGAGTAAAAAAAATATATAAAAATTTTATTTAAGCAATAAAAATAATCAAATTAATTTACTTTTATGCAAGGCAAGCCAAACAGAAGACAAAAAAAATCCCCCGAAAACGAGGGATTTAACCAGACAAGGACGATGTTTTAGAAAGATGCTGGCGTGATAAACCAATACACAATGGCAACGCTGTCACCATTGTTGATATAGCGATGAGGCTTGTTGCTTTCAAAGCTCAGGGTGTCCCCCGCGTTCAATACAAAATGGCGGCCATCCACCCAAAACTCCATCGAGCCCTGCTCCACCAACAACACTTCGTGCCCTTTATGTGTGTAGGTATCGCTGCCCCCTCCCGGTGGGAATTTACAGCGGATCAGTTGCAGATTTTTATTGGATTTGGGAGTTAAAAGCTGATCCAGAACCCCATTTTCATATTTGATCTCCAACCGCTTATCACTGCGCACCACATAGTCAATCTCGGTTTCGTCGACCTCCGGTGCATCGGCAAAAAAGTGCTGGGCATTTACCCCGAGAACTTTTGCAATGGAGACCAGCGCCGCAACGGATGGAAAAGCCAGCCCCCGTTCGATTTGGCTGATATAGCCCGAAGACAGATTTGTCTCATTCGCCAGCTGGGTCAGGGTCTTTCCCTTGGTTTTACGTAACAAACGGACACGGTCGCCATAGAATCCATTTTCAAGATCACTTGCCGCCTGATCTTTCTTATTTGATTTTTTTGTTGTCATTTTGTAGAGCCACGCATCCAACAGACGCATTTTCACCCGTCGGATACTTTCTTTCCAATATTTAAGTCCTTGTTTTTCTATCCCCAATATACATAGACACCCCCCGATATAAAAGCGCAAAAGTGAAATAGTTTTAGTTTAGTGTTGACTGTAGTAAAAATTTATGTTGATTTTTTTACTGACAGATAAAAACAAGCGCATGATTTATGCCAATCAAAAGTTGTCTGAGCCATGCGCCAGACCTAAAAAAAGTTTTAACAAGGAGACCCAAATGTCTAAAAAACAGACAGACATGCAACGCAGAAATTTTCTTAAGGCATCGGTTGGCGGCGCGGTAGCTGCCCCGTTTATCCTGTCTTCCACCTCCGCCGACGCTTCCGAGAAGGTTCGTTTTCGGATGCAACGCTACTGGGGTACAGAAACCGACTTTCTGCACAAAGGGTTTGCCGATGAGGTGAAAACCATGACCGACGGGTCCGTGCGCATCACCCATTTCCGTGGCGGGGAACTGGTGCCGAACGATCAAATGTTTGCCGCTGTTAAAAAAGGCACATTGGATATGGCGCAGGGGTACGGCGGCTATTGGCCGGGTCAGATCGATATCGGCAAAATCGAAAGCGCCTTCCCCGGTGCTTGGACCAACTTTGACGAAGCCGTCTACATCTGGGAACGCAAAGGCCTTCTGGAACTGGTCCGTGAAGCCTACGCCGAACATAACGTCCATTACCTGATGCCAATCTTCAACGGCCCGTACGAATTGCTGACCACAAAGCCGGTCAAGTCCCTTGAAGACCTCAAATCCATGAAAATCCGCGCGACTTCCACAATGGCGTCTATTTTCAAGCAATTTGATATTCCAACGACTTATGTCCCCGCAGAAGAACTTTATGTCAGCTTGTCCAGTGGTGTAATTGATGGTGTCGTCTACGGCGGTCCACTTGAATATAAGACGTTAAAACTCAACGAAGTTGCAAAATACTACACCCGCCTGAACCTTGTTGATCCGGGTTCCGTTGACGGTCTGATGATCAATATGGACAAATGGAAGGCCCTGAGTGAAGCACAGCAACTGGGGCTGGAACTAGCCTGTCGTAAACTCGCCCACGACCAGCATCACTGGAGCCTGGGCGGCACGCTGGACGTGATCAGTGAAGGCATCTTCGAGATCGCAAGCCTGCCGGAAGCGGACTCCAAAGCCCTGACGGCTGCGGCGCAAAATGCGTGGAAAGAAGAAGCAGACAAATCCGAACGCAACAAAAAAGCCATTGATATCATCAAGAATGTCGCTGTTGCCACCGGACGTCTGTAATCATGTTACAAAGATATCTTTCTTTTCAAGATGGGGTATCTGAATTTGTGGGCAAGGCCGTCAGCTGGATGTGCCTTGCCCTCATCGGTGTTCTTGTTTTTGAGGTCACCTCCAGATACTTTTTCGACGCGCCAACGAACTGGGCGCACGAACTCAGCACAATGCTATATGGAACCTTTTGTATTTTAGCGGGTGTCTATACACATAAGCACCAAGGTCATGTGCGCAGCGAAGCCATTTACGGGCTGTTCCCCAAACGCGGGCGCGCTTTCCTTGATGTGGTGACCGGCCTGTTGGGGCTGGTTGTGTTCTGTATTTTCTTTACCGTTGTTTTTGATTTTGCAAAAGAATTCTGGGCCATACGGGAGCTTTCTTCCAAAAGTGCTTGGGCACCGCCCTTATACCCCTTCAAAGCCATGATGCCGCTTGCCGTTGCCCTGATGATTTTACAGGCAACAGCGCAGCTTGTGCGTGACGTCTGCACGTTACTTGATATCTCCGTCAAATCTAGCGACGAAGAGAAACTCATTTAAATCAGGAGCCTGTTGTGCTTGACCTTGATCCCTTGCTCGTCACTCTGGGCATGTTTATCTCCATGTTGGTGCTGCTCGTTATGGGCGCGCCGTTAACATGGTGCCTTCTTATCGTCGGTACGGGTTCCGCCTATCTTTTGTGGGGCACCGACGGGTTGCATATGCTGGCAACCAGTACTTTTTCCTCCATGGATAACTTTATCCTCGTCGCCCTGCCCATGTTTATCTTTATGGGCTTAATGCTACAACGAAGCGGTATCACCGATGATCTGTTTAGCATGGTTCATAAACTCATGGGCGGCATCCCCGGTGGATTGGGCATCGGCACGGTCTTCATCTGTGCCATCCTTGCAGCCATGGCCGGCGTGTCCGGTGCAGCAACCGTCAGTCTGGGCGTCATTGCCCTGCCGTCCATGCTCAAACGCGGCTATGACAAAAAGCTGGTCAGTGGCACCATCATGGCAGGCGGGGCGCTTGGGTTCCTTATTCCACCCAGTGTCTTGATGATTGTCTATGCCTTTTTAGCGCGGGAATCTATCGGTAAACTCTTTGCCGCAGGCCTGATGCCGGGCTTGATGCTGGCAGGGATTTACGTCCTCTACATCTCCATTCGCTGTGGCATCAACCCCAAACTCGGCCCCCCCGTCGCTGAAGAAGAACGCCTCGGCTGGCGCGACAAACTTGCTTCCATGAAAGCGATGATCCTGCCCGCGATCCTGATTATGCTGGTCCTTGGCTGTATCGTCTTTGGCGTGACGACCCCGTCTGAAGCCTCTGCCATCGGGGCGGCGGGCTCCATCGCACTCGCCATCGTTTATCGCACCTTTAATATGTCCATGCTGAAAGATGTGCTGGTCTCCACCACGCAGATTATGGGGATGTTGTTGTGGATTGCACTGGCGGCTGTGTTCTTCAGCAAAATCTACATCGGGCTGGGTGCGGGCGCCTTGATCGGAGAATTGATCGAGGATTCAAACCTGTCGCCTTACTGGATCATTATCTCCATGCTGGCGTGCTATTTTGTCCTTGGTATGTTTCTGGATGATTTTGCGATTGTGTTTATCACCATCCCGCTGTTTGTCCCGATCGTGCGCGACCTTGGGTTCGATACAGTCTGGTTTGCGGTCCTGTTTATCCTCAGCATGCAAACGGCCTATCTGACCCCGCCCTTTGGCTATAACCTGTTTTATATGCGCTCGGTGGCACCGCCAGAGATCACGATCTATGACCTCTACAAAGCGACCATTCCATTTGTCATTTTACAAATCATTGGTCTGGCCTTGATCGTCGCCTTCCCGCAAATCGCGCTCTGGCTCCCCAACGTCATCTTTAACTAACCTCCACAATTGCCTAACTTGACGGTACGTTTAAACAGCGTACCGTTTTTTTTCGGCTGAACCGCTAGCCCACATCTGCCTTAAACGAAATCACAAACTGACTTCCTTTCTGCGGTTGGCTGATACATTTGATTGATCCTTTTAATCTATTAAAGAGAATAATTGGTCTTAAAAATTCTGAAATAGACACCCTATCGGCCTGCCAGCGCAACCAACGTCTGCCCAAGGGAAAGACCACCATCATTGGCAGGGAAATCATGTGGCACACAAACCTCGAAACCACGTACACTCAACGCCGCCC
The DNA here is from genome assembly GCF_000688235.1 of Terasakiella pusilla DSM 6293. Lineage (GTDB taxonomy): Bacteria > Pseudomonadota > Alphaproteobacteria > Rhodospirillales > Terasakiellaceae > Terasakiella > Terasakiella pusilla. Next base: position 57,188 of record NZ_JHYO01000002.1, on the reverse strand, counting down.
TGACCTCGTTCAACAACAAGCTGTTTTGAAAGACCCCGCCCGTCAACACCACATGCTGAAAGGGATGATCAAAGGCTAAGGCAGCAACTTCAGCACATAAAACCGCCGCCAAGGATCGATGGAAGCGCCCGGCAATCCGGCTTGCCGCCACCCCCGCAGCCAAATCAGCTAAGATACCGGACCACAGGCCCGACCAGTTTTCGAGTCCCGCAATGTCATAAAGGATCGCATCTGTCGGGGATTGCATCGCCAATTGTTCCAGCACGATCGCGGCTTCCCCCTCAAAGGTGATCTGATCAAAACAAATCCCCAACGCCGCCGCCACACTATCAAACAACCGCCCCGCACTGCTGGCAAACGGGCTGTTTAAGTCTTTTTCCATCATCTGATCACACAAACGAAGCTGTTTTGCCGCCAACTGCGGTATGACCTCCAGCCCCCCAAATCTCCCAGTCACCTGATCCCAGCCAAGGGCATGGACCAGATGAGCATACAGATTGCGCCACGGCTGCTTCATGGCCTGATCCCCCCCGATTAAAGGGATCGCGGGGATATGGGCGAGCCGTTCAAAGCCGTGATAATCGGCATATAGAAACTCACCGCCCCAAATTTCGCCTTCTAAGGACAGGCCCATGCCATCCAGCACGATGCCCAAGACCTTGGGGTGATCCAGCGCCATGCCATGTTCCCCCATCACCGCTGCCACATGGGCATGGTGATGCTGGACCGCGACCAACTCAGCGCCCGTCTCAACACTTTTGGTCTGCGCCCATTTAGTTGGTTGATAATCGGGGTGGGCATCATGGGCGATCACATCGGGTTGGCAGTCATATAAACTAGTATAAAGCGTGATGTTTTTGCGATAGTCCTCATGGGCCAACAGATTATCCTGATCCCCCATATGCTGCGACACGATCACCTGCTCGCCCGTGCACAGACTAAAGGTATTTTTTAAATCCGGCCCCGCCGCCAAAACGGATACATCCGTCTTAAACCCATCGGGCACCGCCACGGACAAAGGTGCAAATCCACGCGCACGGCGCATCACCTGCTGACGCCCTTTATTCACCCGCACCACACTGTCATCAATACGGTTTTCAATGGCCCGATCATGCATCACATAATACTCAACGATGTCGCCCAAAGTCTCACGCGCCACCTGATTGTCGATCACTTGGGGTTCATGACTACGGTTTGCTGAGGTCATCACCAAAGGGATATCCAGATGATGAAACAACACATGATGCAACGGGCTATAAGCCAGCATCAAGCCGACTTTTTGGTTCCCTTGTGCGATGTTCGGAGCAAGCGCACTGGCTTTTTTATCCAATAAAACAATGGGTGCTGCGACCTGTGACAAGGCCGCTGCTTCTTGCTCATTTACCTCTGCAAATGTGCGGGCCATTGCCATGTCTTTAACCATAACCGCCAGCGGCTTTGTCGGGCGTCTTTTGCGATGGCGCAAGGTGGCAACCGCCTGTTGGTTGGTCGCATCACAGGCCAGATGAAAGCCCCCAACCCCCTTGATCGCAAGGATATGGCCCTGTGTTAACAACTCTGCCGCTTGCGCTAAGACCGTGCCGTCCCCTGCCAAGCGTTCCCCGTCTTGCCCTTCCAGCCAGACAGTTGGGCCGCAAGTGGGACACGCATTCGGCTGGGCATGGAAGCGTCGATCTGCGGGATCATCATATTCGGATTGACAATCGGGGCACATGGTAAAAAGCGCCATGGTCGTTGCGCTGCGATCATAGGGTAGTTTTTTAATGATGGTAAAACGTGGCCCGCAATGGGTGCAGTTGGTAAAGGGATAGAGATAACGTCGATTATGTTCATCCAGTGTCTCTGCCACACACAAGGGGCACGTCGCCGCATCCGGCACAATGCCCGTCTTGATCTCTGTTGATGCAGAGGTAATGATCTCAAACCCGTCCGCCAAGTCCTTTTCATCCAAGGCCAACGCGGCAACTGTCATCGTCTCAATACGGGCCAAGGGCGGGGCTTTGGCACGCAGTTCTGCCATCAGCCGATCACGCATCGCCGCGTCACACCACAGCCGGATCAGCACACCTTGCCCATCGTTCAACACTTGACCGCGGACACCCAAGTCATGGGCCACGCGCCAGACGTGGGGGCGAAAGCCGACCCCTTGCACAAAGCCCGTCACCCGTATTGCCCAGCCCTGCCCCATGATTAATGCACAGTACAGACCATACAGGGATCAAACGAGCGCACGATATGCTGGACCGCCACAGGTTCCGTTTCGCCTGCGCGCACCGGCGCGTTGACCAAGGCTTTTTCCAACGGTCCCATAACATTGTCGCGATCGCGCGGTGAAAAGTTCCAGGTGGTCGGGGCGACGATCTGATAGTTTTCAATCTTACCGCCTTTAACCTTGAGCCAATGGCCCAAGGACCCGCGCGCGGCTTCCACAAGACCAAAGCCTTCGCCATCGGGGAAATTACCGTCATGGTGATGGCAAAACGTCTCACTCGGCATCAGTTTTTCCACCCAGTCTTCCATCTGGCGGATCAGCAAGGCAACTTCCAACAAGCGCGCGATCACGCGGTTTTGCACATTGCCCCCATATTTTTTGACCAAATCTTCAATCAACGGATGACGGTTGATCAATTGTCTGGATAGCGCCCCGACCTCTACGGGTTGTCCATCCATGCGCGGGGCTTTACACCAGCTATAACCGCCATTGTCATCGGTGGCGGGCAAGGTCTGTCCATCAAACGGATGCAATGGTTTTGTGGTGTGGCGCATCCAACTGTGGGACACATCTTCGGTGATCAGCGCGGTGTTGAGCTGTTCAATATGCCCGCCTTGATACAGTCCCGCTTTAAAAAACTGCGCCTGACAGCCATTTTCCACGCCATAGCTCATAAAGCGATCATAGGCTTTGCCGAGGTCTTGTAGGTTCAAGGTCTGAGAAATGCGATAAAACCGCGCGAAATCAGTGTCTTGGGCCTGCACTAAGGCTTGCAGATCACTTTCACTTTTCAGCGCCGCAAATTCTTCTAGGGGGCAACCAAACAAGGTGCGTTCTAAAAAACGGCGCTTGGCATTTAAGATCGCGCGCAATTTAAACTGTTCCTGCTTTTCTATGGTCTTGGTGATGCCACCCGGTTGCAGGGCAAGGGTATGGGGCCATTTGCCACCGATGATCCCAACCAGATGCAAAAATTCCGCACGGGCCTTTAAAAAATCTTTGGATGCTTCCCCACTGATGGCGCGAAAACGTTTTAGGGTTTCCGGATGCCAAGGCTCGTTCGCATAGACCTCGCGGGCGAAGTCGGGCATGAAAAACAGGTAAAAATGGGTCAGATGATCTGCGGCATTTTCCGCGCCCAAGATCAGGTTTTGCGTCAACAATCCATTGTGCGGCGGCTGCACCCCCAGTACCGCAGCCAAAGCACGCGCCGAAGCCACGGACTGACTGACAGAACATATCCCGCAGATGCGCGGCACATACACAAGCGCATCGCGTGGGTCACGCCCTTGTAAGATTTGTTCAAACCCACGATACAACGGGGACACCACTTGCGCAGACGTCACCACCCCATCGGCAATATCCAGATTGACTTTTAAATCCCCTTCAACGCGGTTAAACGGGCCGACAACCAGCTTACTCATCAGCTCTTCCCTTTATGTTTTTTACTGATCGGCGCAATCGCGATTTTATCTGATGTGGCATTTACACTCAGGCGTTTAGGGGTCGCCGCCTTGGCAAGGGAGGCCAGCGCGACAAACCACGCTTTGGGCATATCTGTCGGCAACCCCACCGGAATGCCCGCAATCTTGGGCGTCTCCACAAAGGAATGGCCCGGTTCTTCAAAGCCCGGTTCCGTACAGGCAATGCAGGGATAGCCGCCAGAAATACATGACCCGCTGCCATTCCATGGGCGAATGTTACAGTCACCTGCCGCTTGCGTGCCCTTGCAGCCAAGGTTTTCCATCATACAGCCCAGATCACAGAGCTTTTCCGCACTGGCTTTAAACTCGTAATATTCGTTGCGTGAACAGCCGTGATGCACCAGCTTATTGCTGATAAAACGCGGGCGCCCCAAATGATCCAGATCGGCAGGGGTTAGACTGTCTGCGGCGATTTGATAGAGCGTTTCCATCACCCAATCGGGATGGATGGGACAGCCGGAAATATTGATGACCGGCAATCCTGCGCGGCTTAAAAACTTTTTCCCCAACAGGCCGCCTGCGATATCGTCATCAAAGGCCATGCCGCGGGCTTCCACCTCATTCGCCCCACCTGCGGTGATCCCGCCAAAGGCGGCACAGCTGCCCACCGCGACCACATATTCACTGACTTGAGAGATCTCCGCGATCAGGGTCTTCATGGATTTATTGTCAAATCCGCTTGCCATATGAAAGCGCCCTGTCCCATTGGGGCCAAACAGGATCGATCCTTCCACGCAAAAGATATCAATGCGCAACTTGCCATCCAGCACATCTTGCAGGATCTTGATCGTCTCCGTCCCGCTGGCTTGATTAAGCGAGGGATGCGACACCAGACGGATATTGGCAAGTTCCAGCGCGGTTAATAAATCCGGTGATTCCGCGCACATCAAAGATAGGGTGCACCCGCCACATCCGCCCGACTGTAGCCAGAGCATATTTTTTTGCATCATCGCTTTTGCCATCTAGCCTTCTTCCTTCATCGGGATCATCAGGGTAAAAAGCGCCCCGCGCTCAGCACGATTGGCACAGAGTAACTTGCCACCCAATTCTTCCGCCATATTGAAACTGACAGACAGGCCAAGCCCCGTGCCTTTGCCAATGGGTTTGGTGGTAAAAAACGGCTCAAAAATATGGGGTAAAATATCTTCATCAATGCCGGGGCCGTTATCGCGTACCTCTACGCAGATAAAGCCGTTTTCGCGGCGATACCCGATATGGATTTCCCCGTCTTCCACCGTATCCAAGATGTCGACCGAGTTTTGGATCAGGTTCACCACGATCTGATGGACATAGCCTTTCAAGGCAATGGCAAGCACCGGCCCTTCAACATTATGAAACAGTTTAGGCTTTACCTTGGCAGATCGGATCACCCAATTGCTGGCGGTATTAACCACAGGCACCAGATCAAACTCACTTTTGGGTTCTGACTGTTTGGAGGAAAAACGTTTCAGGTCATGGACGATATCGCTGACCCGTTCCACCCCTTCCACCGTGCCTTCGATGAGGGAGCCAAGGTCATGCAGCACCTTATCCACCTTCAAGCGCTCGCGGGTGTCCTGCAAATCGGACAAATCAGCGCGGCTTTCCAGCGCATCAATATATTGGGTCAGCACTTGCCCGTAGCGTTTCAGCACATAGGCATTGCCCGATATAAAGCTGATCGGGTTATTCAGTTCATGGGCAACACCAGCGACCAAGCGACCAAGGGCCGCCATCTTTTCGGTAAAAATCAACTGCTGCTGGGTTTCACGCAAGCTCTGGTGGGCTTTATCCAGTTTGCTGTACGCTGCCTTCAATTCCCCAACGGACCGCCCGATGATGACCAGCCCCACCACCCGATTGCGCCGATCGCGCATCCACGAACAGTTAAAGGACAAGGGCACCGCCCGCGCGTTTGCATCCGTCAGGGACAGTTCAAAATCGGCTAATTCGCGGTGATCAAGGATACTGTCACAAAAACGGTGATAGCCCGCCACATCACTTTCATGGACCAGATCACCAAACTGTCTTTTCAGCAAATCATCCTTGTCGCGCCCGGTTAGGCTGACCAGTGCGGCATTGACCTGTTTGATATTGCAATCCAGATCACACACCACCAGCACGTCAGTCATGGAACTTAAGATACTGTCGATAAACTGGTGGGCTTCCTCCAGTTCCTCGTTTTTATCTTCCAGCTGAACTTGGGACGTCAACAGGTCGGCATAAATCCCGTCCATCTTCTGGATGACGTCAATCCAGACTTCATCTGAATTGTCATCACCCCCGTCAAGCCCCCCGTCGGCATGTGGAGCGAGAAGAGACAGGGACGCTGCAAATTTATCTGCCGGTTCCATGATTTGCCCTTCGTTCGACGTTAGCGATTGCCTGCCTCAGCGGCGGGCAGTTGCTCAACCTTTTCAAGTCCATAGCGTTCCAGCTTACCACGCAAACCGACCCGCGACAGCCCCAATTCTTCCGCCGCCTTGGTTTTGTTCCAGCGATGGCGCACCAATGTCTCATATAGAATTTTAACTTCGATATTTTCGATACGTTCTTTCAACGTCCCGTCAAAGGAACTCAGCAGCGACATTCCCTGCTGCTCATCCGGTGTGACGGACATCAGAACGCGCGGCGACAGTAAATCCGCGCCCAAGACCTCATTTTCCTTACCCATCACCAACATGCGCTGCACTTCATTTTGCAGTTCACGCACATTACCGGACCAGTGATAGGTCTTCAGGCATTCCATCGCTTCGCTGCTGATCCCGGTGACTTTTTTATTCAGGTTTTTCATGGCCTGTTCCAGCAGGTAAGTTGCCAGCACAGGGATATCGTCGCGCCGTTCCCCCAACGGCGGCAACTGGATGGTCATCGCAGCAAGGCGGAAATACAAATCTTTTCGAAAACGCCCCTCGCGCACTTCCTGTTCCAAGTCCCGATTAGTCGCTGCAATCACCCGCACATCGATTTTGCGCGTGCGTGTCGCGCCCACGGGTCGGATCTCCCCTTCCTGCAAGACGCGCAGCAACTTCACCTGAAAGGCTTGGGACACCTCGCCGATTTCATCCAAAAAGACGGTCCCGCCGTCTGCACGTTCAAACAACCCCGTATGGTCGTTCACCGCCCCTGTAAAGGCGCCTTTTTTATGACCGAACAGCTCACTTTCCAGCAGTTCATCGGGCAAGGCGCCGCAATTTTCCACCACAAAAGCTTTGTCCCACCGCAGCGAATTATAATGGAGCGCACGTGCCGCCAGCTCTTTGCCCGTCCCAGATTCACCACACAACAAGACGGATACATCATAGCCAGCGATTTGTCTGATCTGATCACACACATGATCCATCGGACTGTTTTCCGCCCGTATGATCCCGTTGTCATCTTTATAGGCATCTTTCAGGCGGTTGCGTCTGGCGTTGATGATCCGCTGAGCACTATCAGCGGTCATTTTCAGCTCAATCGCCAACAGTTCGTTCTGGCGTTGCAGTTCAAACAGGTTGACCGCATTTTGCAAGGTCAGGATCAGATTGTCCGGCTGCCACGGCTTGGTGATATATTGATAGATGCCCGCTTGGTTGATCCCGGTGATGATATCTTCAGCTTCGGTATAGCCCGATATGATAATCCGAATGGTTTCGGGCCATTTTTCGCGCACTTCCTGCAAAAATTCCACGCCTGTCATTTCCGGCATCAACTGGTCACACAGGATAATTTGCACCCATTCATCCGCCAGAATTTGTCGGGCCTGATCAATGCTAGACGCGGTATAGATGTTGAAATCAAATGACAGGGTTCGCTCCAACGTTTCAAGCGAGCGAACTTCATCATCAATAATCAGGATGTTTGCGACTGTCTCTGTCATCTTTCTTCCAAATCCTCAGCAAATCCGCGGCAGTTGTTCACCGTTGAGCCAATCTACAATGCGCCCGCCGCCAAAGACGGTTTCCATGGTGACAAAATGGTCTTTATCGTCATGGACCACCCCGATCTGCGCGGCCTCTTTCCCCAACGGGTGCGCGCGCATCACCTTTAAGGCTGCGTCGGCCTGTTCTTGCGGGCAAATCACAATCACCTTGCCTTCATTGGCGACATACAGTGCATCCAGCCCCAAAAATTCACAGGCCGCCTGCACATCCGCGCGCACGGGGATATCATCTTCGCGCAGTTTTATACCGACTTGGGACTGTTGGGCAATTTCATTTAACGTGGACGCCAGCCCGCCCCGGGTCGGGTCACGCAACACATGGATATCCGGCACAGCCGCGACCATATCGGCAATCAGCCCGTTTAGGGCCGCGCTATCAGATACAATCTCGGTTTCAAAGGCCAGATTTTCGCGGTGGGACATGATGGCAACACCGTGATCCCCAATGGTCCCATTTACCAATACTGCATCCCCAGCCTTTGCGTTTGCCCCTGAGATATCAAGGTCATTGGGCACCACGCCCACCCCTGTTGTGCTGATAAAGACGCCATCGCCTTTACCTTTTTCAACCACCTTTGTATCGCCTGTGACAATCGCAACACCTGCATCGCGGGCGGCCTTTGCCATAGAGATCACGATCTTTTCAAGGTCGGCTAAGGGAAAGCCTTCTTCCAAAATAAATCCGGCAGACAGATAAAGCGGGCGCGCCCCAGACATGGCGACATCGTTTACCGTGCCATGAACCGACAACGATCCGATATCCCCACCGGGGAAAAAGACCGGCGAGACAACATGGCTGTCGGTGCTGATGACCAGACGTTCATGGGCAGCCGGGGCCGGCAAGATCGCCTGATCGTTTTTTTGATCCAGATAGTCATTGTGCAAATGTTTATGGAACAACTGTTCGATCAGATCGTTCATGGCGCGACCGCCTGCGCCGTGGGTCATATCCACACGACCAGAAGCAATGTTCAGCTTGTTTTGAAAACGCTTTGTGATCTGGTTCATGCCGCTGTCTCCTTACCTTCATCGCCGCCCCGAAAACGCCCGTAGGACCAATAGGCCGCGCAAGATCCTTCTGAGGATACCATACAAGACCCTTGCGGATTTTCCGGCGTGCAGATGGTGCCAAACAGTTTACAGTCCAGCGGTTTTTTTAGGCCACGCAGAATTTCAGGACACGCACAGCCTTTGACGTCTTTGCCCTTACTTTCACTTAACTCAAAACGCCTTTCAGCATCCCAATCGGCAAAGGCGGGCTTGATCTTGAGCGCACTTTTTTCCATCCACCCCAGACCACGCCATTCAAAGCCGTCGCGCAGCTCGAACGTTTCTGCGACCAGCTTTTGGGCTTTCAAGTTGCCTTCACGGGTGACAACGCGGTTATATTCATTCTCCACCTCGCAACGCCCGTCATTGATCTGGCGGATCAGCATCAGACTTGCTTGCATCACGTCCAACGGTTCAAAGCCAGCGATCACAACGGGCTTTTTGTATTTGGCAACCGCCGCCTCATAAGGCTGGCTGCCGATCACCGAACTCACATGGGACGGGCCGAGGAAGCCATCAAGTTTGACCGCCGGATCAGCCACCGCATCCTCACTGTCCAGAATATGCCCGATGGCAGACGGGGTCAGCACATGGTTGCAAAAGACGGAAAAGTTCATCAACCCTTCCTTTTTTGCTTGGCGCAAGGCAAGGGCGGTCGGCGGGGTTGTGGTTTCAAACCCAATGGCGAAAAAGACGACTTCGCGGTCCGGGTTTTTGCGCGCGATCTCTAAAGCATCCTGCGTGGAATAAACCATGCGCACATCCGCGCCTTCGGCCTTCGCTTTAATCAGGCTTTTTTTCTTGCTCGCCGGCACCCGCATCATATCCCCATAGGTACAGAGGATCACATTATGTTTTTCGCAAAGCTCGATCGCATTATCAATGCGCGGGATGGGCAGCACACAGACAGGACAGCCCGGCCCATGGACAAAATGCACATTATCCGGCATCAAATCCTGCACCCCATAGCGAAAGATCGCATGGGTGTGGCCGCCGCAAAATTCCATGATGTGATAGTCCCGACCCGGGCGCACTTCGGCGGCGATATTTTGCGCGATGGTGCGGGCGAGGTCTTTCTGGCGAAATTCGTTTACATATTTCATGACAGGTTCTCCCGCACGGTTTGTTCAATCACGCCACTTTCCGCCATGATGGCAAGGGTGCGTTCGGCCTCTTCCGGGCTGATTTTGTTGAGCGCGTAGCCCACATGCAAAAGCACAAAATCACCGACTTCCACATCATCAACCAAAGCAATGGAGATTTCTTTTTTAATCCCATTTAGGGACACCAGCGCAGTTTCATCGTCGGCTTTGATGCTGACAATTTCAACAGGTATGGCAAGGCACATGATTTATTCCCCCAAAACGTTGGCAGTTGTGGCAGCCGTCTGATTTTTTTGAGCTTCGATCCAGTCATACCAATCCTTCATCCCTTCCCCCGTTTTGGAGGAAAGCTGGAAGACCTTGATCTTCGGATTGATCTTGCGCGCATTTTCAAGACAGGCCTCCACATCAAAATCCAGATAAGGTAACAGATCCGTCTTGGTCAGGATCATGATATCGGCGGCATGGAACATATCGGGATATTTAAGGGGCTTATCCTCCCCTTCCGTCACCGACAGGATCACGACCTTATGGGCTTCCCCCAGATCAAACCCGGCAGGGCACACCAAATTGCCAACATTTTCGATAAACAGGATGGAATTGTCAGCAACGCCTAGACTTTCCAGCCCATGCCCGACCATATGGGCATCCAGATGACAGCCTTTGCCCGTATTGATTTGCAAGGCGGGGACTTCGGTTGCGCGGATACGTTCCGCATCATTGGCGGTTTGTTGATCGCCTTCGATGACATACAGACTGTGATCGTTTTTCATATCCGTCAAGGTGCGGGTCAGCAAGGTGGTTTTGCCGGACCCGGGTGAGGAGACGAGGTTGAGTGTAAAGATCGACTGAGCCGCAAACTGCGCACGGTTTTTATCGGCGTACCTGTCGTTTTTAGACAGAATGTTTTGTTCAATCTCCACCATGCGGCTTTGGGACAAGCCGGGGGCGTGGGCGTGAGCAGGCCCATGACCATAATGATGGGTATGCCCGTCCACATGCACATGGGAATGGTCATCGCCGTGATGATGATCGTGCGCATGATCATGGTGGTGATGATCGTGGTCATGATGGTCATGGTCATGGATGAGGTCCTGACCGTCGATCTTTGCCTCACCGGGGGCACACCCGCAAACTGTACACATTAGTTGACCTCCATGTCTTTGATCCTGAGTTCATCCCCAGAGCTGACTTGTAATTGGTGCCCGCCACATTTGGGGCACGCTTCATATCGTTCATTAATCTGGACGGTGTCGGCACATTCCATGCACCATGCCTGCCCTTTGGTTTCGATAATTTCCAGCACGCAGTTCTCGGCCAGTGTGTTGCGGGTGACGACCTCAAAACCAAAGCGCAAGGCTTCCAGTTCCACACCACTAAAGGGGCCGATTTCAAGGCGCACTTTTTCGATCTTGGTAAAGTTTTGTGCCTGTGCCTGATCTTCCATGATCTGCAGGATACTTTCGCAAATGGACATTTCGTGCATCAGTGGACCCTCACATCATACTGGACGCAGGGATCAATCGCGCGAATGAGGATACCTGCTTTTTCTTTCATCTCGTCAGCATTTTGCGCTGTTATCTCTTTCAACTTTTCCACGGCGATGGAGCTTGCGTGGAAATTCCAATGTGTCGGTGACAGGATTTTATAATCGCAAACCTTTTGTCCTGCCAGCGTGATCACATGATAAAGCCGCCCGCGCGCCGTTTCCAGACTTGAAATCGCCTGCCCCTCGCCCATGCATGTCGTCTGACACAAACCCTCATGCGTTCTCCCCTGCCCGTCCAAAAGCGCACGCATTTGTTGGGGGAGCATCGCAAGTTCGATCAATCGCGCCACATAGCGCACCAAGACACCGCGCCCATAATGGGCGAACAAGGCTTTAATCAACGGATGGTCTTTCTGGCGCGCCAACGCGCCTGTCTCCACCGCTTGCCCATCAATCAAAGGCGAGGCCCGAAAGGAAGCTTTATTCACCCTTTCAAACATCAACGCACCGGACAGAGCACCTAAAGCGACAATCTGGTTATCGTCTGGTGCACCTTTTTCAAGGGACCACAAATGGGTCAGCAAACGTGCCACCCCACTTACGGATGTCTGCGTCCAATTCTGTAAAGTCGCAACATCGCTGATGTTTTGCCAATCCATGAGCAAGCGATCAAACACGGTGTGCACCAGATAGCCCTCAATTTCGTTGATAAGTTCATTGAGCCTATCCTGATCCAAATCGACGGAGACAAACAGATCAAAGGGGTTGCCCTCCCCAAATCCGGCCTCACTCAACCGTGCTCGCCAGTCCTGAGTTGCGGCAAACCGGGACAAGCCGGGTTTGTCACCGCACAAGGTTGCGGCTTCCATCAACAAACGCAGGACATATTCCCGACCTTTTTCCGCCAATACCAGCAACGCCCGCGCCGATGCGCGCTGTCGATCAAACGCCGCATCAGCTCGTAAAATCGTTTCCGCCGTCTGGGTCGCCACGTACCCTTGCGCCGCCCCACAGACACTAAACAGCAACGGAATTTTTTGCACGACATCGGTAATATCCTGCCCGACAAAGTTACTCGCCAAGTCACCGGGCAGTTGGGCTTTTAACTGCACCTCCCCTGTCGTGCGGGTGATATCAAAACTCAGGCGCTGTTCCATCACGCTTGCGTCCCTTCATCCACAGCAGGCACGGGTTGTGTCTTCTTCATCCCTAAGAAAGATCGGCGTGACAGGTCGGGTTCTTCGCCTTTGGCTAACGATCCCTCGACAGGTGGCTGCTGCGCTTCTTCAACGTCTTCATCGCGTGACCAAATCTCTTCCATGCGTTTGCTGTTTTCGCGCTCCACATCCAGCTCGTCAATCTCGGCAGGTTTCATGGCAATTTCCAAAACGCCGCGCGCGGTCAACACAGCGGTTTCCTGATCACCAAAATCAAACATGGGGGAATAGAGCGAACAGCTATAATATTTCCCGATCAGACTGTCTTCACCGAAAATGAACTCAAACTGTCCGGCGGGAAAATCAAAGGAGCGTTTATCGCCGATCTCTTTGTCCCACACACTTGGATCTTCCACCTGATCCGGCACCAACATCAGGTTCATGAACCAGGGCGTAATGACCACGCCCAGCCACATGCCCTGATACAATCGAAAATCCACCGCCTGCACCTCAAGGCACGCGTTCAGGATCGGCACGCCGTCCATGCGTTCGCGCTCAATCAGGCGATAAGCTGTTTCAAGTTTCAGTTCGATTTTTGATGCCGGTGTGATCATTCGGCCACCACCATAAAGTCTTCGCGCCGCCCATCACAGTTTGGGCAGCTCCAATGGTCCGGCAGTTTTGAAAACGGTGTGCCTGCCGGGATTTGCCAATAGTCATCCCCTTCTTTCGGGTCATAGACATGCCAGCAGATTTTACATTCCAAAACCGCATCATCTTCGATTTTGGAATTATCGCCGCCATAGGATCCGCCGGAAAAGGACAGGTTCATGTATAAACCTCCATAATCTCGTGCAGGCGTTCTGCGCTGTCTTCGATATCTTCTTGGGCGGCACGGACCACGTCAGGCAAATCCACAATTTCGATGGAGTTGAGGATCGTTGCGTCTTGGGAGTTAAAATACTGCACCCACCAGACATTTTTCGTCTGCGTGGACGACACACGACAGTTGCCATAGCCGCGCGACAGGATGATGGTATTGCCCACCCCCAGCTTATCAGCCAGATAGGCCACATCTTCATCAGTTTGTGGCAGGAGCGTCAGGTTGATGGCATGGGCCGGATCACCGACTTTATAGTTTGCCATGCGGTCTTTGATCTCGGCTAAGACAGGGCGCGCGTTCATCACCCCTGCCGGACAGTCGTCATCCAGTGTCAGCGTGTCTTTTGCCTGCTTGAACGTCTCTGCCATGATGGTGTCGGGATAGGCCGCGACTTCGATTTTATCTTTGATCTGGGTGCTGTCTTCCTGCGCCTCAATCACCCGCCAGACGCCCGCCAGCACAGACTCTTGGGCTTGAAACTTAGTGCCGCACACGATGGAGACTTCGCCTTCACCCAAAATCTGATTGACCAAACCAAGGTCCAACGGGGCCAAGGCGTTGAGGGCATACGTCAACGAAGGTGTGCCGACTTTATAGTCATCCAGGTCGTCTGCGAGTTTGTTCAAGACCGCTTTGCCTTCGTCCATGCCGATCGTATCTTCCGGTTCCGGGGCCATGGGTAAGGCAAAGGTCGCCATATCGCGCGGCATTTCCATATAATCAAGGGTGGTGCCGTCTATGCTATCTGCTTGAGTGCCAGGACCGACCAAGCCGGGAATTGCGTTTGTCATATTCTTAAAACCTTCTATCTGGGGGAGCGCTTATTCAGCGGCATCTGTTTTTTGCGCAGGCGTGATGATCTCTTTAATCTGGTTGATAAAATCGGTCCAATCGTGGACACCGGACAAAGTGCCCAGCACCTCATTACCTTTTAAAAACACAAGGGTCGGCAGCAGGACAAAGCCATACTTCCCCTGAAACAAGGCTTCTTGGTCGCGCGATGCAACGCAAGGGGCAAACGCGCCTTTAAATTCTTTCACCAGTTCCGGCAGGATCACGGCAAGGTCATTGACCGTGCTGACCCGTTTGTAGTCACCCGCAACCAACAGGGCGACCATATCGTTTTCTGCGCAGAACGCTTCCAATGCAGCCTCGTCAACGACGGGCATTTTTTCGCGTTCAATCACGGATTCAAGAAGGGGGGAAAACATATTTTTACTACCTCTATTTATTTCACAAGGTCGGGAAAGTATTTTTCGACCTGCACATTTCCTGTCATGGCTTCTTCTAAGGCTGCCAGCGCATCACTAATTTGTTTGGCGGTGGTTTCGTCCAGCACCTCGCGCGCAGCCCCTAAAAAGGTCAGCACCCACGTGCCTTCGGGTTGTTCCCCCGTCAACATGGTGTCAATGGTGTGACGCGCGCCTTTCGCATCTTCGCAGATGGATTGAAACAGGCCGCTTTCAACGACCTTCATAGGGACACCGATGCACATCAGACTTTCACCCCAAAGATGCGTCCGTCCGGCGTCTCTGCAAGGACAGCTTCCAGTTCACGATCAAAATTTTCAGGGGCTTTCCAGCGCTCATCCACGATCAGGCGTTCATCGCCCACACGACAGGCCGCTTCTTCGGCAGGACGTTCATTTTCATACCGTTCAATCTGCATGACCTGACAGCCAAGGGTGTGCTGTTCACTTAACGGGACCGGACGTTTGCGCGCCGTGATGCCCAGCTTTTCCAGATAGGACAAAGCAGCCTCAATCGACGGGTCGATCTGTTGTTTGACCACGTCGCGCAGACTGCCGCCATAATCTTCCAACTCTTCCGGCTGGACACCGATCAGGTAAAGATGCTCCGGCGCTTCATCAAACATTTCTGCCATCGCCAGCACTTCCTGAAAGCCGGTCTGGTGCAGGCTGACTTTTTTTGCCCCCAAAAAGCGCGGCACTTCCGCGCCTTCCACCAATTTTAGCGTGCCCGGTGCCAGCCCGTAATCCACCGCATCAAACACCACCAGCACGTCACTGTCGCGCACATGCTGCACAAGGTAAATCCCTTGAGTGCCGCCATCCATCAGCTTGACAGTGTCATCAAATTCATAGCGGCGGTGCAGTTCTTCCACGGCACGTACGCCAAACCCTTCATCCGCCCACAGCAAATTGCCAATCCCCAAGATCAGGACATTTTTTTGGGCGCTGTCTTCTGTCATCGCACGCCGTCTCCCTGTAAATTAACTTTACGATTTTTCTATCCACCGTAAAGCAAAGAGCAGGCCAATTTACCTAACCCTTTGTTATTTAAAATATTTATAAAAAAGGCGCCCTAAAAAAGACGCCAAAATAAAAGAAACCTTCCAGTTAAACTTAAAAACTGGAAGGTTTCTTTTCACTTAGATTGTAAAGGAGTGCCGAACAGTGGATCAGTCGTCCTTGCGAGAGTCCTTAAAGGTGCGCCAGCCGGAAATCATGGTGCCGATCAAGGATTGGCGGGACATGATATCTTCACGCAAAGCCGCATAAATGTGGGTGATCGCAAAACAGATCAAAATCCACATCACCAGCCTATGCCATGTATGGACATCCTGACTTTGCCCAAACAGCGGAATAATCCAGCTTGAGAAATAGTCAAACTGCCATGAATCCATGCCCGTGCCTTCGCCATAAAGTGCAAGGCCGGTCAGGATCATAAACACCATCCCCCACAGGAAGACAAAATACATGATCAACGCTGCAAGCGGGTTGTGGCCTTCATACTTTTTAGGTTCCGGTACAATAAAGGCATACCAGAGCAATTCATGCACCACCCCTTGCCAAAAACCGAGCTTATGGATCGGCGGCAGGAAGATTTGGCGCGCATGCTTATTGCCCACAAACGCCCAATACACACGGCCGGCAAAACCGACCATCAAGATGTAGGCCGAGGCAAAATGTATCCAGCGCACATAGCCCATGATGTAATGATCGCTCGCTTCCCCCTGCACAGACGGGAACGGCTTGCCGATCAGATAGCCTGTGATGCACAAAGCCACAATCGCAAACGCATTGACCCAGTGCCAAAGACGCACGGGCGCTTCGTAAATATAATGCGCTTCTTCTTTATGTGCCGTTATTTTGGTACTCATATCGCACCTCCCTAGCGGACTTTGACCACTGCCAGCTCGTCACCATCTTCGGACATAACGTGTGTGGAACACGCAAGGCACGGATCAAAGCTATGCAGGTTACGCAGAATTTCCACAGGTTCTTCCGCACGTTCAACCTTTGTGTTCAACAACGCCGCTTCAAACGCGCCGATATTGCCTTGGTTATCACGCGGCGAGCCGTTCCATGTGGTCGGGACGATACATTGATAGTTTTCAATCTTTGTATCTTTAATGCGGATCCAGTGACCCAACGCCCCGCGCGGCGCTTCGGTAAAGCCCACACCCTTCACTTCGCTCGGCCATGTGCTGGGATCGAAGCTTTGTGTATTTGCTGTCGCCGTATCACCGTTTTTGATGTTGTTGATCAACTTATCCAGGAAGTACAGCTGCATATCCGCGCACCATTCAGACTCAAGCGCACGGGCTGCTGTTCGACCCAATGTGGAGAACAAGGCATCCACCGGCACATCCAGTGTCTTAAGCAGACCATTGACCTGTTCCGTGATGACCTCATGACCTTGGGAATAACCGATGATGTAACGTGCAAGCGGCCCGACTTCCATCGCATGACCTTTCCAACGCGGTGCTTTGATCCACGAATATTTCGCGCTTTCATCCAGCTCCTTAATATTGGTTTTGGTCCCTTTAAAGTTAGCCCCCAGTTCAAAGTTCGGTTCCGTCAATCCATCCCAAGGGTGCAAGCCTTTGGCTTCATCAGGGTAGGAATACCAAGAATGCGGCACGAATTCCTGAATTTCGTTCGGGTCACGCAGATCAACCTCATGGACTTCTTCCAGCTTGCCGTTGATGATTGCACCGCGCGGCATCATCAGGTTGGCTGGGGAATAATCATTGGCACGATCCGGGATATCCCCGTAAGACAGCACGCTTTGGTTAGAGATACCGCCGCCGTACAGCCAATGTTTATAAAAGCCGCCAATCGCGATCAGGTCAGGGATGTAAACGTCTTTGATGAACTTTTTCGTGCGCTCGCAAATGGAACGGACATAGTTCAGACGCTCCATATTAATCGGGGCGCCCGCACCGTCCATATTGATGGCACACGGCACACCGCCGACCAACCAGTTCGGGTGCGTGTCTTTCCCGCCGAAGATGGTACGAACGGTCATAATCTCTTTCTGGAAGTCCAAGGCTTCCAGATAGTGCGTGACCGCCATCAAATCCGCTTCTGGCGGCAACAGGTAAGCCGGATTTGTCCAATAGCCGTTTTTAAATGGTCCCAACTGACCACTTTCCACAAACTTGCGGATACGTGTCTGCACATCGCGGAAATAACCCGGTGAGGATTTTGCGTGGCTGGGCGACACTTTCATCTGCAACTCAGAGGTTGCCTTCGGGTCCGCCTTCAGCGCATTGACCGGGTTCACCCAATCCAGCGCATGCAGGTGATAGAAGTGCACCAAGTGATCATGAATTTGCAGGGAAAGCTGCATGATGTTACGGATGGAGTTGGCGTTATCCGGGATTTCAATCTTCAACGCATCTTCCACCGCACGCACAGAAGTCAAGGCGTGCGTCCCTGTGCACACCCCACAGATCCGCTGGGTAAAGGCCCACGCATCACGCGGGTCGCGCCCTTTCAGGATCACTTCCAGACCGCGCCACATGGTGCCTGTAGACACCGCGTTGCGGATAATATTGTCGGAATCGATGTTCACTTC
Organism: Terasakiella pusilla DSM 6293; assembly: GCF_000688235.1. GTDB lineage: Bacteria > Pseudomonadota > Alphaproteobacteria > Rhodospirillales > Terasakiellaceae > Terasakiella > Terasakiella pusilla. The sequence continues at coordinate 39,083 of NZ_JHYO01000002.1, read as the reverse complement.
ACAACGCATGTGACCTTCAATCCGTGTCACCGGATCGATAACAACGCGTTGACCTGACGTGTCCAGCGAAAAACCATTTGGTGTTGTTACGGTAGACATTACGCGTCATCTCCTTTTTGCGCTATGCGTTTAACTGTACTTGCAGCAGCATGGATCGCTGCCGCCCCGCCGACGACAGCAGCCGCTGTCCCGCCGATTTCGTCCGCATCCGCTTCAATGCCAAAACCATGTACGTTGGACAGGCGCTCATAAAAGCTGCCCTTATCCCAGAAACCGTCTTCAGAACAGCCGATACAAGGGTGACCTGCTTGGATCGGGAAGGACAAACCACCGTTCCAGCGGGTGCTGGCACAGGCGTTATATGTGGTCGGGCCTTTACAGCCGACTTTATAAAGACAGTAGCCTTTGCGCGCGCCTTCATCGTCAAATTCTTCCACAAACTGACCCGCATCAAAGTGCGGACGGCGATAACATTTGTCATGGATACGCTGGGAATAGAACATTTTCGGACGCCCCTGCGAGTCCAGCGCGGGTAGCTTTTCAAAGGTCAGAATGTACGTAATCACCGCCGTCATCACTTCGGAAATCGGCGGACAGCCCGGCACCTTGATGATCGGCTTGTTTGCCAGACCCGGTACTTTATGAACCGGTGTTGCCCGTGTCGGGTTAGGACGGGCCGCCTGTACACAGCCCCATGACGCACAAGATCCCCACGAAATAATCGCCTTGGCATGTTCGGCAGTATGCTTGAGTTGCTCAACAAACGGTTTGCCGTTGATGATACAGTACATGCCATCTTCGTTCAGCGGCGGGTTGCCTTCCACGGCCAGAATGAAGTTGCCGTCATATTTCTCGATGGTTTCCTGAATGATGGCTTCAGCCTGATCGCCCGCCGCTGCCATGATGGTATCGTCATAATCCAACGAGATCATGGACAGGATCACATCTTTTGCCAACGGGTGTGCAGAACGGATAAAAGATTCAGAACAACAGGTACATTCCAGACCATGCAACCATAAGACGGGGATACGCGGCTTGGTCTCCATCGCATGTGCAATTTTCGGCGCAAAGCTTGGACCTAAGCCCAAAGCCGCAGCCGCCAGACTGCAATATTTTAAAAAACTGCGACGCGTAATACCTTGCCTACGCATCACCTCGTAAAACGTTTCATGCATCTTCATGCCTCCCTAAAAATCTATGCGCCTGCTTGGGCGATAAGGAAGCAATTAGCAATTATAATGCCATTTAATAAGGCATTGATATTAAAAATATAATTTAAGATGCAACAGCTCAACACCCCAACCCACCTACCAAGGTGGACAGCAGATTGAAAACTTTCTTTCCAGTCCCGACCCCGTCACATTGAAACAATAAAACGGTAGTGACATACCCCGTCATATCAACCCTTGGAGGTGTTTAGATTTATCACTTTCCCTTCAACAGAAAAATATTCTAAACTCCGGCAGAAATCATTGATGAAATTACTTATGTTATTGAAAAAACATAAGTTTATTAAAACCTTTGGGAGTCTTACATGAAGTTCAAATCAATTCTTGGGGCCGGCCTGATGGTCGCGGCGGCTTTTTCTACATCTGCACAAGCTGAAACCCGCATCACCTATAAATCAGCAAAAACCTCTTCATCCTACTTCCAAATGGGTGTTCAGATTGCCGAAGCCCTCAAAGAAGGCTCAAACGGTGAGATCATTGTCACTGTAGAAGAAAGTCAAGGTTCCGTTCAAAACGTGATGGAGGCCGTGCGCCGTGACAACAACTATGTCTTCACCACACCGCCCGCGCTTGTCAACCTTGCGCAACAAGGCAAGGCGATGTTTGAAAAACGCGCTAACCCGAAATTTGCAGACATCCGCGCCCTGTTCCCGATCCCGTCTTTGACCATGCACTTTGTTGTCCGCGCCGATAGCGGCATCAACAGCTTTGCAGATATGGAAGGCAAAAACATTCTGATCGGTAAAGGGTCTTTTGGTGCCCGTGAAGGCGCAAAATACCTGCAACTGTTTGGCCTTGAAGGCAAAGTCGAGTTGGCAAACGTTGAACTGTCCAACGCCGTTGCCGCCCTTAAAAACAAACAGATCGATGGCTTTGTTACCTCAGGGTCCTTCCCGGCACCAAACGTCATTGAAGCAGCAGCAAGTGCAGACGTTAAACTTCTGTCCCTCAGCGACGAACAAATCGCACAAACCAAACGCACCAAACTGATGATCCCTGCCCATACCTACACAGGTCAGGATGCAGACGTTGCCACAACATCCCTGCCGGTTGTTGCCTATACAACAACAGCGATGGATGATGAAACCGCTTACCTGTTGACCAAAACATACTGGCAGCAGAAAGAAAAAATGGGCGCAAATGCGGCTTGGTGGAACGGTGTTTCTCAGGATTTCCTGCAAAATATCACAGGTAAAATCCACCCGGGTGCGGCTAAATATTATGCGGAACAAGGTGTCACACTGTCTGACGCCCAAAAATAAGTTCCCATAATCACGCCTTATAAGCACAGTTACAGCAGGACATTATGTTGTCAGCACAAAATGACACACCCAAGCTTGCCAGTCGTCTGATCTGGACAGGCTTGGGGGCCGTTTCAATTCTCTTCCATCTCGGTCTGATCTTTTCGGGCCTGATCCCCAATCTTGTCAGCCGCCCGTTGCATCTGGCCCTTGCCCTGCCTTGGGCCTTGGTCATGGTCGCCAAAAACCCAACAGAACGGTTGATCGGGATCATCCTTAGTCTGCTGGGGCTGGCGGCAACCCTTTATATCGTCGTCTATCAAGACGTTTTGGGGGACCAGTACGGGTATCTGGAAGGGAACCTGCAAATTATTGTCTCGGTCGTCCTCATTCTGATTGTGCTTGAAATGACACGGCGCGCCATCGGCTGGCCCATGCCACTGGTGGCGCTGATTGCCTTGGCCTACGGGCTCTGGGGGAGTCACCTGCCCGGCGAGTTTGGTCATCCGGGCATGCCGCTGGAAAGTTTCCTCGGCACCCTGACCATCACCGAAGGCGGGCTTTGGGGCAAACTGACCGGTGTTTCTGTCAATATTGTCGCGATTTTCGTCATCTTTGGCGCGGTCCTCAATTCCGGGGAAGCAGGCCAAGGCTTCATGAACGTCGCAACCGCCGCCGCCGGACGGCTTAAAGGTGGGGCAGCGAAAGTCTCTGTCCTGTCGTCGGCGCTGTTTGGCTCGATCTCTGGCTCAGCTTCTGCCAACGTCGCGTCCACAGGGGCAATTACCTTACCCGCCATGACCCGGCTGGGCTACCCGCGTGCCTTTGCGGGTGCCGTTGAGGCCGTGGCCTCATCTGGTGGACAGATTATGCCCCCACTGATGGGGGCCGGTGCTTTTGTAATGGTGGAACTGACGGGCGTGCCTTATACCTCCATTATCCTAGCAGCACTTTTACCCGCCATCCTTTATTTCGCAACTGTCTGGTGCGGGATCAATGCCTTTGCCGGACGTCACAATCTGTCCGGTTTAAATAGCGCCGACACCCCTACCCTGCACACCGTCGCCATTACCTCTGCCTTCTTCCTCATCCCCTTTACAGTGTTGCTGGTCGGCATGTTTTGGGCGGGATATACACCGCAATATGCCGCGAGCCTGTCTATCCTCGCAGGGGCTGTCTTGTTGTTTATTGACGGCAAACTCAGTTTTGACTGGAAACGCACGCTCCTGCGTTTTGAAACCGTCTGTGTAACCGCAGGCAAGCAAATCGCGATGATTGCCGCCATCATCCTCTGTGCCTCCCTCATTATCGGGGTGTTGGGGATGACGGGTCTGGGCATCAAGCTAACCTCCTTCATCCTTGCCGGATCAAACGGTATGTTATGGCCGGCCTTGTTGCTGACCGCCATTGCCTGCCTGATCTTGGGGATGGAAGTCCCGACAACCGCGGCTTATGTGATTTGTATTTCGGTTGCGGGTCCAGCGCTTAACCAACTGGGCGTGCCGCTGTTACAAGCCCATTTATTTGTTTTCTGGTTTGCGCTCCTCAGCACCATCACCCCGCCTGTTTGTGGCGCAGTCTTTATCGCTGCCGGACTGGTGCAGGAAAATTGGCTGAAGGTGGCACTGTACGCCATGTCGCTGGGGATCGGACTTTACCTTGTCCCGCTTGCCATGATTGCCAACCCTGCCCTTGTCGGCCTGGAAGATACCCCAGGCGATGCCCTTCTCAGCTTCGCACAAGTCGGCCTTGGTCTCTTTGCCATTTCCTACGGTGTCATCTCTAAAAAAGCCGCTCTTCTCAGGCTCTTTCTCATTCTTGCAGGGGGCCTTATCCTCTTCGGCCTCCCGCTTTTATAAAATGCCCTTCTTCTGGTTAGGGGACATCTCTAACCAGAAGATAACTTGCCGACTTAGTACTTTCCCACACAGTTAAAGTACCTGAAGCAGGACATGCTCTTTATCGAGGGAGTTATAGAACTCAAGGCCGGAAAACCTATCTCCATCAATTACAACATCCCCTACATTGTATAGGGCCGGCGCGTACTCCTGTCTGCAATCACCGACGTGACCTTTTGGGGAGAACGACTTGTTCCCCCCTGTTGCGCAACCTGCTTAACACGTTTTAGCTCCTGAAAGGTCGCCTTGCGCACCAAACGTATGTAACCCTTCTTTTCTGCGCCGACCTGATCGCTTGACAACAAATTCCCCGGCTTCAAACCTACCGTTACAACGGTGCCATATCCTTCGTTCTTCCCAAGCCTATCACTGTTATGAACCATAAAACGCCCTTGCGGTGCATTGGGGAAAAAAGGCTCTTTAGCATTCAGCTTTGGTATTTTCTGGCAATTTAAACTGTGCTGCTTTGCCAGATCAGACGCAGACTTTCCCACCCCAAACAGTCCAATGTCTGCAGTAGGCTCTGCTGGGCGAAATGGCTTTGCCTCTAGGCAAGCTGAGACGGATTTTTGCTCCGCTAATGTAGGTAAGTGCCAATAACTCATCGGTGAATAAGTAAGCTCTCGGGTGATTTCATTTGCTTCCTTTCGAAAAGTCGCAAAATCCAAGCGACGCGGCTGACCTGTGCATGTCCCTTTTTCATAACGCATTCCCACCGGACACCGCATCCAAAGCAATCCATTATTGACGTCCACAACATAAGCATCCCATGCCACCAACCCTACGTTGGCTTTTGCCACAACAGTGTTAGATGCCATTTGCACATCGTTTTTTGCAGAATTTTGCACTGTAGCTTGAGTGTCAGGCTTCACGACAGACTCTGCAATCACGCGCTCCTCAGCTGCTGCAAAATAGAGGATAGCAGTGCTAAACCCCCAAGCCGCCAGCATCACAACCAGCCAAACCGGAATGACAATTTTCAGCACCTTAACAGGCTGAATACATCCGGCTTTATGTGCGGAATAATGCATAAATCCGAGGCTCAGAACCTCAAGAAAACCGAAACAAACAATAAGAACGAAAACCCTGGACACCGTAAAGCCCAGAATTAAGCTTATAACCACGACCAGACCAACAAGCAAAAGGCTCGGCACATATACAGGTAAAACAATGTGCCCCTTCTTTCGAATCGACCAAAATGCAAATGGGGCAACAGAAAGATAGAATAAAACGACGACAATCGCAGAATAGGCACCAAATTCGATCAGATGATCAAAAAATGACTGATTTGTTCCCGTTTTAATCAAACTAACCGTTAAAACTGCCAATGCAGTCAAGACAGACCACATAAAAACAGCATTTAAAATTGAAACTTTAAATTTCATGTAAAACAATCCCTTAAGGCAAAATCCATCCAAGAATTGTCTACCACACGCCATTCTCTACATTAAGATAAAAAAAACACAGTTCTTTGGATATTTTTTGCCGGAGTCGCCCCCTTCAAACCTAGAAATTGAAAGCCCCCCTTACTATATAACGCGTTTAGCAACTGAACGTGATTTCTAAGCCACACTTGTCACACCATTTTACGTTTTCTTGACCGGAATTGCGTTAAAATTAAAAATGTTACACAAATTTATGTATCTTTTGATATTCATTCAAAAAACATAATTTACTCTGAGAAATCACACTAAGGTTGCACGTAGCAAATGAATGCTCAACTACAATTTTTACTAGAAAAACCAGAAAACGGCGTCGTTCTTTTAGGCCAATATGAACCTTGGCTTGTCATTTTGTCCCTGCTGGTTGCTGTCTTCACTTCTAGCGTCGCCTTAGAAACTGCAACACAGATCAAGCACGCTGGCTCCAAACAAATGCAAAGCCTGTTGCTGCTGGTCGGCTCCTTTGCCATGGGCGGCGGGGTTTGGGCCATGCATTTTATTGGCATGCTCGCTTTTCAGATTTGTGGCAACACGGGCTACAACGTGCCAATCACCCTCTTATCCATGATCCCGAGTGTCCTTGCCAGCGCCCTTGCCCTTGTGATGTTGAGTGCAGACAGCCTGTCCTTCAAACGGATGCTCGGCGGCGGCACGCTGATGGGGGCCGGGATCGGGACCATGCATTATAGCGGTATGGCAGCAATGGAGATTTCCTCCAGCCTCTATTACGACCCTGTCATCTTTGGGCTATCCATCATCGTCGTGATTGCCCTTTCCGTCCTCGGTGTCTGGGTGCGCTTTGGCCTGAAACACTATTTCCCCAATCTCTCCCATTCCAAAATCGCCCTTGCCGGTGGATTTGTGCTCGGCCTCGCCGTCTCCGGGATGCATTATACGGGCATGAAAGCCGCTGTCTTTATCGGTGATGCGGCAGAATGTGAAACCTACAGCGTTGAATATTGGACCTTCCTTGCGGTTGCCATTGCCACCGTCACCATCTTCATTGCCTTTACAACCTTGGGCCTGAACCTGTTTGTGCGCCATCGCAACTTTAATCAGAACCTGCAACGCGAACAAAACCGCCAAGCCGCCATCTACAATACGGCTGTGGACGGTATTATCCAGATCGATCACCGCGGCAATATGCTGGAATATAACCCGGCTTGTGAAAAGATGTTCGGCTACAAGCGCGAAGAAGTACTGGGCAAAAACGTCAAGATGTTGATGCCGGAAAATCACAGCCGCAATCATGACGGTTACCTGAACCATTATCAAGAAACCGGTGAGAAGAAGATCATCGGCATCGGTCGTGAGGTCATGGGCCTGCGCAAAGATGGCAGCCAGTTCCCGTTGGAACTCTCCGTCGGGGAAGCCGCAGACCCCAGCGGCAGCATGTATATCGGTATCTTGCGCGATATTACAGAGCGCAAACAAATGGAAGAACAGCTCCTCAGCGCCATCAACGAAGCCCAGCAGGCCGTTGAATCCAAAACCGCTTTCTTGACCAACATGAGCCACGAAATCCGCACCCCCATGAACGCCATCATCGGCTTTGTCGAAGTTGTGCTGTCTAAAAAACTGGATGACGAACAACGTCGCCAGCTTGATATCGTGCATCATTCCGCGCGCTCCCTGCTGCGTCTGCTGAATGACATTTTAGATACGGCCAAGCTTAACCAACATGCCGTGGAACTGGAACTGCAACCGTTTGACCTGCCGCTGTTTCTAGATGAGATGCTGTCTGTCTTTAACAATAACGCCCGCAACAAAGGCCTGAACTGGCATGTTGAATGGGACGAAAACATGCCCCCTTGTTACCTTGGGGACTTGACCCGTATCCGTCAAATTTTGATCAATCTGATCGGCAACGCCATCAAATTCACCGAAAAAGGTCAGGTCAAACTCACGGCAAAACGTGTGGACGACCATGTGATCTTTGAAGTCAGCGACACCGGTATCGGTATCCCGCAAGATAAGATCGAAGAAATTTTCACCCCTTTCGCCCAAACCGATGCCTCCATTACCCGACGTTTTGGCGGAACCGGCCTTGGGACCTCGATCGCGCGTCAATTGACCGAACTGATGGGCGGAAAGATCGAAGTGGAAAGTGTTGAGAACCTTGGCAGCCTTTTCCGAGTCAAACTGCCTTTAGAAATCTCGGAATGTCCGGTCAGCTTTACCTACACGGGGGACGACAGCACACGCTATCAAATCACCCCGCGTAAAATCCTCATTGCAGAAGATGTCAGCGCCAATGCCGAGCTTTTAACCCTCCGCCTCAAAGAAAACGGTCATTCCGTCGTTTGGGTCCAAAATGGTCAACTCGCCTTTGACGCGGTCCAGAACGGCCATTTTGATCTGGTGCTGATGGATGTGCAAATGCCGGGAACGGACGGCTTGACCGCCACCCGCTTGATCCGTAAATGGGAACAAAAAAACAACGCAGGCCACCTACCTATCATCGCCCTGACCGCCGGTGCGTTTCAGGAAGACCGCAAGGCGGCCGATGATGCCGGGATGGACGGCTTCGTCACCAAACCCATTCAGTTTGATATGCTGTTTGCCGAAATCGCACGTGTCCTCAATGAAGAAGTGACCTCCATTCCAGCCGCAACACCTGTTGAAGATTTACTCTCGGGCCTCCAGAACCTGAGCGATATCAATGTGACGGAAGGTCTGGCACGTTGGGGGAATGCCAAAGCGTATCGTGACAACCTGCTGAGCTTCGCCCAACAGTTCCGCGATTTTGACCAACAGATCGCAGAAGCACTCTGCGCCGGTCAGACAGAAGATGCCCAACACCTTGCCCATCGCCTCAAAGGGGCGGCAGGCAATTTGGCCATCACCAATCTGACCCAATGTGCGATGGAGATTGAAACCTCCCTGCATCAGGGTGAAACCGATCTGGATGACCTGTTAAAAGCCCTCACCACAGGTCTTAGAACAGCCCTTGCAGATATTGGCCTGCTGAACGAGCATCTGGAAACCCAGAAACCGATTTGCCAAGCAAGCCCTCAATCTGAACGATTAGCCAGCGATACCCTCGCGCACTTAATCAAGGCGCTTCAAGACAACCTGCTTCAAGGCTCGTTTGAGGAAGGCCTGCTCAAACAGTTACGAGAGGGCATTGGGTCCGATGCCAAAGAAAAACCGTTCATCGATCTGGAAGAAGCCATCAATAACTTTGACTTCGACCCGGCGATTGAACATCTGATGGCGCTTGCCCAATCGGTCTGCCCGCAAGAATTTGAAGAAGGGGTCTTTAATCATGATGCATAAAACCCTCTTGTCCCTGGCGCTTTTATTCACGTGGTTTTGTGTTGGCAGCACACCTTTAAAAGCACAAGAAGACACATGGCCCCTTCATATCCTCAGCATCCATTCCTATAGTTCGGAATATCCTTGGACACGCAACCAGCATGATGGGTTTATTGCCCATTTGCAGGAGCACCTCCCCCTGACCACTCATATCTCAAGCGAGTATCTGGATACAAAATTCCAGATACTCGATGACGAATATGCACAGGATTACGCCGATTTCATTCTGCGTAAATATGGCAACCGCACGCCGGATGCCCTGTATGTCACCGACGACAATGCCTATGTTTTTGCCAAGACCTATCTGCACCCCCATTTAGCAGACGTCCCCATCTTCTTTTCAGGGGTGAATGATACATCAGCACTAAAGCAAGACCCCGGATCAAACATCACCGGCGTGATCCAGCAGATCGATGTTGTCGAAAACCTGATGCTCCTTCAAACCTTGCAACCCAACGCCCGCCAATTGCTGGTGATCGGGGATACCACCCGCACGGCTGGCTTGATTGAAAAAGAGGTCAAACGCCAACTTGCCGACAAAGCGACCGGCATTACCTTGATTTTCAAACAAACGGCTTATCTGAATGACCTTCTCAACTTTCTTAAAAAGTACCCGGATACACCAATTCTACTGACATCCTTAGGCGCTTTACATGATAAAGACAGCCGCCTGCTGCAACTAAAGACCAGCATTCGCGCCCTCAGAGAAACCACAAAGGGGTTAATCCTGACCTTAAGTGATGCTGCCCATATCGAAGGCGTGCAGGCTGGCTATGTCACAAGTGGCTTACGGCAGGGACGGGCTGCTGCTCAGTTGCTCATTCAATGGGTGCAATTCGGCTCGTTGGATTTGGTCCCGCCTTTACAAAAAAGCCCGAACGAATACCTCTTTAACGAAACGGCCATGCAAGCAATCGGGCTCGACATTCCGCCCACCCTCAAGGGACAAGCCAAAATTACCGAGCCCATCCCCAGTTTTTTTGAGCGTCATAAATCCCTTTTACTGAGCCTTTGCGTCCTGATAAGCGGCCTGTTCCTCTTTACCGTCTTTTTACTTGTCATCAATATGGGAGAAAAATACGAATGACATCCCCGCAAAAGAAAATCCTTATCGTTGATGACGAACCGGTCAACTTGCAGGTTCTCAAGCAGATCCTGCAAGACAGCTATCAGTTGGTCTTTGCAAAAAACGGCCAGAAAGCTATTGAGTTTGCGCAAAAACAGTCCCCTGACCTGATCCTGATGGATATCATGATGCCGGATATGAACGGTTATGAAACCGTGCGACGGCTCAAGCAAGATGAGGCGACAAAAGGTATTCCGGTCATTTTCGTCACCGCGATGGTCGATGTGGAAGATGAAAAACTGGGCTTTGATGTGGGGGCTGTAGATTATATCTCCAAACCTGTCAGTGCCCCGATCGTACAGGCGCGTGTGCGCACCCATCTCTCCCTTGTACGCGTGGAAGAACTGCACGACACCCGGCTGGAAATTATCCGCCGTCTGGGCCATGCGGCCGAATTTAAAGATAATGAAACCGGCTTGCATGTTATCCGCATGAGCCATTATTCCATGATCCTTGGTCGTGCTGCAGGGATGGACGATGAAGAAGCCGAACGCCTGTTAAACGCCGCCCCCATGCACGACATCGGTAAAATCGGTATCCCTGACCATATCCTGCTCAAACCCGGCAAACTGGATAAAGACGAATGGGAAACCATGCAAAAGCACCCTGAGTTTGGCGCCCGCATTATCGGAGAGCATAAATCCCCGCTGCTCAAGCTCGCGTCCCAAATTGCCCTGACCCATCATGAAAAATGGGATGGTTCCGGCTATCCAAAAGGACTAAAGGGTGAAGAAATCCCGCTGGCAGGACGTATCGTCGCCATTGCAGACGTCTTTGATGCCCTGACCACCCAGCGCCCGTACAAAGAAGCTTGGCCCGTAGAAAAAGCAATCGCGCTAATCGAAGAAAATGCCGGTAGCCATTTTGATCCCGCTCTGGTCAACCTGTTCCTTCACTGCTTGCCCGAAATTCTAGATGTACGTGAACGCTGGAAAGAGGAATAATCACCTTTCCTCCCCTTTCCCCCCGTTACTTTGTGAACCCCATGTCCCTTGAACGTCTTTCCTGTAGTCTGTTTTTTATCATCTCCGTCCTGACTGTCCTTGCGGAAGTTCTGGGCAAGGAAGATCTCGCAAATATCGCAGTTGCCTGTGCAGTCCTCTATCTCGCAATTGAGTTCAGGCATATCAAACAGCTGGCAAAGATCATCGGGGGTATTCTGTTTCTCATCGGGGTTGTCTTTGCGATCATTGACGACAATCTGGGCCACCTGCTGTACACGGGGGTGCGCAAGACCCTGCCGTTTTTGTTGCTCTTTGCCTCCGTCACATGGTTGCAAGCGCCGTCCAATTATAGCCCCGCCCTGTTGTCCGTGCGTCAATATGTGGTTCAGCAACCAGCGGGACGACGGTTTTTCTTTCTATCCTTTGCCTCCCACCTGTTGGGGGCGGCCTTTAACCTTGCCAGCTTTTCCCTGCTCAGCCCCATGGTCCGCAATGTGTCGGACACTCTGCTGCAATCACGCCTTGTCCGCGCCATTTCCTTTGGATTTGGCACCGCGACCTGTTGGTCCCCGTTTTTTGTCGGCACCATGATCGTTTTAAGCCTCACGGACGGGGCAGACTGGATTGATGTGGCCCCCTATGGCTTTTCCATGGCCTTAGGGCTTCTGCTGCTCGGCTGGGCGCTTGATCGGCTCTATTTCAAACGCGGACAAGCTGAAACACCCTCAACCGCCCCGGCCCCTGTCTTTGATGCCGCCAAGTTCATCCGCACCTTACTGGTGCTGATCAGCCTGTTTGCCTGTGTCATCGCGGTTTCTGAACTGTTTGTCTGGACCATCTCGATTTCACTGGCGGTGGTTGCGCCCCTCTTTTCCATCATCTGGCTGTACACCATCACCCGCAAACAGGAAAGCAACCTGCCTTCCATTCTCTATAACGATATTTTCAAGAGCTTCCGATCCTTGCGCGGCGAGACCTTTCTGTTTACCAGCGCCAATATCTTTGGCGCCTGCTTTTCAGATTTCATCCAACAAACACCCCTTGATGTGCAGTCCCTGCTTGCGGGCTTGTCTCCCCATCTGATCCTCAGCCTGATCATGCTGGCGTTTTTACTGATCAGCGCCATCGGTTTGCATCCGGTAATCTTTGTAATCGTGCTCTCGTCCATCTTAACGCCGGAAAATACCGGCATTCCTCCGCTTGTCTTTGCACTGGCCTTGATTACCATGTGGGGACAGGGCACCAACGTGTCGCCCCTATCGGCGACCGTGATCTATCTGTCCAGCGTCACGGGCAAATCCAACTTTAAAATTGCGTGGGATTGGCACAGCGGTTTTTCCCTCTATGCCACGGTGATCCTGATAGTGGTTCTGAACCTGCTTCTCGCCCTCCTGAACTAAAGAGTGGCAACGAACGTGATAAATCACACCTTAAGTGTAATTCATTGATTTAATCTACACCCTGGGGCTGGTTTAGATTGACAGGTTTTTTATGAAAATTCATTGTAAATGCCACTAAAAAAAATACTCAACAGCACTCTTGAGAAACTACAGGCTTTATAATGACAAAAACGATTCTGATCGTTGAAGATAACGAAATGAACATGAAACTGTTCAACGATCTTTTACAGGCCCACGGCTATAACACCATACAGACCGCCACAGGGACACAGGCGAAAGAACTGGCCCTCCAGCACTCTCCCAACCTGATTATCATGGATATACAACTGCCCGATATTTCAGGGGCAGAGGCAACAAAAGACATCAAAGCCCATGACGACCTCAGCGAGATCCCGATCATCGCCGTTACCGCCTTCGCCATGAAGGGCGATGAGGAAAGAATTATGCAATCCGGCTGCGATGCTTATATGTCCAAGCCCATTTCCATAGCGGACTTTATCGGCGAGGTTCAAGGTTTTATCGGTAAATGACCCGAGCGTTCAGGCAATAAAAAAGGCTTTCGTATAACACGAAAGCCTTTTTTAATAAGGTATACGTCTGGTAAGAAACAAGATTATTTAATCTTCGCTTCTTTAAACAGCACGTGCTTGCGTACCACCGGGTCGTATTTGCGGAATTCCAGCTTCTCGGTGATGTTGCGCGGGTTTTTCTTAGTTACGTAAAAATAACCCGTGTCAGCGGTGCTTACCAGTCTGACCTGAATGGTGGTTGGCTTAGCCATCTTATCAAATCCTGTTGCAAAAATATTGCGCTTCGAGGCCCGGACAATACAGGCAAAACAATCTATGTCAACCCGCTTTATGCGTTTTTATGACAATCTGTTAAATTCCCAGCTATTGTGCGATGGTTGCGATGGTCGTAAACCCCTTGAAACGTCGATAGATGTCCGGATCAAGGATAATATTGCGGGCAACCACCATATCGATTCCTTTCTCCTGACGATCCGGCGGACAGGTCAGGCGCAGTTTTTTACGTCCCGTCCGGTCCTCAATAGCAACGCTACGCCAGTTTTTCATCAACGCACGTCCGTCATCTTCCCACAGGGCGGCACCAAAGCGCCCCTGCCCCTCGACACCGCTTGTACAGACCGAAGGGCGCACACCAAGCCCGTGGAAGGCATATCCGCTAGGTGCGATCAAACGCGACCAGGTAACTGTGATTTCACCGTTATTGGGCAGACGCTGGACAGACTGCACAGTCCCTTTGCCATAAGACGAACTACCAACCACAACCGCGCGCTTACGATCCTGTAAGGAAGCCGCGACGATTTCCGATGCTGAGGCGCTTTTGCCATCCATTAAGATCACGATGGGACGGCCTTGGGCCACATCCACAGGATCTGCCTCATATACTTCCAAACTATCGGGGTGTCGTCCCTTGGTGGAGATAATTCGCCCGCCTGCCAAAAACAAATCGGCGACCTGCACCGCTTTTCGCAATAAACCACCGGGATTGCCGCGCAAATCCAGTATAACACCTTTAAAGCGGTTGCCATGCATCAAGGCAATATCCTGCACCTGTTGGGACAGACGACGGGCCGTGCGTTCATTAAAGCTGGTGATACGCACATCCAACACCCCGTCCTCAAACGTCGTCCACATCGTTTGCGGGATCACCAACTCGCGCCAGACAAACAGTTTTTGCGACACGCCGGTTGAAATGCGTTCAATTTCCAACACCAGTTCGGTCTGGATTTTACCGCGCAACATCGTGTCTACGTCGTGCAAACTTTTGCCGACCACGGCTTGTCCATCGACGCTGATCAACATATCGCCTTTGCGCACACCCGCTTCATAGGCCGGGCTTTCCCGATCCACCTGCTTGATAAAGAAGCGCTGATCTATCTTGTCTAACGTCAGATTGACCCCGCCATGACCTTCGCGATTATCGCGATGTTCTTCAGCTTCACGCTTGCCTGCATATCTGGAAAAAATATCCAGATTAGCCAGCGCCGCATCAAAGACCGCCTCATAGATCCGTTCGGCATTTGTCTGTGCAAGGTCGGAAGAATGGGACCAGAGTACACTTAACGTATCATAGACCACATCCGACCAGCTTTCGCTGTCGTGGGCCATCGGCTCCACCAATGTGCTGACCCGTTGGTCGCCATACCAGATTTCCACCGTGCCGTTGACTTCCTGTATTCCGATTGCAGGATCAATGGTGGCGAGCCCACGCAAGCCTTCCAACCCCAAGGAGCGCACATCAACCGGCGTCAAGGCGCGTTCGGAGATACTGTAAAAACCAGAGGCCAAAACAGATGAAATCTCGTCGCGGGGCAATTTTTCGCCCATATCCACAAACGTCGATTGTCCCGACAGATGGGCGTCGTCCGACGGTGCCGTCCCACAGGCCGACAGCAGCAAAATCGCCATGATTGAAGAGCAAAATGCGTTATTCATCTGTTTCATGTGATGATCATGACAAATAAGTCCGCTTTTGTCACGCAGACTAAACGACAGTCGATCAGGATCGCTGTCGCGGTCTGCTTTTAGGTCCCTTTTTAAAGCCCTTACGGTGGCCTTTCTTTGTCCTGCGCTCACCACTTCCCGATTTTGCAGCCTTCGCCACGTCTTCCGGCTTTAAAACAAGATTAAAGACCATCCCGCCTGTAATCACATCGGCTTCGATCAATTTTGCTTCCACCCGTTCTCCCAGACGGAAGACAAGTCCTGTGCGTTTCCCACGCAACAAATGCAAATCTTCATCATGATCATAAAAATCACCGGGCAGGCTTCGGATCGGGATCAGGCCATCAGCGCCGGTTTCATCCAGCGTGATAAACAGGCCAAAACGTGTCACCCCATTGATGCGTGCGCCAAAGCTGGCCCCGACACGATCCGCCATAAATAGGGTCGTATAGCGATCCATCGCGTCCCGTTCCGCTGCGGCAGCGCGACGTTCCGTTTTCGACAGGTGTTCCCCCATATCGCTAAAGTCTTTGCCGCCATCTTCCAGACCGCCTTCCCCCAGACCATAGCCTTTGATCAAGGCACGATGGACCAGCAGATCGGAATATCGACGGATCGGGGACGTAAAGTGGGCATAACGATGCAGTGCCAGACCAAAATGCCCGATATTTTCGGGGTTATATTCTGCCTGTGCCTGTGAGCGCAACACGATGGTATTGATCATATGGCTTTGATCTGTTTCCGCAGCCTGTGCCAAAATCCGGTTAAAGATTTTCGGGTTCGGCGTTTGACCCTTTGCAATCTTAATATCCAGCGAGCCCAAGAACTGACGCAGGGCTTCCATCTTTTCCAGCCCCGGCGCATCGTGGATACGATACATGCAAGGTTGAGACTTTTGCTCCAACGCTTCGGCTGCGGCAACGTTTGCGGTGATCATAAATTCTTCGATCAGCTTATGGCTATCCAGACGTTGGCGTTTATCAATGGACGCCACCTTGCCTTCGTCATCAAACGCCATTTTGCGTTCCGGTACATCCAGTTCCAGAACATTACGTTCTTCGCGGTATTTCAAAAAGCTTTCGTAAGCGCCATACAGCGGATTGATCACCTGTTCCATCAAAGGTGCGGTGATCTCATCGGTCTGTCCATCGCGGGCGGCCTGTGCTTGCTCATAAGTCAAGCGCGCATGAGATCGCATCAGGCCACGCACAAATTTATGGCGCAACAAATGCCCATCCGCATCAATCCACATATGCGCTGCCAGACAGCCGCGATCTTCATTCGGCACCAAGGAACACCAGCCGTTTGATAACGCCTCCGGTAACATGGGCACCACCCGATCGGGGAAATAGACCGAATTGCCCCGTTCATAAGCGCTGCGGTCCAATTCGTCGTTGGTGCGGACATAATGGGCAACATCTGCGATCGCGACGATGATATGCCAGCCCCCCTCGTTTTTAGGGTCCGTATCCGGTTCTGCAAAGACCGCGTCATCATAGTCACGCGCATCAGCCCCGTCGATGGTCACCAACGGGATTTCGCGCAAATCAACCCTTTTCCCCAGTGGGACAGCCTTGGCATTCTCCGCCTGTTCTACCGCTGCGGCGGGGAATTCGTTCGGGATATCGTGGGCATGAATACACACAAGGGACACGGCCTTGGGCTGGTTGCTATCGCCCAGACGCTCAACAACGCGCGCGGGTTTCAAACCATAAATACGACCAGGCAAAGGTTCACACAGGACCAGTTCGCCGTTTTCCGCATCCATCGTATTTTCTTTGGCGATGACAAATTCGCTTTTGGCACGACGATCCGTCGGGATCAAGCGGCCTTGACTGCCATCCCCCTGATAAATTCCCAAAATACGCGACGGCGCTTCGGAGATTTGGCGAATGACCTGCGCCTCATATTCCTTGGCAGAGACTTTACGCATCCGGCACAACAAGCGATCACGCATGCCATAAGCAGTGCGCCCGCTGGATTGTGAGACATAGATTTTTGGCGGACGGTCATCACCCTGCCACGACACTGGTTTTGCCAACAGTTCGCCATCTTCATCAATACCGCTGACTTCCAGCACAGCCACATCGGGCATGGAACCGGGTGTGGCGAAACGGCGTTGACGCCCCCGTCCGACCTTGCCGTCATTTTCCATCTGCTTGAGGATTTTTTTAAGCTGGATTTTATCCGGTCCGCGCAGGCCAAAAGCACGCGCAATTTCCCGCTTTCCCACCGTTGAGGGGGACTCGTTGATAAATTCGAGAATTTGTTCTTTCGTTGGAAACGGAACCGGTTTTTTGGGGGTATCGTTCAAGCTGGTGTGCCTTTGTGAGAAAATCCTATAATCCTACTGTTGTATAGGCTGGCACTCACAAAGGCTACCCCGAATTTTAATCTTCCACGGCCTGAGACAATTCATCCAGAATGTCCAGAACCTCTTTGGAATATCGATCCAGCAAATTAAGTTCCTCGATTGCGCGTTCAAAATCATGTGCTTCATGCGCTTTCAAAGCAGCGACCCCATGGCTGTGAACCTGCTCATGCGGTTGCACAAGTTTCTGGAAAGCCGGATGGGACAGCAGACGCTCATCCTCCACATGATCATACCAACGGCCCAAGCGGCACGTATGATGATCCGGCATCTCCGACGATTTATGATCACGACGCCCCATAACCGTATTCACCACACGGCGTTTGAAACTCATGTGATCGTTTTTCGCCACATGAACGATGCTGTAGGCATCGCCACCTTTGGCGAATTCATCCACCCGTTTGTCCAGTTCAAGGTTACTGTTATCAATCGCGGTTAACACCTTGTCGATCTCAACATTATTCTGTTTAGCAAGACGCGCAATGTTGGTCGTGCCATCCGCAACCTCATTGGCCGCAGCGGTCTGCTGCGACAGGATACCAGCAATTTCCTCGACTTTGCCTGTTACGTTATTGACCTGCGAATTCATCTGCCCCAAACGGCTATAAAGATCACCGATCACCTTTTGCCCCGTATGGACCGCTTCGTTCCCCGCACTCATGGAGCTGGTGATTTCGTCCATCTCGTTCAACAAGGTGTTGATACGGGCATTGATATCTTCGGTCGCACGGGAAGTCTGGTTGGCAAGATTTTTCACCTCGCTTGCCACCACGGCAAACCCTTTACCCGCCTCGCCTGCGCGCGCAGCTTCAATGGTGGCGTTCAGGGCCAGCAGGTTGGTCTGTTCCGCAATCGCTTCAATTTGGCTGACGATATCGCCAATTTGTTCGGATGATTTTGCCAACATCGACGTCTTCTCAACCGCCTGATTAACCGCATCGAAAATATCCGTCATGGCTTTGGTCGCATTTTCAGCTTCCAACATCCCTTGTCCCGACGCTTCTTCCGCACTGCGGGCATCAACGGCGATGGCTTCCCCGTTCTGGGCAATCTCGTTGACGGAGGCCACGAGTTCTTCCACAGCCGAAGCCATGGTTTCACTGGCTTGGTTAACATTGGCGATATCGTTGCGCATCGCTGCCATCACCACGATGGCTTCATTGCTCTGGATCGCGGCTTCCACCACCCCATGCAGCTGGTTTTTGGATTGGGCTTTCACTTCCCCTTCCCACGTTTCCAGACGCGCGACATGGGCTTCGCGTTGTTTTTCAAATTCATCCATCTTCATGGCACGTTCCCGCAGATCCCGCACCGCTTGGGCCATGGTGCCGACTTCATCGCTACGTTCCCGCGCAGGAATGTCCACGTCAAACTGTTTGTTTGCCAATAGATTCAAAGCTTTGGTCATACGGATAATCGGATTTGAAATGGATTTCGACAAAAAGATCGACAGCAAAACGGACAATGCAAGCGCACCTGCGCCAAAAATCAGTGCATTGTTACGCGCCCCGTTCAGCATCGTAAAATAGCCGGTGGTGTCCATCGCCACTTCCAGCACCCCGATGGGTTTGTTGGAGAAATCGCGCACCACATCGTACAAGACCGCATAATGCCCGCCCGCGTGATCGATCTGTGTGATCACCCGTTCCCCGCCAAGGACCGACGCAAGATCAACATCCGCTGCCATTGCGCTGTCCCCAATGGTGGAAGCAAACGTCTTAAAGCCTTTCTCCCCTTCGATATGGAGGGCGAGATCAATGCCGTAATTTTCTTTATACCGTTCAAAGAAAGCCGGACCAAAAGACATGCCAAACTCAACCGACCCCAGATGTGTCTGCCCTTTAAAGACCGGGACCACGCCGCGCACCCCTAAACCTGCAACGCCTTTTTCAATACCAACAATGGTTTTCTTCGTCGCATTGGTTTCGATCACCGTTTTGCGAAACCCTGACAGGTCATCGCCAAACTTTTCCGGCTTATGGATACGGGCAAACGATGTCGCCGGTGGCAAATGATACTGGAATTGGCGCACTGCGTAATTCTGCTTGAGTTCCGCAAACACAGGTAAAAACAGGCCAAACAAAGCCTCGCGGTCCTGATTGGCGAACGCTTCTGCCGCTTGCGGGATATGTGCCGACATTTGGGCTAACGATTCTGCACGATAGGCCTCAGCCTCAATCGCACTCAAGATCGATAGATAGTGATTGCCAAGCTCGCGGTTTTCCGACTCTTCGATCATTCCTTCAAAGGATCGCGTCATAGAAAACACGATAATCAAAATTGACGCCAACGCCACAAAGACCACACCAAAACCGATCTTATAGGCCAGCCTGATATTGTGAAAGAAACTCATTCCACCCTCCATTTATATTAGGAGGAACTGTATCAGAAAAAACTAAAATTGTGATTGCGAAATCTCAAACTTTACATTTTCTTTGTGCGTTTATTCCGTATCAGCTGCTTTTTTCGCAGGCGTCTTCTTCTTTGCCGGTGCTTTCTTTTTCGCGGTTGTCGTCTTTTTTGCTGCTGTGGTTTTCTTGGCTGCCGCTTTTTTGGCGGGTGCTTTCTTCTTTGCGCCAGCGCCTTTTTTGTTCAGCATCTCAATAGCGATTTCCAAAGTCACGTCTTCACGTTCCATATCTTTTGGCAATCGGGCATTGATACGACCGACTTTCACAAACGGACCCCAACGCCCGTTTTGCAGGATGATATCTTTTTTCTCATCCGGGTGCTGGCCCAAGACCACCATCTGTGTCTTTTCCATTTTTTCATGGATCAGATCGATCGCGCGGTTTTCACCGATGGTGTAGGGGCTGTCTTCCTTAATAGACACAAAAATCTTGCCGACACTGACATAGGGGCCAAAGCGACCAATACCCGCCTTGATGATCTCCCCTGTTTCGGGGAAGATACCGACATTACGCGGCAAGGACAGCAGCTTCAATGCCGCTTGCAAATCCATTTCAGCCGCCTTCATGTCGGATGTCAAAGACGCCCGTTTCGGCTTTTTCTTTTTATCTTCCGGATCAAGGTCACCGATCTGCACGTACAGACCATACGGTCCACGACGCAACGTCACCATCTCGCCACTTTCCGGGTCAATGCCCAGTTCTTTCGGGCCAGTTTCCAGATCCGGCAGGTTTTCGTCGCCATCTTCTGCCTTGATCAACGGACGGGTATAGCGGCAATCCGGATAGTTGGAACAGCCGATAAAGGCACCAAACTTACCCAGCTTCAGGCTCAGTTTACCATCGTCACAGGTCGGGCAACTGCGAGGGTCCTTTCCTTCTTCCGTTTCGTGGAAGAAGTGATCGGCCAAATCTTCATTCAGCGCATCCAGCACATCACGAACGCGCAATTCTTTGGTTTCGTCGATTGCACCGCTAAAGGCCTGCCAGAATTCACGCAGGACTTTCTGCCAATCTTCATCCCCATTGGAAATTTCGTCCAACTGGTCTTCAAGGTTGGCGGTGAAATCATATTCCACATAGCGCTTAAAGAAGTTCGCAAGGAAGGCCGTGACCAGACGACCGCGATCTTCCGGCACGAAGCGGCGTTTATCCAAACGCACATAATCACGGTCCTGCAATACAGAAATAATGCTTGCGTAGGTAGATGGGCGACCAATGCCCAATTCTTCCATACGCTTGACCAAGGATGCTTCCGAATAACGCGGTGGCGGTTGTGTAAAGTGTTGATCCGCTGTCACAGGGCCAAGATTCAGGACATCACCCGTTTGCACATCCGGCAACAGCTTATCGGCATTTTCATCATCCGACGCATCGTCCGTGCCTTCCTGATACAGCGTCAGGAAGCCGTCAAACGTGACAACGGAACCACTGGCACGTAACCATGTCTGCTTATCTTCACTTTGGATCACAACGCCAACTTGATCCAGCTCGGCACTTGCCATTTGACAGGCGACAGTCCGTTTCCAGATCAGGGTGTAGAGTTTCAGCTGGTCCGCATCCAGATACTTCGCCATATCTTCCGGACGGCGCGAAATACCTGTGGGTCGGATGGCCTCGTGGGCTTCCTGTGCGTTTTTGGCTTTTGTCTTATAGGTGCGCGGGCTTTCCGGCACGTAACGCTCGCCATACTGCTGACCAATCAGGTCGCGCGCAGCAAAGATCGCTTCATTAGACAGGTTCACCGCATCGGTACGCATGTATGAGATCAAACCGACAGTTTCCCCGCCCAGATTAATCCCTTCATAAAGCTTCTGGGCGACCTGCATGGTGCGTTTGGCGCCAAAGCCCAACTTACGCGAGGCTTCCTGCTGCAGTGTCGACGTCGTAAAGGGCGGCGCGGGATGACGCTTGGTCTTTTTGCGTTCCACATCTGCGACCGTAAAGCGCCCCGCTTCGACTTGCGCAACCGCATCGTTGGCTAGTGCTTCATTCCCAATATCATGCTTGGCGAGCTTTTCGCCTTTCAAATGGGTCAGATTGGCCGCAACGACTTTGCGCTTGGGTGTCGTAAAGTTTGCAGCAACCGACCAATATTCAATCGGTTTAAACGCTTCGATCTCGGCTTCACGCTCACAGATCAGGCGCAGAGCCACAGACTGCACACGCCCTGCCGAACGCGAGCCCGGCAATTTACGCCACAAGACCGGAGACAGGTTAAAGCCCACCAGATAATCCAGCGCCCGACGCGCCAGATAGGCTTCGACCAATTCCTGATTAATTTCGCGCGGGCTGGCAACCGCATCCAAGACCGCTTGCTTGGTAATTTCGTGGAAGACCACGCGCTTGACATCCACACCTTTAAGAAGTTTGCGTTTTTCCAAAACTTCTTGCACGTGCCACGAAATGGCTTCCCCTTCACGATCCGGGTCAGTCGCGAGATACAGTTTATCCGCGCCCTTCATGGCGTCCGTGATTTCTTTAAACTGCTTCTTTGAACGCGCGTCCATCTCCCAATCCATGGAGAAATTATCATCCGGGCGCACCGATCCGTCTTTTGCCGGCAGGTCACGAATATGACCATAGGAGGCCAGAACCTTATAGTCCTTCCCCAAATATTTATTGATCGTTTTGGCTTTTGCGGGCGATTCGACGACAACAACGTGCATCAGTAAAACTTCTTAAAATCTGTTTTCAATATCACGAATTGCACATAACCTGTTCAAATTATTAAAGAAACCGCATTCCCAGGAGAGCGCTCCAGCTTCCCTGCAAGCTCCAGTTCAAGTAGAACAGTCTGTACAATCGAAGCAGAGATTTGGCATTGACGAATGATTTCGTCAACCGAAACTGGTGTTGGAGACAAACTTTTTAAAATTATTCCCCGCGCATCACGCAACTGGTCCTCACACGGCGGCATTGAATAACCCCTTTTATCATAAGGGGTTTTCCGTTCTTCCAAGGTCATATTTCGGGTAGAATTGAGCTGAGATAAAATATCCTCGGCATTTTCAATTAAGGTTGCCCCTTCACGAATCAGGCCATTTGTCCCTTTCGATCGCGCATCAAGTGGTGATCCCGGCACAGCAAAAACTTCGCGCCCCTGCTCCAGCGCAAGCCGGGCTGTGATCAAAGAGCCGGAACGGGGAGAGGCTTCAACCACCACAATCGCACGCGCCATCCCCGAGATAATCCGGTTTCTACGCGGAAAATGCCGCGCCTGAGGCTGAGTGCCGACACGGGGTTCCGCCACCACACACCCTCGTGCGATCATCTCATTATATAAAGACTCATTTTCTTTGGGATAAATCACATCCACGCCACCGCCTTGCACCCCGACAGTGCCGCTCGCAAGTGAAGCCGCATGGGCTGCCCCATCGACACCGCGTGCCAGACCGGACACCACCAACAAACCGCCTTCGCCCAAATCCCGCGCCAACTGACCTGCAAATTTGCAGCCATTGATCGATGCATTGCGCGCCCCGACAATGGCGATGCTTTTTTTACGTAAGAGATGGGAATGGCCACGCACGCTCAACACGGGCGGTGCATCTTCGGTTTGCGCAAGCAAGGGGGGATAGGCCGCTTCGTCGCGCAGGATCATCTGCGCCCCCAAACCGTCAAGCGCTTCTAACTCCCGCTCGGCCTCATTTTTCGGGCAAATGCGGATTTTTTTGCTCCGCCCGCCTTTTTTTGCAAGCTCGGGCAAAGCTTCCAACGCTTTTTGCGCTGTGCCAAACTGATCCAACAGTCGATAAAACGTAATCGGCCCGACATTTTCACTGCGGATCAAACGCAGCCACGCCAAACGTTCTTTTAAGGGAAGTGTCACTTCTGTCATACCTGTCGCCTCATCTATATATGAAGCCGCTATGAAAGCTTTTGGGCTGTTTTTTCTATTCGTCGGAATAGAATATATACTGGCCTTTCCCCTTGGCCTTTGCCGCATACATGGCAATATCCGCCATCTTCATCAAATCTTGCGAGGTGATCCCGTCGGCGGGCGAACGTGCAATACCGATACTCACCCCCACGCGGGCCTCTTGACCTTCAACAATGAACGGCTTCGTCAACGCGGCAATGATCTTTTCAGCAACAACAATCGCGCCTTCTTTGCCTTGGGTGCGTTCTAATACAATGCCAAATTCATCCCCGCCAAAGCGCGCAAGGATATCACTTTCACGCACACAACCTTTTAGGCGCTGACAGGCTTCAATCAACAAAGCATCCCCCGCTTGGTGCCCATAGGTATCATTCACCTGCTTGAAGTCATCCAGATCAAGCATAAGAAAAACCACCCGTTTTTTATGACGTTTGGACACACGGATCGCCTGATCCAGTTCATGCATGAGGGCAGCGCGGTTGTTTAACCCGGTGAGACTGTCTGTCATGGCGCGGCGTTGCAGCTCGCGTTCCATTTTTTTACGATCCGTAATATCAAGGATAGCACCGACCACCCCTGTAATCTCTTCATTTATGGCATGAAAACAGGCCTTATGAAACATCACGTCATGCAGACTGCCATCTGCATACTTTACCTGCGCTTCATAAATTTGCTTGCCGCCTGCCTCGATCAAGGCCAAATCCGCTTTTTGGTAAATCTCGGCCAATTCACAATCAAAAAGTTCGAAAACATTTTTGCCGACAAGTTGGTGTTTTGTCAGGCCAATAAATTCCTCAAAGGCTTGATTGCAGCCCAGATAACACCCGTTATCATCTTTATAAAAAATCGGCGTCGGCACGGCATTTATAACCGCTTGAAGAAGGCTAGCTTCCTCGATGCCCTGGACTGTTTCTGATATCTTGGCGTTTGAGACCACTGTAGCCTCCCGGTTCATTATTTTTGGCCTATCTTGGATTCTTCACCCTTTAACAGACGTGAGATGTTTTCATGGTGGCGTACAATACCCAAAACTGCAAGTAGAACTGCCAAAACAGTCTTATTTTCATCACCAAAATAGAATATAAGCACCGGCGATGCAATAAATGCGATTATAGCCGCCAAAGAAGAATACCTAAAGGCAACAGCAACCAGCAACCACACCCCTGCCGTTGCCAAGCCGGCCTGCCAAGACATCGCCAACAAGACCCCCAGAGTCGTTGCTACCCCTTTACCGCCCTGAAAGCGCAGCCACATGGGGAAATTATGCCCGATCACCACCATCAAGCCTGCGACAATCGCTGCATCCGGTGCAAACCAGTACCCTGCCAGCAAAACCGCCACAGCCCCTTTGCCACCGTCCAGCAACAAAGTGGCCAAGGCCAGACCTTTACGGCCCGTGCGCAACACATTGGTCGCGCCAATGTTACCCGACCCGATGGAACGCAGGTCCCCGGCCTGAAAGAGTTTTGTCAGAAGCAACCCGAAGGGGATCGATCCCAGCAAATAGCCCATCAAAGCTGCCATTTGCCATTCATGTGTAACGATTACGGGTAAAGTTCCCAAGGGATTGCTCCTTACAAATTATTTTTATAGTTCAAAGACAGTACGCCCATCGACAACGGTGCGCAAGCAGCGCCCCTGTGCCAAACGTCCATCAAATGGAGAGTTTTTAGATTTTGAGGACAATTGGTCCGCATCAATTTTCCAGCCACGGACCGGATCAAAAAGACACAAATCCGCAGCCGCGCCCTTTTCCAGTTTCCCCGCAGGCAACCCGATCAGGTCTGCCGGATTACAGGTAATGGTCTTTAAACAGTCCAGCAGGCTCATGTGCCCATTATGATAAAGTTCCAGCGTAATCGCCAACAGGGTTTCCAGACCAACCCCGCCAAAGGCAGCTTGCGCAAACGGCAGTCGTTTTGAATCTTCATCTTCCGGCGCGTGGTCGGATGCGACAACATCAATTACCCCGTCCTTGATCCCTTCGATGATCGCCTGCCGGTCTTCTTCACTGCGCAACGGCGGCGACAGCTTGGCAAAGGTCCGATATTCCCCAACCGCCAGTTCATTCAAAGAAAAATAAGGCGGGGCCGTATCACAGGTGACTTTCACCCCACGTTCTTTTGCGCGACGGATAATATCAATACTTTCTGCTGTTGAGATATGACCAAAATGCAAACGTCCGCCGGTATCTTCTGCCAGACGTACGTCACGTGCAACCATGATGGTTTCCGCCACAGCCGGAATGCCGGGCAAGCCCATGCGGATCGCCAGATCACCGGAGTTCATGGCCCCGCCATCGGCAAGGCTCGGTTCTTCCGGATGTTGGACGATCAACAGATCAAAATTGCGCGCGTAGGTCAGGGCTTTGCGCATTACTTTGGCCGAGGCAACCGCCCGTGTCCCATCCGTAAAAGCCACCGCACCGGACTCTGCCAACATGCCCATTTCCGCCATGTCGCGGCCTTCCAGTCCACGGGTGACAGCACCGTAAGGGTAAACTTTGCTCAGCCCCAAGAGACGGGCGCGCCGAGCCACAAACTCAACCACACTCATATCGTCAATCACAGGGTTGGTGTTCGGCAGGCATACCATAGACGTCACGCCACCAGACGTGGCGGACTCCCCTGCTGTTTTCAGGGTACTTTTATGTTCATCACCCGGTTCACGCAGTTGCACGCGGATATCGACCAGACCGGGACACAAACAAGCCCCGTCGCAATCCACAATCGTTGCGTCCCCATACGCACCAGACGGGCTGGCAAATTCCACACCAAAGTCAGCAATTTTCTCGCCATCGGTCAGCACGCCGCCAATCACATCCAGACCGGTTGCCGGATCAAGCAGACGGGCGTTGGCATAGACAACACGCCCTTGCGGTTTCAAACTCATAGCCCGTTCTCCTTGCGCCAGTCTTCCAGATTTGCCGTCACCACTTCAAGGCAGGCCATGCGCGCAGCAACGCCCATCTCGACCTGTTCCTGAATGGCAGACCGTTCAAAATCATCCGCAACATCCGAGTCAATTTCCACGCCGCGGTTCATCGGCCCCGGATGCATGATCAGCGCATCGGATTTAGCGTGGGACAATTTGTCGTAATCCAGCCCGTAGAAATGGAAATATTCTCGCTGGGACGGCACATAGGCGCCTTCCATTCGTTCTTTCTGCAAACGCAGCATCATGACCACATCCACATCTTTTAGCCCTTCGCGCATATCATGATACACTTCGGCGCCTAAAACCGACATGCTGGACGGCAATAACGTATTTGGCGCAACCAAGCGCACTTGCGCCCCCATGGCACTCAGCAAATGAATGTTGGATCGGGCCACGCGGGAATGCAGGACGTCCCCACAAATCGCGACAACCAGTCCTGTGATACTGCCTTTACGGCGACGAATGGTCAGTGCGTCCAACAGTGCCTGCGTCGGATGTTCGTGGGTTCCATCGCCTGCGTTCAGGACCGCACAGTTTACTTTTTGAGACAAGAGTTCCACCGCGCCGGAATCCCCGTGGCGCACGACCAGCACATCAGGGTGCATGGCATTTAGGGTCACAGCCGTATCGATCAGCGTTTCCCCCTTTTTGATGGAAGAAGTCGCCACACTCATATTAATAACATCGGCGCCAAGGCGTTTTGCCGCGCGCTCAAACGATGTCCTCGTTCGTGTGGAATTCTCAAAGAAGAGATTAATGACAGTGCGCCCCTTTAGCAAAGGCTCAACAGCAGTCCGTTGACGGTTTAGCGCGGCGTATCTTTCCGCCCGGTCCAAAATGTCGGTGATTTCAAAGGGATATAGTCCTTCGATCCCAAGCAGGTGCCGGTGCGTAAAGCGTAATTCTCTATCTTTGGTGCTCATAAGCGCGGACTATAAGCATATGCTGCGCCCCCAAGCAA
This sequence comes from Terasakiella pusilla DSM 6293, assembly GCF_000688235.1. Lineage (GTDB taxonomy): Bacteria > Pseudomonadota > Alphaproteobacteria > Rhodospirillales > Terasakiellaceae > Terasakiella > Terasakiella pusilla. The sequence continues at coordinate 11,454 of NZ_JHYO01000002.1, read as the reverse complement.
GCCCCTGTTGGAAGATAAGCTTTTCTGCGCCTTTCAAAGCAAGTTCAAGAGCAACAAAATCAGCGGCAGCGTCACCATTGCCCCTAGAGTCGTCATGGTGATGATACCGGACATGACTTCGGCGTTGCCCCCCATCTTGCGCGCAAGGATGTAAGATGAAGTTGCCGTTGGCAATCCACAGAAAAACACCGCCATATCCCGCGTCAGACCTTCCACACCGACACCATAACAAACAGCGAGGCAGATCAGCGGTAAGCCCACAAGCTTGACCATATTGGTCATTACCACCACTTGCCCCGCCTGTTTAATCGCGCGCAAATGAAGGCCAGCGCCCACACACAACAAACCAACAGGTAAGGAAGCGCGCGCCAAAATCTCGATCAACGGCTTGAGGATGGGCGGCAAGGTCAGATCCAGCCCATTGAGTAACAGTCCCAAAAGACAGGCCAAAATCAACGGATTCTTAAAGACGGCCTTTGACAGTTTAACGAGTTCCGGTGGCCCGTCTTTACGGTGAGGGCTGTCCCCATACGTTTCCATAACAATCACGCACAAGACATTCACCAACGGCACGGCAAAGGAGATCGCAATGGCAATCAAAGTCAGACCCGGCTCCCCCCAGAGGGACGAAATCGCCGCAATCCCCACATAGGTATTAAAACGCACCGAGCCTTGAAAAACAGATGTAAAGCTTGGCCCATCGACCCCCAGTGCGGACTTGGCTTTAACCACTAGGGCACAGACAAGCAACATGGACGATACAATCGCAAAGGCCATGGGGCCGACTTCCAGCTCCCCGATATCGGCATTCGCCGTTGTTTGCAACAACAGGGCCGGAAAGAAGATGTAATAGGTCAGTGCTTCCGCAGGTTCCCAAAAAGTCGGGGCGATCAGTTCTTTGCGTTTAACAGCGAATCCAATAATAATCAGGAGAAAAATCGGTCCCAATGCATAAAGTATACTGATCATGTCCACATACCCTCAGGTTAACAAGGTCCGTTAGATTAGCGCCTTTATCCCGTAAAGTCAGGCCGTAAAATCAGATATTTAGCGTTTACGCACGACCGTCAGCCCATCACCGATGGTCAGCATGGACATATCCACACGGTCATCTGCTACGATATGTTCATTGATACGACGAATAGCTTCGGTCTGATGAGTGGTGTCGGCGTCGTCGATCACCCGTCCGTACCATAAAACATTGTCCACACAGATCAACCCGCCGGGTTTGACCAGTTCCAGACATTTTTCATAATAATTCATGTAGCTGGCTTTATCGGCATCAATGAAGGCAAAATCAAAGCTTTCCGGCCCGTTTTCCTGCAAGACGACCTCGATCCCTTCATTGGCATCGCAATAACGCAGATCCACTTTATGATCCACGCCCGCCTCTTTCCAGAAAGGTTGTCCCACAGGCGGGAAACGCTCATCACGTTCCAGCGCAACAATATAGCCATCCTCCGGCAAGGCTTGGGCCAAAGCCAGTGTGGAATATCCGGCATAGACCCCGATTTCGACGATCCGTTTTGCCCCGCTCAGACGCACCAGCAGGTCTAGAAAGCAAGCTTCTTCCGGCATGATCGCCAACTGGGCATTCACCAGTGTCGCTTTTGACTTTTCGCGCAAGGCCCGTAAATGCTCGCTTTCGCGCATACCAACCGTGCGGATATAGGCATCAAGCCCGTCATTTAATCTGATTGCGTGGTCAGCCATTTTGATGTTCCAATGCCTCCAATACACCTTGCAGAATGAAAGCGGCTGCCGCCCGATCCACAACCTCGGCCCGGCGTTTGCGGGTCATATCAGCTTCACCGATCAGCATGCGTTCAACCGCCACAGTGGACAAACGTTCATCCCATAACAGGATGGGCAGGTCAATTTCACGCAATAGATTAGAAGCAAAAGCCTTGGTCGCCTGCGCGCGCTTGCCTTGCGTGCCGTCCATTTCCACCGGCAGGCCAAGAACAATGCCACCGACTTCTTCTTTCTCAATCAACGCCTTGATCTTGACGACATCCTTGGAAAATTTACCCTTCGCCAAGGTTTCTACCGGACTGGCAACCATGCGCATCACATCTGAGATCGCAAGCCCGATGGTTTTCGTGCCCAGATCAATCCCCAGTAAGCGATCATGCTGCTTAATCATCTTTGCAAAGTCTGCCAGTTCAAGAACAGCCATATCATCCTCAATAAAAATTTTCCTGCTTATGACGCAAACCCAAAGAAATGTCGAGGCTAGATCGCATTGTCAGGCCGTGACCATTAGGCTATGATGCAGAAAATTGTTTTCAATTCGGAGGTTTAGGTGAATTTGCGTTCTCTTTTCACCCTGACGATATGCGGGGCGTTGATGGCACTGCCCGTGCAGGCCAAAGACCTTTTCAAGGATGTTGATCTGGACGGGCTAAAAGGTCCGCATCTGGTCACCAACACCACGATCAACGTCCGCCAAACCCCTGATAATTCAGGCACAAAAGTCGGCCAGCTTGACAAACGCGATCGTGTGGAAGTTCTTGGTCTCGTCAAGGGCACGCAATGGTATGCCGTGCGCAAAGATGGCAAGGATCTAGGCTTTGTTTACGCCCCCTCCCTTACCCCGATGATTGATGCGTCCCTCAGCGCGCCCCTGACGGGCAAAATCAGTCTGAGCGAAAACGACAAACCCGACTGCTCTTACGAAATCAATTTCGCCGGACGGGCAGAAGAAGATGAAATCGTCTTTATCTCCGCGGATTACCTCGTAGAATTTAAGTGCCAACAAGGATTTGATGTCTTCACCTTCAACGCCATGATGTTCATGTCGGAAGTACCGGTTGATCTGGGCAACAAGCCGATCTATCAGATCACCTTAAACCTGCCGGAAATTGCCACCGGATATGAAGAGTTTCTCTCCGCAACCGCTCTCTATAACGTCACCAGAAAAGAAGTCGCCATGGATTCTGTTTCGCTTGAAACACTACAGGCAAAAGACTTCAAAAAGAAAAAACCTGCGAAAAACGTCAAACAGGCCCTCCATAACGCCCTTGAACTCCAACTCAATGCTTTTAGCAAAAAAGCATGGAAAATCATCGCCGGTAAGTTGCCCAATCCGGGGGATAAATCGCCCCAATAAGCGCCATATTTTGGGCATCTTCCCCTTCTATACAGGTTGCACCCTCCATTGGTTAGAAAGTTAAGTCCATGCTTCTTAAATCGCGCCTACTTTGCACAGCCGCCCTCGGCCTTCTGCTTCTGGCACAAACTGCCAACGCTTCCTCACCAGAGGAAGAGACGACCAAGACAAGCTGCATCCAGCGCGCGCAGTGGGTTTCCCCCAAAGATTTAAGCCTCCTTTCCCCGACAGCCCTGCTTAAAAAAGCGGCCGCCCAAAAGGTGGTATTGCTGGGGGAATTCCATCCCGATGAAGTGCATCACAGATGGCAGTTGCAAACCCTGACCCAGCTTTATGCCCATAACTCCAACATGGTCCTTGGCTTTGAGATGTTCCCCCGCTGGACCCAGCCAATTCTGGATCGGTGGGTGCGGGGGGAACTCAGCGAAAAAGAGTTTCTCAAACAAACCAATTGGGACACAAGCTGGAAGTATGACGCGGATATGTACCTGCCGCTGTTCCATTTTGCGCGCACCAACCGTCTGCCCATGATCGCCTTGAACGTCCATCGCGACCTGATCCGTAAAGTTGCCCAAGACGGCTGGGACGTGATTCCTGACTATCAACGCGAAGGCATCGAGACACCACGTGCCGCCCATCCCGACTACATCAAATCTTTAAAAGAAGTTTTCTCCCAACATTCCCATATGGATGAGGAAGAAAAAGAGTCGGAAGATCGCTTTAACAACTTTGTCCAATCCCAACTGACCTGGGACGGCGCCATGGCCCAAATGATCGCCAAAACCCAAAAAGCAGGGGGTAATCCGCTGGTTGTTGGTATCATGGGCAGCGGACATTTGACCAACGGCTACGGCGTCCCTCATCAACTGAAAGGGCTGGGCCTGAACGCAACCGTCCTTTTGCCCTGGACCTTGGGCTGGGATTGCACGGAACTGGTCGATGGCTACGCAGATGCCGTCTTTGGCCTTGAAGAAATGGAACCCAAAGGTCAGGATAAAAAGCCTATACTCGGAGTGCGCATTGAAGCCAGCGCAGACAAAAAAGGCGTCCTGATCGAAGAAATCGTGGAAGATAGCGTCGCCGAAAGAGCCGGCCTGAAAAAGGGTGATCTGATCCTCACGGCCGCTGATCTTGCCACCAATGAGCCGAAAGACCTGATCCGTATTATTCAACAGCAAGCCCACGGCACGTGGCTTCCCCTTGAAATTCAGCGCAATGGACGCCCGCTTACGGTCGTTGCCAAGTTTCCTCAACTCGGACAATAACCCATGAAAGCTCTCGCAACGGCTGCGATCGCCCTTCTGTTTCCCACTTGGGCGATGGCCGATGTGCATATGGACCTGAACGTTAAACTGGATCTCAACAAACGCATCCTGCATGTCAGCGCCACATCCGATAAGCCAACCACCCATCCCCTTAAGGCAGAAAAAGCCACCAGCTTTGCCTATCAAATCGCGCTGCCAGCCCCGCAGGCCTCGCAAAGCTGGCAAGGCGGTGGCTTTACTGATGACAAAAATCTGTACCTGCCAAGCGGCTGGCACCCGCAAACCGATGAACCTGTCACCTTCACCCTGACACTGCAAGCGCCACAACCAATCCTCAGCACCGGCACCATCAGTGACGAAGTTCAGCACGACGGGCAGTATCAGGCCACCTTCACCATGGATCGCCCGACAGATGCCATCCCGATTTTTTCCGGCCCTTATCACATCAAAGAAAAACAGCTGGGCAAGGTACGGCTGCGCACCTATTTTTATGCGGGGATGGATCCCCTCAGTGACGACTACCTTGATCGCACAGCCGACTATATTACGCGGTTTACCGACCAGATTGGCCCCTACCCTTTTGACAATTTTCATATAGTCGCCGCCCCTGTATCTGCCGGATATGGTTTTGCGGGCCTAACCTACATGGGCGCGCGCGTCCTTGCCCTGCCGTTTATCAAAGACAGCTCGCTCGGACATGAAATACTGCATAATTATTGGGGCAATGGCGTTTTCCCCGACTATAAAACCGGCAACTGGGCGGAAGGGCTGACCACCTATATGGCGGATTATATGAGCGCCGAAGCCGCTTCAGAGGACAAAGCGCGCAACATGCGTCTATCGTGGCTGCGAGACTATGCCGCCCTGCCTGTAGACATGGATAAACCTGTCACCACCTTTGTCAGCAAGCACGGACAATCCTCACAAGTTATCGGATACAACAAGGTTGCTTTCATTTTTCATATGTTGCGCCGTGAAATAGGTGATGACCTGTTCTTTGCCTCTCTCCAACAGTTTTGGCAGAACTACGCCTTTAAAACCGCAAGCTGGCGCGACCTTGAAGCCACCTTCGGGCAAACATCAGGGCAGGACCTCGCGGACTTTTTCCAACAATGGGTCTATGGGAAAGGGGCACCTGCCTTCACGGACCTGCGCGCAGAATCCAGCCCGCAGGCAAACGCTCGTTGGTTGCTCACAACACAACTGACGCAAACGAATTCTGCTTTTCGAGTTCCCGTCCCGCTTGAGATCACAACCGAAGGCGAGACATTCACCCTTACGGCGAGCGAAAACAGGACCACGACTCAGCTTCATGTACGCCCTACGCGGGTCAGCCTTGATCCTGATTTTCACCTTTTCAGACAACTGGGCATAAACGAAGCACCTGCGACTTTACGTGATATAATGCTGGCGAAAGATGTTGCTCTTTACCTAACGGACACAGACATGCGCGATGAGGCCATAACCCTTGTCCAGCGCATGATGGAACATGACGTGCGCGAGGTATCAAACCTTGATCCGTCAGCTCCCTTTATCCTGATGGGGTCGTCAGCCCCCCTCTATCCACACTTACGATCCCTGAACCTTGCGCCTGTCAGGATGCCACGCATTGCCACCACCGCCCAAGTCTGGGCAGGTAAAACCCGCGATCAGGTCCCTTATCTGGTCATCACCTATCAGGATGCAGAAAGCCTGCGGGCCTTGCAACGACCGCTCCCCCATTACGGGCGACAGAATATGGTTCTCTTCCAGGGGGCCAAAGCGATCTTTAAATCCATTGGGCAAAGCCGCCCACTCTCGGTCTCAATCAATTGACAGCCTGCCTCTCCTGTGCGCTAATACGCTCATAAGAGGTGGCCTTCTTATCTATTTTATTGGAGCTTTCCATGTTCAAACGTTTTGCAATCACTTCTGCCATGGTGTTGGCGATGTCCACACAATCCTTTGCGGCTGACATCAGTGTCGAAGGGGCTTGGGCGCGCGCGTCTGCGGGTATGGCCCGTGCAGGTGCGGCTTTTATGATCATCAAAAACACCGGGGATGCCGATAAATTGATCGCAGCTAAAGCCGGTGTGTCCAAACGCGTCGAATTGCATACTCACCTGCATCAGGACGGCGTCATGAAAATGCGCCAAGTTGAAAGCGTTGCCGTCAACAAAGGCATGACCATGCTGAAACCGGGCGGCGACCACGTGATGTTTATGGGTCTTGACGCCCCATTTAAGGAAGGCGAAAGCTTCCCTTTAACACTGATCTTTGAAAAGGCCGGCGAAATCAACGTCGATGTTCAGATTAAAAGCGCTGGTGCTATGGGCAACATGCAAAAAGGCATGCAACATAACATGAATAAAATGGGTCACGGCAAAGGCAACATGAAGTCCGAATAACCGGCCCTCAATCCCAATCAAAAAGGCACCTTGATCCAACAGGGTGCCTTTTTTTGTGAATGGCTCACATCTTCTTCACAAACTCCGCCAAGCCCGTCCGTCGAACCCTTTTGATGCGCTCTGCATCCAGAATCGCGCGCACCTGTCGGGTTGCTTTATCCAGATCATCATTGACGACCACATAATCCGCATCCGCCCAATGGCTGGCTTCACTTTCAGCTTCCAGCATACGTCGGGCAATCACTTCATCACTATCCTGCCCACGGGCACGTAAGCGGTTTTCAAGGGATTCAATAGTCGGGGGCAAAATGCAAATCCACACCAGATCGTCCGGGGCGTTTTTGCGCAATTGTTCTGCGCCCTGCCAATCGATATCAAAAAACACGTCCTTACCCGACACAAGGGCCGCTTCCACAGCAGATTTAGGCGTCCCGTAATGGCGACCAAAAACTTCCGCCCATTCCAGAAACTCACCGGCATTCACCTTTTGGCGAAATTCCTCAGTTTTCATGAAGAAATAATCTTCCCCATCGGTTTCACCGGGGCGTGGATCACGGGTTGTCGCCGACACAGAAACCACGATAGACGGGTCATCCCCCATAATCTTGCGGGTAATCGTACTTTTGCCACATCCACTAGGTGCGGTCAGCACCAGCAAAAGGCCACGGCGTTTGATCGTTTCGTCTATATTCTTCACTGTTCTGCACCTCATCTGTGAATAGCCCTGAGAGCTAGGTGATCAATACTCATTCACAGACATAAATTCAACCCCGCGTGAAATCAATTTTTTCAATTTATCCTCTCGCGAAAATGAAGGGCATAAAGTTGGATGCACGAGTGATAAAACCTTCAAATGAGCGTTTACAGTGTGCCATGAAAAGCTTAAAAAGACAATGTCTGGGCTGACCCCGGACCTGACGGAAGCGGTTAGTTTTCCGCCCGTTGTCTTTCTTTTTTAACCCCACAGTCATCTTATTTAAATACAACAGTATTTAAATATTGAAGAATGGGCAAATCACAGGTGAACTTGTGTCTTACGGCTCCCAGAACCCCAGGCGCTGGCTGATTCTGCTGGCAGTCATGCTGGCATTCCTACCCGTCGTTCTCGACATGACCATCCTGCATGTCGCGGTCCCCACGTTGACCCAGGCGTTGGGCGCGTCCAACAACCACGTACTGTGGGTCATCGACATATATCCGCTGTTGATGGCAGGTTTGCTGGTGCCCATGGGAACTTTAGCCGATAAGATTGGAAACCGACGCATCTTGCTGACCGGCTTGGTAATCTTTGGGGTTGCCTCAGCCGCGGCTGCCTTTGCGCCGACGGCAGAAATACTGATTGGCACGCGCGTTCTGCTGGCGTTGGGAGGATCAATGATCATGCCGTGCGTGCTGGGCATTATCCGCCGTACTTTCGAGGATGAATCAGAGCGAGGACTCGCGCTGGGGCTATGGGGGACAGTCGGTGCTGCCGGTGCTGCGGTTGGCCCCCTGATAGGAGGTGCGCTACTGGGGCATTTCTGGTGGGGATCGGTTTTCCTGATTAACGTACCGGTGATGCTCATCGTAGCCCCGGCCTGCTGGCTGCTGCTGCCCCGTCAGGAGCAGACCACATCTGGTCCTTGGCCCATTGGTCAGGCCTTTCTGCTGATACTGGGCATGATTGCGGTGGTCTATTCCGCCAAGACCGGTTTTGCAGGCAAACACCCCCTTGCCGTGGTGTTACTAACGTTGACCTTCGGGTTGGCAATGCTGGTGCTGTTTGCACGTAAGCAGTTAAACGCAGCTACGCCCATGTTGGATCTGTCCTTATTTGCACATCCCGCCATTCTCGCAGGCATCATCATGGCGGTGGTCGCAAGCGGCGCATTGGCCGGGGTCGAACTCACTCTTGCCCAAGAACTGCAATACGTCCTGGACAAAACACCGCTTCAGGCCGGCATATTCATGATCCCCATCATGGCAGCGGCGGCAGCGGGCGGTCCGGTTGCGGGTTGGCTCTCTGCCCGGTATGGGCTGCGCCCCGTGGCCAGCCTGTCAATGATCATCGCAGCACTGTCGCTAGGCTGGCTTGCCGTGCAGGATTTCCATACCCCCGGACTGATCGTGCCGGTGTTGCTGGCCCTGCTTGGTTTAGCTCTCAGCATTGGCTTGACCGCATCCTCCATCGCGATCATGGGCGCGGTCGATGCCAGCAAGGGCGGTGCCGCAGGTTCGCTGGAAGCGACAGGCTATGAACTGGGCACGGCCCTCGGGATCACCCTCTTCGGTGTGTTCATGTCCGTAATTTTCGGGCATAACCTCAGTGCACCTGTTGACCTGCCCCTTCACCTCGCAGATCAGGCTGCCGTCTCTATGGGCGATACCTATCTGGTCGCACAACAGCTTTCCGATGAAAAGGCCGCCGCTTTAATCACAGCGGGCAAGGCAGCTTTTTCGACAACACATTCAGTGCTGCTTCTAACGGCAGCCGCCTTGATCGCAGGATTGGCCGTTCTGGTGTTCTTCCTATTGGCAGGCGTACGCAAGGTAGCAAACCCCTAACTGCCTAGAATACAGATTTGCGAACGCAAAAACGGGAACAAAAATCACAAAACAAAGGTCATTTTCTTTGCTGTATAATCAGCGTATGCCAGTTTAACAGCATACGACAAATTATAATCGATCCTTGACATAAGCACTTTCCAATGCTTTAATTTCAGAAATTTCTGAAATTACATAAAGGTCAGACGTATGGAATTGTCACCAACAATGGAACGCTTTGTTCTTCACTGGGGCGAAATGGGGACGCGTTGGGGCGTCAGTCGGTCTGTCGCGCAAGTTCATGGCCTGCTGTATCTCTCCCCCAAACCTCTGACTGCAGATGAAATCGTTTCAACACTCTCTATCGCTCGCTCTAACGTGAGCGCTAGTATCAAAGAACTTCAAAGTTGGAACCTGATTCAAACCCACCACGTTATGGGGGACCGCAGAGATCATTTCTCTGCCATCTCGGATCCTTGGGAAGCTTTCATGCTGATTGTTGAAGGACGTAAACAGCGCGAGATTGATCCGACGCTGACAACTCTACGACAATGTGTTGAAGCGTCGCCCGATGACAAAGGCCTCTCAAAAGAGTCCGCTAAACGAATTGAAGAAACTTTGGAGTTTCTAGAGCTCTTGACGTCTTGGTATGAAGATGTGCGCAGGGTGCCACGCCCTCTACAACTCAAAATCCTCAAACTGGGCGGAAAAGTTGCCAAACTTTTGGGCAAAGCTTAATCAAGCAGGGAGGCTCAAAACGGGTGCCTCCCTTTTTTTTAACATTTAATTTCAGAAATTCCTGAAATTACAGTTATGGAGAAAATAACATGACTGCATTTTTGCCTTTTATCATCCCTGTTTTGTATAGCCTTTTAATTAGCGCTGCGATCAGTGCCGTGATGGCAAAGCCGCTACGTCGATTACTGGGCGATGTGTGCGGTACGGATGAGCGTGCGAATTTTTGGATGCTCTACGTCATTGTGTTGATCTTTGCCGTGCCTCTCACTGCAGTAAGCGGCATTTCCATCTTTAACCCTAATGAGCTTGCCATGCTGAATGTGGTTCAACGCACCTTTTTTGTAATTTTTGCGTCCCTAATCGCCGCGTTAATCTTTATTGGATACACAATACAATCCCACATCTCCCAACAAGATTACCGCACGGAAATGCGAGAACACCTCCAAAATGGAGGAAAATCATGAGTGTATTGATTTTTGGTGCAGATGGTTTCATTGGGCGCAACTTATCCGTTGCCCTTACAAAAGCCGGCATATCTGTTGTCAAAGCAGGACGCCAGAAGCCTCACTTGGATACATCTTATATCACTCTCAACAGTCAGGAAACGGATCAAAGCGTTTGGGACCAAGCCGTCAAAGGCATAGATACAGTGATCAACTGCACAGGTGCCATCAAAAGCCGTTCAGGAAACAGCTTGCACTCCGTTCACCTTGAGGGGGCAACGCGATTATTCAAAGCCTGTCAAAACAGTTCTGTAAAACGGGTTATTCACTTTTCTGCACTCGGTGCCAGCACAGATAAACCGACCGAATACCAGCGCACGAAAGGGCAAGCGGAAGAACAGTTAGCCAAGTTTGCACAAGGTCATTTTGACTTCTGCATTCTAAAACCTTCACTGGTCGTTGGCCCCGGTGGTGGGAGCAGCCCCCTGTTTGGAGCCCTTGCGTCTTTACCTGTTGCTGTTGGCTTTGGGGATAAGCTCGGTAAAGTGCAACCTGTCTTGATCGATGACATATGCGATCTCGTGGTTCGATTGGTTCAAAGGAAAGAACCTCTTCCTAAACATCTGGATGTTGTTGGCCCTAAAGCCATGCAAATTGACGAGATGATGAATATTTTGCGTCAACATTTGCAGGCAAAATCATGGTTAACGCTGAAGATGCCCGCTAAAATTCTGGAGATTTCCAGTTACTTTAGCGGCAGTCTCACCAACGATATTTTAAATCGTGATACGGTCCGCATGATGCACGAGGGAAATACCGCTGACCCGAAAGCCTTCTCTCATCATTTAGGTCACACGCCACATAACTTGAGCGATCTTTCAACCCTCCATCTGAATAGCCCCTAGTTTCCTAGACGCCTTGTTCTCTCACTTTCTGCTGTCGTTCGAAGTCATTCGGTGACAGCATTTTGTTCCTAGCATGTTTGC
>NZ_JHYO01000001.1 GCF_000688235.1 Terasakiella pusilla DSM 6293 | reverse complement strand
ACAGTCAACCTGCCCTAGCAATGTTGGAAGCTATGCGGGAAGGCACAATTCTTTTGGCCGATAAAGCCTACGACAGCGATGCTATTCGGCAATTGGCTGAAAATAAAAAAGCATGGGCAAATATCCCACCTAAAAGCAATCGACGAAAGTCTTTTGCCTTTAGCAAATTCCTTTACCGCTACAGAAACTTGGTTGAGCGCTTCTTCAACAAACTCAAGCAATTCAGAGGCATTGCCACACGTTATGATAAGAACCCTGAGAATTTCCTCGCTGCTGTTAAACTGGCATCAGTTCGCATTTGGATAAAAAATTTATGAGTCTAGGGCCTAGAACGGATCTTTTAAAGCGTCCTTCATCTCTTGTTTGAGGACACGATAGTAGGTTAGTTCAAGGGACTGACCATCATAGGGATTATAAGGGATGCCTCTGCGGTCCAGTTCTTGACGCATGGGGCGGTGGCGGTACCAATTCACACATGTCAACGCTGCTTTCAAGATCAGGATGATGAAAACGAGGCAGCCGGTTATCAAGAGCGCTATATCAAACAAGGGGGAGGCACCTTTGCTGTTGGGATATGTCTCAGGAAATATACTTGATTTTCAGCCCCACTTCAGCGCATTTTGTGTTTGATTGCAATCGGGCATCATTTGGCATAGGATATAGGCATGTCATCTACTACGCGCATATCGGGGTCATCGACCCAGCCAGTTGTCAGCGATCGGGGTTCCTACGGGGCGGATCGTGAAGAGCGCGTGCGCATTGCCAAGGTGGGTCGTCGCGATGGGCCGGATATTCGGGGGGCGCTTGAGCGCTTGCGTCGTCTGTTGGCATCCGGGGAGCCATTGCGCGATGATGTGCCGCGCGGTTATTATTTGAACATTGTTGTCTAATTCAGCCCGTGACTGAAAAGATCAGGCCCCTGCTTTGTACAGGGGCCATTTTTATGTGTGGAATTAGTCGCCGAGCACAACCCCTTCCCGCCTGGGGTCTGCGGCCCCAACGAGGGTGCCATCGGGGATAATTTGAACAACATGTAACCCACTGGTCATGTCGCGGATGGCGGTTTTATGGCCCCATTGTTCCAGCAGTTCCTGTTGTTGGACTGCCTCTGTCGATTTTTCAAGATCGGTTGTGCCGTTGCGGTTGGTAATGTGGCCTTGGGCGAGGGCTTGATCTAGCGGGAGCTTGTCTTCTGTAATGGCGAGGATTTTTTGGGCCACATACCCAATAATGCGTGACCCGCCGGGGGAGCCGATGGCGAGGATGGCTTTCCCTGTTTCGCGATCGCGCACGATGGTCGGCGCCATGGAGCTACGCGGTCGTTTCCCGCCCTCCAGTCGATTGGCGACGAGTTTGCCGTCTTTTTCAGGGGCGAATGAGAAGTCGGTTAATTGGTTGTTCAGCAAAAAGCCGCCGACCATTTGGCGTGATCCAAAGGCATTTTCGATGCTGGTCGTCATGGACACCATCATACCGGTGCTGTCCACAAGGCTCAGGTGCGTGGTGGAGATGCCGTGGTCTGTATCATGGGGCGCATGAAGGGCGGCCGTTTGGGTGGGGGTGCCTGCTGCAACGGGTGTGGTCAGGGCGCGTTCTGGCTGGATCAGGTTTGCGCGCGATTTTAAATAGGCGGGGGCCAGCAAGGCTTGCGTCGGGACCGGGGTGAAGTCTGGGTCGGCAATGTAGAGGTTACGATCTGCGAACGCGAGTTTAGAGGCTTCTATATATAAGTGTGTACGGTTGAGAGGGGGGACTTTTGAAGAAGCCTGATCATATTGGTCCATAATCCCCAAGATCCCCAGTACGCTTAATCCGCCGGAGCTGGGGGGCGCCATGCCGCAGACATTGTAGGTTTTATAATCCATGCAAACGGGGGCGCGCTGAATGGTGCGGTACTGCTCAAAGTCCGGGAGATCGAGTTGCCCGGGGTTGGTTGGGTGGTTCTGGACCTTTGAGATAATCTGTTGGGCAAGTGGCCCGTGATAAAAGGCGTTGGCTCCGCCTTTTTGGATTTGGCGTAAACTGTCAGCAAATGCCGGGTTTTTCAGCAGGTGTCCGACCGGGAGAGGGCGACCATCTGGCAGATAGAAATAGGCCCGCGCTGTGGGGTCATCTTTCAGGAATTTATCACGCGCGATCAGGCTGTGCAGGCGTTCTGATACCACAAAGCCGTTTTCTGCCCATTGTATGGCGTCGTCAAAAAGGCGCGACCAGTCCAATCGCCCGTATTTGGCGTGTGCATCGGCCAGGAGCCGCACGAGGCCGGGGGTGCCGACGGACAGACCGCCGATGGCGGCGTCAAAGAACTTTAAGGTCGCGCCGCCCTCTTGGATAAAAAGGTCCGATTCGGTGGCAAAGGGGGCTGTTTCGCGTCCGTCGAAGGTGAGAATCTGGTTTTTTTCGGGGTCATACAGTACCAAAAAACCTCCGCCGCCGATGCCGGAGGATTGGGGTTCAACTAAATTCAGGACCAGCTGTGCGGCAATTGCGGCATCCACGGCACTGCCGCCGGCCCGTAAAATGCGCTGTCCAGCCTGTGCGGCAAGGGGATTTGCCACCGAAATCATGTGTTTTTTTGCGGAAACGGCGGGCTTTTCAAGCCGTGAGACAGCGGCTTCCGGGCTGGCGCGATGGTCGATTTGCGGATTTATTGTGCAAGCGCTCACAAAAAAGAGGCCTGAACAAATGAGCAGAAAACGGTGAAGCACCCGATAAGGAGTAAGCTGTATCATGTTGAAAAGAACCTAAGTAATGATTTCACGTCCGCTATCAGAATGGGTGGAAAAAGAGACAAAAACAAGAGAAAGCGACCCAATGACAGAAAGTAGCCATAATTGATGATCCATAATGCTTGTCTGTTTTAATAAAATGCACGTGATCTTGGGCCGTAAAAAGAGGTGTTGTAGTAATAATGAAGTAAATATTGGTGATACCTTTTATTTTCCATTTAAATAAAAGCGGGTTAATTTATTAACCAAGTCCAGTGAAGGGATATTATGGTGGTTTTGTCTATCAACACAAAAGATGTGGGGTTTGTGAATATTTAAGCAATACACAAAAACGCAGTTTAAAATTAATCCAAACTGGGCAAATCAAGGAAACACTATTTGACTTATATCAAAACGCTAAATATATTCCCCGCTATATTTAAGCCTCCTGATTATGCCTTTTTATTGTCAAAAATGGCGAGTTAGGAGCACGCACGCATTAAAGCTGTCGTCTTGATCTTTAAACGCTGGGGGGTGTTTTAAGGATCTGATCCGATGGCTTTGATGTGTTCGAATTTCGGGAAGAACAGGAGTTCGGCATGAACCAAGCGACCACAGCTACTGGTGCCTCCGAGGTGGTATACAACGAAGACGTTGTCCGTAAGTTTATTCTTGCAGCCACATTTTGGGGTGTCATCGGCTTTATCGTCGGGACTTTCATCGCTTTTCAATTAGCGTTTCCGGCGCTGAACCTGGGTCTGGAATGGACGACTTTCGGTCGTGTACGTCCAGTTCATACGTCGGCGGTTATTTTCGCCTTCGGTGGTTCTATTATGTTTGCAACGTCTTTTTACGTTGTGCAGCGCACTTGCCGCGCGCCGCTGTTTGGCGGCCGTTTGTTGGCAAATTTAATTTTCTGGGGTTACCAGCTATTCATCGTCACTGCGGCTCTGGGCTATGTCCTGGGTGTTACTCAAGGTAAAGAGTACGCAGAACCGGAATGGTATGCTGACCTTCTTTTGACTGTTGTATGGGTAGCTTATCTCGTCGCCTTCGCGGGCACGTTGATGACACGCCGTGTTTCTCACATCTATGTGGCAAACTGGTTCTACCTTGCATTCATTATCACTGTTGCTGTCCTGCACTTGGGGAACAACATCACGCTGCCGGTAATTTTGTTCGGTGGTGAGAGCTTCGTTAAGTCCTATATCTGGGCAAGCGGCGTTCAAGATGCGATGACACAGTGGTGGTACGGTCACAACGCGGTAGGTTTCTTCCTTACTGCGGGCTTCTTGGGCTTGATGTACTACTTTGTTCCGAAACAGGCTGAGCGTCCGGTATATTCTTACCGTCTGTCGATCATCCACTTCTGGGCACTTGTATTCTTGTATATCTGGGCTGGTCCTCACCACCTTCACTACACGTCTCTGCCAGACTGGACACAAACTTTGGGGATGACTTTCTCCATCATGTTGTGGATGCCGTCTTGGGGTGGGATGATCAACGGTTTGATGACGCTTTCCGGCGCGTGGGAAAAACTGCGTACAGATCCTGTACTGCGCTTCCTGATCGCTTCTATCGCGTTCTACGGCATGTCGACCTTCGAAGGTCCGGCAATGTCTATCAAAGCGGTTAATGGTCTGTCTCACTATACAGATTGGACAATCGGTCACGTACACTCCGGTGCTTTGGGTTGGGTTGCTTTCGTATCTTTTGGTGCGATGTACTACCTCATTCCGAAACTGTGGAACCGTACGCGTCTGTATTCTCTGCGTTTGGTTACGTATCACTTCTGGATTGCGACAATTGGTATCGTTCTTTACATCACTGCGATGTGGATTTCCGGTATCATGCAAGGCCTGATGTGGCGTGCGTACGATGACCTCGGTTTCCTTCAGTACTCGTTCATCGAGTCTGTAGAAGCGATGCATCCGTACTACGTTATCCGCGCTTGTGGTGGTGTTCTCTTCGTACTCGGTTCTTTGATCATGGTTTGGAACTTCATCAAAACCATCCAAGGCGACCTGCGTACTGAAGACGAATTCGTGGCACCGCAATCTGCGGCTGCTGAGTAAGGGGATCTATTATGAAGCACGAAATCTTCGAGAAAAATACGATCCTCCTTGCGATCGGGATCTTGATCACTATCTCCATCGGTGGTCTGGTACAAATCGTTCCGCTTTACTTCATCGATTCAACAATCGAAAAAGTAGACGGTGTCCGTCCTTACTCTCCACTTGAGCTCGCCGGTCGTAACATTTACGTCCGTGAAGGCTGTTACCTCTGTCACTCTCAACAGATCCGTCCGTTCCGTGACGAAGTTGAGCGTTATGGTCACTACAGCCTTGCAGCAGAGTCCATGTACGACCACCCCTTCCAATGGGGTTCCAAGCGTACTGGTCCGGACCTTGCGCGTGTTGGCGGCAAATACTCTAACGCATGGCATGTTGCGCACCTTATCCGTCCGCAAGACGTTGTGCCTGAGTCTGTAATGCCGATGTACAAGTTCTTGTCTGAGAAAGAGTTGTCTTTCAATGACGCGGGCGCTCACTTGTCAGCACTGCGTGCTGCGGGTGATCCGTACACCGACGAACAAATCGCTCAAGCTGCTTCTGACTTCGCTACCCAAGCTATGGGTGACGCGGGTGAAGGCGATACAGATGAACTTCTGACTCGCTATCCGAAAGCTGTAATTGGTGACTTTGACGGGAATCCGGAAAAAATCACCGAAATGGACGCGCTGGTCGCATACCTTCAGATGCTTGGTACATTGGTGGATTTCACCACGTACAAGCCTGAAGGCGACATGGCACGATAGGGTGCAGGCGTGAGCTTGGACGATATAGTCTCACTCGGACGACAGTTATGGGTCGTCTGGCTGATGTTCCTGTTCTTGGGGATCATATTCTTTGCGCTTCGCCCAAAGAATAAAAAGAAGTTTGATGAAGCTTCCCAGATCCCCCTTCAGGACGATGATTAAGGAGATTAGTATGGCAAACGTGGAAAAGGACCCGGTATCGGGCACAAATACCACCGGCCATGAATGGGATGGCATTAAAGAGCTGGATACGCCGCTTCCGAAGTGGTGGTTGACAACCTTTTATGCTTGTATCATTTGGGCAATCGGCTACTGGGTAGTTTACCCGTCTTGGCCGACGCTTAACGATTACGCCAAAGGTGTATTCGAAACAACGAACCGACTTGAACATGCCAAAGAGATGGAAGCTGTGAAGCAGTCTCGTATGGTATGGACAACCAAGTTCGAAGGTAAAGATATCGAAGAAGTTGCCAACGATTCTGAACTGTTGAACTACGCTATGGCAGGGGGTCGTGTGATTTTCGCCGACAACTGTCAACCGTGTCACGGCGCTTCAGGTTCTGGTGCGAAAAACTTCCCGGTTCTGGCTGATGATGACTGGCTGTGGGGCGGTGATCTGGATTCTATTCAGACAACCATCCTGTACGGGATCCGTTCCGGTCACGAAGACGAACGTGTCTCTGACATGCCTAACTTTGTTGAAGACGAGACTTTGACACCTGCGCAAGCTGAAATGGTTGCGGATTATGTGATGTCTCTGTCCGGTCAGGGCTCTGCTTCTGAAGAAGCAAAAGTTCTGTTCGAAGACAACTGTGCAGCCTGTCACTCTGAAGACGGTTCAGGTCAACAGGCCCTTGGTGGCCCGCGTCTGAACGACGGCATTTGGCTTTATGGCGGCGGCAAAGATGCTGTCCTGTCACAAATCATGAAACCGAAGCACGGTGTTATGCCGGCTTGGGTGGGCCGTCTGTCTGAGACAGAAATCAAACAAGTTGCAATCTACGTCCACTCTTTGGGTGGCGGTCAGTAAGCACGGCTCGTTTGATTGACGAAAATAAAACGGCTGTCGTGATACTCTCGCGGCGGCCGTTTTTATTGGTCCCGTTCCGGTTGTTTAGCATATTACAATGTGGTGAAATACCTTATAAACCAAATGGTTTTATAGGACTTAAAAATAAGAATATTGTCAGAAAAAAGTAAATATCTTGACCCGAAATTGACGGTTATCAATTGCTAAACACCCCGAACGGGAGTACAAAAAGCGCAGATTTTATTGACCATAGATCGAGTAGAACCATGGTAAAAGCAGTAAGTAAGCCTCAAGTTTATGAAGGCGACGGTAAGGGTCCGCTCTATGCAGACCGGATCAAAATTCATCCCCGCAAATTTGTTGGCCCCTTTAGAAAATGGAAGACGATCCTGTTGTGGGTGTTTCTGGCGCTCTATCACGGGTTTGCATGGGTGCGTTGGGACCGTGGGCCGGGCCTGCCGGATCAGGCGGTTCTGTTTGATCTGCCGGGCCGTCGTGCGTATATCTTTTGGATCGAGATTTGGCCGCAGGAGGTCTATTACCTGACGGGTCTGTTGATTATTGCAGCGGTCAGCTTGTTTGCGGCCTCTGCAATTGCCGGTCGGGTCTGGTGTGGTTTTGCCTGTTTCCAGACGGTCTGGACGGACCTGTTTATGAAGGTCGAGGAATGGATCGAGGGTGATCGTAGTAAACGGATCAAACTTGATAACGCCCCCATGAGCCTGAACAAGTTCTTGAAACGGATCGCAAAACACACAGTGTGGTTGCTGATCGCTGTTTTCATGGCTGTGTCCTTCTTGTGGTATTTCAACGATGCACCGACTCTGACCAAAGACTTGCTGCAGGGTAATATTGGCGGCTGGACCTTGGTGGTTCTGATCGTGCTGACCTCCATGACCTATATTATGGCCGGTTTTGCCCGTGAGCAGGTGTGTTTTTACATGTGCCCCTATGGTCGTTTCCAATCTGTGATGACTGACGAAGACTCGTTGCTGGTGACGTATGAAGCCTGGCGGGGCGAGCCGCGGATGAAAGGGGCTAAGAACCTAGATTCCCCGGATCGTGGTCACTGTGTGGATTGCGGCCTTTGTGTCCAAGCCTGTCCGACAGGGATTGATATCCGTGATGGTCAACAGATGGAATGTATTGGCTGTGGTCTCTGTATCGATGCCTGTAACACCATGATGGATACCCTGAAACTGCCGCGTAACCTGATTTCCTATGACAGTTACACCAATATGGTGGCGCGCGAGCAAGGTAAAGGCAAACAGGTTCACCTGATCCGTCCTCGCACAATCTATTATGCGGTGATCCTGTCTGTGGTGACAGCGGTTCTGTTGGCTAGCCTCAGTCTACGTGACCGTCTGGAAGTGAATATCATTCGGGACCGTGCACCGTTGTTCGTGACGTTATCTACCGGCAACATTCGAAACGGCTATACCTATAAGATCCTGAATATGGAATCGTCACCAAAAACCTATGAACTGTCGGTGAATGGGTTGGAGGGTGTAACCATGGATGTGATCGGTCAGCATGAGAAGGAACAGAAGGTGGTGACGCTGGATGTGCATGCAGATACTGTGGGGACATTCAAGCTGTTTCTACAAGCGCCGAAAGCAAAGCTGGAAGGGGCGTCAACAAACATTGACTTTGTCCTCAAGGATGTAGAGACTGGCGACGTTTATAGCCAATCAACAGTTTTCCGTGGACCTAAATAAATGAGTAAACAACGCAAACCGGGATGGTGGTATCCTTGGATCTTCGTCGGCTTTTTTGCGGTGATCGTGACCGTCAACGGCATCATGATTTTCTTCGCATACGATAGCTGGACAGGTCTGGAGACCAAGGATCACTATCTCAAAGGTCTGGCCTATGACACCAACGTAGAAGCTGCGCGTGCGCAGGAAGCGTTGGGATGGGAGGTGAAACTGGATGTCACAACCCTTGAAAGCCGTGATAAAGAACGTCGTATTGCTTATCAAGTGACGTTCAAGGATCACAATGGCAAGCCCGTTGACGCTTTGAAAGCCCATACCTTTTTCGTGCGTCCCACATCTGAAGGTGTGGATGTGGATGGTCCGGCAACAGTTGTTGAACCAGGTGTTTTAAGTGGTGAGTTGACCCTGTCAGTGCCGGGTCAATGGGATGTGCGGGTTCATGCCGATAGCATGGGCCGCAAGTACCAGCTTGTTGAACGCGTTGTTGTTCAATAAACGCCCAGACGATTATGACCAAAGCTTGCCTACATTGCGGTGATCCCGTCCCTTCCCTCAGCGAGGGGGGGGACGGGTTTTGCTGTAAGGGCTGTGAAGGCGCCTACAACCTGATTAACGGGTTGGGGCTTAAAACATATTACGAGCGGCGCACGATTGATCCCGAGATCAAGGCCCTGCGCCCCGATGAAGACGGTGCGATGATCAACTATCGCGCCCATATCATTGAGGAAGAGGACGCCACAAAGACCCTCTATCTCATGGTCGAAGGCATCCATTGCGCGGCCTGTGTGTGGTTGATTGAAACCGCCTTGGCAAAGCAGGACGGGGTCTTGCAAGCCCGCGTGAATATGTCCACCCGTCGCCTTGTCTTGAAATGGCGCGGAGACGATATCGACCCGAATGAACTGGTCGGGACCATTAATGCACTGGGCTATCGCCTTGTCCCGTTTGATCCCTGTCTTTTAAATTCCGAAAATCAAAAAAGTGAAAAAGAACTGCTGCGCGCTTTGGCGGTTGCGGGGTTTGCCACTGCAAACGTGATGCTGTTTTCTGTTTCCGTCTGGGCGGGATATAGCCAAGGCATGATGGAAAGTACGCGCGATCTGATGCACTGGCTCTCTGCTTTGGTTGCCATGCCAGCCGTGGCCTATGCGGGCCGTCCTTTCTTTCGGTCTGCCCTGACCGCCCTGAAAAGCGGGCGCACCAATATGGATGTGCCGATTTCTTTAGCCGTGATTCTGACGGCAGCCATGAGTCTGGTGCAGGTCATCAATAGTGAAGAGCACGTCTATTTCGACTCCTCCATCAGTCTGTTGTTTTTCTTGCTGATCGGGCGCTATCTAGATCGACGGGCGCGGGGCCGTGCGCGTGGGGCGGCGGAACATCTGTTGGGGCTGAATGCGGTTGCGGTCAGTGTCTTGCTGGATGACGGCACCCAAAGTCTGCTGCCGCCGGATCAGGTGAAAGACGGTATGACCGTTTTGTCCACCGCCGGGGAACGTATTGCGGTGGATGGGGTGATTGTCGATGGTCAGTCCGATATTGATACTAGCCTGATCTCTGGGGAGTCGGTGCCGGTTACGGTGAAGACGGATGATCGCGTCTTTGCCGGGACAACCAATTTGTCCGGCGCCTTAAAAATTAAAGTCACGGCTACGGGGGAAAGCACCCTGCTGGCGGAAATCGTGCGCTTGATGGAAGAGGCGGAGGCCGGACGGGCAAAATATGTCGCCATCGCCGACCGTGTCGCCCAACAATATGGCCCGGTGGTGAACGTGTTGGCGCTTGGGACGTTTCTGTTCTGGTTCTTTATCGCAGGGGCGGCGTGGCATGAGGCGTTGCTGACGGCGGTGGCTGTCTTGATCATCACCTGTCCTTGTGCCCTTGCCTTGGCGGTGCCGGTGGTGCAGGTGATTGCGTCCGGTCGTTTGATGCGCCAAGGGATTTTGGTGAAAACCGGTACGGCCCTTGAACGGCTGGCGCAGGTCAAGCATGTGGTGTTTGATAAAACCGGCACCTTGACCCAAGGACGTGCAGAGCTGGTCAATCGAACAGAGATTGACGACGAGGCGGTGATGTTGGCAGCCTCCATCGCAGCAGCGAGTAAGCATCCGTTGTCCCGGGCGCTTTGCCGCGCTGTCGGGCGGGTGTCAGTTAAATCAGGCGTGCAGGAGATATCGGGCAACGGTCTGGCGTGGCAGGATGTCCGTTTGGGCAGTCGTAACTGGTGCGGGGATGAGGCGGCTCCGCTTAGTGCGGGACCGGAATTGTGGCTTAATCAGCCGGACAAAGCCCCGATCTGTTTTAGGTTTGAAGATAATTTGCGCCGTGATGCGCAAGACGTCATCACCCAGTTAAAAGCGCAAGGCTACGGTTTGCACCTGCTGTCAGGCGACCGTACGGAACCTGTGCGCAAGGTTGCCGAAGATTTGGCGATTGACGATTGGAAAGCCCAGTGCACACCGAAAGCGAAATGTGACGCACTTGAAAAACTGGATCATCCCTTGATGGTGGGCGATGGGCTGAACGATGCGCCAGCCTTGGCGGCTGCGCATGTGTCCTTGTCGCCTTCCACCGCGATTGATGTCTCGCAAACTGCGGCGGATGCGGTCTTTCAGGGGGATCGTTTGCGTCCGGTGATTGAGGCGTTAGGCGTTGCCAAGAAAGCAGAAATATTGGTAAAGCAAAATTTTGCTTTGGCATTTATCTATAACGGTGTGACAATCCCGCTTGCTGTCGCGGGGTATGTGACGCCGTTGATTGCAGCGGTCGCCATGTCCACGTCCAGTCTGGTGGTGATCGCCAACGCATTACGATTGAGCAGAGGAAAACTGTAGTGGAAAGCCTGTTATACCTTATTCCGGCGATGCTGTTTCTTGGTGGTCTTGGCCTTGCTGGTTTTTTATGGGCCTTAAGATCGGGACAGTATGACGATATGGAAGGCAATGCATCTCGCATCCTTTTTGATGATGACGATAAACCCCTGCCGGCGCCTGAGGAGGAAAAAAAGAAATGAGCAAAGCCACAAATACAAAACGTATCACCCTGATGGATCTAAAAGGCCGTAAAGGCCAAGACCCTATTGTTTGCTTAACCGCCTATACCACATCGATTTCCCGTTTGCTGGACGATCAGGTGGATTTGATGCTGGTGGGTGACAGTCTGGGCATGGTGCTTTATGGCATGGACAGTACGCTGGGCGTGACGGTTGATATGATGATTGCCCATGGTCAAGGGGTTATGCGCGGGTCTGATCGCGCCTGTATTATTGTGGATATGCCGTTTGGCTCCTATGAAGAAAGCCCGCAAATGGCCTTTCGCAACTGTTCGCGCGTGATGGCGGAAACCCGCTGTTCCGGCGTGAAGCTGGAAGGCGGCGCGGAAATGGCGGAGACGATCTCCTTCCTTGTGAAGCGCGGTATTCCGGTTGTGGCCCATATTGGTCTGACGCCGCAGTCGGTGCATGTTTTGGGTGGGTTTAAATCCCAAGGCAAAACAGATGAGGCAGCCGAACAGATCGTTGCGGATGCAAAAGCGGTTGCGGCGGCTGGTGCTTCCCTTGTTGTGGTTGAAGGGGTGATGGAGCCGCTGGCGGTGCGTATCACCAACGAAATTGATGTCCCGACCATTGGGATCGGCGCGTCGGCCCAATGTGACGGGCAGATTCTGGTTACCGAAGATATCTTGGGCCTGTTTGCGGAATTCAAGCCCAAGTTTGTCAAGCGTTATGCCCAGATGGATGAGATGATCACCGAAGCGGTTGGCGCGTATAAAACTGAAGTGTTAAACAGGGCTTTCCCTGCACCGGAACATTGTTTTGGTTACAAAGGCCCGTTGGGTCACAACAACCCTCCAAAAGAACAAAAATAAGAGTAAACGGACATGACGATCTCTACACTTCGTACAGTTGCCGACCTGCGCGCGCAGGTGTCCCAATGGCGTGCAGATGGGCTTACGGTTGGCTTAGTGCCGACCATGGGTGCGTTGCACGATGGGCATTTAACCTTGGTGAAAACGGCTTTGGCAAAATGTGATCGGGTGATCGCAACGATTTTTGTGAACCCGAAACAGTTCGGCCCGAATGAAGATCTCGACAGCTATCCGCGTACGGAAAACGAAGATCGCGAAAAATTGGCGGATGTGGGGGGACATGTTCTGTTTGCCCCCAATGTTGCAGAGATGTATGGCACCGATGGTGGCGTGACAAAGATCTGCGTCAGTGGTCTGGGCGATATCTTGGAAGGCGCGTTCCGGCCGGGCTTTTTTGACGGGGTCGCAACCGTTGTGACAAAGCTGTTGTTGCAAGCCCTGCCCGATGTCGCTTTTTTCGGGGAAAAGGACTATCAGCAGCTTGCGGTCATCAAACGTTTTGTTGCGGATTTAAATATTCCGGTGACGATCGAAGGGGTGCCGACGGTACGCGAAACCGATGGATTGGCGATGTCGTCGCGCAATGCCTATCTGGATCGTGAAGAACGCCAGATTGCCCCGTTGCTTTACCGCACCATCTCTGAAGTGTCAGAACGGTTTAAGATGGGGGGTGATGCGGAGGCTTTGTCGAAGTGGGCAACCCAGCAACTGCTGGAAGGTGGCTTTCAAAAGGTCGATTATGTGGCCCTTCGTAAAGCCCATGATCTGGCAGAAGGGGCGGTGAAAGGGGAAGCGATGCGCGTACTGGTTGCTGCCTTTCTGGGAAAAGCCCGTCTGATTGATAATGTCGGTTAAACCGCAATGGTTTTTTAAGCTTTATCCCTTAGGTTTGTGGTTATAACAACACAAACCAAGGGATGAATAGATGTACGGCGATGTTAAAGCACAGATTTTAAACCTCTTTCCATTTAGCTATGATGGAACGCTGATTGCGTTGGGACTGTTTATCTGGCTGATGAGTGGTCTGGTCTTTCGTTTGCCGATGACGAAACTGGTCAGTGTGGTCCCGATCATTATCCTTGGGGTTGCGATTGAAATTGCGGACGTGATGTTTTTAGGACAAGCCCCGATCCGTGCTGTGTCTGATTTTGCGATTCTTGTTCTCCCTGTTTTGATTGTGGTATTCTGTCAGCATCAAGGTTGGGCCAGAACGTAAAGTTTTTCGAAGATGATCAGCTATAACCAGATCGATGATATGCTAAAACCCGTGGGCTTTTGCCTGCGCGGGGGCTTCACCGATAAGCTGACGACATTGCTGGTCGGCAATGTGGGGTCCGATATCTGGAAACTGTTTGGTCAGCAATATGATGACTGGATGGAACCGGACCCGCTGGATCATTGGACCCGTGACCATCTTGTTCGCCTTGCGGATGAACTGGACTGTAAGGTGGTTTTTCCGTTCGACGGGCCAGCCTACGCACCGTTTCAGAAATGGGCGATGAAGGCAGATTGCGTTTTCCCCTCTCCGCTTGGTCCCCTCATCCATCCGGTCTATGGCTTGTGGCATGCTTATCGCGGGGCGTTTGTTTTTGATCATCCGATCAAGGGGATTCCCCCCAAGCCCAAGTTGACCTCCCCTTGTGAAAGCTGTCAAAAGAAACCCTGTCTGAAGACTTGTCCGGTTGGTGCTTTTACGGTGGATGGCTATAACGTGCCGGATTGTATGGACTATCTGGGTCGTCATCTGGACAGTGACTGTATGACCTTAGGCTGTCTGGCGCGCCGGGCCTGTCCGGTGGGGGAAAAATTCTCGTACCATCCGGCGCACGGTCAGTTTCATATGGATCGTTTTTTGCGCTCTGCCCCGCTTAAGCCCTAGACTCTGAGGCGATTTTAGACCATATAACAGGCATGTTACCCTTTATTAAGATGCATGGCCTTGGCAACGATTTTGTTGTCCTTGATGCCCGTGAAAACCCGATTGACCTAACTGTTGCGCAAGTGCAGGCGATGGCCGACAGACGCACAGGGGCGGGGTGTGATCAGTTTATCGTGATGGAACCTGCCAAGGATAGCGCGGCAGATGTCTTTATGCGTATCCGCAATGCCGATGGTAACGAGGTCGAAGCCTGCGGTAACGCAACGCGCTGTATCGCCCGCCTGATGATGGATGAGCTGGGCAAGCCCGAGGTCACGGTGGAAACGGTTGTGGGCCTGTTGCATGCGCGTGATGCGGGCGATACGGTCACGGTCAATATGGGCCAAGCCCGCTTGGGGTGGCAGGATATTCCGGTCGCTGAAGACTGTGATACCTTGACCATGCCGTTAACCGTTGGGCCGTTGGAAGGTCCGGTGGGTGTGAATGTGGGCAATCCGCATGCGGTCTTTTTTGTGCCAAACTGCGAGAGTGTGGACTTGGAAGCCGCTGGCCCCCATGTGGAAACCCATCCGTTTTTCCCCGAACGCACAAATGTGGAAGTCGTCACCGAACAGGACGATGGCTCTTTGCGCATGCGCGTCTGGGAACGGGGCGTCGGCATTACCCAAGCCTGCGGAACCGGTGCCTGTGCGGTTTTGGTTGCGGCGGTGCGTCGTGGGATCATTGACGGGCGTGCGGCTGATGTGGTGCTGGATGGCGGCACCTTACATATTGAATGGCTGGAAAATGGCGAGATCCTGATGACAGGGCCTGCCAGTCGAGCCTATAGCGGATCGTTTGACACATCCGTTTATCCGGGAGCGTAAGAAAAAATGAGTGAGGCCAAGGTTGTCACACTCGGATGTCGGCTAAACACCTATGAATCCGAGGTCATGCGCAAAAATGCCCGTGAAGCCGGACTGGAAAATGCCATTATCATCAACACCTGTGCGGTGACGGGGGAAGCGGTGCGTCAAGCCCGCCAGACCATCCGCAAAATGCGCAAATCCGATCCCAATGCCAAGATCATCGTGACAGGCTGTGCAGCCCAGATCGACCCGCAAGCTTTTGCGGAGATGGAAGAAGTCGACCGGGTGATCGGCAATAAGGAAAAGCTGGAAGTTGATAGCTTCCTGCCGGAACGCACAGAACTGATCGAAGTCACGGACATCATGGATGTGCGCGAAACCGCCAACCATTTGATCGATGGGTTTGATGGACATACCCGTGCCTTTATCGAAGTTCAGCAAGGCTGCGATCATCGCTGCACCTTTTGTATCATCCCGTTTGGGCGCGGTCCCAACCGATCCGTCCCCATTGGGGAGATCGTGGATCGGGTGAAGAACTTGGTTGAACGTGGCTATCGGGAAGTCGTCCTGACCGGTGTGGATGTGACCTCTTACGGGCCGGACCTGCCGGGGAAACCCAGCTTCGGGCAGATGGTGCGCCGTGTGCTCTCCAACGTGCCGGAACTGCCGCGCTTGCGCCTCAGTTCCCTTGATCCGGCAGCGGTGGATGCGGAGTTGTTGGAGGTCATTGCGAACGAGCCGCGCTTGATGCCCCACTTCCACCTGAGCTTACAAGCGGGTGAAGACATGATCCTCAAACGTATGAAGCGCCGTCATACGGTATCGGATGCGGTGGCCTTATGCGACAAGATACGTATTAGACGACCTGATGCTGTCTTTGGGGCCGATATTATCGCAGGCTTCCCGACGGAAGATGACGAGATGTTCCAGACCACGCTGGACACCCTGGATCGTTGCAATATTACCTTTGCCCATGTCTTTCCTTTTAGCCCGCGTGAAGGCACGCCTGCGGCCCGTATGCCACAGGTCCAGACCAAGGTGCGCAAAGCCCGTGCGGCGAAAATCCGTGCCTTGGGGGAAGCGGCGCTGGACGCGTTTTTAGAGTCGCGTATCGGCAAGACAGTCTCGGTTCTGGTGGAAAAAAATAACGCAGGGCACTGCGAACATTATTGTCCGGTTCAATTGACAAGTGATGTGGAAGCAGGCCAAATCGTCAGCGCAAAAGTGCTGAAACTACAAGACGGTAGTCTCATTGGGGAAGTAATCTGATATGACGGAAAAAAAGGGCTGGTTGGCGCGCCTAAAAGCGGGCCTGAGCAAATCGTCCAGTAAACTGACAAGCGGTATTGGCGATTTGTTCACCAAACGCAAACTGGATGACGAAGCGCTGGAAGAACTGGAAGACCTGTTGATTACGTCTGATATGGGTGTGGCAACAGCGGCCAAGATCGTTCAGGGCATCGCGAAATCCCGCTTTGGCAAGGATATCAGCACGGAAGAACTGAAAGCCGCACTGGCAGATGAAATTACCCCGATCCTGGAACCGGTCACCAAGCCCTTGGATGTTGCAACGGGGCGTAAACCCCATGTTGTCTTGGTCTGTGGGGTCAATGGGTCGGGTAAAACCACGACCATTGGCAAACTGTCCAAAATCTATTCCGATCAGGGCTTGAAAGTCATGTTGGCTGCAGGCGATACCTTCCGGGCGGCAGCGGTGGAACAGCTGAAAGTCTGGGGGGAGCGCACAAACGTCCCGGTGATTGCGAAAGAAACCGGTGCCGATGCGGCAGCTCTTGCTTTTGATGCGGTCAGCACAGCCAAAGCCCAAGGGGTGGACGTCTTGTTGATCGACACGGCGGGACGTTTGCAAAACAAAGCGCATTTGATGGATGAGCTGGAAAAAGTCGTGCGCGTGATCAAAAAAGTGGATGAAACCGCGCCCCATGACACGGTGTTGGTCCTTGATTCAACGGTCGGGCAAAACGCCCACAGTCAGGTGGAAACTTTTGACAAAATCGTCAATGTCACTGGCCTGATCGTCACCAAACTGGATGGGACGGCAAAAGGCGGTGTGACCGTCAGCCTTGCAGAAAGATTTGGCAAACCCGTCCATGCCATCGGCGTGGGGGAAGCGGCAGAAGACTTGCGTCCCTTTGAAGCGCGCGCCTTTGCCAATGCATTGGTTGGTCTGGACGAGTAAGTCAACGCGATTGCGACATTTTAAAGCGAGCTTCGGTTTTTAATCGGGGCTCGCTTTTATTTGTGAGCAATGGATGTAGAACTTTATGGTTTTATTAGAATAAACATAAATTTATCAAAAAGATAAAACGCATCAGCTTTTCTATTTCTGAGCGTTATTTGATAGGCAGTTTGCGGCAGTTTTGTTACGGTGCGCGTGATAATTTAAAGAGAAAATCCCCGCAAAAGGGGGTGCGGTCGTTTTTTAATCTCGTCTTAAACGAAAGTCTGCCGACATGCGTTTTCATTTTAAAACAGGTTTGATCCTTACCAGTTTTCTTATTATTTCATTTCTTGCGGTTACGATCCTGATCGCGCAATCGTTTATGGCGAAACGTGCGGCGGAGGATGTGGCGGAAAAACTGTTTACAAGTACCTCGGCGAGTGTCGATGCACAGGTCACCAGCCTCTTGGATACGCCGATTAAAGTGTCTGGCATTTTGGCGCAGAATTCGACCATTGCGACACCGACAGATGCAGGCCTGAACGCAGAAGTCCGTCACCAGATTTTTAAAACGCTGGAGGCGCATCCGTCGCTCTATTCGATTTATATCGGGAAGGAAGACGGCAGTTTCTACCAGATCATTGCCACGCGCGGGAATGAGAGTGTTCATAAGAAACATAACGCCCCTTCTCAGACTTTTTGGATTGTACGCACAATTTATACGGACGGATCAGGGGCGCGTCAGCAAAGCTGGAGCTTCCTTGACGATGACCATAACGTGGTTGGCACGCAGCAAGAACCTGCCCCGTCTTATGATCCGCGCCAACGTCCGTGGTATGGGGCAGCAACGTCGCGCAAAGACGCCGCCTTGTCGGATGTCTATGTCTTTAACTCCCTACAACAACCGGGAATCACGGCGTCGCATGCTTTGGCAGATGGCTCCGGTGTGGTTGGGATTGATATGACCCTTTCTGAACTAAGTGCTTATATGACGGGTCAGAAACTATCTGATAACAGCGTTGTTTTTATGTATGACCGTAAAAACCGCGTGGTTGCTTTGCCAGATCGTATTAAAGGTGTTGAGTTTTTAAGTGATGTGCGTGAAATCAAGTCGGATGCGGTGCAAGCTGTCTTTGCCAACGAAGCCACCAAAGGGGACTTTTATACCGAAATCCGTGACCTGAAGCAGGACGGACCAGGGTTTCAAATCGCGATCAGTGCGCCTATCTCCGACTTTACAGAGAGTTATGCGCAGATGCAACGCAACATCATTCTGATTATTCTGGCGAGTGTGGCGGTGATTATCCCGGCTGTCTTTTACTTTAGTCAGAAACTCTCGTTACGGATCAGCACCTTGGCAGATGATGCGAAACGTATTCAGAATAACGACTTTAGCGAACGCGAAAAGAGCCAGACCAAGATCATTGAATTGTCCGATCTGGAAGAAAGTTTTTCCAACATGCGCGAGGCTCTGTCGGCGGCAGAAAACCTGCATCAGCAGCAACAGCGCGAACAGGAAGCCAAGATCCAGCAGCAGGCCAAACGTGAACAGGATATCATCGATTTTCAAGAAGCGATGGTCACGGTCTTTGAAGGTTTGGACAGTGCCGATCAGGCCATGAAGGTGACCGCGACGGAGATGAAGGGCATTGCGCATAACACCAAACAGCAATCAGCCTCCGTTTCTGAATCGGCTGATGTCACTTCAACCAATGTTGAAATGGTCGCCAGTGCGGCAGAAGAGCTTTCCTCATCCTTTGTGGAGATTTCTTCGCAAGTGACCCATGCAAGCGAGTCTGCTTCATCAGCGGTGACAAAGGCTAATGATACGTCGAACAAAATGAGTATTTTGGAGAGCAATGTGTCCAAGATTACGGAACTTGTCACCATGATTAATGACATTGCCCACCAGACCAATATGTTGGCGCTAAACGCAACCATTGAGGCCGCGCGTGCAGGTGCTGCGGGGAAAGGGTTTGCTGTTGTTGCTGGCGAGGTGAAAGCGCTTGCCAACCAGACAGCCCATGCAACCGAAGAAATCTCCAAGCAGATCGAGGTGGTACAATCTGCCACGGTTGCGTCCGTTGAAGCCATTGACGGCGTGTCGGATGCGATTGAGGAAGTAAATGCGATTGCGGCTTCTATTGCGGCGGCGATGGATCAGCAAAGCGCGACCACCAGCGATATTGCCCGCAATGTGGAACAGGCGGCGACAGAAACCCAGAATGTGTCTCATGAGATCAGAAATTTACAGGACATGGCGGATCGTTCCGAAGCGGCCTCCAGCAATATGGATGGGGCGGCCAATGATCTTTCCAGCCAAGGGGAATTGTTGCGCAATACCGTGAAAGATTTCCTCAAGCGGGTGCAGACCTAAGTGTAGCTGGATGAGTGCATAAAAAAAATCCCCCTTGGTACGATATCCAAGGGGGATTTTTTGTAAGCTGAGTTCTTAATCCGTTTTGGCGTTGATGTGGTGAACCACACGCTGCGGGAACGGGATGGAAATACCTTTTTCATCAAAGGTTTGTTTGACCTTTTTGGTCATGTCCCATTTAACGCCCCAGAAGTCCGGTGCATTGACCCAAACGCGCACGATCAGGTTGACCGAGCTGTCCGCAAGTTCCCCAACAGCCAATACAGGGGCCGGGTCTTGTTTGATACGGGCATCGGCTTTGGCAATGCTTTCAATGATCGCCATTGCCTGATCGATATCGTCTTCGTAGGAAATACCCATTAACAGATCGACACGACGGGTGTCGTTGGCGCTAAAGTTTTTGATGGCGCTTCCCCAGACTTGGGAGTTGGGCATGATGATCTTAACGTTGTCCGGTGTCGCCATTTCGGTTGTGAACAGGGAAACGCTTTTGATCGTCCCGCCGTGGCCGCCGACTTCAACAAAATGACCGACTTTAAACGGACGCAGGAACAACAGCATGACGCCCGCCGCAACGTTGCTGAGTGTGCCTTGCAAAGCCAGACCAATGGCAAGACCTGCTGCACCCATCACCGCGATCAGCGAGGTTGTTTCAACGCCGAATTTATTGAGGACCGCCAGAACGGTGACGGCGACAATAATATATTTAATGACGGTCGCTAAGAAGCCCGCCAGCATTTCGTCTGCTTTACCGGTTTTCAAAAGGCCTTTTTCAATTTTACCTTTGGCAAACCCGGCAAACCAGAAACCGATGATCAGAATGAAAATCGCCCCTACGACCTGCAGGCCATAAAGGGCGATAAAATCCATCACCATCTTCAATGTTTCGTCGAAGGAATCTTCCATCGCCCATTCTCCTAAATTTCAATTGCTGCAAAGCAGTATGCCTAAATTTGCAATAAATTTAAATCCGGGACAACAGAGATAATAAAAATTATTCGGCTGCGGCTAACTTTGTTTGACGTTGGGTTTCACGGTGCATGATCCAATGACCGATTTTGGCCCCTGCAACAATGGCGCTGACACTGATGATGGAGGCAAAGGACAGTGTGCTGATCCCGGACAGGCCTTGCCCGATGGAACAGCCGATTGCCATAACCGCACCGGAGCCCATGAGCACGCCGCCGGCCAGATAGCGCAGCATCTCTTTTGGTTCGCTGAAGCTTTGCAGTTTTAGCTCGCGGCGCACAAGGGCCGACAGGAAGGATCCCGCAATCACCCCGCCAATGAGCATGATGCCGAAGTTGGCCGTTGTCCCGGTATAAATCATCAGGAACTGCATGGCGTTGCCGCCCGGTGCCACAAATGTCAGGGATTCGAGGCGTGTGGGTTCAAATTCATCAAAGCCAATGACACCGGTGACGTACCAGCCGCCCGCAATCAGGCCACCGATGACCAACGCGGATAGGCTCAGGTAAATTTTGTCGCGCAAAACAAAGCTGCGTGAGATCAGGATCAGGGCAAGAAGGGCGGCGATTGCGATGACGGCTGTCTGAACGGTTTCCGCTTCCAGACCAAACAGGGCCACGCTGCTGTGCATCACATCAGGATGGGTGAACGGCAGTTGCACCAGTCCCTCCAACGATTGGCGCACAGGGGCTAATAGACCGCGCATGGTCATATAGCCACTTAGTGCAATGGTAATGATCACGATGAGGGAACGCAGGTTCCCTGTGGCGGCCAAAACAACCTGACGCCCGGCACAACCCCGTGCGATCATCATGCCGACTCCAAACATTAGGCCGCCCAAAATGAGGGCGACGAGAGGCAGGCTTTTAACCCAATAGGCACTTTCGGCGAGATCAAGCTCAAACAGATAGACGACGGCTTGTGTGGCGGCGATGGCGACCAGTGTCGCAATCAGCCATGCACGTAGTTGACCGGCACGCTTACCTTCAAAGCCTTCTGCAACGGCTTGACGAAAACAGAAACGGCTGGATTGTCCTAAAAGCCCGAAAGCCAGGCCCAATAAGCCACCACCCCATAATAAGATTTGTGTTGGTTCCATGTTTTCAAACATGTCTGAATTCTCCAATAGGCGCACAAAGGTGCAGAAGGTTTTACACCCTCCTTGTGGCATATTAGAGATCGCAAATCAATAATAATCTTATTTTCTTGTGTAAATAATATAATTTAACACTTAGAGCATGTGTTTTTAAGATTATTCAGGTCCGGTTTTATAGTGGTATTTTTTTCGGCTTTCCAGTGCGTTATGCCGTCTGTGACGTTATAAACGCTGCTGTAGCCTAGATTGTGGCTCAAGCCTTGTGCCGCTGCTTGACTGCGGTTCCCCGTGCGACAAATCAGGATAAAAGGCTCATTTTTTTCAACGAGTCGGGCCATGTCTTCAACAAAACCACTGTTAAAACGCCCATTGGACATTTTAAAGGGTAGCAGAAGGCTGCCTTCAATAACGCCGGTTTCCTTCCATTCTTCAGGGGTGCGAATATCAATGAGTTTGACCCCTTGCTGGCGGAGTTCTTTTAGCTGCGCATTTCCGATATTTTTAAAAGGAGGTTCTTTGACTTCCAACAACTCTATATCGAAGTGCAGGATGGCGTTAGGGGGAATGACATTGCCTGCCCCACGGGCGCCATATCCCAATTCGGGGGGAATGACCAGCTTGCGTTTGCCGCCGACCTGCATCCCGACGACGCCTTGTTCCCAGCCGGGGATAACCTGTCTGGCGCCAAGCTGAAATTCAAAGGGTTGATTGCGATCATACGAAGAATCAAATTTTTTGCCGTTGGCAAGGGTCCCTGTATAATGAACCACG
Organism: Terasakiella pusilla DSM 6293; assembly: GCF_000688235.1. GTDB lineage: Bacteria > Pseudomonadota > Alphaproteobacteria > Rhodospirillales > Terasakiellaceae > Terasakiella > Terasakiella pusilla. The sequence goes on along the minus strand of NZ_JHYO01000001.1, from coordinate 238,297 downwards.
ACAGAGGCCCCCTTGAGGGCCGTCGGTCCCGTGCCGTGCACAAGGTCTGTAACTTGTAGTTCTGCTGCGGGTGCGGGGGTGTTAAGTATTAAAACTATAAAAAAACCAATTAGCCGAATAACTTGACGTTTCATCTGCATACCTCTCTGTAAAACCAGATAAACTGTATAATATTAGTCTTATATACGAAAGATTTTATTGTTTTGATGGCTTTATGCTTTTGTTGGCGGGCAGTTTCTTATATAACGGCCTGATGGAACAACTAAAAATATAAGCAGCTTTTCATTGGGCTGAGAGAAGGATTGCTAGCTACATGGCTGGGGATACGAACGCCGATATTTTTCATACCATCCGTGCCGCGGTTGGGCAGACGCTGGAGATGGCAGAAGCAGAGAGTAAAATCTCTGACGAGACAAAAAAGCTCCTGTCGCAATTGGTCCTGACCCGCCGGGGGGATGGCGAAATTGTGCTGGACGTGGGTGCCCTGCAGCGTTTAAAGGCCACGGATAACCAGTGGGTGGATAAAGAGCGCAACGAGCAGGACCGTCTGGTCAATCCGACGCGGCTGCCTCAACTTGTGCCGGGCCTGAACGGTTTATCTTCCGGGCAGTATCTCGCCTTCGTTCAACGCCCGCTGGAAAAAAATGGCGATAACGGCCATTTTCTGGAACAGGCTGCTTTGCGTCTCGTTGAGCAATATAATGTCAAAGAACGTATGGCAGAGCGTAACCGCCTGTTTGGGCAGATGCAGCGCTATGTGGCAAAGCTGTTGATTGACGAGTTATTGCGCAAGGAACATGGGCTGAGCGATCAGGCCTCAATTGATAAATTGCGTGACGAGACACCGCCGAAAGACCAGTTTATTTTGGCTGCAAAAGTCCTCGAAATCCCCACCAGCGAGGTGATGGCGCGCCTGTTTAAATATGGTGTGGCGTTGACTTTAATCGAACGCATCAAGGTCAAGGCATTGAAAATCCGCAAAGCCCAGCCTGCATTTGAGGCGACCTTGCGCAAACTAGCGGCGGAGGATACGGGGCCGGTCGCTAAATCACGGATCAAAGATATCTTTTTGGGCTTTAAGCAAGAACTTGACCAGATGGCGAAAGAGTATACCGCGCTGGGCCGTCAGTTACAGCCGATCATCGAGAAGATGAAAAAAGATAATTTCGAGAAAAGTTATGCCGATTTACATCGCGCCGCCGCCCGTCTGGATGCGCTGGCGTCGCGTTGGATGATTATAATCGGGGAGGCAAACAACCCTGACGCTATGCGCACCCCGGTCGAGCGCATTAAAGGCATGCATATCGTCTTTACGGAATAAAAAAATCAGACATATTGTGACGGGAAATGACCTAACAATATGGAGAAACGCGCATGAGCGACGGACGTCCTGCCTTGCGTTTTAAAACGCCTGTGCCTTTAAATGTACTCGAAGACTTTTTGGAGCGAAACTGTGCTTCCGGCTGGAATGTAAAGCTGGATGGCATCGCTGAAGATCTGGGGGGCAAAGTGGTTGTTGTGTCTTTTGGCAGTCAAGCGGATCTGGCCAAGTTCAAGGCAGGTTACCCAGCTTTGAAAAAGCAACACAGTCGATAAAATCTAATAAGTTGAAAAGCTTTTTTGATCACGAGAGAGTTTTTGGAACAATTCCGAGTATTGGGGGATCACGCAGACACCCCTAAGTGTTCTTACGTATCAAAAAAGTATAGCATTTTAGCGAGATTAGCTTATTATAATAGACATCTATTCCGCCGATCTTATCGATTTGAAGTGTATTAATTCTGAGTTGATATGTGGACAATCGATACCTTTTTCGGGCTTTGCCCGAATCAGAGCGCCTAGGAGCTAGTGATAGCTTCTAACAAACTTTTAAGCCGGTCTTTGGACCGGCTTTTTTTTGTGCTCTGCCTGTATTGTTTATTGGCGCCCTAAACCGCGCAGGGTTTCTTCAATATTCTGCCATGCTTCACGGATGGCTTCGTCGGCCTCGTCGGAATAACCATCGTTGAAATAAGTCATGAGGGCTTCTGCCATTTCCAGCAGCTTGTCGCGTTGGTCGGCATTTTCCGCAACACCGTCAATGGCGCGATAGAGAAACTTGCTGAGTTCTTCACGGATTGTGTCTGATGATTTGTGGGTGCTGGCGATATCATAGACATGGCTGATCATGTAAAACCGTTTGGCGGCGCGGCGTTGAAGATTATACGCTTCGTTCAGGCCGGTTTTTTCCTGAAGGGCTTCTTTCTCATCCATCAGGCGCACGACTTCGTTTTTATCGGCATTTTCCAATTTCTTGTTGAAGTCGATTTCCAGCTGCATAACCTTGGCTTCTGTGCGTTTGACTTCCTCAACCGCCCAATCGAGTTCGCGTTTGATTTCGTGGATCAGATGTTCTTCGTTGTTCATGATCAGATGTCCCAGCAGTGTTCCAAGCGCTTAGCCTATCAGAGACTGGCGTAAAAATCATCAGGATTGCACAAATCATTCGGTCTGCTTACATAGGGTTTTATTCCATAAAAAAATCAAAGGTAGGATATGTCTGGACTTTCAGAAAAAACAATCATCATCACAGGGGCAAGCAGCGGTCTGGGTGAAGCCATGGCCCGTAAACTGGCGGCCAAAGGCGCGAAGTTGGTTTTGGGCGCGCGTCGCCTGGATAAATTGCAGGTCATTCAAAAAGATTTGGGCGAGAATGTGCGTATCATGGCGTGTGATGTCACGGATGCGCGTCAGGTTGACCAACTTGCCAAACTGGCACTGGACGAATTCGGGCGCATTGATGTGCTGGTCAATAACGCCGGTGTCATGCCCCTGTCCTTTTTCTCCGAAAAGAAGCTGGATGAATGGAACCAGATGATTGACGTCAATATTCGCGGTGTTTTGCATGGCATTGCGGCTGTGATGGATACCATGAACGCGCAACAATCCGGTCATATCATCAATATTGCCTCTGTGGCAGGTCATGTGGTCACACCGTCTTCCGGTGTGTATAGCGCGACGAAATTTGCCGTGCGCGCGATCTCGGAAGGATTGCGCCAGGAATCGCGCGGTCAGTTGCGCACCACCATCATTTCCCCCGGTGCAGTGACATCGGAGCTGACTCAGTCCATCAGCAACGAGAAAGTCGCCAAGGGTGTGGACAAGCTGTATGAAGATGCCATCGATGCAGACGCAATTGCGCGCGCTGTTGTCTATGCGGTGGAACAGCCAGATGATGTGGACGTCAACGAAATCGTTATTCGCCCGACGAAACAGGCGCTTTAAACGGTTTTGGCTTTATAGTTGCAGAGGTCGTAAACCTTGCATTGGGCACAATCGGGTTTACGGGCTTTGCAAATATAGCGGCCGTGCAGGATCAGCCAGTGGTGGGCGTGAAAGAGATATTCTTTCGGGATCGCTTTCAGCAGTTTTAATTCCACTTCCAACACGGTTTTCCCCAACGCCATGCCGGTGCGGTTGGCAACTCGAAACACATGGGTATCCACCGCAATGGTCGGCACACCCCACGCCATAGAACGCACGACATTGGCCGTTTTGCGCCCGACACCGGGTAGCTTTTCAAGGGCAGCTTGATCGTTGGGGACAATACCGTCATGATTGTCCACCAGCATTTGCGCTGCCTTGATGACGTTCTTGGCTTTGGAGTTATAAAGGCCGATCGTCTTGATATATTCCTTTAAGCCCGCTTCCCCCAAATCCAGCATTTCCTGCGGGGTGGAGATCACTTTAAACAGGGCTTCCGTTGCTTTGTTGACGCCAACATCGGTGGCTTGCGCAGACAGAGCAACAGCCACGAGCAAGGTATACGGGTTGGTGTAATTCAGCTCGCCTTTGGGTTCGGGGTTATCCTCTTCCAGACGACGGAAAAATTCAATACGATCAGCCTTTTTCATGGGCTTTTACTCTTTCAGTCCCAAAACGTCCTGCATGTCAAACAGGCCTTTATCCGCGCCTTTGGTCCACATGGCACCGGTGACGGCACCGCGTGCAAAGATCACGCGGCTGGAAGCTTTGTGCGTAATTTCAAAACGTTCACCTTCAATGGCGAAAATGACTGTATGGTCGCCGACTACATCGCCGCCGCGCAAAGTCGCAAAGCCGATATCGCCTTTTTTACGTTCCCCGGTAAAGCCATCGCGTACTTTGTCAGCGACCGCATCCAGATCAACCTTGCGCCCTGCAGCGGCTGCGCGACCCAGACCAAGGGCGGTGCCGGACGGGGCATCGATTTTATGTTTGTGGTGCATTTCCACAATCTCGATATCCCAGTCATCATTCAGCATGGAGGCGACTTTTTCAGTGATGGCGAAGGCAAGGTTGACGCCCAAGCTCATGTTCGGGGCTTGGATGATGGTGGTGGATTTCGCAGCTTCGGCAATGATCGCCTGATCATCTGCGCTCAGGCCCGTGGTGCCGATCACAAGGTTTGTGCCATGTTTTGCCGCCAGTTTTGCATGTTCAATCGTTGCCGCGGGAATTGTAAAGTCGATGACCACGTCAGAGATGGCAAACAGTTCGTCCGCATCGGTGATGATCTTGGCTCCGCTTGGCACTTCCCCCGCAACCACAGCCGGGTCTTGCCCGATGAACGGAGAACTTGGCATTTCGGTCCCGCCCGCAAGCACTGCCCCTTCTGTGGCGACAACGGCCTGCACCAACATACGTCCCATCCGGCCTGCACAGCCGACAATACCGATTTTCATTTTTTTGGCTCCAATTAAGGCAAGGTAAAATTTTGCCCGACGCTATCAGAACAGGCCACGAAAGGCAAACCGGAACGCATGTTCCAAACGGACTATCTCCTGTCGGCGTTGAAAAACAGGATTTTCATGCTCGTCTGATGATGAATCCTTGCTCTTATTCGCTTTGTGTCTTATTTTCTCGCGCAATTGACATGACCTGATTTGAAGGCGATTTTAACATGAGCGATATCAAAAAAGTAGTATTGGCCTATTCCGGTGGTCTGGATACGTCCATCATCCTGAAATGGCTGCAAGATACCTACAACTGCGAAGTGGTGACTTTCACAGCTGACCTCGGTCAGGGGGAAGAAGTTGAACCCGCACGTAAAAAAGCTGAAATGCTGGGTATCAAACAAATCTATATTGATGACCTGCGCGAAGAATTTGTCCGTGACTTTGTGTTCCCGATGTTCCGTGCGAACGCGGTTTACGAAGGGGTTTACTTGCTGGGTACGTCTATCGCCCGTCCGTTGATCGCCAAACGCCAGATCGAGATCGCCCGCGAAGTCGGCGCTGATGCTGTTTCCCACGGGGCAACAGGTAAAGGCAACGATCAGGTCCGTTTTGAGTTGGGCTACTATGGCCTGCAACCGGACATCAAAGTGATCGCGCCGTGGCGTGAGTGGGATTTGAACTCCCGCACGAAACTGATCGAATATGCACAACACCATCAAATTCCGGTGCCGAAAGACAAGCATGGGGAAGCGCCTTACTCTATGGACGCTAACCTGCTGCACATTTCTTACGAAGGTAAGGCGCTGGAAGATCCGTGGATGGAGTATGACGAAAGCATGTTCCTGCGCACAGTTTCCCCGGAAAATGCACCGGACGTCCCGACATACATCGAGATCGAATATGAAAAAGGCGATCCGATTAAACTGAACGGTGAAAAACTGTCTCCGGCAGCGATGCTGACAGCCTTGAACGAAGTTGCGGGTAAAAACGGCATTGGTCGTTTGGATCTTGTGGAAAACCGCTTCGTGGGCATGAAGTCCCGCGGCGTTTACGAAACACCGGGCGGTACCATCATGTTGACAGCGCACCGTGCGATGGAATCCATCACATTGGACCGCAACGCTGGTCACCTGAAAGACGAATTGATGCCGCGTTATGCAGAGTTGATCTACAACGGCTTCTGGTGGTCACCGGAACGTGCGGCGCTGCAGGCTCTGATCGATTCCACGCAAGATAACGTTTCTGGTGTGGTTCGTCTGAAACTCTACAAAGGTAACGTGATCGTTGTCGGTCGTAAGTCCGATTTCTCTCTTTATTCTGAAGAGCATGTGACTTTTGAGGAAGACGAAGTTTACGATCAACGCGATGCGGAAGGCTTCATTAAATTGAACGCCCTGCGCCTGCGTATGGCAGCGGTGAAACCGGATCTGGGCCAAATCGGCTAATCGGTTTTCACGTTAAAGCTAAAAAAAAGCGTCCTTGGTTTTTACCTTGGACGCTTTTTTATTGTTTACTTCAGGCCTTCGGGTTGACCGACGACCACACGGACCAGTTTGTCCGGGGTCAACAGCTTTTGCGCCACGCGGTTGACGTCTTCAAAACTGACGGCTTCGACCTGTTGGTTGCGTGTTTCCAAAAAGTCGATGGGTAGATCATCCTGTTGCATGTTCAGCAAGATCGCCGCAATGGTATCGCTGGAATTGAAACGCAGCGCGAACGAACCTGTGAGGTAGGTTTTCGCATTCTCCACCTCCTCGCGGGTGACTCCTTCTTTTTTGGCTTTCGCCCATTCCGTGGCGATCACGTCCAGTGTTTCCTGTACGCGGGCGTTTTGTGTGCCTGCGCCAATGAGCCAGAGGTGTGCTTTGTCATAATCCATCAGGTAGCTGTAGACGGAATAGACCAGCCCACGTTTTTCACGCACTTCTTCATAAAGGCGTGAGGCAAAGCTGCCGCCCCCTAGAATATAGTTCAGCACGTAAGTGGCGTAGAAGTCGGGGTCATGGCGATCAATGCCGCTTTGGGCCAGCAGAATGCTGCTTTGGGGGATGGCTTTATCGATGACCTGTACGGCAGTGTCAAAAGTTGGGATCACATTGGGGAGGTCATTGGCCGCCGCCGTCTCTGGCAGGTCACTAAAGATACGATCCAGCAGGTCCTTAAGTTCATCTGGTGTAATATCGCCGGAGACACCAACCATCAGATTATCTTTGCCCAGACGGTCCTTGGTAAAACGCACCAAGTCGTCACGGGTGATGTTTTTGACCCCGTCCAGTGTTCCTCTGGAGCCACGGGCGTAGGGGTGGTCGCCAAAGACCGACTTATAAAGGCTCAGGGCGGCAAGGGTATTGGGGGCTTCTTCGCGTTGGCGCAGGTCAGCAAGGATCTGGCTGCGGATCCGTTCCACGGGTTCAGCATCAAAGCGCGGGCTTAACAGGGCAGCGCGCAACATATCGGCGCTGGCATCCAAATTATCGCGCAAGGTCAGGACGCGACCGGAAAAGCTGTCCATGCCTGCTTCAAAGCGCAAGGTAGTGGACAGATCATCCAAGCGGCTTTGGAAGGCTTGGGAGCTCCATTCCCCTGCCCCTTCATCCATGGTGGCAGAGGCGAGACGGGCGAGACCTTCTTTGCCAGTGGGGTCAAGGGCAGCGCCGCCTTTAAAGGAAAAGCGCAACGCAACGATGGGGTTGGTGTGATCTTCGATCAGCCACGCTTTGATCCCTTTGTTGGAGGTGACTTCCTGCACGGGCGCAAGGGCGTAAGCCGGAAGGCTGATAAAGGTAAAGAGAAAGAGGAATAGATATCTCATGAGGCATCTTCCTTGCGCAGCAGAAGGGCAGTTACGGAATATTGGTCTTTAAAGACAGCCCGCAGGGCTTTGTTGACATCGTCGCGGGTGACCTGTTGGATGGCCTCAGGCCAGCTTTCCACTTGATCGACGCTAAGATCAATCGCAAGTGCACTGCCCAGCACCTGTGAGGCGGTGCCGAGATTGTCACGGGCAAAGACGGCTTCATTGACCAGTGTTTTTTGCGCGCGCATCACTTCATCCTGCGTCACGCCTTTTTCCAGCAGCTCGTCGATTTCTGCCTGTAGGGCTTTTTCGACCTGTTCGATGGCGATACCGTTTTGTGCCGTCACCCAAAAGGTGGCGGTGGCTTGGTCATATTTGTTGGGGGAATAATAGAAGCCCGCAGAATCGGCAAGCTTCTGGTCAATCACGAGACTGCGATAGAGACGGCTTGTTGCCCCGCCCCCGATGATATTTTCCAAGACCTGTAACGCATAGGGGCTGTTGTCGCCCGCAGCGGCTGTGCGATAGCTGGGGGCAAGATAGCTGCGTTGCAGATTGTCCTGACGCACGCGGGCATCACGTTTAATGACACGGCGATCCGCATGGGCCGGGGGCTCTGACGGGCGCAGACGGGTGTAATCACCGCCCTTGGGGATGGCGCCATAGTATTTTTCGGCCAGCGGGCGTAGTTCTTCCAGCGTGATATCGCCTTCTACAACGAGGACAGCATTATTGGGCGCATACCATTTTTTGTAGAAATGATTGAGGTCTTCAAGGGACAGGTTTTTAATTTCATGGGCCCAGCCGATCACGGGGATGCGATAGGGGTGGTTCATATATTGGACGGTGCCGATCTGTTCTTGCAACTGCGCGCCGGGGCTGTTGTCCGTGCGCTGGCGGCGTTCTTCCAGAATGACCTGACGTTCCGGTTCGATCACTTCACTTGTCAGGGTGAGGTTGGTCATACGGTCGGCTTCCATCTTCATGACCAAGGCCAAACGATCCTTGGCGACGGTCTGGAAATAGGCTGTGTAGTCATAGGAGGTAAAGGCGTTTTCTTGCCCGCCGTTTTTCGCAACGATTTTGGAAAATTCACCGGGAGCGAGGTTCTTTGTCCCTTTAAACATCAAATGTTCAAAGAAATGGGCGATCCCTGACTTCCCCGCAGGCTCATCGGCAGAACCGACGCGATACCAAACCATATGTTTGACCACAGGAACACGGGTGTTGGGGATCAGGACAACCTGCATCCCGTTTTTAAGGGTAAAACTTTGTGGATTGAAAACGGCGGCTTCTGCACGCAGCGACAGCACAGCAAAACCGAGTAGGAACAATACAAGACGCACGATACATCCTCTTTGAAATCGAGATAGATTATCAGGATGTAACTTATATTCGTGTCCAAACAAGGGCAAGTTTGTAACTTGCCCTTTGATTTGAAACAGTTCTGATCTTAGTTGAAGATACCTTCAAGAATAGCAGTGTCTTTACGTTCAATGACGACAGTGCCACTTCCATCAACCGCTTCACCCAAAGCTTGTGCCTCGCGGATGCGTTTGGCTTCGGCTGCGGCATCGACTTTGGTGCCGAACGGTTCTTTATCTTTCCAGAACATGATGTCTTCAGCGAAGGTTGTCGATTCTTCGATGAAGGCACTTGTTTCGCGATCGATGGTTTTACGGATGGCAGGGTCAGCATTGACTGCGCCGGTATTTTCCAGCAGGGATTTTAGGCCCGGTGTCATTTGTTGATAGCCCGCGTAAGAATCTGTGCGGGTTTCAGCGCCTCGGCCTGTCAGCGCGCGCTGGGCTTTGCTGGTCTCGCTTTCTGCCTGTGGACGTTCTGCCCCCGGCTGCGGCGGCTTCAACGCATAATCCGGCGGCAGGCTCAGGGGCGCGCGCGAATAGACGGCAAACTCATCGGGGGCTGTTTTTTCCAGACCCAGCATTTCCTTGGTATTGCTACAGGCGCTTAAGGCCACAGCGGCAATCGCCAATCCCAGAAATTTTTTATATGATGCTACAGACATATCCATCGCCGAGGTTAGAGTAATTAATCACGATCTTCATTTTTAGATGAATCTGTCTTATGAAACAAGCTATCTAAAATCAAAAGTGCAGCGCCGGTTGTAATTGCAATGTCCGCGACATTAAATGCAGGCCAGTGATAGCCCGCATAATGGAAGTCGAGAAAGTCAGCAACCGCGCCCCAATGCAGGCGATCCAACCCATTGCCAAGGGCACCACCGATGATGGCGCCACAGGGCAGGGCAAAGCGCAGACGGTTTTCACGTTGCATCCAATACGCCAGGCCGATGGCAGCCGCAAAGGCCATCGCCGCCAGCACATAGACCTTGGTTTGCGAATCCCAGCCAAACATGCCGAAGCTAACGCCCCGGTTCCAGGCCATCACAATATTAAAAAAGGAGGTGACCTCGATAACATGGGGGCGCACCATGACGTTGTAGACGATCTCAAACTTTGTCCACTGGTCCAGCAAAAAAGCAATCAAGGCGACCAAAAGGCCGGCAACCACGGGTTTTTTTTGAAAAAACGCACTCATGGGTTATGCAATCGCCTCGGCACAACGGTGGCAGATGTCGCCTTCTTCTTTCACTTCCGGGACAATCTGCCAGCATCGCTCGCACTTGCCGCCTTCGGCTTCTTTAAAGACAACGCCAATGCCTGCAATATCGTCGATGGTGTAGGCGCCTTCCGGCACATCGCCTTCAATCAGGTTTGCCGCAGAGGTGATGGAGATTTCAGCCAGATCCTGACCTTTCATCGCTTCAACATACTCTGCACTTGCGTACACATCCGGTGCCGCCTGCAGGGAAGACCCGATGGCCTTTTCTTTGCGTTTTAGCTCCAACGCACCGGTGACAACACGGCGCAGTGTGCGCACTTTTGACCATTTGGCCGCCAGTTCATCATTTTGCCAGTTGGCCGGTACATCCGGGAACTGACGCAGGTGAACGCTGTCAGCATCTGCCCCAAAGCGCGCGGTCCAGGCTTCTTCCATCGTGAAGACGAGGAACGGTGATAGCCATGCCGTCAGGTGGTTGAACAGGATATCCAGAACAGTGCGCGCCGCACGGCGACGGATGCTGTCTTTCGCATCACAGTAAACCGCATCTTTACGCACATCGAAGTAGAAAGCGGACAGTTCAACGGCACAGAAGTTGTGCAGCTCGTTAAACGCTTTATGGAATACAAAGTTGTTGCAGGCCGTACGCAGTTGTTTATCCAGCTGATAGACGCGGTGCAGGACCCATTGTTCCAGTTCCGGCATTTCTTCAACGGGCAGGCGTTCTTCTTCCGTAAAGCCATCAAGGTTGCCCAGCAGGTAACGGATGGTGTTACGCAGGCGACGATAGACGTCAGACTGTTGCTTGATGATTTCCGGGCCGATGCGCAGATCGTCGGAGGTATCGGCAGACACCACCCACAAACGCAGGATATCGGCGCCATACTGGTTGTTTACATCTTGCGGTGAGGTCACGTTGCCCAAAGATTTGGACATTTTGAAGCCTTTTTCATCCAGCACAAACCCATGGGTCAGGATGGCGTCATAAGGCGCGCGACCGCGTGTCCCACAGGAGGCGAGCAAGCTGGAATGGAACCAACCGCGGTGTTGGTCGGACCCTTCAAGGTAGAGGGATGCAGGCCAAGACAGATCGTCGCGGTTTTCCAAAACAAATGCGTGGGTCACACCGGAGTCAAACCACACATCCAGAATGTCGGTGACTTGGTCGTAATCTTCCGCGTTATAGCTGTTGCCCAAAAAATCTTGCGGATCGCGGGAATACCACGCATCTGCGCCTTCTTCTTCAAAGGCAGCGACGATACGGTCCACGACCGCTTGATCGCGCAACGGCTCGCCTGTCTTTTTATCGACAAAGACCGTGATCGGCACGCCCCATGCGCGTTGACGCGACACACACCAGTCCGGACGATCCTGGATCATGCCGCCCAGACGGTTGCGGCCCATGTCGGGCACAAAGCGGGTTTCGTCAATCGCTTTCAAAGCCTTGTCGCGCAAACCGTTGGTGTCCATGGAGATGAACCACTGCGGCGTGTTGCGGAAGATCAGTTTCGCTTTAGAGCGCCAAGAACACGGATAGCTGTGCGTGATCTTGCCAGAGCTGAGCAAAGCGCCGACTTCGGTCAATTGTTCCAGAATGTGCGGTGCGACTTTATAGACGTGCTCTCCGGCAAAGATCGGCACTTGATCGTAATAACAGCCGTCCGGCCCAACCGTGTCGGGAACAGCGATGCCATGTTCTTTACAGACTTCCCAGTCTTCCTGACCGTGGCCCGGTGCGGTATGGACAAAGCCCGTCCCTGCATCAACGGTGACGTGGTCGCCTGCAATACACGGGACATCAAAGTCATAGCCACGACCACGCCAGGGGTGGGAACAGATCGTGCCTTCCAGCTCGCGGCCTTTAAGGGTTGCGACTTGTTTGAAATCAGCAACTTTGGCTTGGCCCATGGTGTCTGCCGCCAAGGCTTCCGCCACACAGATTTTCTCTCCCACGCGCGCGAGGGAACCGTCATGCACGTCCAGCACTTCGTAGACAGCATAATCGATATCATTACCGTAGGAGATCGCGCGGTTGCCCGGCATCGTCCAAGGAGTCGTGGTCCAGATGACGATGGTTGCATCGCTCAACACATCCAGTTTGCTGCTTTCGACTTTAAAGCGCACATGGATGGTTGTGGACTCATGATCATAATATTCCACCTCGGCTTCGGCGAGGGCGGTTTTTTCCACCGGAGACCACATGACCGGTTTTGCGCCTTTATACAGGCCACCGTTCATCAGGAAGCGGCACAATTCTTTGGCAATTGTGGCTTCGGCTTTGTTGGTCATGGTCAGGTACGGATCTTCCCAGTTGCCGATGATGCCCAGACGTTTGAATTCTTCGCGCTGGATATCGATCCATTGTTTGGCAAACTGGCGACATTCCTCACGGAATTCCAGAACCGGAACCTGATCTTTGTCTTTTTTCTTTTTGCGATATTTCTCTTCGATCTTCCATTCGATCGGCAGACCGTGGCAGTCCCAACCCGGAACGTAGTTGGCATTTTTGCCCATCATCTGTTGAGAGCGAACGATGATATCCTTGAGGATCTTGTTCAGCGCGTGACCGATGTGCAGGTGGCCGTTTGCATAAGGGGGGCCATCGTGCAGGATAAACGGTTCTCGCGATTTTGCATCTTCGCGTAATTTCTCATAAAGACCAATTTTTTCCCATTTTTCCAGAATCGCGGGCTCTTTCTGAGCAAGGCCGGCACGCATTGGAAAGTCGGTTTTAGGCAGGAATACAGTCGATTTATAGTCCACAGTCATGGTCTTCTCTTTACAGGAGAGGGTTAAAAAGGTTCGGTCTTCTTTAGTATGTCTTGGGCACGGATGCAATCTTTTGCGATCTGTTCTTTAATTTCGTCCAATCCATTAAACTTTTTCTCAGTCCGAATGAACTCGATCAGCGCAACGCGTAGATGCTTGCCATAAAGATCACCATCATAATCAAAGAGATGGGTTTCTAAAAGCACATCGCGTTTGTCAAAGGTTGGACGTTTGCCAAAATTGGCGACCCCGTCATGCCACACCGTGTTGGTGCCATCATCCACACCGGCACGGATGGCATAGACGCCATAGGCCGGTTCCAGGTAATCATGCAGTTCGATATTGCAGGTCGGGAAGCCCAGATCACGTCCGCGTTGATCACCTTTGACCACGCGGCCTTCAATCTCAAACGGGCGGCCCAAGACGGCGCGGGCCTGATCAGGCTGTCCAGCATAAAGATAATCGCGCACGCGCGTGGAGGAATAGGCGTGATCCCCGTCATCCTTGACCGGATTAACGCAGGTAAAGCCAAAGCCCAGCTCGCGGCCTTTATGTAACAGCATATCCGGGTTACCCCGGCGTTTGGCCCCGAAATAGAAATCATAGCCACACACCACATGGCGCGCGTCAAGGCCGTCGATCAGCACATCCTGAATAAAGTCTTCCGCTTCGCGGCTGGCAAAATCCATGTCGAATTGCAGCACCACCAGATCATCCACACCCATCTCTTCAATATGACGGGCCTTGATGCGAAAGGGGGTAATACGAAACGGTTGCTGGTCGGGCTTGAAGACCATACGCGGATGTGGCTCGAACGTCAGGACAACCCACGGCAAATTATGGGCCTTGGCGATAAGCCCTGCTTCGCCAATGACCTCCCGGTGCCCGAGGTGCACGCCGTCAAAGTTTCCGATCGCGACCGCGCCCCCTTTGACATCGGGCGGCAGGTCTTCAAAATGTCTGAATATGCGCATGCAGGCGAAGGTAGCCGGAATGACCGTGGGGTCAAGCGGAAAGATGATTTTGAAGGTGATTTTTCAAAAAAAAGAGGCAGGCACAACAGGGGAGCGAAGCGAGAATAAAGAGCGTCACAAAGATATTTTTTATATTGAAACACGTTCGGGGCAATGTGCTTTTTCTAGAATAGAGGGATCATTTTAGGTTATCCGCATGTAACTTAACGTAACCATAATATATTTATGGTTTTAGGGAAGGGGGTGTGATATCTTTGGTTGAAATATGGCCGAGAATAAAACCAGTTGAATAATTTAATGCGTTTTTTAAAACGGGCGACCTATGAACACATTTTTGCCTATCCAAGAGATTGTTCACTCCGCTTGGACTCAACATGTCACTGCCCATGAAAAAGTCGTCTTGGAATTGGATTGCGCTCAGAAAGAATTTTTACTTGATGAGATGAGACGCCTGACCAAGTCAATTTCAGCGGCAATTGAATGTGGGGATCATCAAATCCTGTTGGATTATCTTGGTTGGCTGCGACGCACGTTAGAACAGGAAGTGGTATCGGTTGAAATCTGGTCACAGATTATTGAAACCATCTTTGAGCAGATTTCACATTCTCTGGAAGCCTTGACGGGAGATGTGTTTCACGAAATTCATGGGTTGAAAAATATCGCACAGGATCATCTCAGTGACAAGTTCTCGCCGATAACGTCTTTTCCTGAAGTGGCCTTGGAGGCAACGGATATCCAGAACTTGGCGGGGTCGCTTATTGCCGGTACACAGGTTTTTCCCTATGATATGTTTACGTCTGCCAAAGTGCAGGGCGGGAGCACTTATGAACATGTGGCGCAAAGCCTGATCCAGCCGACGATGTATTACATCGGGGACTTGTGGGAGCAGGGGAAAATCGGCACTTTGCAGGAACAGATGGCAACGATCAGTGCCCAAGCCATCCTCGCACAAGTGAAGGTGTTGTCCCCGACTTTGCCGCGCAATAAGCGCAAAGTGTTGCTGTCCTGTGTACCCGGCAATCAGCACGAACTGGGATTAAAGATGATTCAGGACCGGCTTGACCTTGGGGGATTTGAAACGCGCAACCTCCGTGCTGGGGCGTCGATTGACAGTATTTTAAGGCATATCGATCAAGACAAGCCGGATATGGTTGGCTTGTCTGTCTGCCTGAGTCGCCAAATCCCCGACCTTAAACGAATTATGGATATGATCCGCACAGAGTTTAGCCAGAACCGCCCCTTCTTGATGGCGGGGGGACTGGTGTTGAATGTCACTCAGACGACAGCGAGTGAGGTGCATGCGGATGTCAAGGTTCGGAGTTTGGAAGGGTTGCGCGAAGTAATTTCCTAGGGACTAGTTTTCGCAGGGGAAATTGACGCTAAGGGCGTTATATACAGCATCCCTAAGCGGGAAACCTGCCAGTGCCGGGTATTCGTATGCCGTATTCAGATACATATTTGCCAGCCCCTTGTTATTAAACGAGATATTCTTTGGAAAGCAGATGTCTTTTGAATGAGCTGTAGCGGGGTCAAAGCACTAGGGTCGGCCCGATAATAAGCGCAGGCATGGGCCAGATCGCCCCCGGTTTTAAATGGATTGCTTTTTTGTTGAGCCGCAGCGTCTTGCGTGACACCAAGCGTTAAGGTCGCTGCGAGCAGGGCAGCGCCCAAAATTTTCATGGTCATTCTATCTATTCCTTGGACGTAATCTCCTCGTTTGCCTGAAAGCTTGGCAAGTTTTAAATTTTTGCTTTCAGGCGAAGAGGATAGCCCAAGGTGTCGAGACTGCCAAATGAGAATTTGAGCTACGCGAGACACGTTACAAAGTGGAAATGATATTTACTTGCAATTTAATATTGTATGTGCAATAATTAACCTTATTGAAGTTAATTTTGTAGAGAGAGTATTAAATGAGAAATGAACGAGTGATTGGTGCCTTTCAAGCATCCGATAGATGGATTGGGGTGGTCGAAAGTCAAAAAGTTGTGATCTACAAAACCTATGGTGGGCCTTTGTATTCGAATGGCAATGCGGTATATTTTGGGCATGATGAAGAGGGGACGAGATATGATCTCAAACCTAAGGGGACTGACCTAGAGGAATTTGAGATTGTATCTACGGGTGAGATTATTACTCGTATCCCAGTATAATGTTTGGGGCGTATTGGGGCTTTTAGCTTACTCCCGAATTACGTGAGGGACGAAGCGGGAGGTGTCTTTGGTGATGGCGGAGTTATCTTCGCGGATACCGATGCCACTGGGTTGCGATGCGACGAGCCAGCTGCCGATGACCGCGTGATTACCTTCAAAGACGGGCAGCGGGTGCAGGGCTTGGACGATATGGCCTTCTTCACCGTAGGGGCCTTTGACCTCTTCCAGTGTCTGTCCATTTTCGTGCAAGCTGACGCCTGCGCCTTCGCGTGAATAGATCGGTTTTTTGGCAAAGCCACCGGTCAGTTTGTGGGCATCTTCCATAAAGTAAGAGGGCAATAGGTTGGGGTGGCCCTCAAACATCTCCCACAGGACGGGCAGGATGCCTTTGTTGGACAGGATGGTTTTCCATGCGGGTTCGATAAAAGTCACGCCAGACGTTGGCATGGCTTCGCCGAATTCTTCGCGCATCATCCATTCCCACGGGTAGAGCTTAAACAGGTTGGTGATGACGTTGTCTTGCAAGTCTGTCAGGCGACCATCTGCGTCAATGCCGATTTCTTCCATATGGATGAAGTGGGTTTTGACATGGGCTTGGGTGGCACATTCTTCCAGATACAGGACGGTGCCTTCATCTTCCAGACTGCCCTGACAGGCTGCCATATGCAGGGTGCCGTCGATTTCCATCGCGCGAAAGGCGCTGATGAGCTGTTCATGGATCGAGTTGAACTGGTCGCAATCCGGCGGGATCAGTCCCTGTTCCATGGCCTGTTCCATCCAGACCCACTGGAAGGCCGCGCTTTCATAAAGCGATGTGGGCGTATCGGCGTTATATTCAAGCAGTTTTGCAGGGCTTTTACCGTCATAGGAAAAGTCCATGCGCCCATAGAGGTTTCGTTCCCGATTCTGCCAGCTGGAACGGACATAGTCCCAATAGGGTTGCGGGATCGCGAGCTTTTCCATCAGGCTTTCGTCATTGATGACGCGATCAACGGCTTGAAAGCACATCTGTTCCAGCTCTGCCGTTGGATCTTCAATGTCTTGTTCAATCTGTTCAAGGGTGAAGCGGTAACAGGCGCTTTCATCCCAGTATTTCTCGCCGTCAATGGTGTGGAACTGGAAGCCGACTTCTTTTGCCAGTTCTTGCCAGTTCTCACGTTCCTGAATGGAAATGCGAATCATGGAGATTAACCGCCGTAGCTACGTGAGCTGGTGCTTGTACGGGCGGCTGTTGTACCAAATCCGCCGCGGCGCACGGTTGATGTTTTTGTGCTGGGGGCTTTGGTGACGGTGCTTGGCACGGGCTGAACGCCGGTTTTTGTCGACACTTTTTGGTTATCGCCGGTGCGGAATGTCTTCGGGTCATCCTTGGAGCGATAAAGCGGCTGGGTCGCCACGTTGGAACGTGTCCCGTTTGCCAGCATAGAGCCCATCATATAGCCCATCATCATGGGCATAAAGACAGACCCGCCAGAAGAGGTCTGTTGCGGGGCTTGCTCGCACTGCTCTTCACCAAAGTCAGCCTGACACTCTGCAATAGAGGTGTATTTGGGGGCTGTACGGACATGTTCTTCGGCAGCCTGTTCCCAACCTTGACGACACTGGTCAAGATTTTCACCTTCAAACTGCGCACATTCATCCACGTCTTTGAAGATGGCGGCAGTGTCTTCTGTATTGTCACATGCGCTCATGGTCAGGATGGTTGCGCCCATCAGGGCCAGTTTTAAAGATTTACTGCGTTTCATAAAAATACCTAGTCTCACCTGTTTTGACGTTTGCGTGATAATCTAGTAGGAAAGCAGAAACAAACAAGAGATTTCTATGGCAGACAGACCGAATTATATTACTCCCGAAGGCTTGCTGAACCTTAAGGGTGAAAAGTATCAGCTCTGGTCAATCGAGCGTCCAAAGGTCGTGAAGGTGGTGACTTGGGCTGCAGGAAATGGGGACCGGAGTGAAAACGCCGATTATCAGTATGGTAAGAAGCGCTTGCGCGAGATTGATCGCCGTGTGCGCTTTTTGACAAAACGGATTGAGGCGGCGCAGGTGGTTAATCCGCAAGAACAAACCAACCGCGATCAGGTTTTCTTTGGCGCAACCGTCATTTATGAAAATGATCGCGAAGAAAAAGTCACTGTGCGCATTGTTGGGGAAGATGAAGTCGATTCGACCAAAGGCTTGATCAGCTGGATTTCCCCGGTGGCGCGCGCCTTGATCAAGGGCCGTGTTGGTGATCTGGTAACGGTCAAAACCCCGAAGGGGGAAGAAGAACTGGAAATTCTTGAAATCCGCTATTGAGAAAAAGGCGTACAAACCTCAGATACCTTTTATTGGAAAATTATCTGGGAGAGCACAATGTGCGATATCAACGGTTGCGGATCACAAAAATCAAACAAACCTTTACCCAAAGTCACAGCGCTGGATCGGCGTCAGTTTAGTCTGGGATTGGCGAGCTTGCCCTTGGCAACGGTGCTGGCCTATCCTGATCTGGCAAAAGCCGCCAGCCATATGATGGCGGATTTCTCCCTCCCCACAGCAAATGGTCACACCGTGACCGGTTCGCTTGCAAAACCGAAAGGTGGCACAGGTCCGGCGGTTTTGTTGATCCACGAATGGTGGGGGCTGAACGATCAAATCCGCGCGGTTGCCCATGAACTGAGCGAGATGGGTTATCTTGCGCTGGCAATTGATCTCTATGACGGCCAGTATGGCGCTACCCGTGACGAAGCCATGTCCCTGATGAAGGGGATGGATGAGGCGGCCGCGACGGAAAAACTGGTCACGGCGGTCAATTGGTTGCGCGCAAACGGGTCCGGCAAAGTGGCCACAATGGGCTGGTGTTTTGGCGGTGGCTGGTCGCTGAACACATCGCTTGCCACACCCGTTGATGCAACGGTGATTTATTATGGTCGGGTCAATAAGTCAGCGGCGGATCTGCAAAGTCTGTCCAGTCCGGTGTTGGGACATTTCGGCACGCTGGATAAAAGTATCAACAAAGATATGGTGAACGGGTTTGAAGCCGCGTTGAAAGAAGCGGGCAAAACCGATTACACCAATTATTGGTATGAGGCCGATCACGCCTTCGCCAACCCGACAGGGTCGCGCTATGACGAAAAAGACGCCGCGCTGGCCTGGACCCGCACGACGTCTTTCTTGAAAGAGCATCTAGGATAGAGATCTCAAAGCAGCTTGAAGAAGGCTTTGAGGTCCACATCCAGTTCTTCCACCGGTTTGATCTGGTCGTCAGCCGCCCAGATCACGGTGATGGCACCGGCGTAGGACCCGGCAGACGCCTGTGCGATGTCACTGATCCGGTCAGAGACTTTGCTTGATTGTGTGGCAACCACGCCGACTTTGTCGGAGATGTCATTGGTTGCCGCACCTTGCTCTTCTACGGCGGCAGCAATCGCGGCGGAGACTTCGTTGATCTCTTCAATCGTACGGTAGATATCGCGGGATTTCGAAACAACGCCTTCGGTTGCATCCTGGATATTGCCGATTTGATCGGAAATGCGATCGGTCGCCTTACTGGTCTGGTCGGCAAGGTTTTTCACTTCGGCTGCAACAACCGCAAAGCCTTTACCTGCTTCCCCCGCCCGGGCTGCTTCGACCGTAGCGTTGAGGGCTAGCAGGTTTGTTTTTGCGGCAATATCGGAAATAAGCTGGATCACTTCGCCGATGTTGTTCGCTTCTGCCGATAACATTTTAATGTCATCTTGAATGGCGTTGACGTTATTCATGGCGGTTTGTGAAGTTTCGCTCGCGTATGAGACCTGACGGGTAATTTCACGTACACTTGCCGCCAGTTCTTCCGCTGCTGCGGCTACAAGGGTGATGCTTTCAGATGTTTGGATGGCCGCTTCCGCAACTTCGATGGTGCCGGAGGAACTTTTGTCAATTCGACCGCCCATATTTTCGGCTTCTTGCACGATGGAGCGGGAATTTGCAACCACGTTGCCAACAACAGTGGTGACCTTGTCTTGAACAACCAAAGAGCTGGCTTGCATGCGAGACAGGTTTTCAATAGAGGCGTTGATATCGCGCGCAGCCTTGAGGAAGGCGCCTGTCATACCCGTTTCCAGAATATAGCGGAAATAGCGCTTTTGCGCGACATACTCCATAGCAGCCGCAGCTTCGCGCACAAACGCGTCCGTTCTGTCGATCATGGAGTTGACGGCGTCATAGACGTCTTTGACCTGTCCGTCGGCCTGTTTGGTGATACGGGCTTCAAAGTTCCCCATATCGATTTCCTGGCTGACCAGCATAATTTCAGTGAGCGCATCGGGCGAGCCGCCTCCTGTTGCCCCTGAACTTGTCAGCGCGATCAGGATGCAGGCGGCGATCAGACCACACAGAGCGAGTGTAATGATGGAAAAACCGGAAGAAACAGAAAAATAGATAAACAGGCCAAGTAAAGCGATCAAGGCGACGACCAGTAGGATTTTGCCCTTATAAAGAGAGAATGTATTCATCGTAACCGACCCCTTTTTCGTTCAGAATATCAAGCAATACTTGTGTGGAGGCTGCCATACCTTCTTTGCGGTTGGCGTGCGATTGTTCGACTTGGAGCAGCCTTGAATAGAGGGGCATGATGGTCTCTTCTAGGATTTTTCGGTTGGGCACACGGCGGTTGGAGTGATAGCCCGTATGCTGTCCGTCGGTGTCGTAGCTTGGTGTGACGTGTGCTAATACCCAATAGTGATCGCCGTTTTTGCAGCGGTTCATCACGTAGGCGAACAGTTCTTTTTTCTGTTCAAGGGTGTCCCACAGCAGTTTAAAGATGCAACGTGGCATGTCCGGGTGTCGGATCATATTATGTGGTTGGCCCATCACTTCAGACAGTTGATAGCCTGCGACATCCAGAAAAACCTTGTTTGCATAGGTAATCCGACCTTTCAGGTCGGTCTTGCTTACAATGATTTCATTGTCTTTAAAGGTCTGCTCAACTCCGCTGACCGGAGTAGTGTTCTCCACCATAGTACGCTCATATATAAATGTTTTTTCCCAGTGCATCTTGTCAAACTTTGGTAGAAAAATATACCCTAAAATATCTACGTAGACATCCGGGTGGGATTTGGGCGCGGCACCGGGAAGCCGCTTATTTATTGACTCTGGGCGAAAGATGCGTATAGTACGCCGACTTGAAGGGTTTTATGTGTTCATAAAGCCCTATATTTGTTAACGCGCTGTTCGAGGTTCTCGCTTGCGAGTCGAAGCCCGGCAATCCCGGCACCGCAGAACGCGTAAATTGAAGGATATGACGAACCATGTTCGCTATCGTGAAAACAGGCGGCAAGCAGTATACTGTCGCTGAAAATGACGTTATCATCGTTGAAAAACTGGCTGGTGAAGCCGGTTCTGAAATCACACTGGAAGATGTTCTTCTGGTTGGTTCTGAAGGTAAAACCACTGTTGGTACACCGCTTGTAAACGGTGCTTCTGTGACTGCAGAAGTTCTGGAACAAGGCAAAGGTGACAAAGTGATCATCTTCAAGAAGAAACGTCGTCAACAATATCGCCGCACAAAAGGTCACCGCCAAGAGCAGACTGTTTTGCGCATCAAGTCTATCAAAGGCTAAGGCCGTTAAATTTAGGAGATTAAGTTATGGCTCATAAGAAAGCTGGTGGCTCGTCCCGTAACGGTCGCGATTCAGAAAGCAAACGCCTCGGTGTAAAAAAATTCGGTGGCGAAGCTGTTTTGGCTGGCAACATTTTGGTCCGTCAACGCGGCACCAAATTCTATGCTGGCGACAACGTTGGTATGGGTAAAGATCACACACTTTTTGCAAAAGCAGAAGGTAAAGTGAACTTCCGCACCAAAGCCAAAGGCCGCACCTACGTAAACGTAGAAGCTGCTGAATAAGCTGTTTTAAGCTTATTAAAAGTTAGAGAAGAGAGGGGTGGTTTTTTCCATTCCTCTTTTTTCGTCTTGTCCCCTCTATACAGATGGGGGCTGTTGGATATACATTCCTGCCTTGGCAGGAACATACAACCGGTTAAAAACAATGAAATTCCTCGATCAAGCAAAGATTTTTTTGAAAAGTGGCGACGGCGGGAACGGCTGTACCAGTTTCAGACGCGAAAAATACGTGGAGTTCGGCGGTCCCGATGGCGGTGACGGCGGACGGGGCGGCGATGTGATCGTGGAATGTGTGGATAACCTCAACACCCTGATCGATTACCGCTACCAGCAACACTTCAAAGCCAAGCGTGGCGATGGCGGCGCGGGTCGTAACCGCAGTGGTAAAAAGGGCGATGATATTGTCCTGAAAGTGCCCGTCGGTACGCAAATTCTGGATGAAGATAAAGAAACCGTTCTGGCAGATTTTCTGGAACCGGGCGTCAGCCGCGTGTTGATGCGCGGTGGTGATGGCGGTCGCGGGAACGCGCAGTTTAAGACCTCGACCAACCAAGCCCCGCGTAAGTCGGAGCCGGGCTGGCCCGGTGTGGAACGGTGGGTCTGGTTGCGCCTGAAATTGATTGCGGACGCCGGTTTGGTCGGCTTACCGAACGCGGGTAAATCCACTTTCCTGTCGGCGGTGTCACGCGCGCGTCCGAAAATTGCGGATTATCCCTTTACCACCTTGCACCCCAATTTGGGCGTTGTGCATGCCGGTGATCAAAAAGACGGGCACGAATTTGTGGTCGCCGATATCCCCGGTTTGATTGAAGGCGCGCATGAAGGTCAAGGTCTGGGCGATCGCTTCCTTGGGCATGTGGAGCGCTGTTCGGTGCTGTTGCATCTGATTGACGTGACGCAGGACAATGTGGATGAAGCCTACACCACCATTCGTCATGAGCTGGAAGCTTATAGCAAAGAGCTGTCCTTGAAGCCGGAAGTGGTTGCGCTCAACAAGTGTGATGCCTTGCTGGATGAACAAGTGGAAGAACAAAAAGAACTTCTGTCCAAGGTCTATGACGGTGAGATCTACACGATCTCCGGCGTGGCGCGTACAGGGATTGACGATCTGTTGCTGAAGATGGACCGTATCATCCGTGGCGATGATGGCGGCATTAAAGAATTTACCGCGGGTCCATGGGACGATACCCCTACGGCGCCAGAGGAAGAATGGCCAGAGGACGCCAAACCGTTTGATCCCTTGGCATAATTTGCTTATAACAGACTGAAATCAATAACTTTATAAAGTCAGACCATGGCAGACCTATTTCAAAGTACGGCACTTAAAGACGGTAAACGTATTGTCATCAAAATCGGGTCTGCCCTGTTGGTTGATGCCACTTATGGTACGGTCCATCGTAGTTGGCTGGAAAGTCTGGCAAGCGATATCGCTGCCGCACGCGCACGCGGTCAGGAAGTTGTGATCGTGACCTCCGGTGCGGTGGCTGTCGGGCGACGTTATCTGGATTTACCGCAAGGCAGCTTGCGTCTGGAAGAAAAGCAGGCGGCTGCCGCCTGTGGTAATATCCGTCTGGCCCATGCTTATCAGGAAGTGCTGGGCCATCACCGCACAACAGTTGCACAAATTTTGGTGACGCTGGAAGATAGCGAAAACCGCCGCCGCTACATCAATGCCCGTAATACCATTGAAACACTGTTGAAGGTGGGGGCTGTTCCGTTGATTAATGAAAATGACAGTGTGGCAACGGATGAAATCCGTTTTGGCGATAATGATCGACTGGCGGCACGTGTGGCGGCGATGATTAGTGCGGATACCTTGGTTCTGTTTTCTGATATTGATGGGCTTTATACGGCCGATCCATCGAAAGATTTAGCTGCCGAGTTTATTCCCGTTGTCCATCACATTACGCCGGAGATCGAAGCCATGGCAGGCGGATCTGCGAGCAATGTGGGTTCCGGGGGCATGACGACAAAGATCGCCGCCGCGAAAATCGCGCTGAACGCAGGCTGCCGCATGGTCATTACCAAAGGGGAGCGTCCGCACCCGCTACAAGCGTTGGAAGACGGTGTAAAAGCCACATGGTTCCTGCCTGAAGCAACCCCTAAGAAGGCACGCAAACAATGGATTTCCGGCAGTTTGAAAACCGTTGGAAAAGTTATCATTGATGAAGGGTGCTTAAAAGCGCTGAAGGCGGGTAAAAGCCTGCTACCAATCGGCGTAAAAGAGGTCATCGGGGACTTTGAGCGCGGCGAGGCCGTGCAGGTTATGTCTTTGGCTGGACAGGAAGTGGCGCGCGGGCTGATGGCCTATGGTTCAGACGATGCCAAACGGATTGTCGGGGTTAAATCGTCGGAGATTGAAGAAAAGCTCGGGTATCATGGGCGTGATGTGATGATCCATCGCGACGATCTGGTGGTGGACCCATGATTGATGTTTCCTTTGTGATCACTGTCTACAACAAAGCGCCTTTTCTGGACGCGATGCTGTTGTCCTTGGGCAATCAATCCGGTGATTTCACACGGGAATTTATTTTTGTTGATGATGGGTCAACCGATAAGTCAGTAGAGATCATTCGACAGAAAACCGCAGACTGGCCCAACGTTAAAATCATCCAGCAAGAAAATGGCGGTGTGTCGGTGGCAACCAACACAGGCGGATTTGTCGCCCAAGGGGAATTTATCAAGATTGTCGATGCCGATGATGTGATGACCCATTTTGCCACCCGCCGCATGCTGGAATTGATGCGGGACCACAAGCTAGATCATTTGCAGGCCAAATGGCAATTGGCAGATGATCTGGTGGCAGCTTTTCATGCAACGGATGATGAAAGCGGTACGGTTGAGTTGATCGACAAGCCTTTTGAAGTTTTTATCAAAAAAGGCATGGGCGGTTCCACCTCGACTATGATGCGCACCGCGACGTTTAAACAGGTCGGCGGTTGTGATGAAACCGTCTTTGTGCAGGATTTTTCCATTCCCTTGCGGATCAGCTATGAAGGGCGTATGGGGAAGACTGATTTGTTGGCGGTCTTTGGCCCCAAGACGGCAGAAGGGCGCGTGCTTGATGCTTCTGCAACGGTCATTCATGACCTGTCTGCTACCATCCAGCATTTTTTGCGCGACCATCCAGAGGTCCCGGCTGCATTGCAACAGGTGGCCTTCAAGCGTTGTGCCGGACGTGCTTGGAAATGGGCCAAACGCGAACAGAAGCAGAGTATGTTCTGTCGGGCATTTTTTCTTTATGTGATGGCGCAGTTACCTGTTTGGTCTAAAACCGCGGGCTGGATCGAGAAAACTTTGTACGTCTGGGATAAAGAAGATGTACGCCGACCATAGGTGTTAAAAAAGATCGTTTTTTTACAATTTTATGTAACTATTTTTAGAATGACTCATAAAGCGTTAATGATCACCTGCTAAACCATTCTATACATTGAGATAGATTTTGGTTCAGGGGATCATACTTATGAATAATATTGCTGAAAAATTGCAGCATTTTCGCTTGGATGCGACGGCAGTATCGGCATTGCGGGACTTTTTGCCAACGATTGAGCGCAATATTGATCCCATATTAGACATTTTCTATTCTTATATCCAAAAATGGGAAGGTGTTCCCGAGGTTTTAAAGGATGCGCAAAATCTAAATGTCCTAAAAGACGTGCAAAAAAAACATTGGTTCCGTATTTTTAACGGGGACTTTGATGACGATTTTTTGCAAAAATCTGCAAAAATTGGCGAAGTACACGAAAAGTTTGGCATCACACCGCAATGGTATATTGCAGGTTATAATCTGATTGTGGACGAACTGTTGGGTCTGGTCTTGAAGACATATGGCAAGTCCCCTCAAAAGGCGATGCCATTGTGTCAGGCGATCACCTCTGCGGCGTTTCTGGATTTGGAAGTATCCATGAGCTCGTTTGTTGATCATTCCAGCCAGACCTATACGAAAAAAGCCCAAAGCAATTTTGCGGATCACTTAATGGATCGTTCCGTGAACCTGTCCATGTCTGTGAACGAAGCCTCCATTGCCAATGCGTCGATTTTGCATTCCATTCGGACGGTGGATAGTGACACGCAGCAGATTGCGGCAGCTATCGAGCAAATGGTTATGGGCTTCCAAACCATCAGTGAAAACAGCACAGAAGTCTCGCGCTCTGCGACCGAAGCGTTGCTGTCGACGCAGAACGGGCAAGAAGCGACCCGTCAGGCTGTCGATAGCATGAACGAGATCTCCCAAGCGGTTATGACAGCGGCGTCACGTGTGGATGAGCTGTCCGAAGCCTCTCAACAAATTGGGGAAATCGTCGGCTCTATCGAAAAAATTGCCTCTCAAACCAATTTGCTGGCACTAAACGCGACCATTGAAGCGGCGCGTGCGGGCGAGGCAGGTAAAGGCTTTGCGGTTGTGGCTGGCGAGGTCAAGGCCTTGGCGGATCAAACGTCGCGGGCGACCGATCAAATCCGCAGCCGGATTGACAATCTGCGTGATGAGATGGCGCGTATCGTAGTTTCTATGCATGAAGGCACACAGGCTGTTTCCAACGGGCAGGGAGTGATGAAGACGGTGGATGACAATATGCATACCGTCGCACAACAAATTCAGGTGGCTTCCCAAAGTATGGATCAGATCAGTGTCGTTCTGGATGAACAGATCGAGGCATCGGATAGTATCAATACTGCCATCAACGGCATTGCCCAAAGCAGTGCCAAGAACGTAGAAGACGTGAAATCCAACATGATTGCCATGCAGTCTGTGGAACATATGATCAAAGAACAGATGGAGACACTGGACAACTTCGACATCCCGCAGCGCATTATTCGGGTGGCGAAGTCGGACCATGTGATTTGGAAAAAACGTTTGGCGGATATGATCGCGGGGCTAGAAGGTCTCAACCCTGATGAATTGGCAGATCATACCTGCTGTCGTCTGGGGAAATGGTATTATTCAGAAGACGCGAAGGCCTGTCATGCCCATAGCGCCTTTGCCGACCTTGAAGATCCGCACAAAGAAGTTCACGCCCACGGGATTGAGGCGGTGCGCCTTTATAATGCAGGGGATGTGGAAGGTGCCTTGGCTGAGATTGCCAAAGTGGACACCTATTCCAAAGAGGTTATTCGCCTTTTGGACGAACTGATCGAGCGGAAAATAAAATAAATTAGTGTTATTTTCCATGTTTTTATGATAAACGGCGCCGGAATAATTATCTTAAGTTGAGTCAGAATACATCTTTTGAGGTGAATGTGAAAAATATCGTTTTTACAACTATCATGTTGCTGTCTACTACAGCTATCGCAAGTGACTTTACAGGACCTTATGTCACCGGAGCTGTTGGATATGTTTACGGGTTCAACAATGGTAAAGAGAAGTTCGCGTCAAATGGTCAAGACAGTGCATCCCAGAAAATGAATTTGACTGATTTCAATTGGGCAACTTCTGCAGGGTACAATTGGGAAGTCAGTGATGGGGTGTTGCTTGGCGGCGAGGCAACCTTTGATTGGATGACGGCAAGCGATACCGCAAATCAAAAATTGAATCAGTTGTATTCGCAGCAATGGGTTGTGTATTCTGACGTTGTGTATACGACTTCTGTGAGAGCAAAGGTCGGAAAAAAAGTGTTTGATGATCAAGGATTGCTATATATTTCTGCAGGCCCCACAATTGCTAAAGTAAAGTATGGTTTCCTAGATCTAACAGGTCCTCAGTCGGAGGAGAAATCTACTACCCACAAGGGAGTTGTGGGGGCTGTTGGTTTGAAATATAAAGTTTATGATAATCTTTCGTTATTTAGTGAGGTTTCATGGACGAAATTTGCCCGCGAGAGCATAGATGCTCAGGTATGGGGTAAGATCCAATATCAATCTCTGTCGTTGGGTGGGGCAAAAATTGGTTTGTCTTACGATTTTTAGATACGATGAGAGCTCGTTTTTGGGTTACGTACTTTTAACCAAATCACGGATATGAGCGCGAGGGTCATCGGGACAGCGACCATAAAGTTGACCCATGACCAGCCCATCGCGTTTTGAATGGCGCCGCTGGAGAAGCTGGCGGCCGCAACCGTGCCAAAGACCAGAAAGTCGTTGAGGGCTTGGACTTTGGCGCGTTCTGTTTCGCGGTAGCATTGGGTCAACAGGCTGGAGCCGCCGATAAACATAAAGTTCCAGCCCACCCCCAGGGCGACGAGCGCAAACCAGAAATTCATCAGGTCAACGCCGGCGAGGGCAAAGGCCATACAAATCCCATTGAGGACCGCGCCGATGAGGATAATGTTGAGCACGCCGAACTTTTGAATAAGCTTTCCGGTAAAGAAACTGGGCAGAAACATGCCTAAGACGTGCCATTGGATGACAAAGGCCGCGTCGCTAAAGTCCAACCCACAGGCGACCATGGCAAGGGGCGTTGCGGTCATGACCAAAATCATTACGCCATACCCCATCGTGGCAGACAGTCCTGCGGTGATGAAGGCCGGTTGCTTGACGATTTCCAACAAGGGCCGCGCTGGGCCATGCATCTCGCTATTGGGTGTTTCTTTGCGAAAGCGGATCCCCATGACGATGAACATCGCGACGATATAAAGTCCCGCCATCGCCAAAAAGCCGCCGGCAAACAGGACGGGTTCAAACCATTCTTTTGACTGTGTGGCAAGCCATGGCCCTAAAAAGGCTGCGACAATGCCCCCTGCCATCACATAGGAGATGGCGGTGGGGCGATGTTCTTTATTCACCACTTCGGCAGCGGCAAAACGCAGGAAAGCGGCAAAGCTGTTGTTGATGCCCAGCCCGAAGCTGCCGACGACAAACAGCCAGAAATTCCCTTGAAAGATAGCATAGGTGGCTAAAAGCGCCGAGGCGATGCCGATAGATAAGCCAACAGAAAAACCAAACTTACGCCCGACCCGACCCATAAACAGGGAGGCGGGGATCGTTGCGCACATCATTCCGACAAACTGAAAGGCCAGCGGCAAGGTTGCCATTGACGGTTTATCAGCAAGAATGGCCCCGGTCAGGGCAGTGGTTGTCATAATCAGGCTGGAGCCACTCATGACCATCGCTTGGACGGCGGCGAGTAAAAACACCTGAAGCCGGTCTTTTGACCAATTATATGTATCTTCCATAATATAGGCTTGATACAGCTTGCAGGATGCAAAAGAAAGACTTATTTTACCCGCCTAACTCTATGATAAAGGAATAGTTTAATGACGGCGCAAGCTCATGACATTAAAGCGATTATGCAAGACCTCGGTTCCAAGGCGAAAGCCGCTGCCCAAGTTTTGTCCATCGCCCCAACTGAGCAGAAAAACAATGCCCTTTTAAAAGCGGCTGACTTGTTGCGCCAGAATATGCCAAAAATCAAAGAGGCCAACTCCAAGGATATGGCGGCGGGTGAAGCAAAAGGCCTGAGCGCCTCTATGCTGGATCGCCTGATGCTGGATGATGCGCGCATTGAAAGCATGGCGTCGGGCCTTGAAGCGATTGCCGAACTGGATGATCCGGTGGGTGACATTATGTCTGAATGGGACCGCCCCAATGGGCTGGAAATCCAGCGTGTGCGCGTACCATTAGGGGTGATCGGGATTATCTATGAAAGCCGCCCCAATGTGACGGCGGATGCAGCGGCGTTGTCGTTGAAGTCCGGCAACGTTGCGATCCTGCGCGGTGGGTCGGAAAGTTTCCATTCCAGCCATGCGATCATGGAATGTCTGAGCGAGGCGCTTCAATCCGTTGATCTGCCGCAAACCTGTATCCAGATGATCCCGACTACGGATCGTGCGGCGGTGGGCGAGATGCTGACCATGTCCGACACCATTGATGTGATTGTCCCGCGCGGCGGCAAAGGCTTGATTGAGCGCATTACCCAAGAGTCTAAAATTCCGTTGTTTAAACATCTGGACGGTATTTGTCATATCTATGTAGATGCGAAAGCTGATCTGGAAAAAGCGCGTAAAGTCGTGGTCAACGGCAAGATGCGTCGTACCGGCGTTTGCGGGGCGACCGAAACGCTTCTGGTCAACCGCAGCGTGGATATGAAGGGTATCATTGCGGACCTGATCGAGGCGTGCTGTGAAGTCCGCGGGGATGCAGAAGCACAAAAAATCGACAGCCGTATTCTGCCTGCCAGTGAGGAAGATTGGGGCACGGAATATCTGGATGCCATTATCTCTGTAAAAGTGGTTGGCGATGTCAACGAAGCGGTTCAGCATATCAACACCTATGGGTCTCACCATACGGATTGTATTATCACCGAAGATATGGCGGTTGCAGAAACCTTTTTAAATCAGGTCGATAGTGCGATCTGTGTCCTTAATGCCTCCACACAATATGCCGATGGCGGCGAGTTTGGCATGGGCGCGGAGATCGGGATTTCCACAGGCAAAATGCACGCCCGTGGTCCGGTGGGTGTCGAACAGTTGACCAGCTTTAAATATAAGGTGCGTGGCACAGGTCAGTGCCGTCCCTAAGGGGGTTAACATCAAGGCATTGAAATTTTCTGGAAATCAGGTCACAATCCAACAGGTTGCATGTCTGAGGAGAATTTTCAATGCCTTATGTTCTTCGGGAACCATCCGGGCAGATACAGGCGATTTACCAAAACCCCCACGATGGGGTGGAGGAAGAGTTGCCTATGAACCATCCCGACATTATCGCCTTTTTGAGTACGCAATCGGGGACGGCAGCCACGCTGCTGGATTTGGCGGAAAGCGATATGGCCATGGCCCGCGTCGTGGAAGATTTAATTGAGCTTTTGATTAAAAACGGTGCAATCAGTTTTTATGAGTTACCGCTGGCAGCGCAGGACAAATTGACCCAGCGTCAACATTGGCGGGGATCAATCGATGATGCGCTGGACCTGTTTGGTGGTGGCAAGGTGATTTAAACCAGCCCTTTAAACTGGTAGACGATTTCCTGATAAAGCTCGCGTTTAAAGGGGACGATCAGGTCCACGATCTCTTCCAGCTCGACCCATTTCCAACGGGCAAATTCCGGGTGCTTGGTGGCGATGTTGATATCATCATCGGTGCCATCAAATTTCAGGGCAAACCAGATTTGTTTTTGGCCGCGA
Source organism: Terasakiella pusilla DSM 6293 (assembly GCF_000688235.1). GTDB lineage: Bacteria > Pseudomonadota > Alphaproteobacteria > Rhodospirillales > Terasakiellaceae > Terasakiella > Terasakiella pusilla. Next base: position 207,409 of record NZ_JHYO01000001.1, on the reverse strand, counting down.
TACTTACCTTTCCAAACCTTGCCGATCAAATGGTCTGGTAAATCATAATAAAGCCAGTTGTCTGTACGCGCGAGGATATGGCCTTTGTCCGTGCCGATTTCCTCTTTCAGTTCGCGTAAAGCCGCATCATAAGGGTCTTCTTTTTTGTCGATCCCGCCTTGGGGCATCTGCCAGGCGTTGGGTGTGTCGATCCGTTCGGCGACAAATACTTGCCCTTTGTCGTTGAAAAGGCAGATACCGACACAGGGGCGATAGGGCAGACTTTTCTTTTTCTTACTCATGAGCTTATTGCTTTTGGCGTCCGACAAGGCTGGAAATAGGTGCAATTTTGACCCCGTTGAGGGAGGTTGCCCAGTCCTTGATGGTTTTGATACTGTTGGGAGTCGCGCTGATGATCGCAGCAGTGGCCCCCTGATTTTTGGCGAGGGTTTCCAGCGTGTCCAGTTGGGCGCGCAGGCGGCGGTCACTGACATTAGGGTCAATGGTGATATCGGCAATGGCGCGGGGCATTTGCATCTGATCGGCCAGGTCCAGCGTCAGGCTGCTATCGGATGTGCGCGGGTCCATAAACAACAAGCCACGGGTTTTCATTTCCCCCAGGACGGGGGCCAGGGCTTTCGGGTTTTTGGTGAACTGTGATCCATGGGTGCCGACAAAGCCGACATAGCCTTGGGCCTGCATCATCAGCAGGTTCAGGTTCTTCAGGTTTTCGGAAGGGGTCTTGCTCGTCATCATCGCCATGGGGCCGGGATCGTCTGCGGGGAAGGCTTCACTTTCCATGGGCAGTTCCAGCAAGACTTCATGGCCCTGCTGGCGCGCCGCCGCGACCCAGTTTTTAAGGCCTTGTCCATAGGCGCTGAAAGACAAGGTAACGTCCAGCGGTAGATGGGCAATGGCAGCTTCTGTCAGGGCTGTACTTTGGCCCAGTCCTTCGACGATCAAGGCCACAACGGGTGTGGATGGATCAGCCGCAAACGGGCGCGCATAGCTCTTCCATGGTTCGCGCCCATCCTTAGAAATGGTCGGCAACAGGCCAAGCTCGGTTGGTTCAAACAAGCTTTGATCATTGGCCGCAGGCAGGGGTTGTGCCGCAATCGGCTCCCCCAGATTTTTCACGGCTTGGGGCAGGACGGCAGGGATTGTGACCCCGACTTCCCCCACCGCTGCCGTTGAAAGCGGTGCGTCGGGATTATCAGGTGTATAGCCGCCCATACCGCCTGTGACAGTGGCGCTTGCCATGTTGGCAGTGGCACCGGCTGCGGTGGTGGCGGATAATTTAGGGCTTGCGGTGACACCTGCTGTTGTGCCGCCAGTGACGCCGCCTTGTGTCAATTTAGCGCCAGTCGTTGGCGGTGTCAGACCACCGGTTGCTTGTTGCTGCAAGGCCATCTCGACAGCGCTGCCGACATTGCCTTTAGGTTTTGTCCCATCCGCCGTGTCGCCATCGTCCCCGGAAAAGAACCAGTAGGCCCCACCGCCGATGACACTTAACCCGATGACGGCACCGGCGACGATGCCGATTAACTTGCCTTTTTCAGCGAACAGAGCCTTGAGTTTGGACTCTTTGTCGTGATCATCAAAGTCATCGTCAAAGTCAAAATCGTCGTCGTCATCATAATCGGTGGGGGCCGGAACCCCGCTTTCACCGGTTATTTTGTCGTCATCGAGGTCGAAATCATCGTCGTCGGCAGCCATGGTCTTTTACCTTCGATTACTCTTCAGTGGTTCTGGGCATTTCAGAATATAAAGAGATACCTTCGATCAGGTCGAGCGCTCGGCTGAGCTGGTAATCCTGAACCTCTTCTTTTTTCTCATCGCCGTTGAGTTCTTCTTCCACTTTTTTCTGACGTTCTTCAGCATTTTCGTCGGTGTTTTCCAGTGATCCGCGCAGGTCCGCTTCGCGACTGCCAAGACCAATGCCGAGTTTTTCGATTTTCGCCACATCGACTTTGATGTCCGGCTCAATCCCCAAGGCTTGGATGGAACGACCGGACGGCGTGTAATAACGCGCTGTGGTCAGGCGCATCGCCCCATTGACGCCCATCGGGACGATGGTTTGAACAGAACCTTTCCCGAAGGAACGTGTCCCTAAAACCAACGCACGGGCATGGTCTTGCAGGGCACCCGCAACAATCTCGGAAGCTGACGCGGAGCCACCGTTGATCAGGACGATAATCGGCAGGCCGTCTGCAATATCACCCGGACGCGCGTTGAAACGCTGGATATCTTCGGCGCGGCGGGAACGGGTAGAGACGATTTCCCCACGGCTGAGGAAAGCATCGGAAACGGCAATCGCTTGATCAAGCAGCCCACCGGGGTTGTTGCGCAGGTCAAGGACGATCCCTTTTAAACGGTCGCCTTTTTCTTCGTTAAAGCTTTCAATCGCTTTATTCAGGCCAATTTCTGTTTGTTCGGTAAAGCTGGTGATGCGAACGTAGCCGATATCACCTTCCATGCGGTGGCGCACGGACGGAACTTTGATCACGGCGCGGGTCAGGGTCACGTCAAACGGCTTGTCACCGTTACGGCGTAGCGTCATGGTGATATCTGCCCCGACCGGGCCGCGCATTCGATCAACCGCTTCGTTTAGCGTGAGGCCAGAAACACTTTCCCCATCCAGATGGGTGATCAAATCGCCGGCTTCCACACCCCCTTTAAAAGCGGGGGTATCATCGATGGGGGAAATGACTTTGATAAAGCCGCTGGGGTCCATGGAGACTTGAATCCCCAAGCCACCAAACTGGCCTTTGGTCTGGACCTGCATATCTTTAAAGTGATCGGCATTCAAGAAACTGGAGTGCGGATCAAGCGAGCTGAGCATCCCTTGAATGGCGGCTTCAATAATTTCCTGATCGGTCTTTTCTTCCACATAATCTGTGCGGACTTTTTCAAAAACCTGGCTGAAGAGGTTCAGCAGTTGATAGGTTTTTGCCGGGTCTTCTTTCGGTGCATCTTCTGCCAACACAGGGGTGGCAAGTAAAAACACGCTCAGAAAAGCGGTTGTTAAAGAAAATCGATTGGTCATCCTCGCGCCTTTGCGTTTTGTCGCCTTAACCAAGGCGACGGATTAATTGGTGCGCCGTTTTTGCGCAGCTCGAAATAGAGAGTAGCATGGCTAGAACTGTTTGACGACATAACTCCGACGGGTTCACCGCTTAAAAGCCATTGTCCAACAGATACATCAATGCGATCCATCCCTGTCAGCAGTGTATGATATCCATCGCCATGATCAATGATCAAGAGTTGTTTATATCCCCGAAAAGGTCCAGCAAATGCAATTTGCCCATCATAGGTAGCGACGATCTGGGCTCCGTTTCGCGTTTTGATACTGATGCCCTTATGATTACCGCCGAGTTTTTCTTTTTGCCCAAAGCTCATGACCACGGGCCCCACAGCCGGACGGGACAGGTTGCCTTTGGATCGCGAGATGGGTTTACCTTTCGGTGGTGTGCCTAACACAATCTCGGTATCTGGTTCGCTATCTGGCTCGATATCGGTTTCACCCGTGCGTTCGGCGGGCGTATCGGGCTTCTTGGGGGGAATGACATTGACGCGTTGCTGGGCTTCACGTTCTTTACGTTCTGCTTCCAGCCGCTGGATCAGGCCGCGCAGGTCTTTGGCTTTTTGTGTCAGGTTGGCCATTTTTTGGCGCGCTGTCTTGCTGTCAGCGATATAGCGCTTGCTGAGGGTTTTCTTTTCTTGGATCAGCACGTCCAGACGGCGGCGTTCATCATCCAGATTGACGTTAGCCCGTTCCAGACTGGCTTTTTGACTTTCCAGTTTTTCACGTTTTTGCGCATAAGTTTCCACATCGCTGCGCAAGGTTTCGGCCTGTTGCTGGATGTGAGGGATGATGGAGCGCAACAAGATTGCACTGCGCACCATATCGGAAGGGTCTTGCGGGGAGGCAATCAAGGCTTCTGGCGGGTTAAGCGCCAGACGTTGCAGGGCCATGAGGGTATCCACAGACTGACCATAGCGTTTTTCCAAGGCATCGCGGGCGAGCTTTTCGTCACGCGTCACGTCCATGAGGGCGAGTTCAAGGCGGGTGACATTGGCTTCGCGCTGCTGTACCGATTGGGATAGGGCAATCAGTTCGGCGCGCAGGGCGGTGACTTCATCCTGTAGGGCTTGGGACTTGTTGGAAAACTCTTTACTGCGTTGTTGTTGCTGACGGATATCGCGTTCAATGGCTTTCAATTCATCCTGTTTGCTTGCGCCCCATACATCTGCGGGCTGCCCTGTAAAAAGGGCAACCAGACAGAGAGACAGCAAGCATCTGGACTTATTGTGCCGCACGAAGTCCTGTATCCTTAATCAAAGAGTGACCGGTCATTTCCGCCGGTTGGTCTAGGCCCATCAATTGTAACAAGGTCGGGGCAACGTCCGCCAAGGAGCCGCTGCCCAATGTGGACACGCCTTGGGGCGGGTTAACCAAAATAACCGGAACGGGGTTCAGGGTATGGGCGGTGTGCGCTTGACCTGTAGAGACATCGCGCATCATTTCCGCATTGCCGTGATCGGCGGTGACAAACATGGTGCCGCCGCTGGCGATGATCGCTTTTTCCAGACGGGCAAGGCTGGCATCGATGGTTTCAGCGGCTTTAATAGCGGCTTCCAAAACACCCGTATGCCCGACCATATCACCGTTGGCATAATTAACGACAATCAGATCGTAGGTCTTGCTTTCAATGGCGTTGACCAGTTTGTCGGTCAGTTCGGGGGCGGACATTTCCGGTTGCAGGTCATAGGTTGCGACTTTGGGGGACGGCACCAGAATACGATCTTCCCCGGGGAAAACCTGTTCTTCCCCCCCGTTGAGGAAGAAGGTGACGTGCGCATATTTTTCCGTTTCCGCAATACGCAGTTGCTTCAGTCCTGCATCAGACACCACTTGCCCCAAAATGTTTTGCAGTTTTTCAGCCGGGAACAGGGCGGTCATGAAGGTGTTATGGTGGCTGGAATATTCCACCATGCCGGTTTGTGCCGCAAATTTGACAATCTTCGCCCGCTCAAAGCCTGCAAAAGCCGGATCGCACAGCGCGGACAAAACTTCACGGGCGCGATCGGCGCGGAAGTTTGCCATCAACAGCGCATCGCCATCTTTCATGCCGTCAAAGCCGTTAATGGCGGTTGGCAGGACAAATTCGTCGGTGACATCGTTGCTGTAAGATTGATCGATGGCGGCGAGGGCGCTTGGTGCGGCTTCCCCAACACCTTGGGTCAAGGCATCATACGCTTTGCTGACACGGTCCCATCGTTCATCGCGGTCCATGGCGTAAAAACGTCCGGCGACTGTCGACACTTGAACGTTTTTGCAATCGGCAAGGTCGGCTTCAAAGCGGGCCATATAGTCTTTAGCGCTGCTGGGGGGGGTGTCGCGCCCGTCAAGGAAGGCGTGGACATGAACCGTGAGGCCCGCGTCATCCAGCGTTTTTGCCAATGCGACCATATGATCTTGCGACGAGTGAACCCCGCCCGGTGACAACAGCCCCAACATGTGGCAGGCACCGCCTGTGTCTTTCAGGCGGGTGATCAGGTCTTGCAGGGCTTGTGTGGTGCCGAGCGTCTTTTCAGCAACCGCCTTGTCGATACGGGGCAGGTTTTGCATGACAACGCGGCCTGCGCCCAAGTTCATGTGACCGACTTCGGAGTTCCCCATCTGACCGGAGGGGAGGCCGACTTGCTCAGCAGAGGCGTTTAGCTCTGTGGTCGGGCAGTCTGTGGACAGACGATCCCATGTTGGTGTTTGGGCAAGGGCAATGGCGTTATCGGTTTTTTCGGCGCGTTTGCCCCAACCGTCAAGGATACACAAAACAGTTGGACGGGGAGGATTAGTCTGGGTCATGTCAATCTTCAAAGCTTGTTAGGGGGCTTAATGTATGTGGGTCGTTCCATTATAAAACCAAGTGACTGGTTTTAAAATAGAGACGACCCACAAAAATCCTTAAAAGTAAGATGTCGTTACTGACGGGCAGACGCTTCAAGTTCTTTCAGGCTCTTTTCCGCACGGAATGCCTTTTCGATAGAGTCCTGCGCGCGTGTCACCATGTTTTTCAAGGTGTCTACGAAACCGCGCATGTCATTTGCCACGTTTGTAAAGGTGCCCTCATATTGACCGGCCGTCGCGGCCTCAATCGCCATGTTGGTTGCGATGGAATTGGACTGGGAAACCACTTCGGCAATACGTTTTGCCTGTTCGTTCAGGTATTTGACGCCGCCGTTTTCTTGTTCAAACTGTGCCAGCAAAGCAGCGATGGCTTGATCACCTTCATCGGTGTAGCCCGCGTTATCATAGTCTTGATCGCTGTAGTCATAGTCCCCTTCGGCATACTCTTCAGAAGCATATTCGTCATAAGTTGCTTCTTCAGCATATTCGGCTTCTTGATATGTCTCTTCTTCATGGGCGACAGATTCTGACTGTTCAAGCTCGTCGGCTTCCTTGAAGGCTTCAACCTTCCCCATTTCGAGGTTGATTTGCTCAAGGCGGTTAACCAGTTCACGGGTATATTGGGTCAGAGCACGGATGGAGACACCGTAAGATCCGGCGCGACCGGCTGCCAATTCCGCGTTCAGCGACAGGATACGCATGTCTTCGGCAACATCGCCCAGACCCTGAAAGGCTTCCAGCGTGTTGCGGCATTGACCGAAGAGTTCGTGTTGGTACTGTGCAACCTGAGAATTAGGTGCCTCATATGCATGTGAGCTGACTGAATCTTGCATCGTTATCGCTTCGCCCTTTGCTGGTGAAAACTGTTTCTCAATTATTTATATGGGATTATGACCTGTTTCGTCAAAACCGCAAATCCCTTTCTTGAGATATACCCCACATTTATCAGAAAATCTTCAAGAAAGGAGAATTCAGGCAATGTTTTTGGGGGAAGGTTTTAACGAAACCTGCCGTTTAGTCAGTCGTGATCAATCTCTATGATATGGATGGCCGGCCAGAATCGCCTGTGCGCGAAAGAGTTGTTCTGCGAGCATGGGGCGGACCAGCATGTGTGGCCATGTCATGGCCCCGAAACTGAGCAAGAGATCAGCGCGGGCGCGCACGCTTTCATCCAGACCGTCAGCCCCGCCGATGATAAAGGCGATATCACCGCGTCCCTGATCCATCCAGGTCTGGATTTTATCGGCAAAGGTCCGGCTGGGCAGGGTTTTGCCGCGTTCATCCATGGCAACGATGACGGCCCCTTTGGGCACGGCTTCCAGCAGCAGGGTGGCTTCGGCCTGTTTCAGTTCGTCACCACTAAGCTTTTTTCGGATATCCAGTTCTTTGAGGACAGGGGCCGGGCGCATGCGATCGCAGTAGGTATCAAAAAGGGCCTGTTCAGGCCCTTTTTTCCATTTACCCATGGCAATGATGTGGCTGCGCATCAGCCGATGGTTTCGGCTTCAGCGGCGTTGGCTTTGGGGCCGTCCCACATTTTTTCCAGATTGTAGAACTCGCGCACTTCCGGGCGGAACAGGTGAACGATGACGTCAAATGCATCTAGGACGACCCAGTCACCTTGGTCTTTCCCTTCGGCGACGAGACCTTTCATACCGGCTGCTTTGAGTTTTTCCATCAGGTGCTCAGCCATGGCGACGACCTGGCGTTGCGAGGTACCGGACGCAATTACCAGATGATCTGCGAGACTTGATTTTCCTGCTAAATCGATGGTGACAATATCTTTGGCTTTGTCGTCGTCCAAAGAGGTCACAGCCATATCCAGAATTTCCTTGGATGAAAGTTGGCTTTTTTTCGCGCGTGCTATGGTCTTATTCCTTATGTTCAAGTCGGTTACGTATTTCGGTTGCCGATAACGTGTTTCCCCGGATGGGCAGAAAAATCCAGTTGCCGTTGTCCTTTTGTTTCAGGACGGGCGCCATGCGGGCAGGTAAGCGCTTGTTCCTGAATCGTTGGGCTGTTATCGACGACAACGCCTTTAAAGCATAAGTGGGACGGTGATAAATGGCAATCCTGCACATGTTGAAAATGACCTGCCAGTCTTTCCAGCGATGAAACGTTGCCAGATTGTCCGCTCCCATAATCCAGACAAACCGGATGTTGGGATAACGCATATGCAATGCTTTTAGCGTGTCGGCGGTATACCGAGTCCCCAGCCGTGTTTCAAGTGCTGTTATGCGTATTTTGGGGTTTTTCACCACTTGTGCGGCAGTTTTAACACGCTTTTCCAGCGGGGCCATGCCTTTTTTGGATTTTAGCGGGTTTTGTGGAGAGACAAGCCACCAGACCTGATCTAGCCCCATTTGCTTGAGTGCCATTTCTGAAATGTAGACGTGACCTTGGTGCGCGGGGTTGAAGGAGCCGCCGAGTAAACCGACGCACATGTGTGTTTGTGGGCCAAAAGACGCAATGGTCATAAAATCTGATTCTCTAAACAAATGCGATCCATAAAGGTCCGCCATCTTATACATCCACGGGCGCAACACAAGATGCAGCGGGCACAAATTCAGTTTCTTTCGTCCATGTCTTGACGAGGTGGGTTCATGACCCTAAATTCAAGTCACGTTTTTTTTGATCCTTCAGGATAAGATTATGACACAAAAGATTACAGACGACAGCTTTGATGCAGATGTCGTAAATTCCGATAAGCCTGTACTGGTTGATTTCTGGGCAGAATGGTGTGGCCCGTGTAAGCAGATCGCTCCGGCACTGGACGAACTGTCTGAGGAACTGGCAGGTAAAGTCACTATTGCCAAACTCAACATCGATGAAAACCCCGGCACGCCTTCTAAGTTTGGTGTGCGTGGTATCCCGACTCTGATGCTGTTTAAAGACGGTCAAGTTGCGGCGACTAAAATCGGTGCGCTGCCGAAAAACAAATTGCAGGAATGGATCGAGTCTGTCCTTTAAGGTCCAGACAGTTCTTTGCTGAATTTAAAAAAAAGCCCTGCTGAATAATCGGCAGGGCTTTTTTTGTATCTGTCGTTAGGGCGGCGTCTTATTTTTTACGGGCGCGCGTACCCAGACCGATCTTTTTCGCAAGGGAGCTGCGGTGCTCTGCATAATTGGGGGCAACCATCGGGTAATCTGACGGCAGGTTCCACTTTTCGCGGTATTCTTCCGGCGTCATATTATAGGCTGTTTTCAGGTGGCGTTTCAGCATCTTGAGCTTTTTGCCGTCTTCCAGACAAATCAGATATTCTTGCTGGATGGATTTTTTAACAGGAACAGCCGGTTGGACTTTTTCCTTTATTTCAGGTTTCTCGCCAACGGTGCCGAGTGTTTTGTAAACATCTTCGATCAATTGTGGTAGGTCGCTGGTGCTGACGGAATTGTTGCTGACATGAGCCGATACAATTTCGGAGGTCAGTTCTAAAAGTTCAAGTTTGCTGGGTTGTTCGCTCATGCTAAACATGTTCCTTACGATTATATTAGTTCTGCGGCTCTTTGTTTATAGTTGCATTTCTAAATGGTGACAATGATTAAATGGATAGTATTTTGAGTAATAATAAAAGTATTACTTCTCATTCTTATATCGACATTACATCTGATAGCTGCCCGATGACGTTTGTGAAGACAAAGATACGTCTCGAAAAAATGCAGTCGGGTGAAGTTCTTGAAGTATTATTGAATGAGGGAGAGCCGTTAAAGAATGTACCGCTTTCTGCAAGAGAATTGGGCCATTCTATATTGCAGGAGATTCCACAAGAAGATGGGAAGACCTATCTTCTGTTTATTCAGAAGGCTTAAAAGGACTTTTCCATTACTAAAGCGTCTACATCATCACGATTGTGATGTTTATAGTAGTTTTTACGGCGTCCAACTTGGGTGAAGCCAAACTGCGTATAAAAAGCAAGGGCAGCGGGATTATCTTCGGCGACTTCCAGAAACAGGCGCTGGGTTTTGGTGCCAATGTTGGTGACGAGCTGGCCTGCAATGCCGGTGCGCCGGGCCGCTGGATCTGTGGCGATGGTGATGATCTCTGCTTCAACCGCATCGCCTTGGCAGAGGATAAAGCCGACGGGCTGATCGTCTTTTAGGGCGAGGAAGCCAAAGCTGGCGGGCAGGGTCATCAGCTCGGCAAAGGCGTTTGCACTCCAGTTCTCCTCAAAGCTGGTGCGATGAAGCTCCGCGACGATATCCGCATGAAAGGCTGTGAGTTCAACCAGCGTCATGGCCGTAGGCGACCGCCATTTTTGGGCAGGGCCGCATCTGGCGGGCGAATGTAGAAGGCGGACGGGCGTTGGCTCGGGTCTGTCGGCAGGCCGCGGCGTGCCGCAAGGCTGGCGACGGCTGCCGCATCGGGATTACGCGCGTCAGCTTTGATCGCGCTCACGCCTTTTTCTAAAAACAGGGGCTGTAAACGCTCAAAGCAGTCCCCTGCGATCAGGATTTCAGTGGTCTGCGGTGGGCATAAAGACACGATATCTTGCGGCATTTGAGCCACCGGGTCACTTAACGCGGTGTTATCCGGGGCAAAATATTGTGCATAGAGGTCTGCTCGTTTAGCATCAAGCGCGGCAAGTAAGGGAAGGCGACGATCGGATTCTGCATAGGCGAGGGCTTCCAGTGTCGTAATGCCGATCACGGGCAGTTTGGCAGCGACGCCAAATCCACGCGCGCAGGCCAAAGCGATGCGTAAGCCGGTAAAGCCGCCGGGGCCAACCGTGACAGCAATGGCATCCATGTCAGTGACCCGCATGGATGCTTGTGCTAGGACGCGATCGACCATGGGCAACAGATCACTTGCATGACCGCGTGCCATTTCTTCAAACTCATGGGCAATGATGCCCGTGTCTTGCCAGATCGCGACCGAGCATGCTTGCGCGGCGCTGTCTAATGCCAAAATCTTCATAAAGAAAATTACCTTTTCTCAACCAATGGGCTCTTATACTGTGAAACCGCTTCATTCATCAACAGGTAGAAGAACAAATGGCGCTGATCGAAATTACGGAACAGACCCACGATGTCGTGCTGGATCTGAAATATGCAACAAACGATAACTTTACGGGCGAGCCGGTCTATGCCAAGGCCCATTGTTATCTGCATGAAGAGGCAGAGGCCCTATTGCGAGTGGCGATCGAGATTGCGGCCCGTCAGGGCTATCGTTTTCGCATTTTTGATGCGTTTCGCCCCAGCGAAGCCCAATGGAAGCTGTGGAATCATACGCCGGATGACGAATTTTTGGCAGACCCGCGCCGGGGATCCCCCCATTCACGCGGGGCGGCGATTGATCTGACTTTGATGGACGAAAACGGGGTGGACCTTGACATGGGCACGGGCTTTGATGCGTTTACGCCGTTGTCTCACCACGGTAATCCCGATGTCTCCCCGGAAGCAGAGAAAAACCGTTTGATCCTGATGGGGATTATGACAACGGCAGGCTGGGATTTCTTTAGAAATGAATGGTGGCACTATCAACTGTTTGATGCCCGTCGCTTGCCGACCTTTAGCGATACGTCCTTGCCTGAAAGTATGATGGCTTAAAATAGTATTGTTGCACAATTTTAAGTAACGTATAACTGCGCCTTGATTTTAAAAAGAAAGGGGTGGTTATGCGTTATTTACTTATGGGGATTGGCCTGAGCTTAATATTGACAGGCTGTATGCGCGCGACGTTGATTTCGGAGGATCGCGACGGCTATATTGTGTTTTTGCGCACTATTTATGATGGGCGGTCTTTGTCAGACAAGAGCGCGGATGAATACTGCCAGCGATATCAAAAGCCCGCCACATGGGTTGCCACAAAAATGACCGAAGGTAAACGTGGTTATAAAGACACCTATAAATGCGGTGCCTTGCCCCCGGCGAAAATGTCTAGCGGACGTGGAGAGTATACCCCGTCAGAACCACCAGTCTCTCGCCGTGAGTATCGCAAGGATCAGTCGATGAACGGTGATTATTTCGGGTCTGGCCGCAGCGGTCAGCCAAATAGCGACGACTGGTAAAGCTAGGCGACTTGAGACAGGTTCTGTTGGTTGGCGAGTTCAAGCAGTGTCTTCATCGGTTTGGTCTGAATGGTTGATTTTTTGCAGATCAGATAAGTGTCCACAATGGCGATGTCGTCGGGCAGATCAGTGATGGTGAAGTCCCCTTTCAGGTTTTTGGCGACTTCTAGCGGCAGGATGGTCAGGCCAAGCCCCGCGGAGACACAGCCGACGATGCCTTCCTGCGTGCCAAATTCCATGACGTTGAAGGGCAGGCGACCGATGCGGCGTAGCCATTCTTCTGCCCGCGCGCGATAGGCGCAGCCTTTGCGGTAAACCAGCAAGGTGTGGGAGGTTTCGTCACCCGGTGTGCTGACCAGCACCAGCCGTTCGCGAAAAAAGGGATATTGCAACACCCCGTCATTTTCAACGGTGGACCCGACCACGGCACAATCCAGTTGATGGTTTAAAACTTGTTTGATCATTTCATCGGTGGTTCCGGTGGACAGCGATAGCTCCGTATGGGGATGACGCTGGTGAAAGGTTTTGATCATGCTGGGCAGACGCACCGCCATTGCCGTTTCCATAGCGCCTAATGAGATGCTGCCGCCATCTTCTAGACTGGCACTGACGGCCAGCCGTGCCTGACGTTCCATATCCAACAGTTTATAGGCATGGTCCAGCAGCACGCGGCCTTGGGCGCTGAGTTCCATGCCGCGGCTTTTGCGCATAAACAATGGCACCTGCACCTCGTCTTCCAGTTTTTTGATGCGGGCGGTGACATTGGATTGGACACAATGCAACCGTTCTGCGGCTGTGGAAACGCCGCCGGTTTCCGCAACGGCGATAAAGACTTTTAGGGCTGAAATTTCCATGGGAACCTCTGGTATCACTTTTTATGAATGATACCATCAAAACTAATCGTTTGTAATGATAAAGTTCATTGGATAAACTTCTGTTCAGTGATCAAACAAATTCAAGAATAAGAAAGAAGGCGTGATATGCAAAACTCACTCCCAACATGGAAGCTTCTACTGGCGAGTATTTCCTCGTTAATTTTGACAATGGGAATTGCCCGGTTTGCCTTAACCCCTTTATTGCCTGCGATGCAAACGGCAACGGGGCTAGGGGATGACGGGGCAGGCTTTTTAGCGGCCTTTAACTACGCGGGATATCTGTCCGGTGCGTTGCTTGCCAGTCGATTGCGCAATCCGGTGGTTAAGGTGCGTTACTATCGTTGGGGGATGGTGATGGCGGTTTTGACCACGGTTTTGATGGCCTATACCGATAGTGTGGTGATTTGGTCGGGGCTGCGCTATGTCTCCGGCTTGACCAGTGCGGCGGGGATGGTGATTTGTACGTCTTTGGTGATGGATCATTTAAAACTGCGTCACCGCCCTGACTATATTGGCATCCACTTTAGTGGTGTTGGTCTGGGGGTGATCTTAAGCGGCAGTGTCTTGACATGGGCTGAACCGTTGCTGGGGTGGGCCACATCTTGGGAAGCGATTGGCCTGATCGGGTTGGCGCTTGCGATCCCCGCGATGATGTGGGTCAATGGCGAGGGACTGTCAACGCCCGTGGCCGGACATGCCAATGCAGTGAAACTCCGCCAGAAAAAGATTACATATCTGTTGCTGTCCTATGGATTTGCGGGGGCTTCCTTCTCCGTCGGGACGACCTTTATCATTTCGATTATGGCGGAAAATCCAGCGCTGGCAGATAGCCGCAACCTTGCCTGGGTGCTGCTGGGGGTGGCCTTGGCGCCGTCTTGTTATTTCTGGATGAAGGTGGCGGCAAAGGTTGGTGATTTTAAAGCCCTGACACTGGCCTATTTGGTGCAAGCTGTGGGCTGTGCCTTGCCGGTGATGATCCCGTCCCCGACAAGTGCCCTGATCGGCGGCTTTATGTTTGGGGGGTGTTTTATGGGGATTGTGACCGTGGTTCTGGCCTTGGGGGGCAAGCTATCACCGCATAACCCATCCGCGCTGATCGGTATTTTGGTTGTGTCTTATGGGGTGGGGCAAATCGTTGGGCCGATCCTTGCCGGTATCGCTATGGAGCAGTTGAATTTCAGTGCCCTTGGCTTGTGGAGCGCAGCGGTTTGTAGTTTTTTATCGATCATCTTTTTGGTGGGCACGCGGTGTTCACAAGAAGAAGCTTGCAAAGAAGGGGCGGTCTGCCTGACTTAAGCACGATATTTTATGAGAAGGCCGCTTCTTTTATCGCCTGAATGTATATAGTGTGGGGAAAGTATTCTTTCTCCGCACTTTTTTTGAATGATAGATTATGATTTCGCCCTCTGTACCTTTTGACCTCATCATTTTTGATTGTGACGGGGTGCTTGTTGATAGTGAGCTGCTGGCCTCGGAAGTTTTGTCCGAAGTGTTGGCGGATCACGATATTGATATCCCCCCGCGTGAATGTCGTGAACGGTTCACCGGATCGAGCCTCAAGCGGGTGAAGGAATTGGTCTTTAAAAGTTCTGGCATTGAACTGCCGGATAACTTTGAAGAGATCGTGCGCGAGGCGGATCGCGGTGTCTTTGAAAAGCGCCTGTCGCCGGTAAGCGGCATTGAAGAGATATTGGAACTGTTGACCTTGCCGGTCTGTGTGGCCTCAAGTGGCAGTATTGAAAAAATCACCCATTCGCTGACGTTGACAGGAATGTTGGGTAAGTTTGCCCCTCATTTGTTCAGTGCGGAAATGGTGATGCGTGGCAAACCTGCGCCGGACCTGTTTTTGCATGCGGCCCAACAGATGGGTGTCGCGCCAGATCGTTGTCTGGTTGTTGAAGATAGTCCGGTCGGGATCAAAGGGGCACTGGCGGCAGGCATGACGGTCTTTGGATTTGCCGGTGCGGCCCATGCCGGGCCGGGGTATGCGGAGATGCTGGATCTGGCGGGGGCTGATATGGTGTTTCGCGAGATGTTTGCCCTGCCCAATATGGTCAAGTTTTACCAGAAATAAAAAAACGCGCTTCGGAATTCAGGAAGCGCGTTTTTTGTTAAATTCTTAAGGGCCTACTGTTCTTCGGGGAGGATAAAATCCACACCGACACGACGGGCACTTTTGGGCGGGTTTTTGATCTTGGCTTCGTAAGGAGAGAAGCCACCTGCCTCAATTTCCTTATCGGTCGTTTCGACAATCACAAAATGGACCTCTTCCTCATTCACATCAAACAGGGAGATGCGAATTTGCGGGATTGCCATTTTGCTTTCCGAAATATTGGCCACATCACCGGCAACGGTCAGAATATTATCATTGCCGTCTTTGTTAAAGCTGGTGGTGTAATTTCTAAAGACCAGAGATTCGCTGATATCCGGTGTCAGGCCCAACATATCCTGCGCCGCGCCCAGATAGTCATCATAGACTTTGTAGAAACCTTCAGCCTGCGGCACAAACTGGGTGATATAGCCGCGACCATAATGAATGCCGGCCCCGAGCAGAGCGAGAATCAGGATCAACCAGAAGAGGAGCTTGAAGAAGCCGCCTTTTTTCTTCTGTTTTTCTTTTTTGCGAACAGGGGCGGTAAAGACCTCCGGGATCGGGTCTTGATCATCAAAGTCATCATCCATGTCGTCAAGATCGTCATCCAGATCGTCCAGCGTGTCTATATCGTCTTTGCTGTACATGGACTCGGCCATAGACTCCATCGGTTCGATGTCATCATTGCCGAAAATTTCGTCGAGTTCTTCGTCTGAGGGCAGATCGTCCACCGGCTTGTCAGAAGCTGAAACAGGTGCAGGCTCTACTTCCGGTTCTGGTTCGAACGCGGGTTCGGGCTCCGGCTCAAAAACAGGCTCCGGTTCCGGTTCCGGCATCGGGGCCGGTTCTGGCGCGGGTGGCGGTGGTGGTGGCGGTGCAGTTGTCACCTCATGTTCATCCAGCTCAAGAACGCTGTCTTGATAGGGCAGCTGCTCCCATGCGTGCGAGCATTTGGCACAACGCAACGTACGCCCGTTTTCACCCAATGCGGCGATCGGAACGGAATAATGTGCGGAACAGTTTGGACAACTAATAATCATAAGGCCACCAACTTCTACGTAAGTCCTTAAACTTTATAGGCGTTTCCTTACTTTGAAGCAAGACTACCCATAATTCAATATCTTTTAGGGTAATAGCCCTAAAAGGTTGCTATTTTTAACTTTAGCCTAGATTGTGTGAATAAGGTCTTAACGTAGCGCCTATCTTTGCGTAAAAAGAAGGACGAAAAAGGAAGGGATTACTTAGACTTGGTTATTGTTAAGCTGGAAAATGTCGGATTGCGATATGGCGTCGGTCCTGAGATTCTGCGCGATGTTTCGTTGACGCTGGAAGAGGGAAGTTTTCATTTTCTCACAGGCCCCAGCGGGGCGGGGAAGTCCTCGTTATTGAAGCTGATGTACCTTGCCAACCGTCCGACCCGTGGCCTGATCTCCCTGTTTGGCAGCGATATCGCGACGACCGATCGAACCAAGTTACCAGCCCTGCGCCGGGAAGTCGGTGTTGTGTTTCAGGAATTCCGTCTGCTGGATCATCTTTCTACCTTTGATAATGTAGCCCTGCCCATGCGGGTTG
Organism: Terasakiella pusilla DSM 6293; assembly: GCF_000688235.1. Taxonomy (GTDB): domain Bacteria; phylum Pseudomonadota; class Alphaproteobacteria; order Rhodospirillales; family Terasakiellaceae; genus Terasakiella; species Terasakiella pusilla. The sequence continues at coordinate 190,972 of NZ_JHYO01000001.1, read as the reverse complement.
CCAATGTGCATGAAAAAGATATCAAAAAGCATGTCACGGAATTGTTGGCCTGGGTTGGCCTGAAAGATCATATGGGTGCGCGTCCCACCACTTTGTCAGGCGGTCAGCAACAACGTGTTGCACTGGCGCGTGCCGTGATCACCCGTCCGCGTCTGCTGCTGGCGGATGAGCCGACAGGCAACGTGGATGATAAACTTGCTGTTCGCCTGTTGCATTTGCTGGAAGAATTGAACAAGCTGGGAACGACCATTGTCATGGCGACCCACAACGAAGGTCTGGTGCGTCAGTTTGGTCATCCGCGCATCTGTATTGATGGCGGACGTGTCGAACAGATGGGGCCGTTGCGCGGTCCGCGTAGGGGTAACGTGCGTATGGAAGGGAAGATATCGTGACCTTCTTGTCCTTTAACCATCATAAGGATTTGCCGCTGGATAAAGATCCGGGCACACGTTTTTTGCCGTGGCTGATTGCCTTTATGGTCTATCTGGCAGCTTTGGCGGTGATTGCGACCAGCATCATGCAATCCATCAGCGCGCGTTGGGAAATGGGTGTCAGTGATACGCTGACGGTCCAAATTCCGCCGCAAAAAGGTATGCAGCAGGATCAAAAACAGATTGAAGCCAGTCTGGAAATTCTGCGTGCGCATCCTGCCGTGGTTTTGGCAGCCCCTGTCGGGAAAGCCCGCGTTCTTGAATTGTTGGAGCCATGGTTGGGCGATGCGGCAAGTCTGTCTGACATGCCGTTGCCTCATCTGATTGATGTAACGGTGCGTCAGGATGTGCCTATGGACGGGCAGGCGTTGATCGAACAATTGAACAAGGTGGCACCGGGGGCGACACTAGATGACCATCGCGTCTGGCTGGATCGCCTGATCCAAATGAGCCGGACCCTCGAATGGGGCGCTTATCTGGTGTTGGGGCTGATTGCAACTGTGTCTATCGGCACTGTGTTTTTTGTGACCAAGACCGGCCTTGCTATCCATCACGATGTGATTGAAGTTTTGCATCTGATCGGGGCGCAGGACAGCTATATTGCCCGCCAATTTGCCGAACATGCCTTGTATATGGGGTTTCGCGGGGGGCTGTTGGGGCTGGCGGTGGCAGGTCCGACCTTTGGCGGGTTTGCCTATCTGTATCATCAGGTGGATCGTGCGCTCTTGCCCCAGATTGATATTACCGCATTACAGTGGGTTGCGGTCTTGTCTTTGCCGTTTTTGTCGGCGTTGATGGGCTATTTGACAGCCCGATCTGCGGTCCTGAATAGTTTGAAAAAGATGATATAATACATGCGCCATTTTCCAGTAAAACGTAAACGCAGAATTTTCGGGCCCCTTCTGATCGTCTCTTTGATTATCGGGTTGGTTTGGTCCGGAGGCTTTCTGGCGTTTACGACGTTGGTGCCCAGCCAGGTTAAGGATCATATCACCGTGACGGACGGGATTGTGGTGCTGACCGGTGGTACGGAAAGACTGAATACCGGATTAGGCCTTTTATCTGATCACAAGGCCAAGAAGTTGCTGATTTCCGGTGTTTATCATGGCGTGGAGCTGGAGGAACTGTTGAGTTTGTCCAAGGAGTCGCCGCAAGAGCTGGAATGTTGCATCGATATTGGTCATGAGGCGGATAATACCCGTGGAAATGCGCAGGAAACATCAGACTGGATTGCCGCGACAGGTTTTAAATCTGTGCGTTTGGTGACGGCGAATTATCATATGCCAAGAAGTTTGTTGGAATTTTCCTATTATTTGCCCTATACCACCATTATCGCCCATCCGGTCTTTCCGGAGCATGTAAAGGTGGATCAATGGTGGCGCTGGCCGGGTACGGCGAGCCTGTTGGTCGGGGAATATAACAAATTTTTATTGGTCTGGGTGCGTCAGGAACTGGCCCGGCAGACCGGTTTAGAGATATTGAAATGACTTTTTTACGATCCTTGATCTTTAATATTTATCTGTTCGGTGGCACGACAGTGATCGCTTTTATTTTGCTGATCCTTTTGCCGTTTTCTTCCCATGAAATGCGCAAAGGGTCTCAATTCTGGACGCGTTATGTCATGTGGGGAATGCGTCATATCACAGGGATTGAGTACGAAATTCGTGGTCTGGAACATTTACCGGAAAATGGTGCGATTATCGCGTGTAAGCACCAATCTGCTTGGGATACCGCTATTTTTGTAATGCTGCGTCTGTCAACGGCTTACATTCTGAAAAAAGAGCTGACAAAGATCCCGTTTTACGGTTGGTACGTTGATCGCAGTGGACATATTGCGGTTGATCGTTCTGCCGGTGCGGGTGCTTTGAAAGGGATGATCAAAGACGTGAAACAGGCGCTGGAAAAAGGCCGCAACGTTGTGATCTTCCCGGAAGGGACACGTTCCAACCCCGGTGAACGCGGTGAGTATCAACCCGGCGTCGCAGCGATTTACGCCCAGTCAGGGTTGCCGATTATCCCGGTTGCGCTGAACTCTGGTCTTTATTGGGGGCGCCGCAGCTTTCTCAAAAAGAAGGGGAAGATCATCATGGAGATTATGCCGCCGATTGAAACCGGGTTGAAACGCCGCGAGTTTATGGACCGGTTGGTCAATACCATTGAAGATAAAACCCGTGAACTGGAAGCCGAAGGGCGCGCCAGTTTGGGCGAATAAGCCTTTTATACCGCCATTTCTGTAAAGAAGTTGAGTTGCCATTGCAGCTCTTCTTCTTTAAGGGCGTAGCTGCCGTCATGGTCGCGCACGATATCTTCTGAAGGGATGTGGGCGACTTTTGCTTGAATGCGAATGGCTGTGACGGGATCAATCCCGGCTTTCCAGCAGAGCGCGGTGATGCCACGGGCGCTGCGCATGGCGATCATGCGTTGGGCGACGGCCATCGGGATACGTGCCAGTTCCGCTAATCCTGCGATTACAAACTCATAGTCGCCTTCGTGCAGGGCATTGGCAATGACCTGAGGGGCCAATTTACCCATCCGATGCAGGTTTTGTGCGATAACGTGCGGGGGTTGTTGAAAAAGCCACGAATATTCTTTGCGCAGGACCAGATTGGTTTGTTCAGGATCAAGCTGGGCCTGTTTCAAGCGTTTGTCTTTTTGGCTAGCGCTCAGGCGGCGATTGACTTCTTTGCGCACGATACTGAGTGTTTTCGGGCTCAGGTCATCGCGTTTCTTGAGGGTCTCGATGAGATTATCCGCCACAAATTCCGCAAGGCGCTGGACGGCTGTGTTGCTCAGGATAGGACGGTGGACTAAAGGACTCTGCCAGTCTGTGACATTGCGCGATTGATCGACCAATTGATCAAGTGTTTCTTCGCGGATCTGAGCACTTTCGTTGCACAAAAGAGTGGTGATGGCAGGCACGTCGTGGGTATGCACAATCGCGTCGGAAACAGAGGCACTGACACTGGCTCGATTGGAAATTGCGCCCAAGGCACCGGATGAAACCCCCTTGGAAATTAATTCCAACAGATCATCATCTGTCAGAATGGGGGAATGTTCCAGAATGGGACAGGACACAGACAATTCTGAATCCTGAGCCAGCTTTTTAATCAGTTCTTCCGGGGCTTGGGCGACGTCTTTTAAGGTTTCCGCCAAAATAATCCGCACGGTCGAGAGCTGGTCGGACGCTAAAATTTCAAGGGCCTGAAACGCATAGCTCTGGACGCGATCGACTTCATAGGCGGTCAGTTTTGGCGCAAGCGAAGCGATCTTTTGTGCGAGGTCGGAGCGAATTTCGTCATTGCTGTCCTGTGCCAGTTCTATATAGGCGCGCGCGGGCGTTGCCTTGTTTTTAGCAATGGCCTTGCGCACTTCCGGCTCTGGGTCGCCTGCCAGATAGAAGAGGATTTCCGGTCGGATATCTTCGCGTTCCGCCAGTGATTTGCGGACGGTCAGGTCATGATGTTGCGCCAGTTCTTTGGCTTCTTCGTAGGTGAGGGGGGCATCATGAACAGGATTGTGAAACATATCTTAGTCACCCTGACCGGTGGAGGCGGGGGTGACAAAAGGGTCTGCGGTGCGGAAATTGCCGCGACCCGCCCGTTTGGCTTTATACATGGCGGCATCGGCACGGCTGATGAGTTCTTCAATGGTCTCCCCGGAATGGGGATCAAAGAGCGCAAGCCCGACAGAGACACCGAGTGGCTTTTCCGAGGTGCCTGAATATTCTTTCAAAAAGACGCTGGACTCAATGATCCCCTGGCAACGTGCTTTGGCCGCGTCCAGATCAATATCGTCCAGCCACAGGGCAAATTCATCTCCGCCCAATCTTGCGGCGACATCACCGGGGCGAATATGGTGCAGCAGAAAGTCGCGCAACATAATCAGGACGTCATCACCCTTTTGGTGACCGAAGGCATCGTTGACCTGTTTAAAGTGATCAAGGTCGACATAAATAAGGGCAGCGGGTGACTTGTTGAATTTGAGCCGATCAATATGGCGCGGCAGTTCTTCTTCAAAGAAGGCGCGGCGATTGAGCAGGCCAGTCAATGCATCGGTGCGTGACAGTTCGACAATCCGTTCGTGACCGGAGATTTGTTCGTTGGCGATCCCGAGTTGGTTTGCCACATCGATGGCAAGAATTTGATCATCATCGTTCCAGCCGCCGCGGATTTTTTCGCGCCATAGACAAATGGCACCATTGATGGTGCGGCGGTATCGGGTGGCGGAATAGATCGCGATCCAGTTTTCCGTTTCAAACAAGCCGACTTCATTTTCATGAATGTCGTTGAGACGTCCAAACAGGTCGTCGATATCCTGCGGAATATCCCCAAAGGAGGCATCCTTGATCAGGCTGCTGTTGCCCTGTCGTCTGAAAATCTGACAGCCGTTGGCACTTAAGGCCCGTGCGGTCGCGTTGGCGGCAGCGCTCAGCATATTGCTGGGATCAACTTCATCGCGGATTGTTTTGACGATATAGGCCAAGAGCTGGTCGCGGTGATAGGCCCGCGCAAGGGCGGCATCGCGTTCACGCTCATCTGTAATGTCGCGACACACACCACGCGCGCCGATCCAGATGTTGTTTTCATCAAACAGCGGCACGCAGGAAACCAAAAGACAGGCCGGTTCCCCATCCGGGCGCAGGACCCAGACTTCTTCACGTTCCAGCTTGCTTTTGGACATAAAGGGGTTGAGAGATTGTTTTTTATCCCGTTTCAGGACAATATCATCAGACTGTTTCTGGATCAGTTCTTCCGGCTCATAACCAACGGCACCGCGCTGGGAGACAAAGATAAATTCGCCGCTTGCCCCGACTTCCCACGCAAAGTCGCTGGAAATTTCCACAAGGTCCTTAAAGCGTTGACGGGAATCCATCAGGGCGGCACGTAAATTATGGTCCAGACTGCTGTCTTTGGCAAAGATCAAAAAGCCGTCTTCGCAAGGCGTGACCGTTAAATCAAAATAGACATGGCCTGTGTCTGTTTGCAGATTGATGGTCTGGAGGGCAGGGGCCTGATGCTGGATCACTTTGTCAAAAATAGATTGAAGCGCGGGGAGGTGAATGCTGGCACAAATCAGGTGTGCGCTTTCACTTTTTATACGAACCTGAAAGGTCTGATCCAATAGGGCGACGGGAAAGGAGGCATTTTGAATCCAATCCGTTTGAATGGTCGCAGATGAGTTAGCCATATTGTTGTTCTTTTTCACTAAACAGGTGCAAATGGAATTCTGCCCTAGATTGAGAAGTGATTTATCCTATGCTGTATTTGGCTTAAAAGCAAACATTGACTGAAGATTAGTGCGTAGATAGGAAAAAAAGACTAAACGTAAGAAATTTTTGTAAGTTTTTATTAGTATGCTTTGAAAAATATCAATTTTTATTAAGAATATTATCGTCTGGAAATTGGTTTGGATATCTGTAAACTCCCTTCTCACAGCCTGACCGGTTAACGGCTGGTTAAATGATAGACGGTCACAGCGCAGTTTAAGACCTATCTCCGCATAACTTAAAGACGGGAGATGTTGCGCTTTTTTGTTAACAACATTGATTTGGATATGGCTGAAGTTCATCAAAGCAAAGGCTTCCAGTATGGCGTATTGTCTCTACTGGGAATTGGATTTCTGACAGTATGCCTGTCACAGTTTTTTAATCCGGTGAATACCGAGAGCATGGCCCCGCAGTCGGTCCTGCCGCTACCAAAATCGAAAACGGTTTCCAAAGCCGGGATTGATGCGTTGGAAGGCAGCACGGACCTGGTTGGCAAGGGCCGCTTTAGTGCGTCTGATCTGGATAGTCGCTTCAAACAGATCGGTTATGACCTTGATCCTGTGCTGGAAGGGGATGTGGAAGTGCCGCGTGTGTTTGTGCGCTACCTGCCCTATGACCTGTCGCGCATGACGGAGACGGAAGAGCGTAAGTCGATCTTTTTCAGAACATTGCTGCCGCTTGTTTTGAAAGTGAATGAAGAGATTGTCGAGAACCGCAAGCGCGTCTGGCGTCTGCGCCATCGCCAGACCATGGGAATGGTGTTGCAAGCCAAGGACCGTGTGTGGCTGGATGCGATCTTTGCCCGTTATAAGGTGAAGGGCCGCAGCTTTGATCGTCTGCTCGATAAAATGGATGTGGTCCCAGCTTCCCTTGCGTTGGCTCAAGCCGCGGAAGAAAGTGGTTGGGGGACATCGCGTTTTGCCCGTGAAGGCAATGCGCTTTTTGGTCAGTGGACGTTTAATCCCGATGATGACGGGATTGTGCCGACCGGACGTGGGGAAGGTAAGACCCACCGGATCCGGTCTTTTGACGATCTGGCAGGGTCCTTGCGTGCTTATGTACGGAATCTGAATACCCATCCCGCCTATGCCAAACTACGTGGGATGCGCAAACAGATGCGTCAGAACCATGAAGATTTCAGCGGATATAAGTTGGCGCTGACGTTAGACAAATATTCTGAACGCGGTGAAGAATATATCACCAGCATTCATGCCATCATGGATGCAAACCAGCTACAACGGTTTGATGGGGCCACACTGGATGACACGACGATCGAGTTACCCACGTCCAAACCGTTGATTTAAGCCATAGACCGCCAAGCCGACCAGTAGCCCCCAAAACGGGGTGCCTACACTCAGGAAAGTGCCGCCGGAAGCTGTGATGATAAACGTCAGGATCGCAGCTTCGCGGCCTTTTGCGTCTGAGAGGGCGGCATTCAGGCTGTTGGCGATGGTGCCAAGCAAGGCCAGTCCCGCAATGGCAGCGACAAGCGCAGAGGGGAAGGCGGCGAAGAAGCCAGCCACGGTCGCCCCAAAGAGCCCTGCCAGAAAATAAAACACCCCGACCCAGACCGTTGCCAGATAGCGTCTGGCAGGATCTTTATCCACATCTTCCCCCATACAGAGGGCGGCGGTGATGGCGGCCATATTAAAGGCGTAGCCGCCAAAAGGTGCGAAAACAAGGCCCATGGCTCCCGTCCAGCCGATCAGGGGAGACGCCGGTGTCTGGTAGCCATGGGCACGTAACACGGCAATGCCGGGTACGTTTTGAGATGCCATCGTAACGATGAATAAAGGAAGTCCGATCCCGATCAGCACCGAGAGGTCAAAGGTCGGCGTTTGCCAAACCGGGACGGTCAGATCAAGAGAAATACCACTCATATCGATCTTGCCTTGGGTGGCGGATAGGATGACGCCGATGGCAAAGGTCAGCGGGATGGCGTAGGGCGATTGACGCCATTTGCCAATGATATAAGTCAGCACCATTGCGCCAACGATCAGGGTTTCGGCTTCAAAGGCGGGAAAGACGTTGAGGCCAAATCGCAGCAAGACACCGGCCAGCATGGCGGTGGCAAGGGATTGCGGCACCAGCTTCATGATTTTGTCAAACCAGCCGGTGATCCCACAAATGGTAATCAGGGCGGAACAGAAAAGAAAAGCCCCAATGGCATCGCTATAGGCAATGCCGGGCAAGCTGGTGACGAGCAAAGCGGCCCCCGGTGTGGACCAGGCAATCATAATTGGATGTTTGTAATAAACCGACAGGGCAATGCCCATGATCCCCATGGCAATCCCCACGGCCCAGAGCCACGAGCTGACTTGCGCTGGCGTCGCCCCTGCACTAAGGGCGGCCTGAAAAACAATCGCGGCGGCGCTGGTGTAGCCGACAAGGATCGCAACAAATCCGGCAGAGATATGGGAGAGGGAGAAATATTGGCGCATGGGGTATTTCCAAAATCGTGCGTTATAACGTACATTCTGGTCACCCTATCATTTGTGCGTTATAACATCCAGACTTAATTTCACTGGTTAGCGGATTATAATGAAAGACCCAAAAGATCATCTTGCCCAGACCTTGAAACAGGTGCGCAAAGATAAAAAGCTCAGCCTGGATCGGGCAGCCGACTTGACCGGGGTGAGCAAAGCCATGTTGGGCCAGATTGAACGTGGGGAATCGAGCCCCACCGTTTCTACCCTTTGGAAGATTGCGACGGGTTTTGAGGTGTCCTTGTCGAGTTTCATTGAACCGACGACCTCTCAAAACCTTAAAAAAACCGTAGCGCGCACAGCAGATGAGATCCGTCAGCATCCGGCAGAAGGTGGTTTGATGATTGCACCTTTGTTCCCATACGAAAGCCAGTTGGGGTTTGAATATCTGGAACTGGTCTTTCAAGCGGGATATGACCGGGAATCGGCCGCCCATGCGCCGGGGGTTATTGAAATCGTTACGGTTTTAAATGGGGTTCTGGAGATTTGTTGCGAGGGGATTTGGCACAAGTTGGAAGAGGGCCAGAGCTTGCGTTTTGCGGGTGACAAGCCACACGCGTACCGAAATGCGACAGGTGAGGACGCGAAAGTCATTACGGTGATCCATTACCCGAACGGGCGTTAGATCAGCTCTTTTGCTTGCATGGTCTTTGCCCCGCGTTGGCAGAGGTTGGCGCAGCACTTTTGCCATTTCTTTTTACTGACTGTGATGATGGCATCTTCGATCAGGGTGATTTGATATCCCTGATCCAATGCCCCCTTTGCGGTGCTGTTGACGCAATAAATCCCGTCGAGACCGGCAAGATACAGGTGCTGAATGCCGAGATCTTTTAAAAAGCTATCGAGCGCTGGATTTGTGAAGGCATTGCGTTTGTTTTTGACGAAAATGTGATCGCTGCGCAGAGGGAGGCGTTCAGTGATCTTGATCCCTTTTCGGCTGGAAACCCCATGCCCTTTTAGAAAAAGGCGAGACGTCAACCGTCCCAAAAATCCGTCAAAAATATGCTGGATATATATAATCTCCATCTCTGATGTCTGCGCGTGGTCGATAAGTCGGGTACTGTTTGTGAGAAGCTGGTCAACCTGATCCGCAGGGAAAGGGAACGGGAGATCAGGACTTAGATAGTCATCCTGAATATCAATGAGAAGCAGCGCGCTTTTAGTCATGGGAGGCTTCCTTGTTGAGTTGGGTAAAAGAAGTCGCGAGATGTTGGAGGACAGTGCGGGCCGTGTGTATATCGTCAAGTGGAATGTCGCCCATGATCTCTGCCAAGACGGTATGTTCGGCCTGTAAAATCTCTTCGATTCGATCTCGTCCTGAAGGGGTCAGTTGAAAGAGGAAGGATCTTTTGTGATGGGGATTGGTCAGTCGTCGCACCCAGCCTTCTGACCGCAGCTCGTTTACGGTGCGTTGAATGAACTGCCGTTCAACCATGAGCTCGTGTGCGATCTGTGGAACCGTCTTTGAGTGATCAGGGTGTAGCGCTTCCAGGACGGCACGATCGATCACGGAATGCCCATAGGGTTTCAGGCGCTCCTGAACGGCTTTTTCCAACTGTTTGTAAAGCGGGCGCAAGAGCCGGATAAGGGCGTAAGAAGCTTTTGCATTGCGGGTGTCGTGCATCATGGATGGCCTTTTGTGTGGTATTATTAGGATCGTATATTATGACAAATAAGTTGTCAAACTGATCCTTCCCTGACCTTTAAACAGGTTTGATCGTTGAGGGGGAAATGATGGGCAGACTTGATTTTTGGATGGATTAGGCATAATTAGGATCAACTGAGAATTTCCTCAGATCCCTTTGATGAGTGACAAGATATGTCTGCTGCAAAAACTGCATTTTTACTGGCCTTGATTACGGCAGTGTCTGTAACGGCTTTAATCGTCGGCGAAGCGGGTGCTTTGCTGCTGGGTGTTGAACTGGCATTGGCCCATAAAATGGCTTTTCCACATTGGCTGGACCTGTCGTTTCAGGTTGTGATTGCTGCAACGACCTGTTGGGCAGCATTTAGATTTTTCCGCCATGCCTTCACGATTGAAATGCAAAACCGCAATCCGGCTGTTTAAAAAATCAGGATGGGGGGTGAGTGAGTGACCAAACACACGGGAAGCTGCCTTTGTGGTGAGGTGACGTTTGAAATCGAAGGAGATTTCGAAGCACTCTACCTCTGTCATTGTTCGCGCTGTCAAAAAGGCACAGGCTCTGCCCATGCGGCGAACCTGTTTGCGCCGGGCGCCACGTTAAACTGGCTGTCCGGTGAGACGTTGGTGAAGACTTTTCAGCTCAAGGATACCCGCCATCAGCGGAGTTTCTGCGGCAGCTGTGGTTCTCCGTTGCCAAATTTGCAGGCCGACGGCAAGTGGCTGGTCGTTCCGGCAGGGAGTCTGGATAGTACCCTTGAAATCACGCCGAGTGCCCATTTGTTTACCGGCTCGAAAGCGTCGTGGGATGAGGATTTACATAAAGTCCCATCTTTTGAGAAGCTCCCGACGTAAGGGCTGGGCTCAACTGTATTCAACGCGGTTTCGATCATTTTTCACGGCTGTTGCGGCGCGTGGGGTGAGGGGGATTGGGGGATTTAGCTCAAAAAAAACGGCACCATGCGGGTTGGGTGCCGTTTTTGTCTGTAAGGATCGTTTTAAACCCCTCTCACATGATGAATGAAGGCGTTTGCCTGTTGTTGCAGATCGCCTGATTGTTGCGACAGGTGCGAGGCGGCGTTTTTCATATTCAGGGCGGAACCTTCGATCTGGTCGGCCCCCTCATTGACTTGCTGCATGTTGGCTTGGGCCAAGCTGCTGACCTCACGGGCTTCGATGACATGGCTGGTGATATTATCGATTGCCTGTTTTTGGGAGTCGACGGCGCTGGCGACCACGACGGTATTCTGGTTCATCTTTTCGATGATGGTGTGAATATCACCGATGGCCTTTACCGTATCTTCGGTGGCGTTGCGGATATCGTTGACTTGTGTGGTGATGTCCTTCGTTGCAAGGCTGGTCTGGTTGGCTAGATTTTTGACTTCGGAAGCCACAACCGCAAAGCCTTTGCCGGCATCCCCCGCCCGCGCTGCCTCGATGGTGGCATTGAGGGCCAGCAGGTTGGTTTGATCGGCGATGTCACTGATCAACTTCACGACTTCCCCGATTTTTTGTGCGGAGTGGGACAGGCTCATAATCTTGTCGTTGCTTTGGGCGACTTCATCGGCCGCTTGGCTGGCGATATCGCGTGAGACTGTGACGCGGTTGACAATCTCGGAGATGGATTGGTTGACTTCTTCCAGGGTGGTTGCAACGGCATTGACGTTGGCGGCGGCTTGTTCGCTTGCACCGTTTGCCTCTTTGGACGCCGTTTTGGATTGATCGGCTTGTGTGACCAAAAAGTCAGCAGAGTCCCGCACCTGTTCGGACGCTTTGGCGACGATCCGGACAATGCTGCCGACGGAACTTTCAAAGTTGGCGGCGAGCTGTTCCATTTCGGCTTTGCGGGCCTTGGCGTTATCTTCTTCGGCTTGGTGGCGCTCAAGGCGCATTTCTTCCATATGTTGGGCGTTCTGTTTAAAGACGGTCAGGGCCGCGATGATATCGCCAACTTCGTCTTTATTGGTCAGGTTTGGAACTTCAACGTTCAGGTCATTGTCAGCCAGTCGCAGCATAACCTTTGTGGCGGTTTTCAAGGGTTTAATCGACCGGATATTCCAGATGGCAAAGGAAATACCGATCAACAAGGCAACAGCCAGTGTCACCAGCATAAGGGAGACAAAGTTCTGTGCAGTGCTGCGGGTGTTTGCGGCAATGGTCTGGTTTTTATCTTCCTGCAAATCAATAAAGGCATTAATGGCAGCCAACCAATCGACAAACGCAGGACGCAGCTGGGTGAGCAAGAGATCATGAGCGTCTTTGAGTGCACCGGATTGACGCAAGGCGATGGTTTGATCAATGAGGGGATCGGTCGCTTGTGCTATGGATTGAATAGCCTGATATAAGCGCAAGTCTTGTTCGGTCATATTGTCCGGGCTTTGAAACATCGCCTGTAAGGCCTGATCCGCTTGCAGGTAAAAGCTCTTTAATCGGTCAATCTCATTAAGAACGGTGCCGATTTGATCGACCTTATCCAGCAAGATGACATCGCGCACGGCAATGGCACGGTCATGGACGCTCCCGCGGAAATTGATGGCATGACGTTGTTTGACGGCGTTGACATCGTTAATGCGTGTCAGATTTGCCTCAATCTTGTTCATTTCCCACACAGCCATCACACTGAGGGCGAGCATCAGGACCAGCAGAGTGCCGAAGCCTAATATTTGTCGATCGGTAATCCGTAAATTTTTGAGCTGCATGATCGTTCCCTTTCTCATAACAACGCACAGCATTGGGGCTGTGAACCCAAGGTTAAGCAGAAAGGTTAAATCTGTAAAATTGATTAATTTATCTATACTAATAGATTTTGATTATTTGTTGGGGCGTCTGTTGCTCCGTATGGTGGCGAAAAGACGGGGGATGAAATGGATAAAATAATCAATGCAACTACCTTTGACCACGCGATGTCCGATGCGTTTGAACAGCTTTTGGAAGAACATCAGGACCAAACCCTGATCTTTAAGGACTGTACGTTTGAGGGGATGGTCTGTCGGGATGTGGAAGCCGGGACCGTTAGGTTTGAAAACGGCATCTTTCGTGAAACTGAATTGAAGGGCTGTCAGTTGGATAACTCCCACTGGTATAAATGCAAGGCTCACGGGTTGGATATGTCATATAGCAGTGTGATGGATGCGACCTTTGAAGGATGTGATCTGTCCTCCTCTGCCTGGGTTGGTGCACAGCTTACGCAAACCCAGTTCATGCACTGTAAGCTGCTTGGGGCCTCTTTCCTTAAAAGTAAAGCGCTGGATCTTACTTTCAGCCATTGCATTTTGGCGATGGCAAATCTGCAGGGGATTTCTTTTCGCAAACAACATGTCTGTGGTCTGGATTTTAGTGATGCGGATTTGGGCGGCTGTGATTTTACCGAATCGGTCTTTGAAGACTGCCGTCTGCGGAATGCCAATATTCGGGGCGCGAAATTTAGCGGTGCGGATTTACGGTCTTGTGATTTAGGTGGATTGGAATTGAAAGATGCAAGCCTTTTGAAAGGGGCCATTATCTCCAAGAATCAGGCATCTGATTTGTTGCAGGCCTACGGTTTGCAGGTGCTGTAGAGATAAAATATTCAATTGGTGAAATGAAACATTAAGCGTTTTTGTGTCACTAATAACAGAGTCGTCTGTTTTTCATTTCTTATCTTTGGACCTCCCTTTATGCCCCAAGTGATCCGTCAGTGTGTCCCGTTTCTCGTGTCTTTAACGATTTTATGTTTGTTTTTGGCGTGGGGGGATGGATATCTGACGGGGCCGTTGTCCGCGAGTGTCGCAGCGGGTGGTTTTATTGGATTGTTTGGGGTAGTGCTTTATGCCGCCTTTGGGGTTGTCCACCACGCAGAAAAAGTCGCCCACCGTCTGGGGGAACCTTATGGCACGCTGTTACTCACCTTCTCTGTGACGGGGATCGAAGTTGCTTTGATCGCAACGGTCATGTTGACGGGGGAAGCCTCCCCCACATTGACGCGTGACACTATGTTGGCGGTTCTGATGATTGTCCTTAACGGGTTTGTCGGTCTTGCACTGCTCCTCGGGGGCTTTATGCATAAGGAACAGTCTTATAATTTGCAGGGTGCGAATGCGTTTCTGGCGGTTATCATTCCGTTGGCTGTCATTGCCCTTGTTCTGCCGCGCTTTACGGTTTCGACCAGTGATCCGACCTTTTCAACATCGCAATCGGTGGTGATCTCGATTGCGACAGTGCTGCTTTATTTCGTGTTCATTTCGGTACAGACCTTTCGTCATCGCGGCTATTTTCAGGAACCGGTGGCAGAAGTGCCGAGCGTGGTCGAGGAAGGGCAGGAACAGGCCAGCTTAAAGGCGACCATTTTTCATGCCCTTGTCCTGTTTGCCAGCATTTTGGTCATTGTGTTTTTATCTAAACGTCTGGCGGTTTTTGTTGATTTCGGCGTGTCTCAGCACCAGTTGCCAATCTCGTTAGGCGGGGTGATCATTGCGCTGATTGTCCTGACGCCAGAAGGGTTAAGCGCCCTGAATGCCGCACGCAAAAACGCCTTGCAACGATCCGTCAATCTGTTGATGGGGTCGGCGCTGGCCACCATCGGCCTGAGTGTGCCGATCATGCTGTTTATCGGCCTGAGCGTGGATCAAAAAGTGATCCTGGGGCTGGACAGCGTGCAGATGATCCTACTGCTCTTAACCTTACTCATGAGCGCCCTCACCTTCGGCGGGGCGCGCACCGGGGTCTTGCACGGCGCTGTTCATCTGGTTCTCTTTATCACCTATATCTTGTTAATCTACGTTCCTTAAGGATGTGAAAACCGGACCGAAGGCCTCGGCTACCCAACGTGAGCCATAGGCGGATAGGTGATGACTGTCGCGATAAAGCGGTATCCCGTCATGGGTTAAAAGGCAATTTTCTTCTGTTTGGGGACAGAATGTGTCGCTGAGGCGAAGATAGTGTGTCGTGTCGTTTAGGTAAGGCGCAAATGCGTCTGCCACAAAGCTGGATCGCGCCTGGTGACTGGGTAAAGCTTGTGTAAATGCCGAGAAGGATTTGCCAGCAATTTCTGCCCGTGTCAGGGCATTGGGCAAATGTTTTTTATAGGCGGGTGCTTGTTCCACAATCCAAATGTTGACGCCCAGTTCTTGTAGGGCAGGCAGAGTTTGTGCAATTCCGTACTTGAAGTTGGTTTTGCTTTCAGCTTTGGTGACGCTGCGACCGCGATCTTGTGGCAGGCCGACCAGCATGTAGGTGGTGTTGTCCACGCTGTCGGGCATGGCGCCTTGGGCGTAACCGTTCCAGCGGGCAGCGAGGATCAGGGTTTTAATGCCGCTTTTTTTCAGGAAATCAAACATTGCCTGATTAAAGGGCGCGCATTGGTAAGAGGATGTCTTTTCAGGGCGAATTACCCCTAACAAAGGCGGGCAATCGCTAAAACTTGCGTGCAAGCCGGCAATTTGGGTGGCTTCGGCCATTTTTTTGATACCGGGCATGATGGCATCGGCATGGCTGTCGCCCCAGAGGAGAAAGCGTGGCGCTTGATCCGAAGGTCCCATGGGGCAGAGCCTACCTTCTTTGATGCGTTTAACATCTATGCGGTCGCACTCTTCCAGGTCCGGGTTTAGGTCTTTGCTGGCGCTGAGGTAAGTCAGGGCTGTGGGTGATAGTCGGTTGGGCAAACCATCCGTCAGGTCGGTTGTCAGCGCAAGGATAAGGATACCAGCAAACACACCCCCTAGGCCGTAGGAGAGGCTCTTGCGGGTCGGCCAGATTTGCTTGCGTCGCACGATTTGTTCAACAAAGCGCCAAGACAGGGTTGCCCCGATTAAACTCAACGCTAGGACAAAGGCGATTGCCATTTGGTCCAGTGGGCGATCAAGGTAGATCTTTGTATAAACAATAACAGGCCAGTGCCACAGGTAGAGTGAATATGAAATCAGGCCAATAAAGACAAAGGGACGCCAGCTGAGGATTGCGGCAATGATGGTGTCTTGTTTGTCGTTGGACCAGATGAGCAACAAAGCGCCAAGGGCGGGAATGATTGCGGCATAGCCCGGGAACAGGGTTTGGTGGGTAAAGGTGAACGTTGCATACAAGATCAGTCCTAACCCAATGAGGGATGTGACTTGACGTAAGCTGCGGCTGGGTAGGGAAGGTAAAAGTCCAAGGGCAAGAATAGCTCCGAACAGAAGCTCCCATGCCCGTGTATGCAGGAAATAGAACGTTAGTTTGGCATTATGCTCGATTCCCCAGAGGTTTAGACTAAGGGAGATAACCAAGAGGACAACCACTGCCCCCTTTAGGGCGCGCGGGCAAAATTTGTAGAGCGCTATGAGAATTAGCGGGAAGAAGATATAAAACTGTTCTTCTACCGCCAGCGACCATGTATGCAGTAGGGGTTTAAAGTCCGCAGGCCCTGCAAAATAGCCGATATCCCCATAAAAATGGATGTTGGAGGCAAATCCGAGGGTGGCTAAAAGTGATTGGGAAAAATCATTAAAATCAAAGGGCAACAGCAACCATGCCCCAGCCGCAAAGGAGAGGAAGCAAACAAGGAAAAGAGCTGGCAAAATACGTCTGGCGCGGCGCTCGTAAAAGTTTTTGAGGCTAAAAGTACCAGCTTGAATATCTTTGAGTAGAATGCTGGTGATCAAAAAGCCGGAGATGACAAAAAAGATATCCACCCCGACAAATCCGCCGGAAAAGACGTCAATACCTGCATGAAAAAAAACAACAGGCAGGACGGCAAGGGCACGCAAACCATCAATATCTCGACGGTATTTGATCAAAGACATCTTTTTCCTCATGATAAATTTTGTATAGGGGATTTAACACATCTCTCGTGAGGGAGAAAAGTTTTTATCCCCTATGACGAGAAATTTAGGCTCGCAATTCAAGGGCGGTCTGTCTAGATTTACGCAACACTCTCTTTCAATCGGGGCATGTGATGAAACTGTTCAAAATTATCTTTATCAATCTGTTGCTTGTGATCGCGCTTATTGTGGCATTTGATGTGGTGGCCTATAAATATCTACCCGACAGCCTGACCAAAAACCTGCCCTATTATCGTTGCAATGAGTGTGTAAAGGCGACAAAAATCAAAGGGCGCGGCGGCTATCCCTACGATTATTTTGAAGAAAATGCGCGACGTGGTTTTGACATTGCGCCCGGACAGCGCAAGCAAATCCATGTGGTGCAGGGCCATGCCTATCCCATCTGGTCAAATGAGCTGGGCTGCTTTGATCGCGAACAAAACCCTAAAGCCCCGTATATCTATGTGGCGGGGGATAGCCACACATGGGGCTACACCCCTTATCGTTTGAAGTTTGCAACTTTGCTGGAAGGCAAAGCAAATGTAGACGTTTTAAAATGCGGGGTGACCCACACGGGTCAAAAACACCAGCTTGATAAATTGCAAGATCTTGCCGGGCAAATTGGTATCAATCCGACCCTGACATTTATCGGTTATTTCCCCAACGATATTCAGAATGATTTGGCTCATCCCCATTCCACCGTGGCGTATGGCTGGCAGGTGAATACGGTCAATCTAAAGCGGGAGGATGATGGCAGGTTTGTGCGCGAACCATCGGATGTGGAAGGGTTTAAAGAACGCTATAAAAAAGTGGTTGGCAGTGAAGAAGATCGCTTAAAACTGCTGGATTATCTGTATTACAAACCTGTGAGCTTTGGCAGCCGCTATTCGGTCACATACAATATCTTTAAGCGTTTGACCGAAGATAAGCCGCAAGCTCCCGATCCATCGCAGACACAGTTTAGCATCTATAGCGCCCCGATTTTGGATGATGGCGATCAGGTCTATTATAAAGACAACCCGAATGCCGATGAAAATAAGGCCGCGCTGGAAGCCTTTAAGGCTTATACGGATCAGATCTCGTCAAATCTGGTTGTTGTGTTGATTCCACGGATGGATCAATGGCAAAACACAGCCTATTTTGCGCAAGTGAAAGATTTTTTGCGCGAAAAAGACATTGATTTCATTGATATGTCGGAGGTCTTCGCCAAGCAGACTCAATACCCACATCAAGAGGTCTATTGGTTGGCAGACGGTCATATCCGTGAAGCAGGCAATGCCTTTGTTGCCCAAGCCATGCAGGACTGGATGGCAAAAAACAGGCTCGACTTGTTGAAGTAAGGACTGTTTAGCCTTTTTGCTGGTGTAACTTTTCTACCCAGATATCGTTGATCTGTTGGCTGTGGGTGATCGGTCCCATATGCCCGCAGTCAACGATGCTAAAGTCGATTTGCGCTATGGCAGTTTGCAGGGCCTTGGCAACGGAGCGCGAGGCGATGGGGCTGCGGCTGCCCTTGATCAGACTGATGGGAAAGTCAAAAGCGGCGTAGTCCAACAGGTCGAGGGTACAGTTTCGGATACCGACAAAATCAAGGATGACTTTGGGCACCTGTGCGGTCATGGCTTGTTGGATATGGGGCGGGAAGCTTTCAAAGGCACCGGCACCGGACCAGTAATTGATGAAGTGGGTGCAGGCTGCCGTTTCGTCCCCTTGGGCCATGTACCTTTCAAGGTTGCTTACCACATTTGCAATTTCCTGCCAGCCTTCACTGTCATGATCTAGCAGGTGAAAAGCCACGGGTTCAAACAAATGCATCGATTTGACACGCGCGGGGTTTTGGTGCGCCCAATAAAGGGCACAAGCACCGCCAAAAGAATGTCCGATCAAATGAACAGGCGTTGATGTGTCGAGGCCAGCGTCAGCCAGAATCTGGTCAATATGGTCGATCTCGCTTTGCAGGCTGTAGCCGTCTTGATCTGTTGGCAGTGAGGCCGCGCCATAGCCGATCAAATCAATCGCGATACAGGTAAAGTCGGATGACACGCGTTCTGCAAGTCCCGCCCATTGTTTTTTAGAACTCATGGAACTGTGAAGCATTACAAGCGGGGCGCCCTGTCCGGTGATCTGGTACAACTTGGCTGTCATCGTCTTACTCTCGGCTTTAGTGGTTATGTCTCGTGGGGAACTGTCTTCAAACATTTTGTTCGTCTTGTAAACATTTTTTGCGAAATAAGAGTCTGGCGCTTGTGTAAATTATGGCTGGAAAGGGACGGGAAATTCTATTATCCCTTTGTTTTTAAAGTGCTGGATGGGATGAACGTTTCATGGATATGCGCCTTGCAACAAAATCAGATTATCCGACCCTGATCGACATTTGGGAAAGGTCGGTGCGGGCCACCCATGACTTTTTGTCAGAAAGGGATATCGAAGAACTGCGCCCGCTGATCCTTGGCAGCTATTTTGATGCGGTTGAACTCACCAGTGCGGTAACCGCAACGGGGCGAATTGTGGGGTTTTGCGGTGTGCAGGGGGGCAATATCGAAATGCTGTTTATCGACCCTGACGCGCGCGGGCAAGGCGTGGGACGCTTGCTGGTTCAGCGGGCGACAACGACGCAAGGCGCAACAAAGGTCGATGTGAATGAACAAAACCCGCAAGCCCTTGGTTTTTATGAACATCTGGGCTTTGAGGTGGTGGGACGTTCCCCCCTTGACGGGCAAGGCAAACCTTACCCGCTGTTACATATGGTACTGCGGGTGGGATTGAATTAGCCTTGCCTTAGGTCTTTGAGTTTGTAGAGCGCTTCCAAGGCTTCACGCGGGGTGAGGTCATCGGGGTTGATCTCATCCAACGCCAAGTCTGTGGCGCTGGGGCCGGCGGGTTCTTCCACATCGGGTTGGCTTGCAAGGGCGGCGAACAGGGGCAGGTCGTCTGCCAGTTTTGTGACTGCACTGCTTTGTTCGCCTTTTTCCAGTGTGGCAAGAACTTGCTCTGCGCGTTTGATCACGGCCTTCGGTAGGCCTGCCAATCGGGCCACATGGATCCCGTAGGACCGATCCGCGGTCCCCGCACCGACTTCATGCAGGAAGATCACATCGCCTTTCCATTCCTTCACTTTCATGGAATGACAGGACAAGTGGCTGAGCTTGGAGGTCAGGGCCGTCAGTTCGTGATAGTGGGTGGCAAATAAGGCGCGGCATTTATTCAGCTCATGCAGATGTTCCACCACTGCCCAAGCGATGGATAGCCCATCGAAGGTCGCCGTTCCGCGCCCGATCTCATCCAAAATAACCAAGGATCGATCACTGGATTGATTAAGGATCGCCGCTGCCTCCACCATCTCCACCATAAAGGTGGATCGACCACGCGCCAGATCATCTGCCGCCCCAACGCGGGAGAACAGGCGATCCACCACGCCGATATGGGCCGCAGCCGCAGGCACGTACCCACCCATTTGGGCCAAGATCGCGATCAGGGCATTCTGGCGCAGGAATGTGGATTTACCCGCCATGTTGGGACCGGTGATCAGCCAAAGGCGCTGATCATTACTGAGATCGCAATTGTTGGCGACGAAGGCGGCTTCGTTGGCTTTTTCAAGGGCGGCTTCCACGACCGGATGACGCCCGCCCTGGATATCAAATTCATAGCCATCGGACAGGATCGGGCGGTTGTAATCGCGCTCCACCGCCAATTCCCCAAGGGCTGCCAGCACATCAAGGCGGGCTAGGGCGTTTGCGGCGCGCGCAATCTCGTTGGCTTTGGCTTCCACATCCGCGATCAACTCGTCAAACAGGCGCAGTTCCAAGGACAGGGCGCGATCAGCGGCAGAACTGATCTTGCCTTCCAGTTCCGACAGTTCAACCGTGGAATAGCGGATGACGTTCTTCATGGTCTGGCGATGGATAAAGTCGCTGTCGTTCGGCATTTTTTCAGCTTGTTTGGCGGTGACTTCGACAAAATAGCCCAGCACATTGTTGTGTTTGACCTTAAGGGTGGGGATATCCACCATCTCGGCATATTTGGCCTGCAGGTTGGAGATCAGGCGCTTACCTTCACTGCGAAGGGTGCGCAGCTCATCCAGTTCGGGGGCATAATCGTGGGCGATAAAATCCCCATCGCGTGCCATCAAGGGCAGTTCCCCACCAAGGGCACGGCGTAGTTTGTCCACCAGTTCCCCATGGGTGCCAAGGTCTTGGGCGCAGTGTTCCAAAACGGCAGGCGGGGTAAGCGATATCAGCTTTTCGCGCAGCTCAAAGCTTGAGGCCAGACCATCGCGGATGGCGGCGAGATCACGCGGACCGCCCCGACCCAAGGTGATGCGCGATAAGGCGCGTTCCATATCTGGGCATTCTTTTAAGGCACTGCGGATATCGGCGCGGGCAAAACTATTTTCACAGAAGAATTGCACCCCGTCCAAACGCTCGTTAATTGCCGCCACATCGGTTAAGGGCGACGACAGCCATGTGGACAGCAGACGCGCGCCCGCACCAGAGACCGTGCGGTCGATGACTTCCAGCAAGCTGCCCCTGCGTTGACCGTTTAAGGTGACGGTCAGTTCAAGGTTTTTGCGGGTGGCTGCGTCGATCTCCATAGTGGCGCCTTGGGCCAGTTGGCGCGGGATTTCCAAGCGCGGCAGTTTGCCTTTTTGGGTCAGTTCCACATAATCCACAAGCGCGCCTGCTGCCATGATCTCGGCGCGGGTAAAGTTGGCAAAGGCTTCCAGTGTCTTGACACTATAAAGGGCTTCCAGACGTTTAGCGGCATTGGCGCTATCAAAACGGCTGTTGGGCTGTGGCGTCAGGATGGATTTAAAGTCGTTGAAGGTTTCAAAAAACGCGGGTTCCTGTATGAGCTTGTCGCTCAACATCAACTCACCGGGATTGAGGCGGGCAAGGACGGCAGGCAAGCTCGCAGGGTGACAGGCCTGAGTATAAAAGGCACCGGTTGAGATATCCAGCCACGCGACGCCAATTTCACTGCGTGATTGGGCCACGCAGGCGAGATAGTTGTTTTGGCGCGCATCCAGCAAGGTATCTTCGGTGATGGTGCCGGCGGTAAACAGGCGCACGACATCCCGTTTAACGACGGATTTGGACCCGCGTTTTTTAGCTTCTGCCGGGTCTTCCATCTGTTCACACAGCGCGACCTTGTAGCCTTTATCGACCAGTTTGGGCAGATAGCTTTCATAAGCTTTAACGGGCACACCGCACATGGGGATATCATCGCCATTGTGATGACCGCGTTTGGTCAGGGTGATTTGCAGGGCTTCGGCAGCGGCGACGGCATCTTCAAAAAACAGCTCATAGAAATCGCCCATGCGGTAGAACAGCAACATGCCGGGGTGACGTTCCTTGATCGCCATAAATTGTGCCATCATCGGCGTTGCGCCTTCGGCAATGCGGCGATCGATTTCTTCCTGTGTGATTTCGGTGGGAAGGGGCTGTGCGGCTGTATCTGGCATGGTCATTAAGGCTGTTTCTACTGCTGAAAGGAGTGAGGTGCGATAGTGATAACATGAGGATAGAGGTGATATCTACCGCCTAATTTGTAGCAATGAGACAAGCGCATGGCACCGATGATGGAAAAACGTTGGTTCTTTGAGTCTTTTGGGGGTAGCCATCACGGACTGAATGGTGCATATTGCGCAATATAAGTTCACAATTCACACTATTGGTTAAAATAAATGAACTCAAAAACATCCTTTAAAGAAGTCGTCGGTATCCTGAAAACACGTGAAGAGTTTGAAGCTTGTGTTAAAGCATTGCTCGACGCCGGATTTGATCGCACAGATTTAAGTGTGCTCAGTTCGCATGAGTCGATTGAAGCAGCAGGCAAGCCGGCAAAACCGCTAAAGGATGTCATGACCGCACTGGTTGGGGAGATCCGCTTTGAAGGCCCGATGGTCGCAAGCGGGGCTATATTTTTAGCTGGTGGACCAATTGGTGAATTGATCGGCGCTGTTGTGGGAGCAACAGTCGGCGGTGCTGCCGTAAAAGAAGTGCTCGCAGAAGTCACAGCAACACCGCATACAGAAGATTTTGCCCGCGCGGTTGACGCCGGTAGCATCATCTTGTGGGTTCGCGCGGAAAGTGAAGACAAACAAGCCAAGGCGACAGAGATCTTGACTTCCTTGAAGGCGGACAACGTCCATCACCATACAAATATGCCGGAATAATCTGGCTTTGCGGTAACAGAATTAATTAGAGAACGAACATTATGGACGATCAATCAGTTAAGGTCACGGAGCGCGAAGCGCTTCTTATGCATGCCTCGGGACGACCGGGCAAACTGGAAATCCATCCGACAAAACCGCTGACGACTCAGCGTGATTTGTCTTTGGCGTACTCCCCCGGAGTCGCCGCACCGTGTGAACAAATCGCAAAAGACCCGAACCTTGCTTATGACTATACGGCAAAAGGCAACATGGTCGCGGTGATTTCAAACGGAACAGCCGTCCTCGGTCTAGGGAACTTGGGCGCGCTGGCATCAAAACCGGTTATGGAAGGGAAAGCGGTTCTGTTTAAACGCTTTGCCGACGTGGACGGGATTGATTTGGAAGTCGATACCGAAGATGAAGACGAATTTATCAACTGCGTGCGCTTCCTAGGGAAAACCTTTGGCGGGATCAACCTGGAAGATATCAAGGCACCGGAATGTTTTACCATTGAACAGCGCCTGCGCGAAATGATGGATATTCCGGTCTTTCACGATGACCAGCACGGCACGGCGATTATCTCTGCCGCCGGTCTGATCAATGCCTGTGATCTGACAGGACGTGACCTGAAAGACGTGAAGCTGGTCGTCAATGGCGCGGGTGCTGCGGCGATTGCGTGCTGTGAGCTGGTGAAAGCCATGGGTGTGGCCCATGACAATGTCATCATGTGCGATTCTAAAGGCGTGATCTACAAAGGCCGCAAAGAAGGCATGAACCAGTGGAAATCCGCTCATGCGTCTGATACGGATGCGCGCACCTTGGCAGAAGCGCTGGATGGGGCAGATGCCTTCTTCGGGCTGTCTGTTAAAGGCGCTGTGACACAGCAAATGGTAGAAAAAATGGCACCGAAGCCGATTATTTTCGCCATGGCAAACCCGGATCCGGAAATTACACCGGAAGACGTTAAAGCTGTGCGTAAAGATGCGATTACGGCAACGGGTCGTTCGGATTATCCGAACCAGATCAACAATGTGTTGGGCTTCCCTTACATCTTCCGTGGGGCGCTGGACGTGCGTGCCAGCACCATCAACGAAGATATGAAAGTGGCGTGTGCGAACGCGTTGGCGGAACTGGCCCGTGAAGATGTGCCGGACGAAGTGGCAGCCGCTTATTCCGGTCGTCGTCTGCGTTATGGGCCGGACTATATCATTCCAGCACCGTTTGATCCGCGCTTGATCTTCTCTATCCCGCCAGCGGTTGCGGAAGCGGCGATGGCGTCCGGTGTGGCGCGTCGTCCGATCATTGATATGGAAGATTACCGCAAGGAACTGGCAAGCCGACTGGACCCGACAGCGTCCAGCCTGCAGGTGATCTGTGACAAGGTACGCGGTAACCCGCGCCGCATCGTTTTTGCGGAAGGCGAAGAAGAAAAGGCGATCCGTGCGGCCTATGCGTTCCTGAACGCGGGCTACGGCACACCGATCCTTGTGGGTCGGGAAGAGAAAATTCAGGCAACGATGAAGCAGCTGGGCCTCAGCGACACGCAAGGTCTGGAGATCAATAACTCCCTGATCGGTCCGCGCACGAAAGAGTATGCGGAATATCTTTATCGTCGTTTGCAGCGCAAGGGCGCGTTGATGCGTGATTGCACCCGTTGGGTCAACCAGAACCGCAACATCTTTGCCGCCGCCATGGTGGCGTGTGGGGATGCGGACGGGATGGTGACAGGGCTGACGCGTAGCTTCTATTCGTCTTACGATGATGTGTCACGTGTGCTTGATCCGGCAAAAGACCAGATCCCGATGGGGGTTTCCATTGTTGTGTCCAGTGGTCATAACACGGTCTTTTTGGCGGATACCCGTATCCATGAAACACCGGATGCACAACAGATGGCAGAGATCGCGATTGCGGCAGCGAATAAAGCGCGCAAGATGGGTCATGAGCCACGCGTTGCTTTCTTGTCCCATTCTTCCTTCAGCGGTCGCCTTGGTGGTCGTTCAGAAGAAGTGCGCAAGGCGGTGGATATTCTGGTTGAACGCAATGTCGACTTTGAATTTGATGGCGAAATGACGGTCAATACAGCCTTGGATCAGGCTTTGTTGAAAGATTATCCGTTTACCCGTCTGTCTGCGCCGGCAAATGTCTTGGTGATGCCGGGTCTGCATACGGCGGATATCTCGTCTAAACTGTTGCAGAAACTTGGCGGCGGTAGCGTGATCGGCCCGATCCTGATGGGTCATGAAAAGCCGGTTCAGGTTGTCCCGCGTGATACCACGGTTTCAGAGATGGTCAATATGGCCATCCTTGCGGCCCACGATTCCATCGTCGGTCGCTAATCAACCCACTTAAAAAGCCCTTGATGAAAGTCGAGGGCTTTTTTTTGGATTATGGCTTGAGTTCGCGAAGCACGCGGAAGCTAATGTTGTAGCTAAAGATATCTACATGGTTTTTGTAGCGATAGGCCGAACGCGACAGTTTGGGGAAGTAATACCATGACCCGCCGCGGGTGACGCGGTGCTTGCAGTCCCCGTCCAGTCGCGGCGACCCGTCTGTCGGGGCAAGGGCATAATGTGGTGTCCAACAATCTGCCACCCAGTCCCACGCGTTGCCATTCATGTCATGAAAGCCCCATGGGTTCGCGTTGAATGATCCGACAGGGGCTGACCCAATGCCAGACCATTTTGATCCGCAGTTGCGACAGTTAGCGTTGTTTACGCCAACGTCATCCCCCCACCAATAGTCGGTGGTGGTGCCTGCGCGTGCGGCATATTCCCATTCGGTTTCACTGGGAAGGCGATAGGTCTGTCCGGTTTTTTGAGAAAGCCAGTCCAGATAATCCTGAATGTCCTGAAAGGTGACATTGATGATGGGATAACGCCCCTTCCCCCAGCCATGATCATCCGGTGTGGCTTTGCAGCCTTTATCCTGTACGCAGGCTTCCCACTCCTCGAAGGTGACTTCATATTTCCCAAGGGCAAAGGGATAATCGATTGTCACCTTTTGGGCGGGGCGCTCGTATTTATAGCTATCGGCATCCCCCCGAACATATGATCCGGGGGGCAGAGCGATAACTTCGGGGCAGCTCTCACAATCTTTAAACACCGATCCGGCAGGGAGTGTGTCGGCAGCGTAAAGTGGCAGGCTTGCGAATAAGGCACTGAGGAATATGAATATATGCATCTGACAAAGGTGACCTATTTTGCCTTGGCGATCAAGGCTTCCCGTTTAGACGCATTAAAAAGTAGGAAATAGGGTTTCAAATTATTGACAGAAAGTGAATATTGGGCATTATTGATGGACGGCAGATTCTCATTTAAAATGATGATTTAATTAGACTTACAGGTAGAGGTAATCGGGTTATGGCTGAGTCTCGTATTGAGCAAATGTGTATGGAAAAAGGCATGAAAATGACGGGGCAGCGCCGTGTCATTGCGAAAGTGCTTTCAGATTCACAAGACCATCCCGATGTTGAAGAGGTCTATAAACGATCAAGCGAAGTAGATCCAAAGATCTCAATCGCGACTGTTTATCGAACCGTCCGCCTGTTTGAAGAAGCCGGTATTGTCGAGCGTCTGGATTTTGGTGATGGTCGCGCACGCTATGAAGAAGCGTCAGAAGACCACCACGATCACCTGATCGATGTTCAAACGGGTAAAGTCTATGAATTCCACGATGAGGAAATCGAGGAGTTGCAGCGCAAAATTGCGGAGAAGCTGGGCTTCAAGCTGGTGGATCACCGCATGGAACTGTTTGGCGTTCCGCTGAATAAAGATTAAAGTCGGGCTTTGTTCCTCGTCTGGTTCGGTTTGATCGGCGGATGAAGGCAGAACAGGCGCGCACTTAAGATAGATGGTGACTGCCGTTTTTGCTGAATAACTTGACTCTAAGCGCGTCTCGGCTTACATCGCCATTCAGAATTTCTCTAACGATTAACAGATGTGAATGACGATGGCTCAGCCCAAAAAGCTTTTTATCAAGACCTATGGCTGTCAGATGAACGTGTACGATTCATCGCGGATGGAAGACGTGTTGAAACCCTTGGGGTTTGAAACCACCGACGGGCCAGAAGATGCCAATATGGTCATTCTGAATACGTGCCATATTCGGGAAAAAGCATCCGAGAAGGTCTATTCCGAGCTGGGTCGTCTGAAAAACATTAAAAAGAAACGCAACGATGACAATGAAATGGTCATCGCTGTTGCAGGCTGTGTCGCGCAAGCCGAAGGCGAGGAAATCTCGCGTCGGGCACCCTATGTCGATATGGTTTTTGGCCCGCAGTCCTACCATAACCTGCCGGAGATGCTGGCGAAGGCCCATCGTGCAGGCGATGGTAAAGGCCGTGGCATCCTGATGACCGACTTCCCCGAAGAAGATAAATTTGACTTCCTGCCCGATCCGGTGAAACCGGAAGGCTACACCGCCTTTTTGTCCATTCAGGAAGGCTGCGATAAGTTTTGCACCTATTGTGTGGTGCCTTACACCCGTGGGGCGGAATATTCCCGCCCGGTTGCCCATGTCTTGAAAGAAGCGCGCCAGCTTGTCGAGCAAGGCGCGCTGGAAATCACGCTGTTGGGCCAGAACGTCAATGCCTATCACGGTGACGATGGGCGCGGTGGGGAATGGACATTGGGCCGCCTAATCCGGGAATTGGCTGAAATCGATGGGCTAGAACGCATCCGTTATACGACGTCCTATCCGGCAGAAGTGGATGACGACCTGATTTCTGCGCACGCAGATGTGCCGCAATTGATGCCATACCTGCATTTGCCGGTACAGGCCGGGTCCAACCGGGTGTTGGCCGCCATGAACCGCAATCACACCCGTGAAGAATATCTGGAAATTATCGCGAAGCTGAAAGCCGCGCGCCCCGATTTGGCACTGTCGTCTGACTTTATTGTCGGCTTCCCCGGTGAAAATGATCGCGACTTTGAAGATACGCTGGATATCATCCGTCAGGTTGGCTTTATTCAGGCGTTCTCGTTTGTGTACAGCGCCCGTCCGGGCACACCGGCGGCGACCATGGATTTGCAGGTCGATAAAGCGGTGGCGAACGAGCGTTTGCAAGTGTTGCAAAAGCTGTTGGTCGATATTCAGACGAAGTTTAACGAAGACTGTATCGGTAAAGAGTTCCCGATTTTGCTGGAACGTGTGGGCCGCAAAGACGGTCAGCTTGTGGGGCGCAGCCCGTACATGCAGCCTGTCCATGTGGAAGCGCCAGTTGATTTAATCGGCCAAATCCGCGATCTTAAAATAGTCAGTGCACGCCCGAATAGTTTGGGTGCAGAGTTAAAAGGAACAGCCGCCAAGTGAGCGATGAAATAAATTTGACGTTGGACTTTGAAGCCAACGCGCTTTTACCGGACCTGTTTGGGGAACATAATCGTAATCTCGCCCGTCTAGAACAAATGCTGGATGTCACGATCCACGAACGCGGGAATCAGGTGATCGTTGTGGGCGATCCGGAAAATGTGAACCGTGTTAAAGCGGTTCTCGATAGTCTGTATGCCCGTTTGAAAAAAGACATGATCGTTGGCTCACAAGAAGTGGATGCGGCGATCCGTATGGCGATTGATGGCGACCAAGCCCCCCACGTGCAGGAAACCAATCGCAAGATCAAAGCGTCTTTGCCCGATACGGCAATGGTTGTTAAAACCCGCAAAAAACATATCTCACCGCGTTCCAGTCTACAGGCGACATATCTGCGTTCTATTGACGAGAATGAGCTGGTCTTTGGGGTTGGCCCTGCGGGGACCGGGAAAACCTATCTGGCGGTTGCCAAGGCGGTTGAAGCCCTGACAACAGGCGGTGTGGACCGCATTATCTTGTCACGCCCAGCCGTGGAAGCGGGCGAACAACTGGGCTTCCTGCCCGGTGATATGCAGGAAAAGGTCGATCCGTACCTGCGCCCGATCTACGATGCGCTCTATGACATGATGCCGCAGGATCAGGTGGAAAAACGCATGGAAAAGGGCGAGATCGAGATCGCGCCGCTGGCCTTTATGCGTGGACGAACTCTGGCCAACGCTTTTGTGATTTTGGATGAAGCGCAAAACACCACGGCTGTGCAGATGAAGATGTTTCTGACCCGTCTGGGCGAAGGATCGCACATGGTGGTGACAGGTGATCTGTCGCAGGTGGATTTGCCGTATGGTGTGCGTTCCGGTTTGCGGGATGCCCTTGAAACGCTGGAAGGCGTAAAAGGGATTGACGCTATTCGCTTTACGGAAAAAGACGTGGTGCGTCACCGTCTGGTGAAACGTATCGTCGATGCCTATGATAAGGCGGAAGAAAACCGTGATGATGTCGAGATTTACGAGAAACCGCGTCGCAGAAGGCCAAGAGTATGATTCTAGGTGATCTGGATATTGCCGTTGAATGTGATCAATGGGGAGATTGCGAATCTTTGATCCGCGATCGCGTTATGCTGGCCTTGAAAGAATGCAAGACCGACACAAAAGGCCGCCCCTGCGAGCTGAGCATTGTCTTGACGGATGATGACCATATTCAGGAGTTGAACCGGGAGTATCGCGAGAAAGATAAGCCGACGAACGTGCTGTCTTTTCCTGCCCTTGAAAGCCCGGCGGCGGGTGAATTGACCCTTGAGCCGGGGCCGCTGCATTTGGGCGATATTGTCTTGGCCCATGGCGTGGTTGCGCGCGAAGCAGAAGAACAAGGCATCAGCTTTGAAGACCATCTGAGCCACTTAATTTTGCATGGAGTGCTGCATCTCATCGGCTTTGATCATATTGATGAGGACGAAGCCGAGGAAATGGAAGCCTTAGAAATTGCGCTTTTGGATCAATTAGGCATTGCGAACCCCTATGGTTCTGAGGCACAGTCTTAAATAACCCTTTTCCTTGTAACAAACAGAAAATAGATGAACGACCAAAACGGTGACAGTAGCCCGCCCCCGATCGAAGTGGGGCAACCTCAAGAAGATGAAGCCGGTTTATTAGGACGGCTTAACCCCTTTCGCAAAAAAAACAACGGGGAGATCAGTGTACGCGATACACTGGAAGAACTGTTGGAAGAGCGTGAAGAACAGGCCGCACCGCTGGAAGCTGAAGAAGCGCAAATCCTGAAAAACATTTTCGGCCTGCGTGAACGCACTATTGAAGATGTGTGTGTCCCACGGACCGATATCTGCGCAGTCAGTGTGGATAGTTCCCTTGATGAAGTGGTCGCGCGTATGACCAAGGAAGGACATTCGCGCCTGCCGGTCTACGGCGAAGATTTGGATGACCCCATTGGGATGGTCCATATTAAAGATATCATCGCATGGCAGTCCAAAAGCGCCCCGTTCAATCTCGCCACAATCTGTCGCAAAGTCCTGTTTGTCGCCCCCAGCGCGCGTGTGTTGGAACTGCTTTTGGAAATGCGCACCAAGCGGGTCCATATGGCCTTGATGGTGGACGAATATGGCGGCACCGACGGGCTGGTGACCATTGAAGATCTGGTGGAAGAAATCGTCGGGGAAATTGAAGACGAACATGATCGCCCGGAAGGCCATATGCATGTGGAGCGTACCGACGGCAAGATCGACGCGGACGCCCGCTGGGAACTGGACGATGTGGAAAAGCAGATTGGCACGTTTTTAAATGAAGAAGAACGTGAAGATATCGATACGCTTGGTGGTCTTGTGTTTTCCCTGACCGGACATGTGCCGATTCGGGGCGAAGTCGTGACCCATGAAAGCGGTCTGGAATTTGAAATTCTGGAAGCTGACCCCCGGCGCATCCATCGCTTGCGTATCCAGAACATACCGGCAATAAACGCGCAAAATACTTAAGAAAAAAGGCAGGTCCAACATCGGTACCTGCCTTTTTTCTTGTGCTTAGCGCATCAGGTGTTTTTCAACAAAAGCTTCGATGTCGCTGTCACCCAGACCGCGTTTTTTAAGGTCTTTGCGGATGTTGTTGATATCCACGTTCGGGTAGGTGTGACAATCTTCAATCTCGTTTGTCTGCGCATCAATAATGCGGAAGTCATACGGGCGCGTTTCGCTGCGGAACACATCGTACTTCAAGACCTGATCCACATCGTTATCCGGCAGGTATGTCAGGATCGTTGGCTTCAGATCATAAAGGTCTTCCGGCTTGCAGTAGTCTGCAGAACAGATGATGACCTCGTCGCCTTTTTGACAGGTACGGGCGGCAGCGCCGTTCAGGATACAGCATTTGGAACCCGGTTCGCCGTAAATCACATACGTGGAAATGCGGGCACCGCTTTGTTTGTTCCAGATATCAACAAACTCCATCGGGTAGATGCCTGCCAGTTCACACTGTTCAGGATCAAGGGTGATGGACCCGTGGTAGTTCAAATCTGCACCGGTCACACGGATGCCATGCAATTTGGCGCGCACAACTTTCATCATGTTTTTAATCTCTCAATGAAGAATCTCAGGGTTGCTGCGGTTATAGCGAATTTTCGCACGGGCGCTAACATATTTTATACATTCTTTACCACTGAGGAGCTACAAAGAGTCACTGTATGCTTATTCGTAGGGAAGTTTAATGGTGTTATTGCGATCTATTGCGACCGTTGGCGGTTATACCATGCTCAGCCGTGTGCTTGGGTTTGCGCGTGATATTCTGGTCGCGGCCATCCTTGGGGCAGGCCCGGTTGCCGATGCCTTTTTCATCGCCTTTAAATTTCCTAACGTTTTTCGTCGTCTGTTTGCTGAAGGTGCCTTTAACGCAGCGTTCGTCCCGCTTTTTGCCGGAAAATATGAAGGCGATGGACCCGAAAGCGCCAAAGCCTTTGCAGAAAAAGCCTTTGCGTTTCTCTTCTGGATTTTGCTGGGTCTGTTGATTGTGATGGAACTGGCGATGCCTTGGGCCATGCAATTGTTTGCACCGGGCTTTATGGATGAGCCGGAAAAATTCGATCTGGCGGTCGAGCTGACGCGCATCACCTTCCCCTATCTTTTGTTTATCTCGCTCGTCTCCCTCATGGCGGGGGTGTTGAACTCGCTGAATAAGTTTGCGGCGGCTGCCGCAACGCCTGTGTTGTTAAACATCTGTTTGATCGGGGCGATCTTGGGGCTGACACCGCATCTGCCAAGTCCGGGCCATGCTTTGGCCTGGGGGGTGTTTGGGGCCGGGATCGTGCAGTTTATCTGGTTATTCTGGCATTGTGCGAAACATAATATGACGCTCAAGCTCCGTATTATGCGATGGGACACCGATGTCAAACTGATGGTCAAACGCATCATCCCCGGTGCCTTGGGGGCGGGGATCTATCAGGTGAATTTACTGGTCGATATGATGATTGCCACCTTGCTGCCGACGGGGTCGATCTCGTATCTATTTTACGCAGACCGGATTAACCAGCTGCCCTTGGGGGTGGTTGGTGTCGCGGTCGGCACAGCCCTGCTGCCGATGTTATCGCGCCAATTGCGTAGCGGGGATGAAGACGGCGCCATGAACAGCCTTAACCGTGCCCTTGAATTTTCGTTGTTTCTGACGCTGCCTGCTGCGGTTGCCTATATGGTCATTGCGGACCCGATTGTCAGTATCCTGTTTGAACGCAAAGAGTTTACCGCCAGTGACAGTCAGGCGACCGCTGCGGCCCTGTTTGTTTATGCCTTTGGTCTACCGGCCTATGTCTTGAACAAGGCTCTGACACCAGGCTTTTTTGCGCGTGGGGACACCAAGACACCTATGATCATTGCCGGGGTCTGCATGGTCGTAAATATTGTCTTTAACCTGATCCTGATGGGACCGTTCCTGCATGTGGGCTTGGCCATGGCTACCGTGATTTCGGCGTGGACGAATACGGTCTTGCTGGCCGTGGTGTTGGGAAAACGCGGGTATTTCAAGATTGATGCCCGGTTGAAATCCCGTTTCTGGCGCATCCTACTCTGTTGTCTGGTGATGGGCGGATTACTCTATGGCATGACCTTGGTAAGTGCAGACTATATCGCTGGATCATTGATAGAAAGAATCCTGACATTGAGTGCGTTCATCGCTGTCGGTCTGGTTTCCTATTTCGTCTGTGGACATATCACTGGGGCTGCGCGTTTGTCTGAGGTCAAAAGGCTAGTCAAACGCTAGGTTTTTTAGCGGTATTTGCCTATATATTTTTATCATTATGACCGATCATAATGTTATTTATTTATGACAAGAAAATGAACTTCTCATGGCATCGTCTATCTTAAATTGACAAGAATTTTGCCCTAGGCCATCTCATGGTTAATCCCCGCTTAAAGAGGGACAGATTTAACTATCAAGGTGAATAGAGAATGGCTGCCGATCGTCTGTCAATTTCCCATCGGATTTACATGGGGTTTGGTTTTTTAATTTGTGCGTTGTTAGGGTTGGGTGTTTTTGCCACCTTGCAGTTTGATGAGATGGCGGGGTCCACCGAGATCATCAACGAAAAAATCACGCTGGTGGGCAGTGCCAATGACTATGCCCTGAGCCTGAAAGAGTTATCAGACTCTATCCTTCTCTATGCACAATCTACCAAAGAGAAAGACCGTGCCCGTGTCGAAGAACAGTTAGCTCGCACCAATGAAATTGAAGCCGCCTTTGTGGATACACTCAGGGTCAAAGGCTTGTCGCAAAAAGCTGATGAAGTGATTGCGTCTGAGAAAGTTTATAAAGACACGCTGGGGTCTTTATTGCTGCGCATTGAAAATATCGGTGCCTCCGCTGACATGATCCTGATGGGGGCCAATAAACTGGTTTTATCGGGGCCTGAACTGTCGGGCAAGCTGATCAAAATTGCGTCTGAAAAACCGGATTATGCAGGTCTTTATAGTTTGGCAGATCAAATTTTGATGGCCTCCAACAAGGCTCTGCTGGAAACCATGACCTATGCCATCAAACCGACTGAAGAAACCTTGCAAAAGGCACGTAACGCCACGGCAGAAGTTGATGACGTCTTGGCCCATACTAAAGACGGGATGGCAGGACTGCCGAGACGTGATCGCCAGGTGCTTAAGTTTTTGGGGCGCGACAATGATCTGTTGAAACAGGGCTATGTGCAGTTTCAAGGCTCCAACCTTGGTTTGATCCAATCGTTCAATGCCTTTCGTGATGCGATTGAACAAACAATGGCGCTGGCCTCTGATATTCGCACAACCGCTATTCAGGAACAGAATCACACCACTCAAGCGGTGACGCAAGCCTCCCAATCCACCATTACCAGCTACATTTTCACGATGGGTGTGGTGGCGGTCATCGCTGTTTTATTGGGGGCGGTGACCTCGCGCAGTATCTTGGGACCGCTTAATCGGGTAACAACGGATATGAAACGCCTTGGCGATGGGGATACGGACATCGAAGTGGTGGACCGCGATCGCCGAGATGAAGTCGGTACCATGGCCCAAGCCGTTGTGATCTTCCGTCAAAACGCCATGGATGTGGAACGTCTGACCCAGCAACGACTGGAAGACCAAAAGCGCGAAGAAGAAAAACGCAGTGCTTCCTTGATGGCGATGGCAGATACCATTGAATCGGAAACCGGTGTTGTTCTGGAACAAGTGGTGCACCACACCAAGGAACTCAGCAACGCCGTTGGCACCATGTCGGCGTCGTCTCAAGGGGCGGCCAATCGCGCGGATGATGTGGCGGTACAGGCACAATCCTCCCTTGAATTGTCACAAAAAGTTGCAGAAGCGGCAAACAAACTGGCAGGCTCTATCGATCAGGTGTCAACGCAGGTGGAACGCCAACGTACCATTGCCAATACCGCGATGGATCAGGCGCAAAAGTCTTCCCAGTCCGTTGAAAGTCTGAGCGAGGCGGCCGATAGTATCGGTAGTGTTATTGCGATGATCAATGATATCGCGGCGCAGACCAATATGCTGGCCCTCAACGCCACCATCGAAGCCGAACGCGCAGGTGCCTATGGCAAAGGTTTTGGGGTTGTTGCCAATGAAGTGAAGATGCTGGCAACGCAAACCTCTAAGGCAACGGCGGAAATTTCGACCCAGATCGCGGATGTGCGTCAGGTGGCGCGTGAATGTGTTAAATCTATTGAAGAGATCAACCAGATTATTGCGGACATGACCAATATTTCTTTGGATGTGTCACAAAGTGTGCAGGAACAGACGCAGGAAACCTTGCAGATTACCTCTAACATCCAAGATTCCTTCCGGGTGTCGGAGACCTTGAACCTGCAAGTGACCGAAGCCTCCCAAGAAATGCAGGAAGTCCGTGACCTCAGCGGGCAGCTTGATATCGTGTCGCGCCGCGTAACCTCCATGGTCGAAAGCCTGCAAATGTCGTTGAATACGGCGGTACGTTCCGCGTCAAACACCATGGCGGAAGAAGGTGAAAAATCCATCCTTGCGGGCGAAGACGTGAAAGTCGTTTTGCGGGGGGATAAAGGGACCTATCATTCCCGTTTGCTGGATATTTCCAACAACGGTTTTGCCCTGTTCCCGCCGCTGGATTTAAAAACGGGGGATCAATTTAAAGCGACCTTTGAGGGGATTAACGGGGACTTTGACGTGGAGATTCTGTCGAAACGTGGCCTTGAGTCGCCAAAGACGCGGATCCGCTTTAGTCAGGATATGGAAGATCGTCAGGAAATCGTGCGTTATGTGGTTCAATTATGGGCTGATAGTTTAAGGGAAGATATTCTGGGAACAACGCGGGTTGTATCCTTGGCAGATTATCGCACTGCAGCGGAGTAAAGCTTGACCGCGCCCCGATGGCATTGCATAACAAGTCTCGTATATTTCAGGCGTCGAAAGGGCGCCTTTCCTTTAAAACTTCATAGCGAGACATCTAATGGAACGCATTTTTTCTGGCGTACAGCCATCCGGTAATTTGACTTTAGGCAACTACCTCGGTGCAATTCGCAACTGGGTAAAATTGCAAGACGACTACGAGAGCATTTTTTGCGTGGTTGATATGCATGCCATTACCGTCTGGCAAGACCCCGAAGAATTGCGCCGTGCGACCCGTGAAGTCGCTGCCGGTATGCTGGCAGCTGGTGTTGACCCCAAGAAAAACATTCTGTTCAACCAGTCTAACGTTCCCGCCCATGCGGAATTGGGCTGGGTGTTGAACTGTGTGGCACGTTTGGGGTGGTTGAACCGCATGACCCAGTTTAAGGAAAAAGCAGGCAAGCACAAAGAAAACGCGTCGTGTGGCCTGTATGTTTATCCGAACCTGATGGCGGCGGACATTTTGATCTACAAAGCAACCCATGTCCCGGTTGGCGATGATCAGAAGCAACACCTTGAGCTGGCTCGCGACATTGCGCAAAAATTCAATAACGACTTCCAAAAAGAAGTCTTCCCCCTGCCGGAACCGATGATCTTCGGGTCGGCAACACGGGTGATGTCTTTGCGTGACGGGACTAAAAAAATGTCTAAGTCGGACCCGTCCGATTACTCCCGTATCGCCATGACGGATGATGCGGATACAATCGCGAAAAAGGTTCGTAAGGCCAAAACTGACCCGCATCCGATCCCTGAGTCTGTAGATGGTTTTGAAGACCGTGCGGAAGCTAAAAACCTGATGAACATCTATGCTGCATTAAGTGATGTGACGCTTGCGGATGTCTGTCAGCAATATGGCGGCCAGAGCTTTGCGGATTTCAAAAAAGCTTTGACCGATCTGGCTGTTGAAAAACTGTCGCCCATTTCTCAAGAAATGCAGCGCTACATGGCAGACCCGGCAGAAGTGGACGCCATCCTGAAAGAGGGCGGCGAACGTGCCAATGCCATCGCACAGCCGGTGATGGACGAAGTCAAAGACGTGGTCGGCTTTTTACGTCCGTAAACGTTGATCGATTTCTTGTGAAAAGAGGGATGGCAGATGTGCTGTCCCTCTTTTTTTGTGGTATGGGTCAGGCACCAAAGAGGAGGCTGCGTCCAAACACCATGAAGAGAATCAGAAAAATTAGGCCGAAAACATAAAAGGGTAGATACCCGTCACTTAACAGTTTTGCCAGCCAGTCCCGTGGGTTCAAAAACATGAGGGTCTCTCCTTCACCTGATAACTTGAACATTAGCATAACCTGTTTAATCGGTGGGGGAGACGACATAGGTCAATTTAGTTAGATTTATTGAGCTGGGCGGCACGTTCCATCATGCGGGCAAAGGCGGTTCTGACTTCTGGGTTGTCAAGGGCACGATAGTCGCGCATCAGGCTTAGTGCCTCATGACTGAGGATGTCGCGCGTACGTGTGCACGTGGATGCTGTGTCTTCATGGAAGAAGAAGGCAATATCGACTTTAAGAAGGTCGGAAAATTTGTAGAGGAGGCTCGCGGGGATGGACCTCTTCCCCGCTTCAAACTGCCCGATTTTTAGACGGGAAACACCGACAGCTTCCCCCAGCTGTTTTTGACTATACCCCATTAAGGTACGTCTTAATTTTAGTCGTTCCCCTGCCGTTTTATCGATAGGGTTTGCATCTGTAGGGTTTTTATCCATTTACCTCAATCCTATTTGCACTATATGATTGTATACTGCAATACGTAACAGATTAAGGTATAACATGGGGGCGCGGTTCACCCAATGCTATATTCAATTAATAAGTGATTTATTTTAATATTACTCTTTATCGGTGTGGTCGTCGTCTGGCTCAAACTCATCTGCAGCATCGTTCTCGTCATGAGGCGTGTTGGTCATGCTGTTGGCAAGGGCGCGCATAAATTGACCGACACGCTGACGCAGGGTCTCATCTGGGATGCGGTGGAAGTCATGGACTAAAGAGATGGAATCGCGCGAGGAAAGCGGGTCACTGTCAAAAGGTTCCGCTGCCGATTCGCTCAAGCCGAAAGGATCAGCGTTGGAGGCTTCATAGAGGTCTTCCGGCATTTCCTGGAAGAAATAGGCCACTTCAACACCAAGCTGGCGGGAAATCTTGTACAGATTACTCGCGCCTATGCGGTTCGTGCCATTTTCGTATTTTTGAATCTGTTGGAAAGTGACACCGATGGCATCGCCGAGTTTGGTCTGAGAAATACGCATACCTACACGGCGGGCTCGAACGCGCGACCCAACATATTTATCAATAGGGTCCGGGCTCGTTCTCGGTGGTCTTCTGCTCATAGTTTGACTTCCAACTGATGTAAAAAGCG
Source organism: Terasakiella pusilla DSM 6293 (assembly GCF_000688235.1). GTDB lineage: Bacteria > Pseudomonadota > Alphaproteobacteria > Rhodospirillales > Terasakiellaceae > Terasakiella > Terasakiella pusilla. Next base: position 153,174 of record NZ_JHYO01000001.1, on the reverse strand, counting down.
ACTCTGTGAGAAGAAAATCAGCTATCCAACCATTTATGTCAAGAGGATAACGCTTTACTACTATGACTATGGGCTGTGAAACTCAATTTATATCAATTACATAAATTCTGAGTTGAGGTGTGGCTGTAAAGCTATGCTCTTTTTCGGTGTGTAAATGGAAAAGTACGTGAGGCATTTTTATTACTCATACGGGGACAAATAAAATTAGTTTGCTGATCTTAATGTAGAAAAAAGATGATTTTATTGTGTGAAGGAGGTATTCTAGGTTTATAGGGAGATGCAGGGATGCATGAGAGCGGGTCTAAACATGAGTAAAATAGCACAACGTTTCAGCGAAATTCGGAAAAGTCTGGAGCTGACACAAAAGCAGTTTGCACACCAATTAGATGTGTCAATTGGGTCGGTTCAAGGCTATGAACGCGATCAAATTCCGAAAGGGGATGTGTTAAAAAAACTCTCTGATTGGGGCTATGATCTGAATTGGTTTTTCACGGGTGTGGGGGAAATGCGATTGGGCGCAGATGTGCGCAGCGTCGCCCTTAACCGGAAGGTCGCGTGGAACGTTGCTTACTACTTATGCAAGCGCATGGATGCCGCGCGTGATCCCAATCAGTTTGCGGATACTTTCATGGAAGTTCTCGACTGGATGGTTGACAATTATAGCAAGCCGAAAGAAGAGCAGGCGCCGGCAGAGATGACGGCCCAGATCATCGACTTTGCTATGCTGCGTCTAGATGCTGGCTGAGACCATATAGTAATCCTTTAGGGTCATTGTGGATAAAGCCATATTCAGGGACGGCAATTCCGTTGAGAATGCGGTCACGGCTGACGACTTTTTCAAAGCCCATACGCTCGTACCACTGCCAGATCTTGTTGTTCTGGAAGGCCCAGCAGCACATGGGGCTCATATTATTTTCCAACAGATAACCGGTGAGGACACGTAACACCTGATAGCCTGTGCCGCGCGCGCGGTATTTGGGGAGCACGTATTGAGCGTGAAGTTCGCCTTGGGCATAGGGGATGGCGTCATCGTTATTGGGTTTGCACATGCAAAAGCCGACGACACGGCGCTGGTGTTCCATGACAAATAGGCCTTCTTTGTGTTCGTAACGTTTTTCGTTGTACCACTTTTGCCATTGTGACAGTCTAAAATTGTAGTTGCGATCGTCTAAGACTTCTTTGGGCATGAAGGAGTACGTATCTTTCCAACACTCTGCATGAATGAGGGCGATGGATTGAACGTCAGATGGACGGGATGCACGTATGTTAAGCATTTTACTACTCCTGAGAATCCTGAAGTAGTAATTCTAACTCTGATTTATTAACGGAGTTTTATATAACTAAAGGTAATTTTACGAATTTTACTGGAAAAAGATATCTTTTAGTTGTAATATGCCGATATTGCCTATTTGAAATGTGAGCATACAAATTATGTTTGACGAAGACCTACAAGATGCCTTAGCGAAGTTGGATAAGTCTGTTCCGCTAAAAAGACGGTACGGATTACCGGCCTTGGCAACCGTTGTGTTTACAACATTTGCGGTGGCTATGGGGACATGGAGCTATCAAAGCTTTGTGCCAGACGTATCGCAAGATCGTTTGATGCGGATGATCGTCATTGCATCTCGCGGCGGTGAGGTTGACCCGGTTCGCTTGTTGATGTCTGTAGAAGAAAAGCTCGGCAAAAAGGCGGATAAGTTTAACGGGATGGACCGCGCGCAGGCTGTCGAATATCTCATCGATGAGATTGACCTGCAAAAATCAAATAAGGAATGGGTGGTTTATTAACCCCGACCTTATGATCCAATTTTCAACTTTGTAAAGACGACCCAGAGCTTATAATCCTGGATGCGGGCTGAGGAAGATTGCGCCTTTAGGCTTCCCATCTGATGTTCCAGAATGCCGTTTTGGCTTTTGGTTTTGACCAAGGTCAGCATATCCTCCGGAAATTGTAGGGAAGACGGATAGCTGGTAATTTTTTCCCCATCTTCGCGGTAGATGCTGACAAAGCAGGCTTTACATAGAATATTCTGCCGGATCAGCCTGTTTGGGGTCATGATCCCCGCCACAACGCCGATGACTCGCTTGAAAATGTCAAAAATAGGCATGGACATGGGCAAAAAAGCGACATCGGATGTCTTCCCCATCAAAGGTTTGCCGAGATAGGCCTCTCTATTTTTCATCTCCAACGCGACTTTAATGTAATCTCGGTTACTGAGGTCGAGATGTTGAGCGGGGAATTTAAAGCTGTCGAATTGTAATTCGCCTTGGCTATTTGTGGCGATAATGGCGCGCAGGCCGGGGGCGCGTTTGACATAATTCCCAAACGCTTCGTGAATAATCAGCTCGTTTTGAGTTTGGCTGCGTCCAAGAACGTCCGCCGCACCGAGCAAGGCTAGGTCCATGGTGCGCAACAGGGCCTCGGCGTGGATGGCTTGGAACTCAGCCTGCAATCGTAAATCAGTCTCTGCGCGGGCCGCGGGTGCAAGGCCCAAAAGAAACAGGACTAGGACAAGACGTGCGAAGGACAAGGGTAACACTTTCTTTCAGTATAATTAAAAATATGTATCACGTATACTGTCTCGGGTAGTAATTGATATAGATAATACGTTAATTCGTATACTATTTTTATTAGTCAGAAACCAGATGGCTCATGATGATGTGGAGGTCAAAGCCGTCGATGGTTTTATACATAGAGACCACGCTTTGATTGCCGAACTGATGTTTGAAGGCTGCGCCATTTGCATGTGGGGCGGCTTCTGCAAGGAAGGATGGCCCATAGCGCGTGCTGGAAGGATAAGACACCAGTTTTGTCCCGCCCGTTGAGAATATGCCCATAAAACAATGGGTGCACAGGATGTCCTGTCTGATGAGTGCGTCTGGTGTCACAATCCCGGCGACAACCCCGAATGGCTCCCCGTTCTCCCCAGTGACGCGCTGTGAAAGCGGAATGAACGAGACGCCGGAACTGCGCCCCTGAACGGGTTGTCCAATATAAAGATCGGTGTGAGAGGCATCTGCAACCGCCTTTACATATTCCCGATCTGTCAGATTGATCCGTCGGGCAGGATAGGTAAAACTATCAACGGTTAGGATGCCGTCTCTATTTATATATATAATGGCACGCAAGCCGGCGGTATTTTGTACGATCTGTTGTAGATTGTCGTGCAGATCCTTTTCGTCGCGGGCTTGTGCGTCGCGTAAAAGCCCGTTGGCTTTTTGAATAGCGCCTTTAATTGCGCTTATATTGTCTTGAACGTGACTCTTCTGCAGATTGGCATAAGTTGTCAATTCATCCGACGCGTGAGCGTTGGTCGTCAAAATGACAGCACATATAAAAAGGTATAAGGCACGCATGGGACACTATCCGTAGTGGTTGAATGGTGGCTAAAATAATCTGCTTTCAATGGGAAGACAAGCGCACTTTTACTTGACTCTATGTGTATCAACCCGTAAAAGGACGCTCAAATTCATACCTCTTTGACAATTTTGTCACCTTATAGGGGTGCCGCCAGTCCTCGAAAGTCGAGCACTGGCGCGTTTTGCGTTGGGAAAGTTTTTATATGTTTGAGAACTTACAGGATCGCCTCGGCGGTATTTTTGACAAACTCACACGTCGTGGCTCATTGTCTGAAGCTGATGTCAGCGAAGCCATGCGCGAAGTGCGCGTTGCCTTGCTTGAGGCTGACGTTGCGCTGTCGGTTGTGAAAGAGTTTGTTAAAAAGGCTAAAGAAAAGGCGATCGGGGAAGATGTTCTCAAGGGGATCAACCCCGGCCAGATGGTCATCAAGATCGTCCATGATTGCCTTGTTGAGATGCTGGGGGCGCAAGACACCCAGATCAATTTACAGGCGGTGCCACCGGTTGCGATTCTCATGGTCGGTTTGCAGGGGGCGGGTAAAACCACCACCTCTGCCAAAATCGGCTTAATGCTTAAAAAACGTGAACGTAAAAAAGTTTTGTTGGCAAGTTTGGACGTTTATCGTCCGGCCGCCCAGCAGCAGCTTGAGATTCTGGCCAAACAGGCTGAATTGAACTCGCTGCCGATTATTATGGGCGAACAGCCTGTTGCCATTGCAAAGCGCGCAATGGAAGAAGGCCGCAAAGGCGGCTATGACGTTGTTATCCTTGATACAGCCGGTCGCCTGCACATTGATGATGTGCTGATGGACGAAGTGGCCAAGGTCCGTGACGTTGCCAAGCCGCAGGAAACGCTGCTGGTGACGGATGCAATGACGGGTCAGGACTCGGTAAACGTTGCGAAAGAATTTAATGACAAGATCGGCATTACCGGTATTGCGTTGACCCGTGTAGACGGTGATGCGCGCGGTGGTGCGGCCCTTTCCATGAAGGAAGTGACGGGCGCGCCGATCAAGGTCATGGGTGTCGGTGAGAAAATCGACGAACTGGAAGCCTTCCACGCAGACCGCGTTGCCAGCCGAATCCTTGGCATGGGTGATGTGGTGTCCTTGGTGGAAAAAGCCCAGGAAAACATTGAACATGATAAAGCCGAAGCCTTGGCGAAACGGGTCATGCAAGGCCAGTTTACGCTGGAAGATATGCTGGAACAGCTTTCTCAAATTAAAAAAATGGGCGATGTGAGCGGCCTTCTCGGGATGATGCCCGGGATCGGCAAGATGAAAAAACAGCTCGCAGAAGCTAAAGTGGATGACAAGATGATTGCCCGTCAAGAAGCGATCATTTTGTCCATGACGGTTAAAGAACGTCAAAATCCCAAATTGATTAAAGCCTCACGCAAGCAGCGTATTGCTGCGGGCTGTGGCCTCTCGGTTCAGGACGTGAACAAGCTGCTGAAACAACATCAGCAGACTGCAACCGTCATGAAAAAAGTCGGTAAGATGAACAAAAAAGGTTTGCTCGGCAAGCTGGGGGGACTCATGGGCGGTCCGGGTGGTATGCCACCGGGCGGTCTGGGTGGCCTACCCGGAATGGAAGGCCTTGGGGGCCAAAGTGGTTTACCACCGGGGATCCCGCCCTTCAAAAAGTGAAGACCTGACGTGTTTTGAATTTCGACATAATTTTTTTACTAACCCAAACCATAGGAAAGACCAACAATGGCTCTTACAATCCGTTTGGCACGTGGCGGGGCTAAAAAGCGCCCGTTCTACCGTATCGTTGTTGCTGATAAACGCGCTCCGCGCGATGGCCGTTTCATTGAGAAAGTCGGCACATACAACCCGATGCTTGCCAAAGACAATGAAAACCGCGTTAGCATGAACGTTGAACGTGTCGATTACTGGCTCGGCCAAGGTGCAAAACCGACTGACCGTGTTCTGCGCTTCTTGGTAGCTGCTGGCAAAGCTGAACGTGCTGTTCCGCAACAAACTAAAAAAGCGGAACAGTCTGCAAAGACTAAAATGCGTATCGAAGAAAAAGCTGAGAAGCGTCGCGAAGCTGAAGAAGCTGCCAAACAGGCTGCTGAAGAAGCCGCCGCTGCTGCTGCTTCTGAAGAAGCTCCGGCTGAAGCTTAAGTTTCTTTTTGAATTTTCCCATTTTCGCAAGAGTGAGTTTGGACCATGTCACCCACATCGCCTGATAAAGATAAGGAAGGACTGCGCGTTTGCGTTGCCGCCTTTTCGTCTGCCCATGGCGTCAGTGGGGCCTTGCGTCTGAAAAGCTTTACCGAAAATCCGGATGATGTTGCCCAATTTGGTCAGCTGGAAAGCGAAGATGCGTCCAAAATCTATGACATTGAAGTCGTGAGCCACACTGGCAAAGGCGAATTGATTGTCAAGGTTGCGGGGGTTGAAGGACGTGATGCGGCTGAACTATTGAAAGGTGAACGTCTTTTCGTTTCCCGTTCCAAATTACCGGATGCCGGTGACGAGGAGTTTTATCACGCAGACTTGATTGGCCTGACGGTCAAGACAGTCAGTGGTCAGACACTCGGCACAGTGCGTGCGGTCTATGATTTTGGTGCGGGCGACATGCTGGAAATTCTGCCGAAAGAAGGGGCCTTGATCATGGTCCCCTTTACCAAAGCGATTGTGCCGATTGTGGATCTTGCGAAAGGACGCCTTGTCGTTGATCCGCCGGAAGGCCTGTTGCCGGAAATTAAAAAGAAAAAGAATCGTAAGCCCAAGACTGCGAAATCGGATGGGGGGGATCAATGACCCCGCAACTGATGCCGTGGACGGCTTGTGTTCTGACGCTTTTTCCGGAAATGTTTCCCGGTATGCTGGGGCATTCTTTGGTCGGACGTGGTCTAGAGGAAGGTCGCTGGACGCTGGATACCATCCAGATCCGTGATTTTGCTCAGGACAAACACAATACTGTGGACGATACCCCTTGCGGGGGGGGTGCCGGTATGGTGATGCGCCCGGATGTGGTCACAGGTGGACTGGATGAAGCTGCAAAGCGTTATCCGTTGGCTAAGAAGGTGTTTCTAACACCGCGCGGTCGTCCCCTGACACAGGAGAAAGTGCACGAACTGGCGGATGCGCCGGGGGTGATCCTGCTCTGTGGTCGTTATGAAGGTATCGATCAGCGTGTTCTTGATGAACATGACGATATCGAAGAAATCAGCATCGGGGATTATGTCCTGTCTGGTGGTGAATCTGCGGCGACTGTTCTGCTGGATGCCTGTGTGCGACTTCTGCCCGGTGTCATCGGTAAAGAAGCCAGTCATGAAGACGAAAGCTTTGAAGCGGGTCTTCTGGAATATCCACATTACACCCGTCCCCGTGTGTGGCGCGGGCGTGAAGTCCCAGAAGTTCTGTTATCCGGTCATCATGAGAAAATTCTGAGCTGGCGCAAGACGCAGGCTCAACGCATTACGCAGGAACGTCGCCCCGATTTGTGGGAACGCTACTGCAAAGAGATTAAAGGAAGTGCCTGAGATCGGCACCTCTCCAGTTTAGAGTTCACCCCTTTCTATAGAAGGTCGAGACCATGAATATTGTAGAACAAATCGGTAAAGAGCAAATTGAGAAGCAACTTGCCGAACGTAATGTCCCTAAATTTGGCGCTGGTGATACCCTGCGCGTTCAGGTTCGTGTAAAAGAAGGCGAGCGCGAGCGTCTGCAGGCGTTTGAAGGCGTTTGCATCGCACGTAAGAACGACGGCATCAATTCCGCGTTCACACTGCGTAAAATTTCTTTCGGTGAAGGTGTGGAACGTGTATTCCCGCTTTACTCTCCGAACCTGGCTGAAATCCAAGTTGTTCGTCGCGGTGACGTCCGTCGCGCTAAACTGTACTACCTGCGTGGTCGTACTGGTAAAGCTGCACGTATTACCGAGAAGAAAGACTGGTAATCATTTTCTGCGTTATGCAGATTTGATGATCTGAAAGTCCCCTGTTTATCAGGGGCAATTCTCGGCCTCTCACGTCTGAGAGCCAAAATGTTGGTGCGCCGTGTCTTTTGCTCACTTGTCGAGCGTGAAAGGCACGGCGTTTCCTTTTGTGAGACGTTATCTGTTAAAGGACGGTTTTGCCGATCCACAGGATACGCCCGATAATATCCAGCTGTTCGCTTTGTTCCGGCGGGATGATGTGGGACGGGTAGAGCGCTTTGTTATCGCTGATGACCTCGATACCGTTTAAGGTATTGACGATCCGTTTGATCAGAATATTTTCCTGAAAGACAAAGGAAACCAGTCCGTCCGCTTTTGATGTGTCGGATCGATCAACAAGGACAAAGTCACCACAGTTGGCGGTGGGATGGAGCGAGTCTCCATGAACTTCAAGTAGACAGAGTTGATCAAAATCCGTTTTCAACAGGCGGGTTTCCAGAAACTGTGTAGAAAATGGCATATGGGTCAGCACGTGAAGACGTTGTGCCACATCACCCTGTATGTCTTTGAGTGTCTTTGCAATCCACGGAATAGTAATGATCTCGCTATCATTATGAGGGCGCGACCCTAAGGCCATTTTGGGTTTGGTGCCGCTGACAATCCAGTCAATGGTAACACCTGCTGCGTTTGCGATGGCGGAAAGACCTATGATTTTGGGTTCGCTTGCACCGGACAGCCAGTTGGCAAATGTACGTTCCGAGATACCGGATTTTTCACAGAGGGCGCGGTTGCCCCCTGCTTCTTTGGCGATTTCACGTAGGCGGGCTTGGAAGTTTTCAGGCACATGTCTCTCCCATGGCGCGATTTTTAAGGTATCGATTTCTATCGCAGAGGGTACGTAGTCTTCCTGAAATAAAATTTCTGGCTTTATTTTCCCCAGATATGGCATAATCAAACCATAGGGATGAAAAACAGTGCTGATCGTTTTGGTAAGCCATTAAGCGTCCCGTTCGTGATAAAATAAAACATTAAAAAGCCGACCTGTAAAAGTCGGTTCATCTTGGATTCAATATGCCGTATTCAAACCCACCTGTTCAAAACATGCATCCTGAAGACGTCAAAGCAGCTGTGCGAAAAAAAATCGGATCGCTTGCTGCTTTAGCTCGTCAGAACGGTGTTTCGGATTCCGTTGTTCGTGCTGCGTTAATCAGACCACAACCAACAGGTAATCGCATCATTGCCAAGTGCCTTGAACTTTCTGTCCATCAACTGTGGCCTGAATGGTATGGTTCAGACGGTCAGCGAATCCCGTCGAATGACGACTGATCATAATGGGTGTGTAGGCTTTTTCCAAATAAGAATAAGATGTTATGCAAGAAAATGTTGATTTTCAACCATAGCAACTTGATTTGACGGACTGGCCTCAATTTTTAATTAAATTAATTTTTAGTCATTTTTTCCCAAATACACTATTTTGTTGTAATTGTTTGACATATTGCACAATACGCTTAGCATATCGTTTGGGTGATGAATGAAACTTGCAATAAAGAATCGATCTTAATTGTATCTCTTTTTGGCTGAAAACTAAAATTATGGTTTATTTTCATTGCCCAATTTGAAAGTAAAATTCGTCAAATCGTGCCATCCACGGTCAGAACTGTAAAAGTTCGTGACCTTTGCGTCCAAAACTTCTATAGAAGGGACGCAAATCTTACATGATATGTAAATACTTCTGACTCATTCGGAGAAGCACGAAAATGGGCAACCCCCGCACACTGTTTGACAAGATCTGGGACAACCATTTGATCGAAACACAAGATGACGGCACAAGCCTGATCTTTATCGATCGTCACATGGTTCACGAAGTGACCTCCCCGCAGGCTTTTGAAGGCCTACGTATGTCGGGGCGCAAGGTTCGTCACCCGGAACTCACCCTCGCCGTCGCCGACCACAACGTCCCGACTTCTGACCGTTCCAACGGGATTGTGATTACCAACGAAGAATCACGTATTCAGGTGGAAGCTCTGGAAAAGAACGTTGCTGAATTTGGCGTTCCTTACTTCGCGATGGACGACCTTCGTCAAGGTGTGGTGCATATTGTAGGGCCGGAACAAGGCTTCACGTTGCCGGGCGCGACAATCGTTTGTGGCGATAGTCACACAGCGACACATGGCGCGTTTGGTTCCCTGGCTTTCGGGATCGGGACATCTGAAGTAGAGCACGTTCTTGCAACGCAAACGCTCTTGCAGAAAAAATCTAAAAACATGGAAGTCCGTGTTGAAGGCGCGTTGCCGGATGGCGTGACTGCGAAAGACCTTGTTTTGGCGATCATCGGCAAAATCGGGACTGCAGGCGGTACAGGCAGTGTGATTGAATTTACCGGTCAGGCGATCATGGATCTGTCCATGGAAGGCCGCATGACCGTTTGTAACATGGCGATTGAAGGCGGTGCACGTGCGGGCCTGATCGCGGTTGATGACAAAACGATCGATTATGTTCGTGGTCGTCCGATGGCGCCGAAGGGTGCAGCGTTTGAAGCGGCGGAAAAATACTGGCGCACACTGACGTCTGATGAAGGTGCGGTTTACGACACAACCATCATCATCAAAGCTGATGAGCTGGTTCCGTTCGTAACTTGGGGCACCAGCCCGGAAGATGCGCTGCCGATTACAGCTAAAGTCCCGTCTCCGTCTGATGCGCGTGATGCAGGTAAAGCGGGCGCGATTGAACGTGCGTTGGCTTACATGGGGCTGGAAGCGGGTACACCGTTGAACGAGATCGAAGTGACACGCGTCTTTATCGGGTCTTGTACAAACGGCCGTATTGAAGACTTGCGCGCGGCTGCTGCCGTTGCCAAAGGCCGTAAAGTGGCTGAAGGCATGAACGCGATGGTCGTGCCGGGCTCTGGTCTGGTGAAAGAGATTGCGGAAGAAGAAGGTCTGGATAAAATCTTCACCGAAGCCGGTTTTGACTGGCGTGAGGCGGGCTGTTCCATGTGTCTGGCGATGAACGATGACCGTCTGGCACCGGGAGAGCGTTGCGCTTCCACATCCAACCGTAACTTTGAAGGCCGTCAGGGCCGTGATTCCCGTACACATTTGGTCAGCCCGGCAATGGCTGCGGCGGCTGCCATCACAGGCAAGCTGACAGATGTGCGCGAATTGTTGAAAGAGGGGAACTAAGAACATGGAAAAGTTCACCACACTGACTGGTATCGCAGCGCCGATGCCGTTGATCAACATCGATACCGATATGATCATCCCTAAACTGTTCCTCAAAACCATCAAACGCTCTGGTCTGGGTGCCAACCTGTTTGATGAAATGCGTTTCAATCAGGACGGTACAGAAAAGCCGGACTTTATCCTGAACAAAGAACCGTATCGCAAAGCACAGATCATCATCGCGGGTGACAACTTCGGTTGTGGCTCCTCTCGTGAGCATGCGCCTTGGGCGATTGCTGACTTTGGCATCCGTTGCATTATCTCTACCAGCTTTGCAGACATCTTCCACAACAACTGTTTCAAAAACGGCATCCTGCCGATCCGTCTTCCGAAGGAAGATGTGGACAAGTTGATGGATGACGCCTCACGCGGTGCCAATGCAACGATCACCATTGATCTGGAAAACCAAGAGATTAAAGGCCCGGATGGCGGCTGCATCAAATTTGATGTGGACCCGTTCCGCAAGCACTGTCTGCTTGAAGGTCTGGATGACGTTGGCTTGACTCTTCAAAAAGAAGACAAGATCCAGTCATTTGAAGATCAGTACGCGCAATCCATGCCGTGGATGGCCCGTTCATAAAATTCAGTCCCTGAGCGACACAGGGACATTTATTACAGTTCAGCGGTCCCTGCTTCGGCAGGGACGGCTTTGTTTAAGGAATAGAAAAAAATGTCTGACGCTAAAAACCTCTTATTCTTGGCGGGTGATGGTATTGGTCCGGAAGTAATGGGTCAGGTTCGCAAAATCATTGATTGGTTGGCGAAAAACCGTTCAGTAAACTTCAACGTCAATGAAGCCCTTGTGGGTGGCGCGTGTTACGAAGCTCACAAATGTGCAGTCACGGACGAAACCATTCAGGACGCTTTGGATGCGGACGCGGTTATGCTGGGTGCTGTTGGCGGCCCGAAATGGGACAACGTAGAACGTCACGCCCGCCCCGAAGCCGGTCTGCTGCGTCTTCGTAAAGAACTGGACCTGTTTGCCAACCTGCGTCCTGCGCTTGTGTTTGATGCGTTGGTGGATAGCTCTACGCTGAAAAACGACGTCGTTAAGGGTCTGGACATTATGATCCTGCGCGAACTGACGTCTGGTGTGTACTTTGGCGAGCCGCGCGGCGTTGAAGACCTGCCGGGTGGTGGTCGTAAAGGCTTTGATACGCAAGTTTATACGGATGCTGAAATCATTCGCGCGGCCCACGTGGCGTTTGATCTGGCGAAAAAACGCGGCAACAAAGTTCACAGCGTTGAAAAAGCAAACGTGATGGAATCCGGTAAATTCTGGCGTGAAGTGGTTACAAAACTGCATGCAGAAGAATATGCCGACGTTCAACTGGAACATATGTATGCTGACAACTGCGCGATGCAGCTGGTGCGTAACCCGAAACAATTTGACGTGATCCTGACAGACAACCTGTTTGGGGATCTGCTGTCCGATTGCGCTGCGATGCTGACCGGGTCCTTGGGGATGCTGCCGTCTGCGTCTTTGTCCGGTAAGGATGAAAACGGTAAAGTCCGCGCCATGTACGAGCCGGTACACGGTTCTGCACCGGATATCGCGGGTCAAGACCTTGCGAACCCGCTGGCGACCATTCTGTCCTTCTCCATGTGCTTGCGCTATAGCTTTGACATGGGGGCAGAAGCTGACCTGCTGGATCAAGGCGTTGAAAACGTACTGGGCGCCGGCGTTCGTACAGGCGACATCATGCAAGCTGGCATGAAACAAGTCGGCTGTAACGCCATGGGTGATGCCCTGATTACAGAATTGGATAAACTGGTTTAAGCCTGTTTCCAAATCTATAGAAAGCCCGATCTGTTTTTTGCAGGTCGGGCTTTTTTGTTGCGCTGCACAAAAAATTCACATGCAACCGGGGAAAAGTGGTATATTGTCCCTATCATGTTGGAAGAAACACTCAACGCCTTGGGCTTGGGCGGATCGCGCTACAAGCAATTAAACCTCGCGCTTCAGGGCGGCGGCGCCCATGGGGCTTACACATGGGGCGTGCTGGACCGCTTGTTGGAAGACGACGGCCTTTCCTTTGATACCATCAGCGGCACAAGTGCGGGGGCGGTCAACGCTGTTGCCATGGCGCAAGGTTACATGGAAGATGGCACCCAAGGTGCGCGGGCTAAACTGGAAAGCGTCTGGAAAGCGATCTCGAAAGCGGGTGATTTTTTAACCGTGCCGGGGACGTCCACAAGCCTGATGAACTGGGCCATGAACGGCATGATGATGATGCCCTTTGACCCAAACCCGCTGGATTTTGACCCGCTTCGTAAAATCCTCAAAGATCAAATCGATTTTCCAGCCTTGCGCGAACATAGCCCGTTTGGTCTTTATATCGCCGCGACACAAGTGTCCAATGGCAGTGCGCGTATTTTTTGCAACGAAGATTTATCACTTGAGGTGATCTTGGCCTCAACCTGTTTGCCGTTTTTCTCTAAATCCGTGGTGATCGATGGGGAACCTTATTGGGACGGCGGGTTTTCAGCAAATCCGGCTATTCGCCCCGTGATCTTTCAGTCCAATACCAATGATACATTGCTGGTCCAGATCAGTCCGGTGGATGGGTTTCAACTGCCTTCCCATATCGGCGGGGTACGCACGCACCTGAGCCACTTATCTTTTTCGCAGTCGTTGCGCCGTGAAATTGAATTGATCGAGGAAGGGCGTGATATTTCTCAATCCAGCATTGCCTTAAATGGCAAAGCGCGGCGTCTGGCACGGCACCGTTTTCATTTGATTGATGGTACGGCTGTCACATCCAAACAAAATCCGGGCAGTGAAATGACACCGGATTGGTCCATGCTCTCTACTTTGTTTGAAGAGGGACGCCGGGGCGCGGATCAGTTTTTAGGCGATCACCGCGCCGCCATCCAACGTACCTCTTCCATCAACTTGCGCGAACACTTCAGGATTTAGCCCTGCGCCCACGCCAGTCCTGCAACTTTCCAGCCGTTGACGGTGCCGCGATGCTGTGCCTCGTTTTTGTCCCCTTCAAACCCGCCTGCAATATTGTAGCAGGTCTGATAGCCAGCGGCGCTCAGGGCGATGGCTGCATATTTGGAACGCACACCGGAGCGACAGAGCAAGAGAACCGGGGCTGTGGTGTCTGTGACCCGTGCCTGCACTTCTTCAACAAAGTTCTCGTTTGCTGACCCACTGGGGAAGCTGACCCATTCGACACAATGATGGGATTTGGAGAGAGAGCTGAGATCAACCTGACCCACCCATGCCCATTCGGCAGTGGTGCGCACATCGATTAGAACGGCCTGTTCGTTTTCTTGCAAGATCGTCCAGGCTTCGTTAGGGGTGATATCCCCTGCATAGGTATCCGACATTCATGACTCCTGTTTATTTGCTACAGGTATAGAGAATTTTAGGAGGCAGAAAAGAAATTTTTGCGGAAAGAGAACGGCAAGTCGTTCTGATAAACCAAGGATAGGGATGTCCGTCTGTCGGAATTAGGTGGACAAAATCGGCGAAAAGGCCATAATGCGCGGCGTTTTTATTGCAATGCACGCAGGTCCCAATTTATATGTCAGCGCCCATCGAACTATCTGTCGTTGTTCCGGTTAAGAATGAAGCGGAAAACATCCAGCCCTTGATTGAAGAAATCATGGCAGCCCTCGACGGTAAACTGGAATATCAGATTGTTTATGTAGATGATGGCAGCGACGATGACACGCCGCAACGCTTGTTGGACATGCAGGCAAAAACAGATCGTTTAAAGATCGTGACCCACCGTGACTCTTGTGGTCAAAGCACAGCGGTGCGCAGTGGGGTTAAACAGGCTGATGGTCGTGTGATCGCCACGCTGGATGGCGATGGACAAAACGATCCTGCTGATATTCCGGCGTTGTATGATGAATTGATCAAGGCCGACGATCAGGATTTAGTGTTGATGGCAGGCTGGCGTGCCAAGCGTCATGACAGTGCATTTAAGCTGTGGCAATCGCGCAATGCCAACAAAATCCGCGCCAAGCTGTTGGGCGATGATACGCCGGACACAGGCTGTGGCCTGAAGGTCTTTACCCGCGTAGCCTTCCTTGATTTGCCGTATTTTAATCATATGCACCGTTTTCTCCCGGCCTTGATGATCCGTCGCGGCGGGCGGGTGCAGTCGGTGGTGGTTAATCACCGCGCGCGTGAACGCGGTGTTTCTAAATATGGGATGTGGAACCGTTTGTGGGTCGGCATCGTCGATATTATGGGCGTTAAATGGCTGCAAAGCCGTGGTAAAGTGCCCGTGATTATCGAGCGGAAGGCTCCATGAATTATAAGGTTTTCATCAAGGGGCTGATGTTCCTGATGGTGCTGGCAGGGGCGGCATACCTGTTGTCGCGCGGAATTGATAAAAGCTGGATTGATAACAATGTGCGCGGGCAGGGAATAAAAGGCTGGTTTGTCTTTATCTCTATCGGGGGCTTGTTGGCGGCTGTCGGTTTTCCGCGTCAGGTCGTCGCCTTTTTGGGCGGTTATGCCTTTGGGGTGATCAAGGGGCTAAGTATTGCGCTGCTGGCGGTGACGCTGGGTTGTCTCCTGACATTTTTTTACGCCCGCTTTTTTGGGCGCGCGTGGGTGAAACGCAAGTTTCCGCGCAAGATTAAACGGGTTGATGATTTCTTGAAAGACAGCCCGTTTGCCATGACCTTGTTAATTCGTCTTTTACCTGTCGGCAATAATATGGCGACCAGTGCGGCGGCCGGTGTTTCTGGTGTGTCGCCGTTTGCTTTTATCGCGGGCTCTATGGTGGGGTATGTCCCCCAGACGCTGGTTTTTGCCTTGGCAGGCAGCGGTATTGAGCTCAATACGGAATGGAATATTGCGTTGAGCGTGATTCTTTTCGTTATCTCTGGCATATTGGGCGTTTATTTGTATCGCCGCTACCGTCAGGGGAAAACGCTGGGTCGTGACATTGAAACGCAGCTGGCGGGTGACGAGCAAACAGCCGATGCCATCGTGCGTGATGGCGAGACTAAAATGTAACCAAAGGCAGCCGACTGCCTGAAACAGACGTTGTACCGATGATCCAAAAAAACTGGTCTCCTCTCCTCTTTACTTTTTTGTGGGCTGTGCTGGTCGCTTTTGCGATTGCCTATCGCCCGGCTTTGCCCGTGGATGAAACCCGCTACCTTGCTGTTGCGTGGGAAATGTGGCTGGATGGCGATTATATTGTCCCGCACCTGAATGGGGAAACCTACAGCCATAAACCGCCCTTGCTGTTTTGGTTGATGAACGCGGGTTGGGCCGTCTTTGGGATGAACGAATGGTGGCCGCCTCTGGTCGCCCCGTTGTTTGGCTTGGCGTGTTTGTTTTTGACGCGATCTATGGCGCAAAAGCTCTGGCCGGACGAGCCGATGATTGCTGACCTGTCCCCTATCGTGTTGTTGGGTGCGGCTTTCTGGACCATCTTTACCACCGTTACCATGTTTGACATGCTGGTTGCGGCCTGTACCTTGTGGGCGCTGTATGGTGTCTTGGTTGCGTGGCGCGACGGCGGCGGCAAAGGCTGGGTCTATTTTGGTTTGGCGATTGGTCTGGGCATTCTGGCCAAAGGGCCGGTCATTTTGTTGCAGGTTCTGCCTGTGGCCCTGTTGGCCCCGGTTTGGGACCGTGAAGGTTTGGTGAAACAGCAATATGGTGCGTGGAAAGCGTGGTACGGCCGGATTGTGCTGGGGGTCTTGGGCGGGGCAGTCATCGGGCTTGCCTGGGCCGTGCCTGCCGGCATTTATGGCGGGGAAGAATATCGCAACGCCATTTTCTGGGGGCAGACGGCTGGCCGTGTGGTCGAGTCTTTCGCCCATGCCCGTCCGTGGTGGTGGTATCTCGCCGTCATTGGGCCGCTATTGTTGCCGTGGGCGATCTGGCCAACCATGTGGCGCAGTGCGTGGCGATCCGTCGGGACGCTCTGGTCTGAATCGGCGTCGCGTTTTTGTATTCTCTGGTTTGTGCCGATCTTTTTCGCTTTCTCCCTGATCAGTGGCAAGCAGTTGCACTATCTCTTGCCGATCTTTCCGGCGAGTGCCTTTTTGATGTCACGTTGGCTATGGCAATCGGATTTGTCGGACAGTCGACTGGGGCGCCTGTTACCAGCCGGGTTTTTTGCGGTGCTTGGGATGGTGGTGGTTGCCGTCCCGTATTTGCCACTTAAAAAATTACCCGACTGGGTGGGGTATCTGCCGACATACTGGATGGGGCTAACCGTTCTCGTGGCATTATATTTGCTGGTGCGTCCGTTAAAGTCGGTTGTGCAGTCGGTGGTGGGGTTAACGGTGTTGATGTCCACTTTTGTGGTGACCTTGCATCTGGCCCTTGCCCCCTATCTTTATGAAGAGTTCGATCTGCATGAGCTTTCCAACAAGATCAAGACCTTTCAGGATCGTGGAGATGATGTGGCTTTCGTTGGCAAATATCATGGCACCTTCCAGTTTTTGGGACGGCTTGAAAAACCGGTTCAGGAACTTGCAACCAGTCGTTCGGGCTATTCGATTGATGAATGGGTTGGCGCGCATCCGAACAGTGTCGTGCTAACCTTGTGGAAACGGGATGCACCGGACCATCCGGCAGTGAAGCATGTCGAAGATTTCCGTGGTGGGCACTTCATTTTGTTTGATAGCCGCCTGTTGGAGGGGGATCTCAGCCTGCTGGATCGTCGCGGGAAATAAAAAAATAACGATTCAATCCTTGACAGTTTTACGGTCTCCTCTTAACTCTGTTAGCACTCGGACCTAACGAGTGCTAATCATTGACTCGTTCGGGTCATTACTTTGGTGACTATCACGGAGTTTAAAACCATGAAATTTCGTCCTCTGCACGATCGCGTCCTCGTAAAACGCGTAGAGCAAGAAACTAAAACTGCTGGCGGCATCATTCTGCCGGAAGCAGCGCAAGAAAAACCATCTGAAGGCGTAGTTATCGCTGTTGGTTCTGGTGTACGCGGTGACAACGGTGAATTCGTTGCGCTTGACGTTAAAGCTGGCGACAAGGTTCTGTTCGGCAAATGGTCCGGCACAGAGATCAAGGTTGACGGCGAAGATCTGTTGATCATGAAAGAAACTGACATCATGGGTGTGATCGAAGGCTAAGCCTTAAACGACACAAACCATCCTATCTTTTGACTGCTTAAATAAGGGTCTAGCTAAATGGCTAAAGAAATCAAATTCGGCACAGAAGCTCGTGCAAAGATTCTTGAGGGTGTTGACCTTCTTGCAAACGCTGTAAAAGTAACACTGGGTCCGAAGGGCCGTAATGTTGTTTTGGACAAATCCTTTGGTGCGCCGCGCGTTACTAAAGACGGTGTGTCTGTTGCGAAAGAAATTGAACTGGAAGACAAGTTCCAGAACATGGGAGCACAGATGATCAAAGAAGTTGCGTCTAAAACAGCTGATCTGGCTGGTGACGGTACAACAACTGCGACAGTTCTGGCGCAAGCAATTGTCCGTGAAGGTACAAAAGCTGTTGCTGCTGGCATGAACCCAATGGACCTGAAACGCGGCATCGACACAGCTGTTACTGCTGTTGTTGCTGACGTTAAAGCCCGTTCCAAGCCGGTTGCGACAAACGAAGAAGTTGCACAGGTTGGTACAATCTCTGCAAACGGTGAAAAGACTGTTGGTGACCTGATCGCACAAGCGATGGAAAAAGTCGGCAACGAAGGCGTTATCACTGTTGAAGAAGCTAAAGGTCTGGACACGACGCTTGACGTTGTTGAAGGCATGCAGTTTGACCGTGGTTACACATCCCCTTACTTCGTGACCAACTCTGAGAAAATGGTCTGTGAGCTGGATAACCCGTACATCCTGATCAACGAAGGCAAACTGACTTCCCTGCAGCCGATGTTGCCGCTTTTGGAAGCGTCTGTTCAGTCTTCCCGTCCGTTGCTGATCATCGCTGAAGACATCGAAGGCGAAGCATTGGCAACTCTGGTTGTGAACAAACTGCGCGGCGGCCTGAAGGTTGCTGCGGTTAAAGCACCGGGCTTTGGTGATCGTCGTAAAGCTATGTTGCAAGACATCGCGATCCTGACAAACGGTCAGTTGGTTTCTGACGAACTCGGCGTTAAGCTGGAGAACGTGACAATCGACATGCTGGGGACAGCTAAGTCTGTTGTGATCACGAAGGAAGATACAACAATCGTTGAAGGTGCGGGCGATAAAGCTGAGATCGAAGCACGTTGCAACCAAATCAAAGCACAAGCTGAAGAAACTTCTTCTGACTACGACCGTGAAAAACTGCAAGAGCGTCTGGCGAAACTGGCTGGCGGTGTTGCTGTTATCCAGGTCGGTGGTGCAACTGAGATCGAAGTGAAAGAACGCAAAGATCGCGTTGACGATGCTCTGCATGCAACACGCGCTGCTGTTGAAGAAGGTATCATCTCCGGTGGTGGTACGGCGCTTCTGTACGCTGTACGTGCACTTGACGGTCTGGAAGGGGATAACCCTGACCAGAAAGTCGGTATCGACATCATCCGTCGTGCGCTGCAAGCGCCGATCCGTCAGATCGCTGAAAACGCGGGTCACGACGGTGCGGTTGTTGCGGGTAAACTGCTCGAAGGTACGGACGTTAAAATCGGCTTCAACGCACAGACTGGTGAATACACTGATCTGGTTGCAGCTGGCGTTATCGACCCGGTTAAAGTTGTTCGTACAGCTCTGCAAGATGCGGCTTCTATCGCTGGCCTGCTGATCACAACTGAAGCTATGGTTGCTGATAAGCCGGAAAAAGCTGGTGGCGCACCTGCTATGCCTGACATGGGCGGCATGGGCGGCATGGGTGGTATGGGCTTCTAAGTCCGACGCTTATTGCATACGCTTTAACGCAAAGAAAAAGGTCGCTACTGCAAAAGGTAGCGGCCTTTTTTTATATTTTTTTGGGGGACGGTGCCAAGGATCAGGAAACAGAACGCTGATCGGTTTTACGGAAGGCCTTTTTCTTGGCTCCGCAGCAGGGGCATTTCCATTTTTTACCCAGTTCTTCAAAGGCAAGACCGCCCATGGTCGCGGGGTTGTAGATAAAGCTGGAACATTCGCAAATCCAGCGTTGGGGCTCATAGGCCTTTAGGGTGCCAAGACTGGCAAGGGGCAACACGGCACGATCTTTTGTCAGTTCATTTTTAAAAAACCACATTTCACTCATTCCCTGTTTATGATGGTGGTGTGTTTATTTTAACGTGAAAGGGAGACTCTTTCATGACAGTACTGTGACATCGCTGCCAAAATGCAAGGCCGGATTATAACAAATTTGGACACAATAATTTTACTATTGGTTCAATTGTTTCTTTGAGTGAGTCGGCCTATTTTCTCCTCAACAGCGACACATGTTCGCTCTGACACACTTAGGAGACTAAAATTATGACACAGATTAAAACACTCGCCCTCACTGCTGCTTTGGTTGCTGGTACAGCTGCTTCTGCATTGGCTGGCACAGTTACAGAAACATCCAGCACATGGCAGCCGGGCTTTTATGCGGATGACGCACCAAACGGTTACACACGCACTGTCGAAGTTGACTACGACACAGGCTACAAAGCAGGCGGTGCAAGCGTTGTTAAAACCCTGACATCTAACCTGCCGTTTGACGGTGCTTCTGCTGATGAAAACGGCTACGAAAAAGTGGTTGTTACGTTTGACCCGTCACAAGTTGCAACAGCTTCTGCTTCTACAGACGCAGCAAAACCAGCGATCGTTAAAACATGGCAGCCGGGTTATTTAGCTGACGACAACGGTTACTACTACCTGACAAAATAAGTCCGTTGCTGACTTAAAGGTTCTCCCTGCAAAAAAAGGCCCTACCGAGTATTGGTGGGGCCTTTTTTTATGAGGTTATGGCTTTGTTTTCAAAAGCTGCTGCCATCAGGGCCTGGGTGTAGGCCGTTTGCGGCGCGTCAAAAATTTGATCGCGTGGGCCTTCTTCCACCACCTGTCCATTTTGCATGACAAGGACGTGATGGCTCATGGCGCGCACGACCTTGAGGTCATGGCTGATAAAGATATAGGTCAGGTTATGTTTGACCTGTAAGTCACGCAGCAACTCAACGATCTGCGCTTGCACGGACATATCTAGCGCGCTTGTGGGTTCATCCAGAATAATCAGGCGGGGTTTTAGGACAACGGCACGTGCAATGGCGATGCGTTGACGTTGCCCACCGGAAAATTCATGCGGGTAACGATCTTGTGCGTTGCGGGGCAGGCCGACTTCTTCAAGGATATCGCCAACGATCATGCGTCTTTTTTCGAGGCTCAGCTTTTCCGCATGGACACGCAAGCCTTCTTCAATGATTTGCTGCACAGACAGCCGCGGGGACATGGATCCAAAGGGATCCTGAAACACCATTTGCATGTCACTTCGCAAAGGGCGCAGGTCTTTCTGGGAGAGGGCTTGCAGGTCCTTTCCGTCAAAGATCAAGCCGCCTTGACTATCTTCCAGACGTAAGATCGCCCGGCCCAAGGTGGATTTACCTGATCCCGATTCCCCCACGATGCCCAGTGTTTCCCCCTCGCGCACGGTGAGGGAAATGCCATTGACAGCTTTTACGTGATCGACCGTGCGTTGGATGATGCCGCGTTTGATAGGATACCAGACCTTAAAATCTGTAACGTTCAGCAGGTCTCGCGGGTTATCCAGCTTTTGTGGCTCGCCACTGGGTTCGGCTGCGAGTAGTTTTTGGGTGTAGGCATGCTGCGGTGCGTTGAATATTTGGGCGCAGTCGGCCGCTTCGACAATCATACCTTCGTGCATCACACAGACGCGATCTGCCATGCCCCGCACGATCCCTAAATCATGGGTGATCATCAGGATCGCCATACCGAGCTTGGCTTGCAGGTCTTGCAGGAGTTTGAGAATTTGCGCCTGTACCGTCACATCAAGGGCGGTTGTGGGTTCATCGGCAATCAGGATATCCGGCTCGTTTGCCAAAGCCATCGCGATCATGATGCGCTGTTGTTGCCCGCCAGAAAACTGATGGGGCAGAGCCTTCAGGCGGTCTTCCGTGGTTGCACTTTCCAGCCCGACCAGTTGCAACAGTTCAATGACGCGTTCGCGCGCTTGGCGTTTGGTCATCAGCTTATGGACAAACAGGACTTCGCTGATCTGTTTTTCAATGGAATGCAGCGGGTTGAGGGAGTTCAATGGTTCCTGAAAGATCATGGCAATGCGGTTGCCACGGATGGTGTTGATGTAATTGCCCTTGGTTGCCAGCAAATCTTCCCCGTCAAACGTAATGCTGCCAGACGGATGATGGGCGCGGGGGTAGGGCAGTAATTGCAGGATAGACAACGCGCTAACCGATTTGCCAGACCCCGATTCCCCCACAAGGGCCAGTGTTTCCCCTTTTTTGAGGCTGAAGGAGATGCCGCGCACGGCTTCGCTGTCCCCAAAATTGACGCGCAGGTCTTTTATGTCCAGAAGGGCTTGGCTCATTGGAAAGTCTTTCGTGGATCAAAGGCGTCACGGGCGGCTTCCCCGATAAAAATCAGCAAAGACAGCATGAGGGAGAGGACGAAAAAGGCGGTTAGTCCCAGCCACGGCGCTTGCAGGTTATTTTTGCCCTGATTAAGCAACTCCCCAAGCGATGCGGACCCCGGTGGCAAGCCAAACCCAAGGAAGTCAAGCGCCGTCAGCGTGGTGATGGAGCCGTTGAGGATAAAGGGCAGAAAGGTGAAGGTCGCGACCATGGCATTGGGCAGCACGTGGCGCAGGATGATGGTGGTATCTGATACGCCAAGGGCTTTGGCAGCACGCACAAAATCAAAATTGCGCGCGCGTAAAAATTCGGCCCGCACCAGCCCGACCAGCTGCACCCACGAAAACAGGAGCATCAGGCCGAGCAACCACCAGAAATTCGGTTCCACAAAACTGG
Source organism: Terasakiella pusilla DSM 6293 (assembly GCF_000688235.1). Taxonomy (GTDB): domain Bacteria; phylum Pseudomonadota; class Alphaproteobacteria; order Rhodospirillales; family Terasakiellaceae; genus Terasakiella; species Terasakiella pusilla. Next base: position 130,841 of record NZ_JHYO01000001.1, on the reverse strand, counting down.
CAAGGATGATCAACATAAAGAGTGTCGGCAGGCCGGACCATATCTCGATAAACCGTTGCCCAACAAGATCAATGGTCCCGCCGAAATAGCCTTGTACCGCCCCAACCGCAATGCCGATGGCGGAACTGGCGACTGTCAGGATCAAGCCAAAAAGGACGGAAATCCGAAAGCCGTAGATCAGCCGGGCCACCACATCGCGGCCCTGATCGTCAGTGCCCAGCCAGTTATCCGCGCTAGGTGGGGCAGGGGTCGGGACCGTCAGGTCGTAGTTGATACTGTCATAGCTGTAGCGCACGAGGGGCCAGACGATCCAGCCGCCGGTATCGGTGATGAGAGCCTGAACCTCCGGGTCACGATATTCGGCTTCGGTTTCAAAAAAGCCGCCGAAGGTGGTTTCGGGATATTCTTTTAAAAACGGGGTGTAAAGTCCACCGTCATAGGACACCAACAGCGGTTTGTCGTTGGCGATCAGTTCCGCAAAAAGCGAGACGAGAAACAGCGCGAGAAACAGCCAGAGCGACCAGTAGCCGCGTCGGTTTGTTTTAAAGTTCTGCCAGCGGCGTTCATTTAAAGGGGACATTGTTTAAGACCTCGCATCAAAGTCAACGCGCGGATCAATGATATGGTACATCACGTCACCGATCAGGTTCATAATCAACCCCAACAGGGTAAAGAAATAGAGCGTGCCAAAGACCACCGGATAATCCCGGTTGATGGCGGCTTCAAACCCCAACAGGCCCAACCCGTCGAGGGAGAAAATAATCTCTGTCAATAACGATCCGGTAAAGAACACACCGATAAAAGTGGCAGGAAAACCCGCAATGACAATCAGCATGGCATTGCGAAACACATGGCCATAAAGCACACGGTTTTCAGCCAGTCCTTTGGCGCGCGCCGTGATGACATATTGTTTGTTGATCTCTTCCAAGAACGAATTTTTGGTCAGCATGGTCAGGCTGGCAAATCCGCCAATGACCATGGACAGCACAGGCAGCGCAATATGCCAGAAGTAATCCGTGATCTGCCCCCATGTACTGAGGTCCGCCCAGTTATCCGACGTGAGGCCCCGAAGGGGGAACCAGTCAAAATAGCGCCCGCCCGCAAACAGAACGATCAGCAGGATCGCAAACAAAAAGCTGGGGATGGCATTGCCCAGAATAACCGCACCGCTGGTCCAGACATCAAAGCGCGAGCCATCGCGGATGGCCTTTTTGATACCAAGGGGGATGGAGATCAGATAGACGAGCAACGTCGTCCAGATACCCAGAGAGATGGAAACCGGCATTTTATCCAGGACCAGATCGACGACGGTTTCATCGCGGTAAAAACTTGTGCCGAAGTCAAAACGCACATAATTGCCGAGCATCTGGAAAAAACGTTCATGGGCCGGTTTGTCAAAGCCGAATTGCTTTTCGATTTCCTGAACCAGATCAGGTGGCAGGCCTTGCGCCCCACGATATTGCGAGTTGGCGCCGGAAGAAGAGGAGGATCGCACTTCCCCACCCCCAGTGCCGGAGACACGCGCGGTCGCGTCGACCGCTTCGCCTTGGATTTTGGCCAGCATTTGTTCCACGGGGCCACCGGGTGCTGCCTGAATGATGACGAAGTTCAGCACCATGATGCCAAACAGGGTCGGAATTATCAGCAATAGGCGTCGCAGAATATAAGCGAGCATGAATGGGTTCTGTCTCTGTTGAATAGGGTTCCTTCATATAGTTTTAGGTGAAGCAGCCGTTACGGGCAAGGCGAAAATCTATTGCTTTTAGTTGACGAACGGGGCGTGGCGCGCTATGCGCTGTAGCAGTTTTTTTATGGATAGATTGTGGATCAAGTCTCATGGGTTTTAACTGCGGTATCGTCGGCCTGCCGAATGTGGGTAAATCGACACTTTTCAACGCGTTGACATCAACAGCAGCGGCAGAAGCGGCAAACTTCCCCTTCTGTACCATTGAACCCAACACCGGACGGGTTGGTGTCCCAGATGATCGTTTGTATAAATTGGCAGAGATCGCAGGGTCCGCAAAGATTATCCCGACGCAGTTGGAGTTTGTGGATATTGCCGGTCTGGTGCGCGGTGCGTCCAAAGGCGAAGGTCTGGGCAACCAGTTTTTGGCAAACATTCGTGAGGTTGATGCGATCATTCACGTGTTGCGTTGTTTTGAAGATGACAACATTACCCATGTTGATGACAGTATTGACCCGATCCGTGATGCGGAAACGGTAGAAACGGAATTGATGCTGGCTGATCTTGATAGCTTGGAAAAACGCGAGCAAGCCTTGATCAAGCGTGCCCGTGGCAATGACAAAGACGCCGCAGCAACCCTGAAGATTGTGGAACGTTGCTTGGAAGTCCTGCGCGAAGGCCAACCCGCCCGTGTGGTGGAACGTCGCGATGCAGACGAAGAAAAGCTGTTCCAGATGTTGCAGTTGTTGACGTCCAAGCCTGTCCTTTACGTTTGTAACGTCGAAGAAGATAGCGCCGCAGAAGGCAATAGCATTTCAGCGCGTGTCTTTGAAAAAGCAGCGAGCGAAAATGCACGTGCCGTTGTGATTTCTGCACAGATTGAAGAAGAAGTGTCCAAACTGGACAGCGAAGAAGATAAAGCGGATTTTCTGGAAAGCCTAGGTTTGGAAGAAACGGGTCTGGCCCGTATCATCCGCGAAGGCTACAAGTTGTTGAACCTGCTGACCTTCTTTACCGTTGGTCCGAAAGAAGCGCGCGCTTGGACCGTGCGTGTGGCCTCTAAGGCACCGCAAGCCGCTGGCGTGATTCATACGGACTTTGAGCGTGGCTTTATTAAGGCAGAAACCATTGCCTTTGAAGATTACGTCGAATTTAACGGCGAAACCGGTGCAAAAGAAAATGGCAAAATGCGTCAGGAAGGTAAGGAATATGTGGTGAAAGACGGTGATGTCTTCCACTTCCGTTTCAACGTCTAAGCATCTGCGCATTCGTTCTTTTGAAAGAGGCTCCTTCGGGGGCCTCTTTTTTGTTAGGTGTCGCAAAAATTCGGGCCGTTTTTTCGATTCGTTTTGGTGCGTTGCAATATTATTGAAATATTTTGACCAACTGGTTCGAAAAATTGAAAGTATCGATTGAAATTATTTCTTTCGTCGCAAGTTTATGAAGGGGATCGTTTTGTGCTGGATTTTGTTTTGAAAAGAGGCACAATCAATACCTTTATTACGTATACGTAATCTGAAGCTGTAGTTCTGTACTCAGAATAAACAGCAAAAGGGAGACTAAAATAAATGAAACTTCGTAAGTTAGGGATGGTTGCACTTGTTGCTGCTGCGACTGTCTTCGGGATGGGCGTATCCGCACCAACCCACGCCAAGACACTGAAAATGGCCTATGACGCCGATCCAGTGTCTCTTGATCCAATGGAACAGCTTTCCGGCGGCACGTTGCAAATGTCCCACATGGTCTTTGACCCGCTGATCCGTTTCGCCAAAGACCTGTCCTATGAAGGCCGCTTGGCAACGAAATGGGAACAAGTGAACGAAACCACCATGCGTTTCCATCTGCGCAAAGGTGTCAAATTCCATTCCGGCAATGACTTCACGGCAAACGATGTCGCTTGGACATTGGACCGTTTGAAAAAAAGCGCAGACTTTAAAGGTCTGTTTGAGCCGTTCACCGGTTCTAAAATTGTTGATGACTACACCATCGAGTTGATGACGGCTGAGCCTTATCCGCTGGTCTTGACCATGATGACATACCTGTTCCCGATGGATTCCAAGTTCTACACGGGTACAGACGCGAACGGTAACCCGAAAGACATGCTGAAAAAGCATGGTGATGCCTATGCGTCTACCAATGAGTCTGGCACGGGTCCGTACGTGGTTGTAAGCCGTGAGCAAGGTGTGCGCGTTGAATTCAAACGTTTTGCCGACTATTGGGATAAAGAGTCCAAAGGCAATGTGTCTGAAATCATCCTGACGCCGATTAAAGAAGCCCCGACACGTGTGGCGGCTTTGCTCGCAGGTGATATTGACTTTATCGCACCGGTGCCACCGACCGATCTGAAACGTATTGAAGATCATGACGGATCCAACCTTGTGACCATGACGGGCACACGTATCATCACGTTCCAAATGAACCAGGAACGCGTTGAAGCATTTAAAGACAAGCGCGTACGTCAAGCGATTGTTTATGCCGTCAACAACGAAGGTATCGTTCAAAAGATCATGAAGGGCTTCGGCACCGCAGCGGCACAACAGTCCGCAGCAGGTCAGCTGGGTCACGTTGAAGCGCTGAAACCGCGTTATGATCTGAAGAAAGCCAAAGAGCTGATGAAGGAAGCCGGTTATGAAAAAGGCTTCAACATCACCATGATGGCACCGAACAACCGTTATGTGAACGATGCGAAAATTGCGGAAGCTGTTGCGTCCATGCTGTCTAAAATCAACATCAAAGTTGACCTGACAACCATGCCGAAAGCGCAATATTGGCCGAAATTTGACGAACGTGCGGCTGACATGATGATGATCGGCTGGCACCCGGATACAGAAGATTCTGCAAACTATTCAGAATTCCTGCTGATGACCCCGAACAAAGATACAGGTAAGGGTCAGTACAACTCCGGTAACTATGCAAATGCTGAACTGGATGCGCTGGTGAACAAAGCCAACACCATCACAGATCAGGCAGAGCGTAAGAAGCTGTTGCAACAAGTTGAGCAACTGGCTTACGACGATGCTGCATTTGTGCCGCTGCATTGGCAGAACCTTGCTTGGGCTGCCCGTAAAGGCGTCCACATCGAAGACATCGTTAACGTGATGAACTTCCCGTACATGGGCGATCTCGTTATCGATTAAAAGACGGCTAAAAGGCTGGTGTAAGGGATTTTACACCAGCCTTTTATTTTTTGTCCGCCGACCGTAAGGCGGACTGTTTCACATACTTTCTGGGCTGGTGCGAAAAATGGCTTATCTTGCCTTTTTCATTAAACGATTTTTCCAAGCCGTCATTGTGATGTTTGTCATCTCCTTGATTGGCTTTTCCATTCAGGACAATCTCGGTGATCCGTTGCGCGAAATGGTTGGTGTTTCTGTGTCTGAAGCAGAACGCGAAGCTTTGCGTGATGAAATGGGTCTGAATGATCCGTTCTTTGTGCAGTATGGGCGCTTTTTGTCCAAGGCTGTGCAGGGCGATCTGGGGGATTCCTATTTCTTTAAACGTCCGGCGCTGGACGTGATCATGGACAAATTTCCGGCGACATTGGACCTTGTGATCGGGGCGACGATTATCATTTTAGGGGTCTCTATTCCCTTGGGATGTTATTGTGCGATCCGACCGAGAAGCTTTATAGCCAAGGCAACCATGGCGCTGAGTATTGTTGGGATCTCTGTACCCGTCTTTCTGACGGCGATTTTCTGTATTTATTTGTTTGCGGTGACTTTGGGCTGGCTGCCGTCCTTTGGACGCGGCGAAGACCTTGTGGAAATCTTCCCCGGTTGGGAAACGGGTTTCCTCAGTCTGGGCGGCTTGCGTCATCTGATTTTGCCAAGTTTTGCGCTGTCTTCCATTATGTTGCCCCTGTTTATCCGCCTGATCCGATCTGAAATGATGGAAGTGCTGGAACAGGATTACATCAAATTTGCCTGGGCCAAAGGGCTGGCACCGCGTCGCGTCTGGTTTTTACATGCCTTTAAAAACACCTTGTTGCCGGTTGTGACTGTGGGCGGTGTGCAGATTGGCATTATGTTGGCTTATACCATCCTGACAGAAACCGTGTTTCAATGGCCGGGGCTGGGCTTTATGTTTATTGAAGCGGTCAATCGTGTGGATACGCCGTTAATCATTGCCTACATCATTGTGGTGGGTCTGATCTTTGTGGCCACCAACACGATTGTTGATTTGCTTTACACGTTCATCAACCCAACTGTCCGCATTATGGGGAAAGGCTGATGAGTAAGTTTAAAACGTTTTTGCAATCGGACTTTTTTCACCATTTTAAGTCCGACCGTGTGGCGATGATCAGCTTTAGCGTGATCTTCCTGTTTTTTATGGCCGCGTTGTTTGCGCCGGTTCTGTCGCCGTTTAATCCGCATGACCCGTCCCAGATTGATATCATGGACAGCGAAATTCCGCCGGTTTGGTCGAGCACCGATCACGCCGAACCGGATGAACGCTTTCTGTTGGGCACTGATGCCCAAGGGCGCGATATGTTGTCGGCTATCCTTTATGGTCTGCGTATTTCCATCACCATCGGCCTGTTTGCCGTTGTGGTCCAGATGGGCCTTGGCATTGCCATCGGTCTGATCTCTGGCTACATGGGCGGTCGTGTGGATGCCTTTTTCATGCGTCTGGCGGATATCCAGTTGTCTCTCTCCACGATGATGATTGCCATTATCGTGCTCGCGATCTTTCAGGCCAGTTTTGGGGCTGAACTTTATGAGGAGATGGCGATCTTTATGCTGGTCATGGTGATCGGCATCGCGGAATGGCCGCAATATGCCCGCACCATCCGGGCCAGCGTCTTGGCGGAGAAGAACAAGGAATATGTGGATGCCGCCCGTGTGATCGGTCTGAGTTCCCCAACCATTATGGTGCGCCATATCCTGCCAAACACCTTGTCGCCTTTGTTGGTGATCTCCACCGTGCAGGTGGCAAATGCCATTATCTCGGAAGCGGCTTTGTCCTTCCTCGGGTTGGGGATGCCGGTGACGACGCCGTCTCTTGGCTCGCTCATCAGTGCCGGGTTTGAGTTTATCTTCTCCGGTTCATGGTGGATTACGACGATCCCGTCCCTTGTGCTGATCACGCTGATTTTGACCATCAACCTGCTGGGTGATTGGTTGCGTGATGTGCTTAACCCCAAACTCTATAAAGGGTGATCGACATGCCACTTCTTGAAGTTAAAAACCTGCATGTGGAATTTCCCACCCGCCGGGGGGTGCTCAAAGCCCTGCGCGACGTGAATTTCACCGTCGATAAGGGCGAGCGTCTGGGCATTGTGGGGGAATCGGGTGCCGGTAAATCTTTGGCAGCCTTTGCCATTATTAACCTGTTATCCAAACCCGGTCGTGTTTCACAAGGCGAGATTTTGTTTGAAGGCACGGACCTGACCAAGCTTAATGATACGGAGCTGCGTTCTATCCGTGGCAACCGGATTTCGATGATTTTCCAAGATCCGATGATGACACTGAACCCGTGTTGACCATCGGCACGCAAATGATCGAAACCTTGCGCGCCCACCGCAATATCAGCAAGCAAGAAGCTCGATTGATTGCAATCGACCGCCTCAATGAAGTCCGTATTCCGTCCGCGGAAAAACGACTGGATTCTTATCCGCACGAATTGTCGGGCGGGATGCGCCAACGGGTGGTTATCGCCATCGCTTTGTTGACGCAACCGAGCCTGATCATTGCGGACGAGCCGACAACCGCGCTGGATGTGACCATTCAGGCGGAGATCATGTCGTTGATGCTGGATCTCTGTAAAATGCATAATGTGGGCATGATCCTGATTACGCACGATCTGGCTGTTGTGTCGCAAGTGACGCAAAAAACCATCGTGATGTATGCCGGACGGGTTGCCGAACAGGGGCCAACGTCAGAGGTTATCCAAAACCCGCGCCATCCTTACACCAAAGGCTTGATGGCGGCCCTGCCGCAGCAAAACCAGGCGGGCAAGCGTTTGTATCAAATCCCCGGTTCCATGCCGACATTGGATGCGATGCCACAGGGCTGTCCGTTTAATCCGCGCTGTGAGTTTGTCGGGGAGCGTTGTTTGCAGGACGTCCCGGACCTTGAAGATATGGGCGGGCATTTGGTCCGCTGTTTCAAGGCCCATGAATTACAAGAAAGCGGGAGCCTGTCATGAGCACGCCGTTAGTTGAAGTAAAAGAAATCCACAAAATCTTTGAAGTGGGCGGGCATTTTCTGCAACGTGAAAAGCCGAAAGTGCGTGCCATTAATGATGTGAGCTTGCAGATCAAGGAAGGGGAAGCCTTCTGTCTGGTGGGCGAGTCCGGTTGTGGGAAGTCCACGCTGGCCCGCACCGTCATGGGGTTGTTGCACCCCAGTGCGGGGGAAATTCAGTATCGTGGCGCACGGATTGATAACCTGAAACATAAGGACCGTCTGCCCTATCATCGCAAGATGCAGATGATCTTCCAGAACCCGTATGCATCGCTCAATCCGCGCCGCACGATCCAAAAGACGTTGGAAGAGCCGCTGCGTTTCCATTTCCCCGAAATGAGTGACAAGGATGTGAAGGAAAAGGTCGAAGAGGTCATGACCTCGGTCGGGAACGATCCCAGTTGGGGCAAACGTTATCCGCACGAATTTTCCGGTGGGCAGCGTCAGCGTATTTCCATTGCGCGGGCTTTGATGGTTGACCCGGACTTTGTGGTCGCGGATGAACCGATTTCTGCCCTTGATGTGTCCATTCAGGCGCAGGTCTTGAATGTGATGATGGATGCGCAGGAAAAACGTAACCTGACCTATCTGTTCATCACCCATGATCTCTCTGTGGTGGAACATTTTGGCACCACCGTCGGGGTGATGTATCTGGGTACCTTGTGTGAGCTGGCCGATACCAAGACCCTGTTCAGCAAACCGCGCCATCCTTATACGCAGGTCTTGCTGTCTGCCATTCCGCGCCTGACGTGTGAGGAAATGGATCACACCAAACTGACGGGGGAAGTGCCAAGTGCCATGAACCTGCCGTCTGGCTGTGTCTTCCATAACCGCTGTCCGTATGCCAACGAGCGCTGCAAACGCGAAATCCCGCTGCTGCGTAAACTGGAAGATGGCGCGGCTGTGGCCTGTCATGCGCTGGAAGAAGGGCGCATTTAAATCTGGCCGTTTTCTCGCAACCGAATCCGGTTTGTGAAGTAACATAAAAAGGCGATATCCTGCCCAATGCTGCGATTATGTCGTACGCGGGCGGGGTGTCGTTTTTTTATTTTTAGCCTGTCGCGTTAAAAGGTGGGCCTATGCTAAGCAATTGAGGTGGCGAGACTCTTTGAACAGGTCTTACCAAAAACATCTTTAAACGGTCTGCTTGGTAATACCAGAGGCTAGGTTTTCTGCGCTTTTTCAAGGGTTTAGAGGCTGGACATTTGGGTCGGTTTGTGGTGTATATAGCCCACGTTTTTTTGAGGTATCCGCAAAATGGGCGGCTGTCTCTATAATTGACTCTTGCATAAGCGGAGGAAGTCCAGTGCTAGAAGAATATCGCAAACATGTCGAAGAGCGTGCTGCTCTCGGTATCCCCCCTCTGCCGCTGTCCGTTGAACAAACAACGGCTTTGGTTGAACTTTTGAAAAACCCGCCTGCGGGTGAAGAAGAAACATTGGTTGAACTGCTGACATATCGCGTTCCGGCTGGTGTGGATGATGCCGCGCGCATCAAAGCAGGTTTTCTGGCACAGGTTGCCAAAGGTGAAGTCGCCTGTGGATTGGTTTCCAAACAAAAGGCAACCGAACTGTTGGGCACCATGTTGGGTGGCTTTAACATCGAGCCAATGATCCAGTTGCTGGACGATGCAGACGTAGGCGAAGTTGCGGCAGAAGGTTTGAAGAAAACCCTGCTGGTCTTTGATTACTTCTTCGACGTGAAAGAAAAAGCGGACGCGGGTTCTGCAAACGCGAAAGCGGTTTTGCAGTCTTGGGCGGATGCAGAATGGTTTACCTCCAAGCCGGAAGTTCCAGAAAGCATGAAGCTGACGGTCTTCAAGGTCACGGGTGAAACAAACACAGATGACCTGTCACCGGCACCGGATGCGTTTACACGTCCTGATATTCCGATGCACGCGCTGGCGATGTTGAAAAACCCGCGCGACGGCATCACACCGGAAGAGCCGGGCGTACGTGGCCCGATCCAGTTCATCGAAGACCTGAAAGCCAAAGGCAACCTGATTGCTTATGTGGGTGACGTTGTTGGGACCGGGTCTTCACGTAAATCTGCGACAAACTCTGTTTTGTGGTGGACAGGCGAAGATATCCCTTATGTGCCGAACAAGCGTTTCGGTGGTGTCTGTCTGGGTTCCAAAATCGCGCCGATTTTCTACAACACAATGGAAGATTCCGGTGCGTTGCCGATCGAGTTGGACTGTTCCAACTTTGATATGGGCGATGAAATCGAACTGCGCCCGTATGAAGGCAAAGCGCTTAAAAACGGCGAAGTTGTTTCTGAATTTAAAGTCAAATCCGACGTGATCTTTGACGAAGTTCGCGCGGGTGGTCGTATTAACCTGATCATCGGTCGTGGCCTGACAGCCCGTGCCCGTGAAGCACTGGGCTTGCCGGTGTCTGAGCTGTTCCGCGTTCCGGCGGAACCGGAAGATACGGGCAAAGGTTACACACTGGCACAGAAAATGGTCGGTAAAGCCTGTGGCCTGCCAGAAGGTAAAGGCATCCGTCCGGGCACTTACTGTGAGCCAAAAATGACGACTGTTGGGTCTCAGGATACAACGGGTCCGATGACACGTGACGAGTTGAAAGACCTGGCGTGCCTTGGCTTCTCCGCTGATCTGGTGATGCAGTCTTTCTGTCACACCTCTGCTTATCCGAAATTGGCAGACGTGAACACACATAAGACATTGCCTGACTTCATGGAAACACGCGGTGGTGTGGCCTTGCGTCCGATGGACGGGGTTATTCACTCTTGGCTGAACCGTCTTCTGTTGCCGGATACTGTCGGTACAGGCGGTGACTCCCACACACGTTTCCCGCTTGGGATTTCTTTCCCGGCTGGGTCCGGTCTGGTGGCGTTTGGTGCGGCAACAGGTGTTATGCCGTTGGATATGCCAGAGTCTGTCCTTGTTAAGTTCACAGGTGAACTGCAAGAAGGTATCACGCTGCGTGATATGGTTAACGCCATTCCGTTGTACGCGATCAACCAAGGCCTGCTGACAGTTGAGAAAAAAGGCAAGAAGAACATCTTCTCTGGCCGTATTCTCGAAATCGAAGGTCTGCCGGATCTTAAAGTCGAGCAAGCGTTCGAACTGTCTGACGCGTCTGCGGAACGTTCTGCAGCGGGTTGTACGGTTAAGCTGAATGAAGAGCCGATCATCGAATATATGCGTTCCAACATCACCCTGATGAAGTGGATGATCGCGGAAGGCTATGAAGATGCACGTACATTGAAGCGTCGTATCGAAGCGATGGAAGAGTTCATTGCGAACCCGGCTTTGATGGAACGTGACGAAGATGCAGAATATGCAGCCGTCATCGAGATCAACATGAACGACATTAAAGAGCCGATCGTGGCTTGTCCGAACGACCCGGATGATGTGAAAACATTGTCTGAAGTTGCCGGTCAGCACATCGATGAGGTCTTTGTGGGTTCTTGTATGACAAACATCGGTCACTTCCGCGCTGCGGGTAAAGTACTGGATGGCATGTCTGATCTGCCGACACGTCTGTGGATCGCACCGCCGACCAAAATGGACCAAGCGATCCTGACCGAAGAAGGCTATTACAGCATCTTGGGTAAAACAGGCGCGCGTATGGAAACACCGGGTTGTTCTCTCTGTATGGGTAACCAGGCGCAAATCCGCAAAGGGTCTACGGCGATGTCTACCTCTACCCGTAACTTCCCGAACCGTTTGGGTATTGATACCAACGTTTATCTGGGGTCCGCTGAATTGGCCGCCGTTTGTGCACAATTGGGCAAAATCCCGACAAATGAAGAGTATCAGGCGAAAGTCAAGCCATTGAACGAGAATGCTTCTGAAGTGTATCGTTACATGAACTTCGACCAGATCCCGTCTTTCGTAGAGAAAGCGGCAACTGTCGAAATGTAAGGCTTTGATGCTTTAAAAGAAAAACCCCGCCGGTGAAAACGGGCGGGGTTTTTTAATGTCTGATTTGTTGAAGGATCAGGTCGCAATGATCGGACTGCACTTACGAAATATCGACTTCCGGTGTGAAGATATAGCCTGCCCCATAGACGGTTTTGATCATGGTCGGTTCTTTCGGGTCGGCCTCGATTTTCTGGCGTAAATGCCCGATATGCACATCGATGGAGCGATCAAAGGGCGATGATTCCCGACCACGGGCAAGGTCCAGCAATTGATCGCGGCTTAAAACCCGGTTGGGATGGCTGGCAAGGGCGCATAACAGGTCAAATTGCGCGGCTGTTAAAGGCGCTTCGACCCCTTCCGGATTGATCAGCTTGCGCGCCATACGGTCCAGTTTCCAGCCGGCGAAGCGCATTTCAGAAATATCTTTGCCTTGTGGGACGGCTTTGGACTGACCTTTAGCACGGCGCAATACACTGCGCACACGGGCGCGTAACTCGCGCGGTTCAAACGGTTTGGAAATATAGTCATCTGCCCCGAGTTCCAGACCGATCACCATGTCGGCTGTTTCTCCCATACCGGTCAGAATGATGACAGGGATATGGTTTTCACCCCGGATATCACGCAGCAGGTCAAGGCCGTCTTCGCCTTGCAACATCAGATCAAGGACGACCATATCAACATCACCCTTGGCAAGGGCTGCCTTCATCTCTTGTCCGCTTTGGGCTGATGTGGCCCGAAAGCCGACACCGGTGAGGCAGCGTTCAACCAAAGCGCAGATATGTGGTTCGTCATCGACGACTAAAATATGGCCCGTGTCTGTCATAGAAACCCTGTCATTGTTAATTTTTTTTCAGATTTTAGCCGAGTTTGCAGGTGCGGGAAAGTTTTTAGAGGATTTAGCTTCAATTTTTGCGATCAAGGGCTTTGCGCACTCTGGTCGCAAGTTCCAAGCGCTCAAAAGGTTTGGGAATCAAATTAAGCTCGCCCTGAAATAATCCGGTTTGATCCATCACTTTATCAGGGTAGCCCGACATGAACAAAACCGGTAGTTCCGGCAGGCGCTCGCGGACCTGTTCCGCCATCTTAATGCCGTTCAGACCACCGGGCATTTCAATGTCGGAAAAGAGCAAATCAAATGCCTGATCAATCTCCAGAATGCCGAGGGCTTCATGCCCGTCACAGGCGGAGACAACTTCGTAGCCGAGACGGCGTAGGCTGTTGGTGGCGAACCCGCGCACGCCCGGATCATCTTCCACCAGCAGGATACGTTCAGTCCCTTGCGGCAGTTGTAAAGCCCGTTTGGCCGGAATTTCCTGTTTTAAAGCTTCGGTACTGCGCGGCAAGACAATGCGGAACGTCGTACCATTGCCTGCTGAGCTATCTACTTGAATATGCCCTTGGGATTGACGCACAAAGCCGTAGATCATCGATAGGCCCAAGCCACTGTTCGGCCCTTTTTCCTTTGTGGAAAAGAAAGGTTCAAACATGCGTTCCATAATTTCCGGTGACATGCCGGAGCCTGTGTCTTTTACCGAGATAACGACATAATCACCGGGGGAAAGGTCCACATTGCGATCGGAAAACACATTTTTAAGCGTGACATTTTCCGCATAAATTTTCAGCTCGCCAACCCCGTTCATGGCGTCGCGCGCATTGATGACTAGATTGAGAACAGCGTTCTCCAGCTGGTGCGGATCAATCAGTACCGGCCAGATGTTCTTGTTAATTTTCAGTTCCATATCGACCTGCGCGCCAAGGGCACGGGTCAGCAGGTCTTTCATCCCCAAAATCAACTCACCGGCATCACTCAGGCGGGGCTTGAGGGGTTGGCGGCGGGCAAAAGCGAGCAATTGTTTCACCAACTCGCCCCCGCGTCGTGCCGCATCAAGGGCAGGGCCAACCATTTCCAAAAGGGTGGGTTCGTCTTCGCGTTCTTCTTCCAATACGGAAAGATTACCGATGATGATGGTCAAAAGATTGTTGAAGTCATGAGATAAGCCGCCGGTCAACTGGCCGATGGCTTCCATTTTCTGAGCCTGACGGAACTTAAATTCCGCATCCCGCACATCGGTGACGTCTTGCCCAAGCACAAAATAGCCCAGTACATCGCGCGCTTCATTAAAGTGTGGAATAAAGGAGACGAGGACGTCGACTTCACGGTTGTCGGGGAGCTCTAGTGTAAATTCCCGCGCCGCGCGCTCGCCCCGCAGGGCTGCGCGGATACAGGGCAAATGTTCGCGATAAACTTTTTCACCTAACACTTCCTTGGCGCTGCGTCCGACGATTTGATCGGGGCTGCGGCGGAACCATTCTTTATATTGTTTGTTGGCAAAGGTGTAGGTCAGATCCGATTCGACATAGCCGATCAGGGCTGGGACCGTGTCGGCAATCAGCCGGATACGCTCTTCCGATTCTTTAAGGGCATCAAGGGCTTTCTTGAGTTCGGCTGTCCGTCGGGCAACGCGGATTTCAAGCTCTTCATTGGCAAGCTTCAGGGCGCGTTCGGCGCGTTTGCGTTCGGTAATATCCTTATAGACGGTCACAAAGCCCCCGCCGGGAATCGGATTGCCGCGGACCTCCAGGATCGTGCCGTTTGGGCGTTCACGCTCTAAAATATGAGGGATGAACTTACGGGCTTCTTTGACCCGGTCGGCAATAATATCATTGACCGGGTACTGGCCATATTCACCACGTTCGGCATTATAACGGATAAAATCTTCAAACGGCGCACCGTAATATCCAAACCGTTCAATCGGGAAATCGGTCAATTCAAAGAATTTAGAATTCCAAGCCACCAGATTTAGGTCGGAATCATAAATAGAAAACCCGTCATCCAGATGTTCCAGACCTGTTTGAACAAAGGCCCATTGCTGGGCATCCAGTGCAGGCCCTTCAATATGGGGAAGGACTTGATTTTCCTCTGTTTTATGTGGTTTTGCCATGACCGTATCCATTATTATTCTAGTGAAATGCTAGCCAAAAATAGGTTTGAAAGGGGTGAACTTTACATTCCTTTACAATGTTTATCCGGATCTTGAATGTATATGCATTGACCCTTCACAGTTTTGAGTTAGCCTTCCAGTGTCGAAAAAGCGGTTTTAAACGTGTACAGCAGTTTTCGTTTCAGACGAAACGATTTGGTGTTACGCTAAAGATCGCAAAAAAAGCAAATAAAGTAACGGCTTATCTTAAGGGGCCGATATAACTGGGAGAATAAGCATGACAGGGCAAACGCCCATTTTGGAAGTCAATGACATTTCATTGCGTTTTGGCGGTGTGCGCGCATTGAGCAATGTCACCTTCGATGTAAAAAAAGGCGAGTTATTTTCCATCATCGGCCCAAACGGCGCCGGGAAAACATCGTTGTTGAACTGCATCTCCGGGCGGTATTCGCCACAAGAGGGTTCTATTAAATTCAATGGCCAGGAAGTCACCAAGATGACACCGAACCACCGTGCCGAACTGGGCATGGGGCGGACGTTCCAGAACTTGGCGCTGTTTGCGCATATGACGGTTTTGGACAACATCATGGTGGGGCGTCATCACCTGATGAAAAATAACTTCCTGAACGGCGGTTTGTACTGGTTTGGCGGCGCGCAGAAGGAGGAATTGCTCCACCGTCGCGAAGCTGAAGACATTATTGATTTTCTTGAAATCTCCCACATTCGAAAATCTGTTGCCGGTACGCTGTCTTATGGTTTGCGCAAGCGCGTTGAATTGGCGCGTGCTGTTGCGTTGCGTCCTGACCTTTTGCTGTTAGATGAGCCAATGGCAGGGATGAACCTGGAAGAAAAAGAAGATATGGCGCGCTATATCTGTGACCTGAATGAAGAGTGGGGCATGACAGTTGTCATGATCGAGCACGATATGGGTGTGGTCATGGATATTTCTGAACGCGTAATGGTACTGGACTTCGGTAAAAATATTGCTGAAGGCTTGCCTGATGAAATTATGAAAAACGATTATGTGAAACGCGCCTATCTGGGTGTTGATGAAGATGATGAAGCCGAAGGCGAGGTCGCTTAACATGAGCAATTATTGCGATATCAAGGTGCACGATACCTTTCCTAAAATCCTGCGATACAACGCCCAGAATTGGCCCAATGAAATCGCGATGCGCGAAAAGGAATACGGGATCTGGAACGAGTTTACCTGGGCCGATTACAACGAAGAAGTAATGCTTCTGTCCGTTGGCATGCACGCGCTGGGCTGCGGCAAAGGTGATACAGTCGGCCTGTTGGGTAAAAACCGCCCGGAATGGGTGTGGGGTGAAGTTGCAGCCCAGGCCATCGGGTCCATGTCCATGGGGATTTACGAAGACTCGCTCGGCCCGGAAGCCTCCTACCTCATCAACTATGCGGAAACGAAAGTCGTGATCGCGGAAGATGAAGAGCAGGTCGATAAGCTGCTGGAACTGGAAGATGTAACGTCCATCAAACACATCATTTATTGTGACCCGCGTGGCATGCGTAAGTATGACGACCCGCGCTTGATGGATCACGAAGACCTGAAAGAACTGGCGCGTAAAGAGCTGGAAAAGAATCCGAAGCTTTATGATGAGTTGGTTGATATGGGGAAAGCCGATGATGTGGCGATCCTGTGTACCACGTCCGGTACAACATCCAATCCGAAGCTGACCATGTTGCAGTCCGGTCCGTTCCTTGATCATTCTTTGGCGTATTTGCGCGCCGATGGGCGTGAGCCGGGCGACAACTATGTATCTGTTCTGCCGCTGCCATGGATTATGGAGCAGGTCTATGTTGTGTCGCAGGCGCTGATCGCACGTGTGATCGTCAACTTCGTGGAAGAGCCGGAAACGATGATGGCTGACCTGCGCGAAATCGGCCCAAGCTTCGTTCTGCTTGCGCCGCGTGTCTGGGAAAACATCGCCGCTGACGTGCGTGCCCGCATGATGGACTCCACCAAGTTTAAACAGAAAATGTTTGAATGGGGCATGAAGCTGGGCATGGAAGCGCTGGATCGTGGCGAACGTTCCAAGCTCGCGGACTTTATCCTGTTCCGCGCGTTGCGTGACCGTCTTGGCTTTACCAACCTGCGTTCTGCCGCAACCGGTGGGGCGGCGATGGGGCCGGATACGTTCCGTTTCTTCCTCGCGATGGGTGTGCCGTTGAAACAGCTTTACGGTCAAACGGAAATGGCGGGTGCTTATACCATCCACCGCGGCGACGATATCGATTTTGATAGTGTCGGCTTCCCGTTTGATAATGCGGAAATCAAGATCATTAATCCCGACGAAGAAGGTGTGGGGGAGATCGTTTCCAGAAACAGCGGCATGTTCCTTGGCTACTACAAAAACGAAGAAGCCACGAAAGAAGACGTCCGTGACGGCTGGATGCATACAGGTGATGCCGGTTACTTCAAGAAAGAAAACGGTCATCTGGTGGTTATCGACCGGATCAAGGATTTGGCGGAAACCTCTACAGGTATCCGTTTCTCCATCGTGTCCAAATGGTGTGAGCAAAACCAGATCGCCTTTACCAACTATACAAACATCTCCGCGCTGCCACAGGTTTACGAGCAGGTGAAGCGCGAGATTGAAAATGTAAACGCCACCTTGCCAGAAGCGCAGCAAATCCAGAAATTTGTTCTGTTGTACAAAGAACTGGATGCGGACGATGGCGAATTGACGCGGACCCGTAAGGTTCGTCGTAAAGTGGTTGCAGAAAAATACGCAGATATCATCGATGCGATTTATGAAGATAAGCCTGAAGTTCATATCGACACGTTGATTACATTCCAGGATGGCTCCAAGTCGCGCATCGTCACAGACCTGAAGGTCGAAACGATGGACGGCGCCACCTCTGTACAAACAAAAGCTGCGGCTGAATAAGGGAGAGAAACGAGATGAACTGGGATCTACTTGGTCAGCTGCTCATGAACGGGCTCATCATCGGTGCACTGTATGGTGTTGTCGCGATGTGCTTCGTTCTGATCTACAAATCGACCCAAATTGTTAACTTCGCCCAAGGTGAGTTTTTGCTCATTGGTGCTTGGGTATGCTGGTGGTTCCTCACCACTTGGGAGCTACCGTTTGTTGTTGGCTTCCTGTTTACACTGGCCTTTATGACGGTGTTTGGCATCGTCTTACAAACTGTCGTTTTGCGTCCAATGATTGGTGAGCCGATTATTTCGGTGATCATGGTGACGATCGGTTTGAGCCTGTTCTTCCAGGCCGGTATGAAATGGATATTCGGTGTGAACGTACAGCCGTTCCCGAAAGTGTTTGAAACCGAAACGGTGGAAATTTTCGGGATGATGATCCAGACAGCCTATATCATGAGCTTGGGGATCTCCCTCTTTATCATGATCGGCTTTGCATGGTTCTTTAAATCCTCCAAACATGGTTTGGCGATGCGTGCGACGGCTTTTGATCAGCAGGTTGCACAGTCTCTGGGGATTTCCGTTAAAAACGTATTTGCGATGGCTTGGGCGATCAGTGCGGTTGTGTCCGCGGTTGCCGGTGTGGTTATCGGGATCGTAAACGGCGTTTCCGACACCTTGGCCTTCATCGGGATTAAGGTTTTCCCGGCGGTGATCCTGGGTGGTCTTGACTCCATTATCGGCGCGATCGTCGGTGGTGTGATCATTGGCCTATTGGAGAACTTTGCGGAATATGCTGACGGACAGTGGTTCCAAGTCGGCAACATGTACACCATTGCGCCGTTCTACGTGCTGGTCATCATTTTGATGATTAAACCGTACGGCTTGTTTGGCACCAAAGATATTGAGCGAGTATAATTAGATGGCTGGTTATAACATGATGCGGTGCGGTGAATTCCGCACCACCTACGAGAAAGACACAACCATCTTTCCGACCCCTATGTCCAAGAAATTTGCAATCCTCGGTGTACTGCTATGTGTTATTGCGCCCTTGCAGATTGGTGAATTCAGCTTTGTCAGCGATACATTACTGACCTTGATGATTCAGATCGGCTATCTGTCGATCGGGGCTTTAGGTTTGAATATTCTGGTCGGTTTTACGGGTCAGATTTCCCTCGGCCATGCTGCGTTCTTCGGCTTCGGTGCCTTTGCCTCTGCGTGGATGAACAACGACTTCTCTATTCCGGTCTTCTTTTCCATTCCGCTAGCGGGTGTTCTGACCATGGCTGTCGGGATGATCTTCGGGATGCCGGCTGCACGTATTAAAGGTCTGTATCTTGCGATTGCGACATTGGCGTCCCAGTTCATTCTGGAAGACTTCTTTGCCCGTGCAGACTGGTTTACAGGTGGGGCCGCGGGGGCGCTTGCCAACCCGTTTGAGATCTTCGGTTTTGCCATCTCCGGTGATCGCAGCTACTACTATGTGGTGCTGGTCTATATGATCGCCATGTACATTCTTGCAGCGAACCTGATGCGTTCACGCGATGGCCGTGCCTTTATTGCGGTGCGTGACCACTATCTGTCTGCAGAAGTTATGGGCATCAACCTGACATGGTACCGTGTTCTGTCCTTCGGGATTTCGTCCTTCTATGCGGGCATCGCCGGGGCTTTGTTTGCGCACTATCTGCAATATGTATCCGTTGAAAGCTTCAACCTGTTACTGTCCATTCAGTTTATCGGCATGATTATTATCGGTGGTCTGGGCAGTGTCATGGGGTCTTTGATGGGGACCGTCTTTATGGTGCTCCTGCCGGAGATCATGCAGGAAGCGGCGAGCATTATTACTTCGACATCGTGGGGGAACATCCCGGCGATTACAGAAGGGATCAACTTTATGAAAGAGATGGTTATCGGTGCGGCGATTGTGCTGTTCTTGATCTTTGAACCCGATGGGCTTGCCCACCGCTGGCGGATGATCAAAGCTTATTGGAAGCTGTATCCATTCTCTTACTAACCAAGGAATTCTTTTTAAGAATAGTGGGGCGAGAACACAATAAAAACGCCCCGGATCACCTCACAGGAAGGTTAACTTTACTAAGGGAGACGCATTCTATGCGCAAATTACTATCCGGCCTTTTGGCCACAACAACAGCAGTTGCATTTGCCGGTTCTGCACTGGCAGCGGACAAAGTTCTGATTGCTAACCTCGCTGACCTGACAGGTCCGACAGCTTCTGTTTCCAAGCCTTTCACAAAAGGTAAGGAAGATGCGGCTGCTTACATCAACGCAAACGGCGGGATTGCTGGTATGCAAGTTGATCTGGACACAGTTGACTATGCGTACGCTGCGCCGCGTGCGATTGCCCAGTACAAAAAATGGAAGTCTGAAGGCGTTGCTGTTATTCAGGGCTGGGGTACAGCGGATACGGAAGCACTGGTTGGTTTTGTTTCTCGTGACAAGATCCCTTACTATTCTGCGTCTTACTCTGCACACTTGCAGGACCCGAAAGCCAAGTCTGAGCACACTAAAAAAGCGGCTCCGTACAACTTCTTTGCTGGCCCGTCCTACTCTGACGGCGCGCGCGCTGTAATCCAGTGGGCGGCTGCTGATGCAAAAGAAAAAGGCATTGCGAAGCCGAAGTTCGTTTACATGGGCGACAACCACCCGTACCCGAACGCTGCGAAAAAAGCGGCTAAAGGCTATGCGGAAGACCTTGGTTTCGAAGTTGGTACCGACATTGTTTATTCTATGAAAGCGGGCGACTTTAAAGCGCAGTGCTTGTCTTTGAAAGAGTCTGGCGCACAGTACGCTTATCTTGCAAACACAGGGGGTTCCGGTATTTCCCTGCTGAAATCCTGTGACGCTGTTGGTGCAGACGTGCAGTTCCTGACAAACGTTTGGGGTATGGACGAAAACGTTATGAAAGCGGCTGGTAAGTCTGCTGACGGCGTTGTCTTCCCGATGGGTGCTGCGGCGTTTGGCGCTGACGTACCGGGCATGGAACTGGTTAAGAAAATCAACGCTGCCGGTTCTAACCAAGAACACCACGCGGTTCACTACATGCGCGGCGTTTGTTCTTTCTACTACATGAAAGAAGCGATGGAATGGGCGGCTGTAAACGGCGGCATCACTGGCGAAAACATCAAGAAAGGCATGTACCAGAAGAAAGACTGGGTCCCTGCTGGTCTTGAAGGTGTTTGCCCGGCCGGTACATGGACAGAAGATGACCACCGCGGTCACATGGACGTTTATGTTTACCAAGCAAACGTAAAAGAAGACGCGGCTGCAAACGCAACTGTTCCAGAACTGCTAAAAGCAGGCACAATCGGCATGACGAAGCTGTTTGATGCGAAACTGGAGCGTAAACCGGAGTGGCTCGGCCTCTAAGGAATCCTTCCTGAGGTGAAGGGGCGCCTGCCTATTATGGGTGCCCCACCCACTTTCTTTAAAAGATATTTATTTAGAAATTTAACAAACAAATCCGCCCACGATTTAAAGGGCACAGGGAAAAGGAATACAAAATGGCTGAGGCAGCTTTGGCACAAGAAAACGCAGAAATGATGCTGAGCGTAAACAACATTGAAGTGGTTTACGACGAGGTTATCCTGGTATTGCGCGGTGTGAGTCTGGAAGTTCCCAAAGGCGCACTGGTAACGTTGCTCGGCCCGAACGGTGCCGGTAAATCAACCACCCTGAAAGCAATCTCCGGCCTGTTGGGGACGGAAGATGGCGAAGTCACGCGCGGTGATGTCACGTATAACGGTCAAAACATTGCAAACGGCAGCCCGGACAAGATCGTGCGTGATGGTATCTTTCAGGTGATGGAAGGCCGCCGTATCATTGAAGATATGACGGTCATCGAAAACCTGCGCCTTGGGGCCTATACCCGTAAAGACAGCGCTTCCGAGATCAAGGCTGACATTGAAAAAGTGTTCCACTACTTCCCGCGTTTGAAAGAACGGACAGGCCTTGCCGGTTATCTTTCCGGTGGGGAGCAACAGATGTTGGCGATTGGTCGTGCGATTATGTCCAAGCCGGATATGATCCTGCTGGACGAGCCAAGCATGGGTCTGTCCCCGCTGTTGGTGAAAGAGGTGTTCGAGATCATCCGCACCCTGAACAAAGAGCTGGGCATTACCATGTTGCTGGTTGAACAGAATGCCAATATGGCCCTGAAACACTGTGACTACGGGTATATCATGGAATCCGGCAAAATCGTATTGGACGGCACACGTGAAGAGTTGCTGAACAACGAAGACGTAAAAGAATTCTACCTCGGCGGCGGTGGGGAAGAGCGCAAGTCGTTCAAGAACCTGAAATCCTACAAACGTCGTAAGCGTTGGTTGTAAAGGCGAACGCACCCTTTTCTGACTTACTTTCTCAAAAAAATAAAAACAGGTATTAGCCATGGGCAACCAAACCTTTTTCGATGCTTTGGAAACACGCGATCAATCTACGCGTGAAGAAGATCAGTTTAAAAAACTGTCAGAGCAACTCGTTCATGCAAAAGCCAACGCGCCTTATTTCGGTGATTTGTTGAAAAATATCGATCCGTCCAGCGTGACAGATCGGGCAGCATTGGCACAAATCCCTGTTACGCGCAAATCCGACCTTATTGATTTGCAACGCCAAAACCCGCCTTTTGGGGGGCTGAGTGCCGCACCGATGGGCCGTTTGTTCCAGTCGCCGGGTCCGATCTATGATCCGGAAGGCCGCGAGGAAGATTACTGGTCAACGGCGCGGGCGTTCTTTGCTGCGGGGTTCCGTGCTGGTGACGTTGTTTTGAACACGCTGTCCTATCATTTGACGCCGGGGGGCTTCATTCTGGATAGTGGGGCACGTGCGTTGGGCTGTGGTGTTATTCCCGCAGGCCCAGGCAATACGGAACAACAGTTGGAAGTGATCCGCGATATTCAGCCGAACGGCTATTGCGGAACTCCTTCTTTCTTCCGCATTCTACTGGAAAAGGCCGATGCCAAGGGGATTGAAACAACTTGTTTCAAAAAGGCCTTGGTTACCGGTGAGGCCTTGCCACCGTCTTTGCGCGATTGGTTTATCGCACGCGGTATTGAAATTGTGCAGGTCTATGCGACAGCAGATGTGGGCGCGATCGCTTATGAAACATCAGCGCGTGAAGGTCTGATTGTGGATGAAAAAGCGATTGTCGAGATCGTACGCCCCGGTACCAATGATCCGGTTGCACCGGGTGAGGTCGGGGAAGTCGTTGTCACAAACCTGAGTTCCCGCACGTATCCGTTGATCCGTTTCGGGACAGGCGATCTGTCGGCTGTCTTGGAAGGCGAAAGCCCCTGTGGGCGCACCAACATGCGCATCAAAGGCTGGATGGGCCGTGCAGATCAACGCACCAAAGTGAAAGGCATGTTTGTGGACCCGAAACAGGTCGATGCGGTCGTAAAAAGCTTTGACGAGATTAAACGCGGGCGTCTGGTTGTCAGCAGTGACGATAACCGCGATGCCATGACCCTTCAGGTCGAAGTGGAACATGGTACCGATACGCTGGCCCAAGCAATTTCTGCCGAAGTGCAGAATATTTGTAAGCTGCGCGGTGCGGTGGAATTTGTCGCACCGGGTAGTCTTGCCAATGACGGCAAAGTCATTGATGACATTCGAACTTACGAATAAGTAGATTTTTCGTCTCTCTCCTTCTGCTTCAATTGTAAACCAACTTGACCCCTGCCTGTGCGGGGGTCTTTTTTTGGCTTTTGTGTGGAGGGACGTGGGCCATGAAAAAAGGCCCCCGCTGTCGCAAGGGGCCTTTTAAAAAGTCGCGGCTTGGGCTTAGCCTTCAGCTTCCATCTTGGCGATGGCCTCGGCTTGGGCGACAATTTGTTTGGCGGTCACGACGTGCAGGTTCTCGATCAGTTTCCCGTCCACGAGAACAACGCCTTTGCCTGCTTTTTCAGCTTCGGCGTGGGCTTCAATGATCTTTTGGGACCAGGCGACTTCTTTTTCAGAAGGACCGAAGACTTCATTGGCTTTGGCAACCGTTTTCGGGTGGATCAGGGTCTTGCCGTCAAAGCCCAGCTCAAAGCCTTGTTGGCAATGTTCGGCAAAGCCTTCGTCATCGGACAGGTCCAGATACACCCCATCCAGAATCGCAATGCCAGCCGCACGCGCAGCAAGGATACAGACGTTTAGGGACATCATGAAAGGCAAGCGCATCATAGTGTGGGCGCAGCGCAGTTCTTTGGCGAGGTCGGACGTTCCCATCACGAAGCCACCCATACGATCTGTGCTATCGGCGATTTCTTCGGCGTGCAGCATGCCGCGCGGGGTTTCCATCATACACCAGATTTTCATATCGGCAGGGGCGCCGGCAGCGTCCATGATCCCTTCGACCTGACGCACGGTGTCCGCGCTTTCCACTTTGGGCAATAAGATACCATCGGCACCAGATGTGCTTGCGGCAACGATATCGTCATAGCCCCAAGGCGTGTTCAGGCCGTTGGTGCGGATCAGGATTTCGCGCATGCCGTAGCCGCCTTCTTTGACCGCATCAACGATCTGCTGGCGGGCGATTTCTTTGGCATCTGGCGCGACCGCATCTTCAAGATCAAGGATCAAACCGTCTGCCGGAAGGGTACGGCCCTTCTCAAGCGCACGGGCGTTGGAACCGGGCATGTAAAGGACACTACGACGTGGACGAGCTGTTGCAGCCATTGGACATTTCCTTTTGATATTTTACGTTACTATTTATTTCGCAATTGCGGAAAAATATAAACAAAAGTTTCTCATTGGCAAGGGCAGATCATGGGGTATAACAAAACCTATGAGTATTCTATCGATTCAATCTACTGTAGCTGTTGGCCATGTGGGTAATTCAGCTGCTGTTTTTCCGATGCAACGCCTTGGATTCGAAGTCTGGGCGGTGCCTACTGTGCTTTTTTCCAACCATCCGGGCTACGCGTCCCACGATGGCGCGACCGTGCCTGTCAAGACGATGCGCGGCATGGTCGATGGGATTGACCAACTGGATCATTTCGCCCATTGCGATGCGGTTCTGTCTGGCTATCTCGGCTCCGTTGAGACTGGCGAATTCGTCATCGAATCGGTGGAACGGATCAAGGGGATCAATCCTGATACACTGTATATGTGTACGCCCGTATTCGGTGATATTACGCGCCAAATTTACGTGAAGAGCAAAATTGCGGAATTCGTGCGCGATAAGTTGATTTCCCATGCCGATATTTTGGCCCCCAATATGTTTGAACTGGAATATCTGACGGGTCGTGCGCAAGAGTCGCTGACAGATACCCTTTTTGCGGCTGATCAGCTCCGGTCGCGTGGGCCAAAGACGATTTTGATTACGGCTCTGAAGGGGCGAAAAGGCAACCGTATGACTTTGTCTAACGTGGTTGTGTCTGATGAGGGGGCGTGGCGTGTCACGGTCCCGCAAATCCCGATTCGCGCCAAAGGGACCGGCGATACCTTGGCGGCCTTGTTTTTGGCCCATACATTGCGGGGGGAAAAGCCGGAAGAAGCGCTGATGCTGGCGACCTCGACCCTCTACAGTATCATTGATGATACTGCGCGCCATGACAGTGACGAGTTGCGCTTGATCGATGCGCAAGCTGAGTATCTCAGCCCGAGTTATTATTTTGATGCGGTAAGGATCGGCTAGATGATTACACTTGTCCTTGGCGGTGCGCGATCGGGGAAATCGGCCCATGCGGAAAAAATAATCGAGGGGTTGGGGGGTGGCACCTACCTTGCCACTTCACGGGTGTGGGATGCGGAAATGGCGGAACGTGTCCAAATTCACAAAGACAGGCGCAATCATCTTTGGACGACGATAGAAGAACCGGTTCACATCAGCGATCTCATTCAATCCAGCCAAGGGCCGATGTTGGTGGATTGTTTGACGCTCTGGCTGTTTAACCTGATGGAAGAAGAGTGTGATATCTCTTTGGAAACAAACAAATTGTGCGCAGCATTGGTTGCAGCAAAGCAGGATATCGTGCTTGTATCCAACGAAGTCGGCTTAGGGATCGTGCCTGAAAATGCCTTGGCCCGAAAGTTTCGCGATCAGGCCGGCCGGCTTAATCAGGCAGTGGCGCAAGCCGCCGATCGTGTGCTATTTATAGCGGCAGGACTTCCCCTCACCCTTAAAGAGTAAGAGATAACATGAAAATTCCAGCGACAGTGATCACCGGTTTCCTTGGTGCCGGTAAAACGACCCTCGTGCGTCATATGCTTGAAAATGCAGGTGGCAAACGCATTGCTCTCATCATCAACGAATTTGGTGATCTTGGTGTTGACCGCGAAATGGTCAAAGGGTGCGGCATTGAAGGCTGCGAAGACGAAAACGGCGATGATAACGTTATTGAACTGGCAAACGGCTGCATCTGCTGCACTGTGGCGGATGAATTTTTGCCAACGATGGAAGCATTGCTGGAACGTGAAACCCCGCCGGACCATATCGTGATTGAAACCTCCGGTCTGGCCTTGCCCAAACCGTTGGTCAAAGCCTTTAATTGGCCGGAGATCAAAACCCGCGTTACCGTTGATGGTGTGGTCGCTGTTATTGACACCCACGCGGTCGATATGGGCCGTTTTGCCGATGACGAAGCCATGGTGCAAAAAATGCGCGAATCGGATGAAAACCTGGATCATGATAACCCGCTGGAAGATGTGTTTGAAGACCAGCTTCTGTGCGCGGATATGGTGTTGCTGAACAAATCCGATCTGGTGAGCCCGGAACGTCTGGAAGAGATCAATGCTGAATTGGCCGCCAAGGTACGCGACCATGTGAAGTTTATCAAAACTGACTTCGGGCGTGTTGATCCGGCGATTCTGTTGGGGCTGGACGCGGCGGCTGAAGATGATCTGGACGCACGTCATTCCCATCATGAACATCATCACGATGACGATCATGATCACGACGATGACCACGATCATCATCATGATCACAGCCACGATGAATTTGAGAGCTTCTGCGTCACCCTCGGCCCTATCGCTGACCCGGATGGGTTGGAAGCGCGCTTGCTGGACGTGGTGAATGCCCATGACATTCTGCGCGTTAAAGGGTTTTTGGATATTCCGGGCAAGCCGATGCGTCATGTGGTGCAAGGGGTTGGCCCGCGTTTCCAACGTTATTTTGATCGCCCGTGGACGGCGGATGAAACCCGCAACTCCCAGCTGGTCATCATTGGTAAACACGGCCTTGATCGTGCCGCCATTGAAAAGGCGCTTGCGGCGTAAGTATCGCCCCTCACCCTGAAAGAAAAAACCCTTTCATACGGTTGGTATGAAAGGGTTTTCTTTTAGTTTTTGCTTTGCAGTTCCTGGACCTTGTTTCGGGCCTCGATGGCCTTGTCCTTTTCCCCAAGGACCTGATAGGCATTGGCAAGGCGTTTCCAGCCTTCAATGTCATCGGGTTCTTCCTCAAGGCGGTCTGCCAGACGCTGCACCATGCCACGGATCATTTCTGTGCGTTCTTCATTCGTCATTTGCTGGGCTTGTTGCATCTGTTCGCGGGTTGGGCCCGGTTGGGCCTGCTGTTCTTCTTCGCCTTCCCATTCCAATGCCAGTTGTTTGCGAATGTTTTTAGCAAGCGGGCTTGGTTCTATGGTTTGCGGGTCGATGCCACTGGCCTTACCGGCGGCGACCAACTGTTCTTTGACCTGTGCGAGCCAAGGTGCGCGCGGTGGCGCCATGGCGATCAGATCTGTCCAGTCCTGCATTGCGCCTTCATAATCTTCGACGCGGGCTTTGGCGTAGCCCAGATAGAAACGCGCTTTCATCTGCATGGGGTCGCTTTTCAGGGCTTCGACCAAGGCATCGAACGTCACTTGTTTAACGTTACCTTCATCCGCGTAGATTTTGGCTTCGGCAAAGTCAGCCAGAACAGCCGGATGACGATCAGAATGTTTAACAGCACCGGCAAACGCGTCCACGGCTTCGGTATTGCGACCAACCGCGCGCAGTGTGCGACCCAGCAGGAGCCACGCATCCACGTCTTTTTCGTCTTGTTCCAGACGTTTTTTAAGGGCGGCAATCTCTTTTTGCATGCCGTCTGTTGCGCCGCTGGCTTCGCGGTGTTCGCGTTCAATGTCACGCGAGGCATAAGGCACATCGCCGTAGCCCGGCATCCCCAGTTTGCCATATATCAAGACACTGCCGACAATAACCGTGATCCCCAGTACAAAGCTAAAGATCAGTGATTTCGTCCCGATTTTGCCGGTGAAAGACTGTTTCTTTTTGCGGTTGTCATCAGCAGCGAGCAAGCGTCGCTGGATTTCCAGACGGGCTGTCTCTGCTTCTTCTTTGCTGATCAGGTTGCGTTCCAGATCGCGATCGAGTTCTTTCAACTGATCTTTAAAGACGCTGAGGTCATAATCCGCACGATCCGTTTCTTCCCGGCTTTTGCGCCATAAGGGGGCGGCTAAAAGAAAAAGGGTCAGCGCGCTCAGTAGGGCGGCGGCAATCCAAAACGTCATGATTGATTTCCTTCTTCTTTCAACAAGGCTTCAAGGCGGGCTTTTTCTTGTGGGCTTAAGGGTTTCGCCCCGGCATTCTCCGGTTTTTCTTTCGCACGGCGGCGGTAGTAAAAAATGATCCCGATCAGGCCGATGACCACCATAACCGCTGGCCCGAACCACAGGATCAGGGTCTTGGCTTTGACCGGCGGTTTTAAGAGGACAAAATCACCGTAACGCGACACCAGATAGTCTTTAACTTCCTGATTACTGTCGCCCTGACTGATGCGATCACGTACAAGGACGCGCATTTTTTTGGCAATGCCGGAGTCCGAATCGTCGATGGACTGGTTTTGACAGACGACACAGCGCAAATCTTTGGAGACTTCCCGCGCGCGTTGTTCAAGGATGGGATCATCCAGCACTTCATCAGGTTCTACCGCAAGGGCAGGGGCGCTTAGGGCGACCAGAGCCGCTAAAACAATCATGAACTTTTTCATTGTTTGCGCAGCTCCTGAATCAGCGGCCAGAGCGTTTCGTTCCAAGAGCGTTGGGTAATAGGGCCCAAATGCTTGTAGCGAATGAGGCCTTCTTTATCGACCACAAAGGTTTCCGGTGCGCCGGTGATGCCCCAGTCGATAATGGTTTCGCCGGTCACATCCACCCCGATTTTGGTGTAAGGGTCGCCATGACGGGCGAGCCAACGCACAACGTCATTGGGGTTTTTCTCGTCCCAATCAACGCCATACAGCGGGATCACATTTTTTTCCGCCAGCTTCATGAAGAAGGGGTGTTCCTGCAAACAGGCGACACACCATGACCCGAAGAAGTTGACCAGCGAGACTTCGCCCTTCACATCTTCAGACGTTAAACCCTCTGTGCGGCCTTTAACGGGGATGAGTTTGAATTCCCCCATCGGCTGGTTGAGCAACACCTTGGTATCAAGTTTTGAGGGGTCTTTGGTCAGGCCGACGGCAAAGTAAATGACCAGCACGCCGAATAACACCAGAGGGATGAAAAAGAAAAGACGCGAACTCATGCTTTTGCTCCTTCTGCAGCGGTGTTATTTGCAGCGCGATTGGTCTTGGCCCGTTTCGGGGCACCCACGCGGTGACGGCGGTCGGTCAGGCTGACCAATCCCCCAAAGGCGAGCATCAGGCTACCGCCCCAGAGCCACGCGACAAGCGGGTTCCAATACAGACGGGTGACATAGCCATCGCCGGATTTATCCCCGATCACCGCATAAAGATCGCCCAAGAACATGGTGTAAATCCCGGCTTCGGTTGTCGGCATGCCGCCCGTGTCATAGGTGCGGTTTTCAGAATGAAGGGTGGTGATGAACTTACCGTCCTTTTCGACCGTGAAGGTGCCTTCAAGGGCGTTATAGTTTGGCCCGCGCACATCACGTACATGGTCAAAGGTGTAGGTAAAGCCCGCGACTTCCAGTTGGTCGCCAAAATTCATGACCTGAATTTGTTCAACCTTCCAGTTGCCCGCACCGGTCATGCCCGCAATGGTCACCGCCAGCCCCAAATGGGCAATGGTCATGCCCCATGTGGCGCGCGGTTGACGTTTTAGACGCTTGAGGCTTTCCCCAAAGGAGGTACGGCCCAGCTTGACGCGTTCAGCGATATCCCACAGCACACCGGTTGCAAGCCACGTCGCAAGCCCCATGCCAAGGTAGCCGCCCCAACCGTCCTCACCTTTGAGGATGTAGGTTAGAACAACCGCCGCCAGGGTCGCGCCGTAAACCAGATACAGGCGTGATAGGACTGCTTTTGCGTCGGTGCGCTTCCACGACATTAACGGACCCAAGGCCATTAAAATGACCAACGGCGTCATGATGGGAATGAACACACGGTTATAGAACGGCGCCCCCACAGAGACTTTGCCCGCATCAATCGCATCGATGAATAAGGGATAGAGCGTCCCGAGGAGAACAACACCGGTTGCAGTCGTTAGAATCCAGTTGTTGAACAGCAGGGAGCCTTCCCGTGAAATCGGCTTAAACAACCCGCCACCAGACAGGCTTGGCCCGCGCACCGCATAGAGGGCGAAGGAACCACCGATCGCGATACAGAGCAGGATCAGAATGAAAATCCCGCGTTCCGGGTCGGTTGCAAAGGCGTGCACGGAGGTCAGCACACCGGAGCGCACCAAGAAAGTCCCCATCAAGGACAAACCAAAGGTGATGATGGCGAGGAAGATGGTCCAGTTTTTCAAAGCCCCGCGTTTTTCCACAACAATGGCGGAGTGCAGGAGAGCTGTACCGGCAAGCCATGGCATGAAGGACGCGTTTTCAACCGGATCCCAGAACCACCAGCCGCCCCAGCCGAGCTCATAGTAGGCCCACCATGACCCAAGCGCGATCCCGATGGTCAGGAAGACCCAAGCCGCCAATGTCCATGGGCGCACCCAACGGGCCCAGCTTTCATCCACACGGCCTTCGATCAGGGCGGCGATGGCGAAACTATAGGCAATGGAGAAACCCACATAGCCGAGGTACAAAAACGGTGGATGGAAGGCAAGGCCCGGATCCTGCAACAGCGGGTTCAGGCTTTGACCGTTCATCGGCACGTTAATCAGACGCTCAAACGGGTTGGAGGTCAAAAGGATAAACAGCAAAAAGCCGACAGAGATCAGGGCCTGCACCGCCAATGTGCGGTTTTTCAACCCATCCGGCAGGTTTTTGCCAAAAACTTCGACAGCGCAGCCAAAGGTCGCCAAAATCAAGGCCCACAGCAGCATGGAGCCTTCATGGTTGCCCCAAACGCCGGAGACTTTATACAGCATCGGCTTGTCTGTGTGGGAGTTGTTCGCCACGTTGAGTACGGAGAAGTCAGACGTCACAAACGCGTGGGTCAGGGCGGCAAACGCGACACATAATAACAGGAATTGCGCGATGGAGGCAGGGCCGGCAATCCCCATCCAGCGGCGATTGTTGACGGCGGAGGCTCCGAGTGGAACGACCCCTTGTACAATCGCCACAAATAGGGACAGAATAAGCGCGAAATGGCCTATTTCTACAATCATATCAATACTCTTTCGCTGGTTTGGCGTCGTCGGGGACGTGACCGTTTTTCAACGCTTCGCTGATCGGTTCGCCTTCTTTCCATTTGCCGGATTTTTTCAGGGCTTCGGCAACTTCCGGCGGCATGTAGTTTTCGTCGTGTTTTGCCAGCACTTCATCGGCGAGCAGGGTCTTGCCCTGAAAATAGCCTTCAGTCACCACGCCCTGACCTTCACGAAACAGGTCAGGCAGAATGCCTTTGTATTGGACCTCAATGGTATTTGCCATGTCGGTTACGGAAAACAGGTTGGTGACGCCATCTGCGGCTTTGGTCACGGACCCTGATTCGACCAGCCCGCCAATGCGGATGCGTTGATCGGCGGGGATGACATCTTTTTCCATAATCTCGGTGGGGCTGAAGAAAAAGACAATATCATCTTCCAAAGCCGCGAGGACGATAGCCGCCACTGCACCTAGCGCGCAGAGACCGACCAGAACCATATAGAGACGACGTGTTTTTCTTTTCATCAGATTTTACTCTCTTTTTGGGAAAGCTGTTCCATCACCAACAGGTCTTTCTTGCTTTTGGATAGGGATTTCACGCTGGTTGCCAGCAGTGTAATCAGCAGCAGAGCGGTAATGCCGTAGCAGGGCCAGATGTAGGCGCCATGCCCACCCATTTCGAAAAATTCAGCCATCAATCAATCTCCCTTACCCATGAACCTGACGCAGACGCAACGCGCGCACTTTGGAGGCAATAATTTCGCTGCGCATGCGGATAAACAGCACCAGTACAAAGTAGCCCATAAAACACAACCACATCAGCCCCAGCGGCAAGAGCATATCCGGGTGAATGGCTGGACCGCCCGATTTCATCAGGCTGGCGGGCTGGTGCAGGGTGTTCCACCAGTCTACGGAAAACTTGATAATCGGTACGTTGATAACACCGACAATACATAAAATGCCCGCAGATTTTGTGCCGCGGCTGGGGTCGTCAAAGGCGTTGAGCAGCGCCATATGCCCCATATATAAAAACAGCAGCAAAAGCTCGGAGGTCAGGCGCGCATCCCAGACCCACCATGTACCCCACATGGGCTTGCCCCATAGGGAGCCTGTGATAAGCGCAAGGAACGTAAAGGCCGCGCCGATGGGGGACATGCATTTTGCGGCCAAGTCGGACAGCGGATGTTTCCAGATCAGTCCCATGGCCGAGGCAATCGCCATGGAGACATAAATCGCAATCGACATGGTCGCGGCGGGGACATGAATATACATAATGCGCACGGTTTCACCTTGTTGATAGTCAACCGGTGAGTCAAACAGCGCGAAATAAAGACCTGCCGCTGTGGCAAGGACAGTGATCACCGCAACCCACGGCAGAAGCAGCGCACTCAGCCACATAAACCGTTTGGGGTTTGCAAATGCATTGATGTTAAAAGCCATAGTTCCTTGAGCCCCATACCCACATAATTCGCATTGAACGCTTTATGCGATCTAAGTTAGGCACCATTAAGGCAAAGTTGGTTAGATTGTCGTCACAATTGAGGCTTACTCCCCGCAAAAGATCGGACTCTCAGAACGAAAAAGCCCCCGCCGAAATTGGCGAGGGCTTTTGCCAGTTTTGCGCTGGGCACAAAACTTAGTACATGTGCTGACCACCGTTGATGGACAGGGTTGCACCTGTGATGAAGTCGCCATCGTCTGCCACAAGGAACAGAACACCACGGGCGATATCGTCCGCGCGACCCAGTCGACCCATCGGGATTTTGGCAATGATTTTTTCCAGAACGGCTGGCGGGACAGCGCGGACCATGTCCGTGTCCACATAGCCCGGTGCAATGGCGTTGACCGTGATACCTTTGCCCGCGCCTTCCTGTGCCAAGGCTTTTGTAAAGCCGTGGATACCGGATTTTGCGGCGGCATAGTTGACTTGACCATACTGGCCGGCCTGACCGTTGATGGACCCGATGTTGACTATCCGGCCAAAGCTGTTGGCGCGCATGTCGTCAATCACACCACGGCACAGATTGAAGCAGGAGCTGAGGTTGGTTGCGATAACCGCTTCCCAGTTTTCCGCGCTCATGCGGTGCAAGGTGCCATCGCGGGTGATCCCGGCGTTGTTGACCAGCACTTCGACTGCGCCCAGATCTTCTTTGATTTTTGCCAGCATGGCTTGACAGGCATCATAGTCACTGACGTCACATTTATATGCGGCAATACCTGTTTCTTCCGTGAATTTTTTTGCAGCTTCGTCATTGCCGCCATAGTTGGCTGCAACGGTGTAACCCGCTTCTTTCAGACGTTCCGAAATTGCACGTCCAATGCCGCGCGTTCCCCCAGTCACTAATGCTACACGACCCATTTTAATCTTCCCTTTTTTGTGTTTGCAATTTTTGCTGTGTTTTTCTTCAGATGTAAGATGCCGTATTGTGGCGAAAGCTTTGTAAAGAATCTACCTTTAATTTTGAAATAAAAGAACTAGATTTCCCCTAGAAATCAGCATCTTTGGCGAAAACCGTAAACAATCCGGTTTTCAAAGACTTAGGGCCTTTTACATCTTGAAAGTGTAAAAGGCCCCGTCAAAAAATTAGGCGCGTTCTACGCACAGGGCAACGCCCTGACCGCCGCCGATACATAATGTCGCAACGCCTTTTTTAGAATCGCGTCGTTTCATTTCGTGCAGCAACGTGACTAGAACACGGTTGCCGGAGGCCCCGATCGGGTGACCGATGGCAATCGCGCCGCCGTTCACGTTGACTTTGTCTGTATCCCAGCCCAGTTCCTTGTTGACGGAAATGGCTTGTGCAGCAAAGGCTTCGTTGGCTTCAACCAGATCGATGTCATCGATGGACCAACCGGCTTTGTCCAAAGCCTTTTTCACAGCCGGAACCGGACCTGTCCCCATGATTTTCGGATCAACACCATGTGTTGCCCAGGCACGGATGGTTGCCAGCGGCGTCAGGCCGCGTTTGTCCGCTTCTTCCTTAGACATCAGAACCACAACAGACGCACCGTCGTTAATGCCGGACGCGTTGCCTGCTGTCACGCTGCCATCTTTTGAAAAGGCTGGGCGCAGCTTGCCAAGTACTTCCGGTGTCACGCCGTCTTTGATGAATTCGTCCGTATCAAAAACAACTTCACCTTTGCGGTGTTTAATGGTGACCGGTGCGATCTCTTCTTTAAACTTACCGTCGTTGCGTGCAGCTTCGGCTTTGTTTTGAGAAGCGGCTGCAAAGGCGTCTTGTTCTTCGCGGCTGATGTTGTATTTGTCCGCGATGTTTTGGGCTGTAGTGCCCATGTGGTAATCGTTGAATGCACACCACAGGCCGTCTTTAATCATGGTATCTTCCATTGTGGACGGGCCCATTTTTGTACCGTTGCGCAGGTGCATGACGTGCGGAGACAAGGACATGTTTTCTTGACCACCGGCAACGACAACATCTGCATCACCCAACAGGATGGATTGCATGCCCATGGCAACAGCGCGCAGGCCGGAACCACAAACCTGGTTGATGGTCATTGCAGTAGAGTCTTCTGGGCAGCCCGCAGCGATGGCCGCTTGGCGTGCCGGGTTTTGACCAGATCCACCTGTCAGAACTTGGCCCATGAAAACTTCCTGTACGTCTGCAGCATCAACACCCGCGCGCTCCAATGCAGCTTTAATCACAGTGGCACCCAGTTCGTGTGCAGGGACAGAAGCAAGGCTTCCGCTAAAGTTACCGACAGCTGTACGGGCAGCACCGACGATGACGACTTCAGTCATAATTATTGTCTCCTAGAAATAAATGTTTCCCCATGAGGGATGGGCGTTGATGCCCTCGCTCATAGGCTAATAAGGTATAGGACACCGCCCCGTGGTCAAGCAATGATTGTGCGCGTGCGTAATAGGATTTTAAAATAATCTAAAAATTTTGAGAGATCAGCCACTTGGAAAGCGGGTCGTATAAACATTTTTTAGCACTCTTGCCCGTGACCATCCCGATATGTCCGGCCTTGACGTGTTTTATCTCGGCATTCGCAAGCGCACAACCGAGGGCGCGGGCGGAGTCACGGGGGACGATTCGATCCTTTTCCGGGATGAAAAGGACAGTGGGGCAGGTGATGTCACGCGGATCAATCACGTGGCCGTCCATGTCCCAGCCTAAGTGATGCGGCTTGTTGTGGATATACCAATCAAACAGACATTCTTTGGCGACAGGGGCGCTTAAGGGGACGCCATCGTTGAGCCAATCTTCCATGGCGACGAACTGTTGTGCCTCGGCACTTGCCGGATCAAGGCGGGAAAAATCTTCGAATTTTGACAGGATGCTGTACGGATCAATGGCGGCAAACAGGCTTTGCAAGACATCGACGGGCAATTCATTAAAGCTATCGATGGTTTGTTGGAGCGGGGCTTGGCTGGCTTGAATGAAACGATGATAGCCAGCTTCGCCTGCATGAAAGTCCCAGGGGGTTGCGAGTAAGGCAAGGCCGTTGATCTTGTCTGGTTCCAGCGCAGCAAGCCCGGTTGCCAAGACCCCGCCCATGCAATACCCGATGAGGCAAACGGGTCGGCTTGTCTCTTTTATGAGATGATCAACACATCGGTTGAGGCGACCATGAATATAGTCTTCCAGTCCCATGGTGCGCTCAGAGGGGCCGACATCGCCCCAATCCATCAAATAGCTGCGCACACCCTTTTGGGACAGGGTGCGCATCAAGCTGCGTTTTTCGGTTAAGTCGAGAATATAGGACTTATTTACAAGGGAAGGGATAGCCAGGACGACAGGGCCATCTTTGGGGCCGCCATAGTCAAGCAAGCGACTTCCGCCTTCCTGCCAAACAGTCGGGGCAGGGGGGAGGGCGCGCTGGTAGGGGTGCTGATGATAGGCTTGCACCCCTCTAATAAAGTCGAGGCCACGGACATAGGCCTCCGCATCAAGGGCCGCGTTGATTTGGCTGTCGGAATAGGCAGCCAAAGCGTCTTGAAGGGCGTCAGCTTTTGGCTTTAAGTTCGGATTCCAGGGAAAGGACCCGTTCTTCAAGTGCGGCAATGCGCTTTTCAAGCTCAGCCACGTGTTTGTTATGGTGGCCAGATGCATCGGCAGGGGACGGGGGCCAAAACGGGTTGGCGTTTTGCTTTCCTTGCGCATCTTCAATTTGTGCTTTCCAAGTGTCTGCCCATGTGGTCATCCAGTTTTGAATTTTTTCGGGACTGTCGAAGCCCTTCAGCGCTTCGCCCATCTGTTCGTTTAAGGTCTGGGAGGTTTTGAGCGCGTCCTGCATCATGCGTTCATTGGATTGAGACATGATTTGCTTTTGCCATAATTGCATATATTGCGCCGCCAAATCATGCAGGTCGGTTTTGTCTTTGGACATGGTCGTGTTTTCCGTCATGCAGCATTTCGTCATAAAAAGAATACCATACGCGATCTCTTCAGGTAAACAATAGCAAGCGTTTGAAAATTATTTTACACTTGATGCAATGCAACACTTTTGTGCGCAGCAAATTCGCGTTATTGTAGGTGTTGGGGAGGCCCTTAGGGAGAGGGCTTTAGACTGAATCAAGGATAAAGTAGAGTTACTATGGCTGCACAAAATGAAGATAAAGACGCTCCGATCACGATCAAAAAATATGCGAACCGTCGTCTGTATAATACGGCGACCAGTAGCTATGTGACGCTGGATCATTTGGCGCAGATGGTGAAAGAGGGCACGCAGTTTGCCGTGTTTGACGCAAAAAGCGGTGACGAGATTACACGTTCTGTCCTGACGCAAATCATTGTGGAAGAAGAAGCTAAGGGGCAAAATCTCTTACCGGTCAGTTTCCTGCGTCACCTGATCAGCTTTTACGGGGACAGCCTGCAAGGTCTGGTGCCGAGCTATCTGGAACAATCCATGCAGTCTTTTGCGACCAATCAGGAAAAGATGCGCGATTACATGCAGGAAACCATGGGCGGCTTAAACCCGTTTGGCAGCTTTGAAGAAATGAACAAGCAGAACATGGCGATGTTTGAAAATGCCATGCGTATGTTTGCGCCAACCTTTTATCGTGATGGTGACGACCAAAGCGCCCAAGAAGCTAAAAAAGAAGCGACGGTGAAAGAACAGACCAAGGCTGTTGATGACCTTGAAGCGATGAAAGCACAACTGGAAGCGATGCAAAAGCAGCTTTCCAAGATGTCTGACAAATAAAGACAGTCTGAACTTTTAAAGAATTTACGCAGGGGCGGTCCTTTTGGGGCGGCCCCTGTTTTTTTAATAAGCTGACAGGCTACACGGTTTGATTTATACTCATCGCGTTTTAGTCGTGATTGAGTGATTCTCGTGGCCCTTCCCATTGAAACCAGAGCTTATGGACCGTTAGTAGTTCCAAAGTCTCCTCCCGTTCGCGCGCAGACGCGTCCTCTGCCGGAAGGGGACGGGGAAGCGGTGCAACGTGCAGCGCAGGCTTTTGTGCAGACGTTGCCGGGCGATGTGCGCGAGCGTCAGGCACAGATCAATCGTGATGCGCCGAAGAAAAACGGTTTTACCGATGCACAGCGCACAGAAGAAGAACGCACCTCCTCAGCGGCGGTTGAGGGCGATGGGTTCCGGCCCGCCTCTGCATCAGAAGCTCAGGAAAATGCGTTTTCTTCCAGCACGGGGTTCGCGCGCTTTACGCCAGTTGCGAATCTGGTGCAGGCACAGTTGTTGCAGCAAGAAAGCGAAGCGGAGTCGCAGGCCGCCCCGTCGAATGCGATATACGAAGCCTCTCATAAAGCTTATTTGTCTGCAGGTGCACAACCAGGTGGACGTTCAGAGGCGCTGAAGGCGGCTTTGCTGCGTGAAGAGCAGGCCAATAGGACGTTTGTGATCCCACCCGTTCAGACAAGTGTCAATTTTGTAGCCTAATCCGGCTACCTCTTGAAATATTTTGAAATATTGTAGCGCTAATACTTTCGGACTATCTGAACGTATAGGTATAAATACAGGGTTTTCTTACGGTTTCTATCTTTTTAAGGGTGAAATATTTGAAATATTTGAAATATTTTGAAATATAAGCTTGCTTAAATATTTCCGAGCTAGTAATCATTGATAGATAGGTTTTTAGTGTAGAAAAAGCTCAGGTTGGACCTGGGGGAAGGTAAGTAAAATGTCAACTGAACCAAAAGTTGCAAATCGAGCTACGGATACAGATCGCCATGTGGGAGCCCGTATTCGTGAACGTCGTATTATGCTGGGTTTAAGCCAGCAGCAGATGGCTGATATGATCGGTGTTACTTATCAGCAAGCACATAAATACGAGCGCGGCATCAACCGCATTTCTGCAGGTCGTCTGTATGAAATCGCACAAGTCCTGAAAGTTGCCGTTGGTTACTTTTATGAAGGGCTTGATGAAGATGATGATACCGAGATTGAGCTGACCGAACGTCAGCGCATGTGCCTTGAATTGGCGCGTAACTTCTCGCATATCGACAACGACCGCCATCAGGATGCTCTGAGCCAACTGGCGCGCGCTTTGGCTGCCGAAGCAAATTAATTTCTCATACGCCACGCCGTGAGGCGTTGGGCTGTGAACAAGATCGAGAAACCGGACAGTGTAGGCTGTCCGGTTTCTTTTATGGTCTATATCCTATCTATCTGATATAAATATCTCGTTTTAAATAAAGCATTTTTCAAGAACGAGCAGGTGAATTGATAAATGTCATGGGCCTGTGTCGCGGTTTCTGAAAGAGTGCTGGATGAGTTTTTGATTGGGTAAAAAAGCGAGAAGACAGATGACCTCACAGACAGTTTCTATCGCGATCACCGGTGCCGGTGGCGCAGGTGTAATGACTGCAGGCCAGATGTTGCTGGATGCGGCTGCCAAGGCGGGCTTGTATGGGTTGATGACACGCTCCAGCGGGCCGCAGATTCGCGGCGGGGAAGCGGCGGCTTATATCCGTTTGTCCAGCCAGCCGATTGATTGCCCCAACGACACTTTTGATGTGCTGTTCTGCTTTGACTGGATGAATGTGGATCGCTTTGCTGCAGAGCTGCCCTTGCGCCCTGATAGTGTCATTATTGGCGATCAGGATGCGCTTAACCCACCAGAGATGATTACCCGATCCGTTGCCCGACAGGTGCTCGTGCCGTTGGGGGAAACTGCAAAAAATATTGAAGGCGGGCGCCCTAACATGATCGGGCTCGGGATATTGGGGGAGTTGGCAGGCATCCCGCTTGAGGCCTTGCAAGCGATCCTTGAAAAAGTCCTGCATCGCAAAGGGGAGGTCGCGCTGAATGCCAGTCTTGAAGGTCTGCGCCAAGGCATGCAATTGGCCGATGATTTGGAAGCCGAGATCGGCCTGAACCTCCACCTTGAACGCCTTGCCCAAGACAAAACGCGCTGGTCCCTGACGGGGAATGAAGCGGCCGGTATGGGCGCGCTGCGTGCAGGCGTGCGGTTTTGTGCGGCCTATCCCATTACACCAGCGACGGAAATTCTGGAGTGGCTCGCCCCGAATATCGAAAAGGTCGGCGGGACTCTGGTGCAGGCAGAAGACGAGCTGGCCTCTATTAATATGGTGATCGGCGGTTCTTTCGGCGGTGTGCCCTCCCTAACGGCCACATCTGGTCCCGGTTTGGCTTTGATGACGGAAGCGCTGGGCTTGGCGGTTTCTGCCGAAATTCCGTTGGTGGTGATTGATGTGATGCGCGGGGGGCCGAGTACGGGCATCCCGACGAAATCCGAACAAAGTGATCTGAATATTGCGCTTCATGGTTTGCATGGGGATGCGCCGCACCTTGTCACGGCCCCGACCTCGATTGCTGACTGTCTCTTTACCGTACAATGGTCTGTTCATCTGGCAGAAAAGCTGCAAACGCCTGCGATTGTTCTGTCCGATCAGTCTTTGGGGCAATCGCGCAATATTATTGATAAGCCAGCGGACCTCGCTTTTATTGCAGAACGCGACGTGGTGGGTGATGGGGTCGTTGAATACAAGCGCTATGCCCTGACCGACAGCGGCGTGTCCCCGATGGCGATCCCCGGCACACACGGGGGGGAATATGTGGCGGATGGTTTGGAAACGGCGGAAAACGCGCGACCCAGCTCGGCGGCGGAAGATCACTATGCGCAATTGGACAAGCGTCAGCGTAAGCTGTTGAAGTTTGAGTACGGACAGCATTGGGCACTGATCGAAGGTGAAGGCGACATCGCGGTTGTGACTTTCGGATCAGTGACAGCGCCTGTGCGCGAGGCCATTCAACGATTGGCGGCAGACGGACAGTCGGTCAAGCTGGTTGCCTTGCGGTTGCTGGCGCCCGCCT
This sequence comes from Terasakiella pusilla DSM 6293, assembly GCF_000688235.1. Taxonomy (GTDB): domain Bacteria; phylum Pseudomonadota; class Alphaproteobacteria; order Rhodospirillales; family Terasakiellaceae; genus Terasakiella; species Terasakiella pusilla. Next base: position 90,520 of record NZ_JHYO01000001.1, on the reverse strand, counting down.
TACCCGATGCGTTTGAGGCGGCACTTGCCGGTGTAGAGAAAGTGCTGGTGGTGGAGCAGACCCATTCCAAACAGTTCTACCGTTATCTACGCAGCGAGTATGATTTGCCGAAACAGACCGATGTGCTGGCGAAGCCGGGGCCGCTGCCCTATCGCCCCGCTGAAATTGTCGCAAAACTGAAGGAGATGATCTGATGGAAAGCGTTGTGCAGGAAAAACGACTGACCTTTAAAGATTATAAGTCCGACTATAAACCTGTCTGGTGTCCGGGCTGTGGTGACTTTTCGGTTTTGGCAGCGATCACAAAGGCGTTGGCTGAATTGCAGGTGCCGCGGGAACAGGCTGCGGTGATTTCCGGTATTGGCTGTTCCAGTCGCATACCGGCTTACACGAGTGTGTATGGCTTTCACGGTATTCATGGGCGTGCGCTGGCCAGTGCCACCGGCCTGAAGGTGGCGCGGCCGGATCTGACGGTCGTGGCAACGGGCGGGGATGGCGATGGCTTTTCCATTGGCGGCAACCATTTTTTGCATGCGTGCCGTCGCAATGTGGATATCACTTATGTGGTGATGGATAACGAAGTGTACGGCATGACCAAGGGTCAGGCCTCCCCCACCACGCCGCCGGATTGGGAAGGGTCGAAACTGACCCCGCACGGCACAGGGGTGTCGCCGTTTAATCCGTTGTCGGTGGCGCTCTCTGCGGGGGCAAGTTTTGTTGCCCGCGGATTTGCGGGGGATCCCAATGGCGCGGCCAAGCTGATTACACAAGCCATGCAGCATAAAGGGTTCTCGTTTGTACAAATCCTCAGTCCGTGTGTGACATTCCGCCCGGAACAGACCGAATGGAAAAAGATTGTTCGCAAAGGGGAGATTGAGGAAACCGGCAATCTTTCTCAGGCCGCTGCTTTCTTGGCGCGCGATGACGGATTTAGTACGGGTGTTCTCTATGAGGTGCAGCGTCCGGTGTTTCAACCGACCTTGCAAGAAAAGCATACATTGCAAGAGATTGAAGAAAGTTTTGAACTCTAGAAGCGGTTTTTGCGACAGATATAATCGTCGTTTTCAGCTTTAGGATGAAATGGTGATCCATTCCGGCGAATCGGATGTATAAAAAAGTATCGCGCTACCGGTTTGTTGGAATACCCATCATTAATCTACGGGGAAATACCTGAATCGGTCATACCACTCAGGGCAAAAACCTTGGAAAACAGGCTTTTTTTGACCATTTTGGGTCTGATGAATTGACTTCGCTTCTTCAGGAGAGTAAACCCTTGATACATTTTTTATCCCTCTTTTTTCATGGTAAAGGAACCAGTCCATGACGACGGGAAATCGACCCCTTTCGCCTCATATGAAGATTTATAAGTTTCCGTTGAACGGTCTTATGTCTGGCTCACACCGTGTGACAGGCATTTTGCTGTCTATCGGTACACTGTTATTCGCTTATTGGCTGATCGCTGCCGCTTATGGCGCGGAAAGCTATGAAACCGCACAGGCCTTTTTCGGCTCCTGGTTGGGTCAACTGATGTTGATCGGCTGGACGTTCTGTCTGTATTACCACCTGGTCAATGGCATTCGTCACTTGATCTGGGATATGGGCAAATGCCTTGAGAAAGAAGACCTGATCAAGACCGGCCGCATCGGGATGGCAGTGACTGCTGTTCTGACTGTCGCGACCTGGATCATCGGTTATTCTGTTTAATCCATAGGAGTACACCTTATGAAAATGCAAAGTCATTTGGGACGCGCACGTAATCTTGGTGCTTCCCGCAGCGGTGTGGGTCCTTGGTGGATTCAACGCCTCACTTCTATTGCACTGGTTCCGCTGTCACTGTGGTTCATCTTTAGTGTGATCGGTCTTTTGGGCGCAGACTATGCGGCTTATCAGGCATGGGCTGGCAATGTGGTCAATGCCACGTTGATGAGTCTGTTTATCGTCATCACTTTCCATCACGCTCAACAAGGCGTTTGTGAAGTGATTCACGATTACGTTCACAACAAGACGACGCTTTATACAAGCATGATCCTTGTGAAATTTCTGGCAACAGTTTTGGCGATCGCTTGTTTGATCTCCATCTTAAAAGTCGCGTTTGGAGGCTAATCAATTATGGCTCAAGCCTACGAAATTATCGAACACGAATATGATGTGGTCGTTCTGGGTGCCGGTGGCGCAGGTTTGCGTGCGACGCTTGGCATGGCAGCAACAGGTCTGAAAACAGCCTGTGTGACCAAAGTATTCCCGACTCGTTCGCATACTGTTGCGGCACAAGGTGGCGTTGGCGCTGCCTTGGGCAACATGGCGGAAGACAAATGGCAATGGCACATGTACGACACCGTAAAAGGGTCTGACTGGCTGGGTGACCAAGACGCGATCGAATATATGTGTCGTAACGCGATCCCTGCGGTTCAGGAACTGGAACATTTCGGTGTGCCGTTCTCCCGTACGGAAGAAGGTAAAATCTACCAGCGTCCGTTTGGTGGTCACATGTCCAACTATGGTGAAGCACCGGTACAACGTGCGTGTGCGGCGGCTGACCGTACGGGGCATGCGATCTTGCACACACTTTATTCCCAGTGTCTGAAACATGATGCCACATTCTTTGTAGAATATATCGGTATCGACCTGTTGATGGACGACGACGGCGTTTGTCGTGGTCTGGTTGCTTGGGATCTGGACACAGGTAAAATCCACCGTTTCCGCGCCCACAGAGTTGTGTTGGCGTCTGGTGGCTATGGTCGTGCTTGGTTCTCTTGTACATCTGCACATACGTGTACAGGCGATGGCAACGGTATGGCGGCACGTGCCGGTATTCCGTTGCAGGATCACGAATTCGTTCAGTTCCACCCGACCGGCATCTACGGCTCTGGCTGTCTGATCACGGAAGGTGCGCGCGGTGAAGGTGGGTATCTCACCAACTCCGAAGGCGAGCGTTTCATGCCGAACTACGCACCGACTGCGAAAGACCTTGCCTCACGTGACGTTGTGTCACGGTCCATGGCGATGGAAATTCGTGAAGGTCGCGGTGTGGGTAAAGATGCAGACCATATCTATCTGCACCTGGAACACCTGCCGAAGGAAGAATTGCTCAAGCGTCTGCCGGGTATCACTGAAACAGCGAAAATCTTTGCTGGCGTTGATGCGTCTAAAGAGCCGATCCCGGTTCTGCCGACAGTTCACTATAACATGGGCGGTATTCCGACCAACTATCATGGCGAAGTGATCCGACCGACCAAAGACGACCCGGATGCGGTTTGTGAAGGTCTGATGGCGATTGGCGAATGTGCGTCTGCGTCCGTACACGGTGCGAACCGTCTGGGCACAAACTCTCTGCTGGATATCGTGGTCTTCGGTCGTGCAGCGGCGCTGCGTTGTGCTGAAACCATGAAAGCGGGTGAGCCGCACAAAGCGTTGTCACAAGATTACACTGATAAAATTCTGGATCGCTTTGATCGTCTGCGTAATGCAAATGGCGAGCATAAGACGGCTGACGTTCGTCTGGAACTGCAAAAAACCATGCAAACGCATGCGGCGGTCTTCCGGGAAGCAGCCAGCCTGAAAGAAGGTATGGACAAGGTCTTTGAAACGGCGAAGAAGCTGGATAGCCTCAACGTTTCTGACCGTTCCCTGATCTGGAACTCCGACCTCGTTGAAACACTTGAGCTGGAAAACCTGATGGCCTGCGCGAAAGCCACTATCGTTTCTGCTGAAGCACGTAAAGAGTCTCGTGGCGCGCACGCTCACGAAGATTTCCCGAACCGTGACGACGAAGTTTGGATGAAGCATTCATTGGCTTACGTTAAAGACGATGGTTCTGTTGAGTTGGATTATCGTCCGGTTCACACATGGACCTTGACTGACGAAGTTGAGTACATCGTTCCTAAAGAACGTGTTTACTAAGGAGAAGAGCTCATGGTTGAATTTAATCTTCCCGCCGGCTCCGATCCGGTTGTCGGCAAAACATTCAAAGCGCCAAGCGGTGCGAAGAATGTAAAAGTCTTCAAAATCTATCGTTACGATCCGGATAGCGGCAACAACCCGCAGATCGATACCTTCGAGATTGATTTGGATGAGTGTGGTCCGATGATTCTGGATGCGCTGATCAAGATCAAAAACGAAATTGATGCGACGCTGACATTCCGTCGTTCTTGCCGTGAAGGGATCTGCGGGTCCTGTGCGATGAACATCGACGGGACAAACACACTGGCGTGTTTGAAGCCGATCGCTGATGTTAAGGGTGAAGTTCACATCTATCCGCTGCCGCACATGCCGGTAATCAAGGATCTGGTGCCTGACCTGAACCTGCCTTACGCACAGCTTCGTTCTGTTGAGCCTTGGATGCAAGCCGATACACCGGCGCCTGCAAACCAGGAACGTCTGCAGTCCATCGAAGAGCGTGAGCAGCTTGACGGTCTGTGGGAATGTATCTTGTGCTTCTCTTGCCAGACATCCTGCCCAAGCTATTGGTGGAACTCTGACAAATACCTCGGCCCGGCTGTTTTGTTGCAGGCCTATCGTTGGATTGCTGACTCTCGTGATGAAGCAACTGGCAAACGTTTGGATTATCTGGACGATCCGTTCAAAGTCTATCGTTGTCACACGATCATGAACTGCACAAACACATGCCCGAAAGGTCTGAACCCAGGTAAAGCAATTGCAGAAATTAAGAAGCTGCAACTGCAACGCCAATAGATCAGACAGGTCTTGTTTTAAAAAAGGTCGGCGCTTCGGTGCCGGCCTTTTTTGTTTTTATACATATAAAGTATGAGAAAACGATCCGTGAGTCTTGTATGTAACTTCCAATCCATTCAACCTAAAAGTTTTAAGTTGTTTTAGATAAAATTTTATGTATCTTCATTCAACTTCAATTTTCGAAAAGTGCGGGGGGTATATGTCACTCTTTGGAAAATCCAAGAAAAAACAAGATCAAGTGATGGTGTCGCAAGGTGCGGGTGCACCGGCCGAGGAACATTGCGAGATGACATTAGCCTTGCAACAGGTCGATGCGCTTATCAACCGTGACTATAGTAATGTGCCGGAAGGCCGGGACGAACTGACGCGCAAGTTAAAGCAGCTCTCTGATACCAGTTGTGCCCGCTCTGAAACGCAACTCCTGCGTTCGGTCGGATTGTCTATCGCAAACAACTCCACGGTTATTTCTGTTGCCAAATCTGCGCGTAGCTTGAATGAGCTGAATGAGATTTCGCAAGCCTTGGCCTCTGCGATGGAAGAGATGGCATCGTCCATTCACGAGATTTCCAATACAACGCATCACAGTTCTTCTGAAGCGCAGCATTTGCAGGAAATCGTGCAACAGAGCATGTCTGCATCCCAAGAGGCCATCGGCGCGATTAATGCGATTTCCGAATCGGTATCCCACGGGGTGGAAAAACTGAAAGATCTGGCAGATGCCTCTACACAGATTGGCGAGGTTGTTGGACTTATTAATAATATTGCGTCCCAAACGAACCTCTTGGCCCTGAACGCGACCATCGAAGCAGCGCGCGCGGGTGAAGCTGGTAAAGGGTTTGCGGTGGTGGCGTCTGAGGTGAAAAACCTTGCGAACCAGACCGAACGGGCGACCACGGATATTAATGACCGGATTGAGCGCTTGCGTCATGAAATGGATGCAATTACGACCTCTATGTCCGAAGGGGCGGAAGCGGTTGAGAATGGTCAGCAAATCATCACCTCGACCCTGAAGAGCATGGAAGAAATTGATCGTGGTGTAGATCGCGTGACATCCGATATGCAGGAAGTCGCCGCCGTGCTGGAACAACAGCAAGGTGTCACTGAACAAACAGCCGTTCATGCCAGCCAGATTTCAGCTATGGCGCAACAGAATGTGGAAGCCAATACCGAGGTCTTGAACGAAATGGACCAGACGGAAACGCTGATCACCACCCAGATGGATCGTTTGATGCTGCATGATTTTGCGGCGCGCGATTTGATCCGCGCTAAGGCAGATCATATGATCTGGCGCAAAAAGCTGGCGGATATGGTTGTGGGCCGTGCCTCCCTTGACCCGAACGAACTTGCAGACCATATGCATTGCCGTTTGGGTAAATGGTATTTTGGCGATCAGGATGCTGAAGTGAAGGCGCATCCGGCCTTTGCTGCTATCGATCCGCCTCATGAACAAGTGCATAGCTTGGGGATTGCTGCTGCCAGAGCCTATCAGGAGCACAAACTGGACGAAGCGATTTCCTTGATTGAACAGATCGAGGAACCGTCACGTCAGGTGCAAAAATATCTGGATGAACTGATCGCTTTTGTCGGTCAGGGAAAATCTTAAATTAACTGCCTGGGTGTTAACAGCCTGTTTACCTGTTTGCGCTATAAATTTTACGTATCGAAATTTGTATGAGTAAAAACCATGTTTTCAAAACCGAATAAAGCTATCGTTCGTCGCAACCGTACGATCAAGGGCGACATTCGTGGGAAAGGCGAACTGGACTTGCGCGGCAAGGTCAACGGCACCATCGAGGTGGATGTGCTGACCATTGGGCGTAAAGGGTATGTCAAAGGCGACGTGATTGCCGACACTGTTCGTATCATGGGATATGTTCAGGGCAGCATTCAGGCGCGTCAGGTGATTGTCGAACGAGGCGCCCATGTGGAAGGGGAATTGTCTTATGAACAATTGTCCGTTGCAGCAGAAGCCGACCTGAGTGCCAAGTTGACGCCGCGTCCTTTGTTGAAGGTGTTGAGCGATCGTCAGCCTGTTGAAAAGGTATTGGCAAGCCTCAAAGCGGTTGCTTGATTTTTCAATAAGCGAAGTGAAGACGATATGCGTCGATCTCAGGATCGGCGCATTTTTTGTTGGATAGCCGAAAAGCCGAGTAGATAAACGGTTGCAACGCCAAAGGAAATAACGGTGCCGAGGAAAAGGCCATAGGGGGCAAGGGCGAGCGCGTACACAAGGCAGAAGATCGATGTTGCCCCTAAGCCGATGGGGAAATGTTTAAGCGTTGCCAGTACGGGCGCTGCCCCATAGGTGACATGCACAATGACGATCATGGGAAAGACGGTGGCCGGAAAGCTTGCCAGAACGCCCGCCATTTGGGGACCGAGTTGTTTTGCTAATCCTGTGATCGCCAGCACCACGAAGGAAGCGGAAGCCGCACGCACAAAGGCGACCCGGAAACTGAGTTTGACCGCTTTGGTGATTTTAATCTCGGCAAATTGCTTAAAGCCAAAGATACAGACAAGGATAGCACTGACGATAAAGGCAAAGGCGCTGATCAGGGTAAAATCAATTTGCCCCAACAGGCTGCCCACCGCAAAAAATGACGTCAGGCCAAGCATGATACAGACCAGCCAATGCAGGTTTGGTCGAAGGGTTAGCATCAGCCCATAGGTCGCAAAGATGGACAGGTTGGCGGCAAGCCCCGCAAGGGTGTGGATGGCACTTTCTGCGGCAAATGCCTCGCCTTCCTGTATGCCGATAAAGATCAGGACAATGGCGACACTTAACGGGTAGCCACCCAAGAGTCCGGCCCATTTCGGGCTGACCCGTTCTGCAATAATCGATAAGGCCAGTACGATGGCAACGGTCACGATGATCTTTAGGAGGAAAAGGGTCACGAGTGTCGGTCCGGTTTAAATGTCCAAGGCTTGATAAGCACATAAAACAAACTTGAAGGCAAGTCCGTTTGGTCTTGGACTCGCCTTGTAAACCGTGTTAAATACGGCCCAAATGTTTTGAATCTCCAAGAGGTCTGTACGGTGCAATACGTATCCACACGCGGCAAAGCGCCCGCACTTTCGTTTGATGATGTTCTGCTGACGGGGCTGGCACGCGATGGCGGCCTGTATTTGCCGGAAAGCTGGCCCACGTTTACGCCAGACGAAATTCGTGACATGCGCGGCCTGTCCTATGCGGATATGGCGATCCGTGTGATGTACCCGTTTGTTGAAGGCTCGATCCCTGAAGATGATTTTGCCGAGTTGGTGCGCGATGCTTATGCGGGGTTTGACCACCCGGCAGTTGCGCCGCTCAAGCAGTTGGATAGCGACCAGTGGGTCATGGAACTGTTCCATGGTCCAACATTGGCTTTTAAAGATTACGCGCTGCAACTGCTCGGTCGTCTGTTTGATTATGTGCTGAAAAAACGCGGCGAGAAGGTCACCATCGTTGGCGCCACATCCGGTGATACCGGATCAGCCGCGATCGAAGCCTGTCGCGATCGTGAATGTATCGATATTTTTATCATGCACCCGAAAGGCCGTGTGTCTGACGTACAGCGTTGCCAGATGACAACGATCCTGTCCAGCAATGTGCATAACATTGCGGTGGAAGGTACGTTTGATGATTGTCAGGATGCGGTCAAGGCGATGTTCAACGACATGGACTTCCGCGATAAGCTGAACCTGTCTGCGGTCAACTCCATCAACTGGGCGCGCATTATGGCGCAGATCGCTTATTACTTCTGGGCGGGTGTGCAAACGGGCAGCCCGGACCGCGAGATGCGTTTCTCTGTCCCGACCGGGAACTTTGGCAACGTGTTTGCGGGCTATTGTGCAAAGATGATGGGCTTGCCGATTGAGGGTTTTATCATCGGGTCCAACCGCAATGATATTCTGACGCGCTATTTCCAGACCGGCGTGATGAAAATGGAAACTGTAGAGCCGAGCTTGTCGCCCTCTATGGATATTCAGATTTCGTCAAACTTTGAACGCTTGTTGGCGCAGCATTACGATCAGGACGGGTCTGCCCTGACCCAAGCTCTGTCGCAGTTCCGCGACACTGGCGAAGTCGATTTTGGTAAAGAGCGTTGGGAAGCCATGTGCAAAGACTTCAGCGCCAAGAAATTGGATGATGAAGAAACCAAGCAGGCGATTCGTGATTTTTACGAGCGCACAGGCGAGTTGCTTGATCCGCATAGCGTCATCGGCTGTGAAGCCGCGCGCGTTGCTGCAAAAGCGGATGTGGTCACCATCTCCCTTGCAACGGCACATCCGGCGAAATTCCCGGCGGCTGTGGAAGACGCCAGTGGCGTGCATCCGGCGTTGCCGGAACGTCTGGCAGATTTATTTGATCGTGAGGAACGTTTCGACGTTCTGGAAAACGATTTGGCGACTATTCAGTCCTATATTGAGAAGACATTAGCATAAATGAACGTTCGCGTTACGACATTGGAAAACGGTCTGCGCGTTGTCACAGACTATATGGACTCTGTGCAATCCGTTTCCCTTGGCGCCTGGATCGAGGTCGGTGCCCGCCATGAAAAGCCGGAAATTAACGGCATTTCTCACTTTTTGGAACATATGGCCTTTAAAGGGACGACCACGCGGTCTGCCCAAGATCTGGCGGAAGAGATTGAGAATGTCGGCGGACATATCAATGCCTATACCTCACGCGAAAACACAGCTTATTATGCCAAAGTCCTTAAGGAAGATGTGGGTCTTGCCGTCGATGTGATTGCCGATATTCTGCAAAATTCCGTCATGGACCCGGAAGAGTTGGAACGGGAGCGCAGCGTGATCTTGCAGGAAATCTTGCAAGCCAACGATACGCCCGATGACATCATCTTTGATCATTTTCAGCTGACAGCCTATCCCGATCAAGCGATGGGGCGTCCGGTGTTGGGGGAAGCGGATATCGTTAAATCCCTCAGTCGTGACAATATCCTCGGTTATATGCAGGATAACTACGCCGGATCGAATATGGTCTTTAGTGCGGCGGGCAACGTGGATCATGACGAGTTGGTTGCCTTGGTCCGCGAGAAGTTTACCAAGCTGAAACCCAGCACCGATATCAAGCCGGAACCCACGCAGTATAAAGGCGGCACGTTCCTTGAAAACCGCCCCAGTGTCGAGCAGGTCCATGTGGTGATCGGCTTTGACGGGGTGAAGTATGATGATCCTGATTTTTATGCGCTGAGCATTTTCTCCACCCTGTTCGGTGGGGGCATGTCGTCGCGCCTGTTTCAGGAAATTCGCGAGAAGCGCGGCCTCGTCTATTCGATCTACAGCTTTGTGTCTGCCTATGATGATGGCGGAATGCTGGGCCTTTATGCGGGCACTGGACCGGAAGATGTCGCTGAGATGATGCCAGTGCTGGTGGATGAGATCAAAAAATCCATGCAAGAAGTGACGGCTGTGGAAGTGGATCGCGCGCGCGCGCAGTTAAAATCCAGCATCTTGATGTCGATGGAAAGCACCTCGACACGTTGTGAGCAACTGGCGCGTCAAATGATCGTCTTTAACCGTCCGGTCCCCGCCGAAGAAGTGGTGGAAAAACTGGATGCGGTTGATGTGGAGGCGGTGTTGCAGGTGGCGCAGAAAGTCTTTGCCACCCAACCCACACTGGCCGTCCTGGGGCCGATCTCGGAATTGCCGGAATTCAGCCTTTAATTTTTAATGGCGAGCCATACTCCAAGGCTTACCACGACCATGCCCAACACAGCGATGAGGCCCAATGTCTCGTCAAACAGCAAGAAGGCTTCAAGCGCTGTGACAGGGGGGATAAGGTAAAACAGGCTGGCAACTTTAGAGGCCGCCCCCTGTTTGATCATCCACATCAACAGGCTGATGGCGCCGAATGAAGGCACAAAGATCAGCCAGAACAAAGCAAAGATAAATTCCCCCGTCCATTGCACCTCTACCGTTTCTAGGCTGTAGGCGAGAACAGTGTAGGCAATGGCTGCGACCAGATATTGAATGAAGGTGCCCGTCATCAGGGGCATTTCTGTGCAATATTTCTTTTGGTAAAGCGAGCTTGCGGTGATGGAGGTGACGGCCAGAAACGCAAATCCAACCGCAGCCATGCTAAAGCCGTTAAACAGTTGATCGGGGTTTGCAAGGTCGATTTTTTCGCTGAGCACCAGCATGACGCCGACGATCCCGAGGAAGAGCCCCGCCCATTGCATGGGTTTAACCCGTTCCCCCAATATTGGATAAGCGGCAACGGCGGTCAGCAAGGGTTGCAACCCGCAGACAAGCGCGGTCATGCCTGACGGCATCCCCATGGCGATGGAAGTAAAGACACTGCCCAAATAGCCGATATGAATAAGCCCGCCGGAAAAGGCCACATGACCGGTGAGCTTCCAGCTTGTCGGCCAGCGTTTTTTAAGGACAAGGATGGCGACAAATAACAACAGACAGGTCAGCACCATACGGATGTGCAGGAAGGTGTATGGTTCTGCATAGGGAAGCCCCATCTTTGCGCCAATGAAGCCGGTGCTCCACAGGAAGACGAACAAAAAGGGGATGTAACGGGTCACAGTTCGATGTTGGCGACGTCACGATAGACGTTTTGCAGACATCCGGCAGCTTCGGAGTCGCCCTCTTTATGACGGGTTTCCAGAACGCGCAGGCAGGCTTGCGCAATCGCTTGAACTTCGATTGTATCCAGCTCGTTAAAGAAAAGCTGAGGATTGGTTTTCAGTCCGATAATGAAAGGGTTAGACATGCGTGAATTCCGTATTCCTGCTAATGTGTGCGAAGGCAATCTAAAATTTTTTATTAAAAAAAGAAAGGTAGAAGTTCGTGGCCTTGCGTAATCGTCAAGTGTGACTTACCCTCTATATAAGCGTTTTATCAGTAGACGATCCGTCCTCGCACGTAAAGGCGAAGATGGTTTAAATTGCACATAAATTCAGGAGAAGAAGAATGTCCCTTAAAGGAACGCAGACCGAAAAAAACCTTATCACCGCTTTTGCCAACGAAACTGTTGGGCGTACGCGCTATGAATTTTTTGCAAAGACAGCGCGCAAAGAAGGCTATGTGCAAATCTCCGATATCTTTCAGGAAACCGCGGATCAGGAAAAGGCGCACGCCAGTCGTCTCTATAAATTCTTGGAAGGTGGATCGCATCTGGAAATCGCGATTACGCTTCCGGCGGGCGGCAATGGCACAACTGAAGAAAATCTCCGTGATGCCGCGGGTGGGGAACAGCATGAACATGCGGATATGTACCCCGAATTTGCCCGCGTCGCGCGTGAAGAAGGCTTTGAGCAAATCGCCTCTGTCTTTGATCACATCATCATTGCGGAAAAACAGCACGATAAGCGCTTTACCGAATTGGCAGATAACATCAAAAACGATCGCGTCTTTAAACGTGATGAGCCGGTGAAATGGCGCTGTCGCAACTGTGGCTATATCCATGAAGGCACGGAAGCGGTGGACGAATGTCCGGCTTGTGCCCACCCGCAAGCCCATTTTGAAGAGTTGGCGGAAAACTGGTAAATCCAGCCCGTCCCAAATCAAAAGGCCCTCGCATCTGCAAGGGCCTTTTTTAGTGCGGGGGTGTTTTACTTCACGCCACTTAGTCGTTTCACCGCATTGACGAAACGGTTGAGGGTTTGGGAAATCTCGCCGCGTTCCAGCATAACTTCGATCAGATGGAAGCGTGATGTGTCTTGCACGGCGGCTTCAAGGGCTTTGACCAATTCTTTTTTCGTGCTGACACGGGTGCCGTGACCGCCCATGGGTTCCGCCATTTTAGCAAAGCCCCAATCATCAAGGTCGTGATAGTCCGGCCCCGGTTGGAAGGTGCGCAGCATTTCCCAGCTTCGGTTGTTGAACAACAGGACAATCGGGTTCCAGCCATATTGGCGGCAGTTGCCCAATTCCCACCCCGTCATCTGGAAGGCGCCATCGCCGACCATGATCAGCGGACGTTGGCCAGAGGTCGCCTGGATCCCCAGACCTGCAGGCACACCCGGTCCCATAGAGGCATAATAGCCCGGCGCGATCAGAGCGGTGTTTTCGATATCCATCGCCGTAAACAGGCAATCGCCCATGTCGGACGCAATCGGCATACGTCCGTGTTTAGCAAACATATCGTTGACCGCACAGGCGATGTTTGTCGGGGTGATCGCGCTATCATCGGCGACAAGGTTTTTAGGATAATTGGGCGCAGGAACTTTTTTAGCGTCGCCTAACGGTTCAGCGATCTCGATCAAGGCTTCGATCAAAGCACTGAGAGGAACGTTCGGATAGGTGTGGTGACCAAAATTGACGGCGCGATCAAAGGCATGAACGGTGGCGCGCATGTCAATCTCGCGTTTGGAGACCCCAAAGTTGGTATCACATAAAATGACGCCAAGCATCAAGAGGCCGTCCGATTGTTCTACGGCTTTACGCACGTCTTCGGTGCCGGCAAGGCCTAGATAGGTGCCGAGCAACGGTGCATCGGCATCTGCCAAAATGCCGCGCGCCATGAAGGAGGTCACGACGGGAATGCCGAGGATGGAGGTCAGTTCCGCGAGTTTATCTTCCAGACCAAAGCGGCGAATTTCAACACCTGCCATGAGGCACGGTTGTTTGGCTGCGCGCAAATGTTCCAGAATTTCTTCCGCACAGGCGCGCACGGCGTCCATGTCTTTTTCCGGGGCAACGTAAGGGGCAACAGGTTCGACTTCTTCTGCGACCATATCGCGCGGGACTTCGATATAGACCGGGCGCGATTGGATCAGACAGGTGTCCAAGGCTTCTGCGATGAGTTTGGGCGCGGTTTGGGCATCATCCAGCACGACTTGGGCGCAGGTGATTTCTTCAAAGATTTTAAACTGAGAATCGATGCGTTTGACTTGGTGATGAAGGCCAAGGCCGCGCTGGCTTTCCAGTTTACCGGGCGCGCCGGAAATCACGACAAGCGGTGACTTTTCCACATAAGCCTGAGCAACCGGGTTAACCATGTTGAGGGCGCCTGCGCCGTAGGTAACAGCAGCAACACCAAGTTTGGAGTTGAAGCGTCCGGCGGCATCTGCGGCAAACCCAACGCCGGGTTCATGGCTGAGGGTATAAAGGGGAAGGATTTTGCTGTCTTCAAGGATTTTGAAGTAGGGAAGGGCAAAATCGCCGGGAATCCCAATAACTTCGGTGGCACCGCGGTCTTTAAGTGCGGTGAAAAGCGCCTCTGCGAGCAACATGAATAAGCCTCATTATAATCGTTTCATTTGAAACGAGATTATCAGAAGTTTATTGAAATTTGGCATCAAGTTTCGGGGCTTTCTGATAATAACCAATCGCAAAATGCTTTAATTTTGAACCTTTCTATCGCGTTGGGTGGGCAGACGAAATAATAGGCTACTTTTGATTTAATCGCATAGTCGTACAGGCGGACCAATCGGCCGGCGTCCAGCTCGCTCTGGATCATGGCGGAACGGCCTAAGGCAACGCCTTCTCCGGCAAGGCAGGATTGCATAACCATATGGGTGTGGGAGAATTTGGGGCCGCGGGTATGATCCACATCGTTGATCCCTGCCTTGGCGAGCCAGTATTTCCACGATAAATGGCGCTCTGACTCGTTGATGACGGCATAATCGTGCAGCAACACATGACCTTTTAGATTTTCAGGATCACTTAAGGAGGGGTGCTTTTCCAGATATAAGGGGGAGCAGACGGGGAAAACGGCTTCGGACAGGAATTTTTGGGTATAGACATTGGGCCATTTGCCCAAACCATAGCGAATAGCGCAATCCACATCATCCTGATTGAAGTCCACAATTTTATCATCGGCAGAAATTCGCAAGTCAATATCGGGGTAGGCCGTGGTGAAGTTTTGCAAGCGCGGCACCAGCCAAAGTGAGGCAAAAGACGGCATGACCGACAAAGTCATCACGCCGCTGGTATCAGATTTATGCAGGGATTTGGTCGCTTGGGCTAACTGGTCGAGTGCATCGCGTACATCGGGAAAGTATTTTTGCCCTTCGTCGGTCAGCATCAAGGCCCGGTTTAGACGCCTGAATAATTTTATGCCGAGATGTTCTTCCAGCGTTTTGACCTGATGGCTGACGGCGGCCTGTGTGACGAACAATTCGTCGGCAGCGCGGGTGAAACTGAGGTGTCGCGCGGCGGCTTCAAAGGCGCGAAGGGCGTTCAGTGGGGGGAGCTTACGGGCCATTGTGTCGATACAATCTTGTCGTTCAGATTAGTTTTTCTAATCCGTTATAGCAAAAAAGCTCGTTTGTGAACAGTGTCAAACTTGGGTAAAACATAACCATAAGAGGCGCGCCTCTACTGTTTCAATATAAAATGTGATGAGGATATCATGTCAGTAGGGACTCTTAAAAATTATCAACTCAATGACTGTTGTGTGGAGACAGACGTTAAGAAAGAAGCCAAAAACCGCTATCTTTCTGTCCTTAACTTGTTGGCAAAATGGGGCCAAAGATACAGAAGCCGCCGTCAATTGGCAGCCCTTAGCCCCCATCTGCTGGAGGACATCGGTTTGTCTGCTGCCGACATTCATGCTGAAACGGAAAAACCGTTTTGGGTGAAATAAAATAATAGGTAAAGAATGACCAATACCCTTTTGTATATCTCGACGGTGCTGATCTGGGGATCAACGTGGTTGGCGATTAAATTCCAGCTCGGCATCGTTTCGGAAGAAGTTTCCATCGCCTATCGTTTTGCTTTGGCAAGCGTCATGTTGCTGGTCTTTTGTCTGGTGACGCGAAAATCACTTCGATTTGATATACGCACCCATCTGTGGATGGCGTTGTTGGGTTTGTGTCTGTTCAGCAGCAACTATTTGCTGATGTATATGGCGACAGGGCATATCTCCACCGGATTGGTGAGTGTGGGGTTCTGTTCCATGGTGGTGATGAATATTATCCTCAGCCGCCTGTTCTTTAAGTCCGAGATCGGCTTGCGTATGATCATTGGCGCCTCCTTCGGGATGGGCGGGACACTTATGGTCTTCTGGCCGGAGATTCAGACCTTTGATATGACGGATGTGGGTTTTTACAGCATGTGTCTGGTCTTGGTCGGCACCTTGTTGGCCTCGTGCGGGAATATGGTGTCCAGCCGTAATCAGCGAAACGGGGTTCCTGTGATGCAGGCGAATGCATGGGGTATGGCCTATGGCGCGGTGTTTATTGGCCTGTTTGCCCTTGTGCAGGGCCATGAATTTAACTTTGACCCAAGCCCACTCTATGTGGGGTCTTTATTGTATCTTGCGCTCTTTGGGTCTGTCATTGCCTTTGGATGCTATTTGACCCTGTTGGGCAATATCGGGCCGGAAAAAGCGGTCTATAGCATTGTCCTATTCCCGTTGGTGGCTCTGAGTTTATCCACTGTGTATGAAGGCTATCACTGGCCTGTGGAGGCCGTTGTCGGTGTGCCGCTGGTGTTGTTTGGTAATGTGCTGGTCCTGACCAAGCCGGGGATGGTGCGCCGCTTTATGGGAAGGCGCGCTTATAAGCCTCTCTAAACGCCGCGACAATTTCAGGGTCCGTGTCTTTGCTCAGGGCAATATAGAGCGGTTTTGAAATGTCCTTCAGCGGGAAGACCGGCACAAGGCTATCTGCGGGGATGCCGTTTTGTTTTAAGCGGTATTCCATGGAGTGACGATCTGTAGGCAACAAATCAATGCGGTTGGACTGCAACATTTTGATGCCTGTTTCTTCGTTGTTGATGTCAATGGTGGCAATCCCATGTGTGTTGAGATACTGACCTTTGACATCTTTACTGAGTGCACCGACTTTATATTTTTTTAAATCGGACAGGCTGTTGACCTGAATGTCGTCGCGGTTTTTGTGGCGATAGAGCAGGACGTTAAACCCGATAATTTCTCCAATCCAATGGAACATCTCTTCGCGTTCCGGTGTGCGGGCGATGGAAAACAGGGCGGTGTTGGGTGCATTTAGCGCGGTGGTATAGGCGCGCGCCCACGGATAAATCTTGATGGTGGGGAAAAAATTGAGTTCCGCAAGCAAGCGGCGGACTTGATTGACGGCAATGCCTTGGGTGTTGCCATCTTCGCTATAGCTGTACGGGGCGTAAAAAGAAGTGATGACCTGTACACGCGACAAATCCGTGTCGGCTTTTGCCACCCACGTGCCGCCCAGATGCAAGGCGACCACTGTTGCGAGAATGAATTTGAGGTACATGACGTTCACCTATATTCTTTATTCTGTCACGCTACAGCAAATTCAGTTGAATAAAAATACATAAATTACCGCTAAAAGTTTTCTAACGGGAAGCTCAAGCGCGCTTACTAACCATATGGAAGGTCTGGATTGATGGATCAATCTTATTTTTTGGAATTGGCACTTTATAATCAATGGGCAAACAAGCGTCTGTATAAGGCGTTGGAAGGTCTGAGCGATCAGGAATTCCGCCAAGATTGTGATGTTTATTTTAAATCCTTACAGGGCACGCTAAACCATATTCTTGTGGCAGACTTGGCATGGTTGGGGCGTTTGCAAAAAACACCGCGCACGGACCTGACACTCAATATGATTCTGCATGAATCTGTGGAAGACCTCTGGGCGGCGCGCCAAGCGCAGGATGAAGAGATTATCCGGTTCTGCCAAGGGCTAACCCCCGCGTTTGTGAGCAGTGTGTTGCACTATCAGTCCATTTCAGGTGGGGCGTATGAGGCACCGGTCCGCACGATCCTTGCCCATGTGTTTAATCACCAGACCCATCATCGCGGTCATGCCCATGCCTGTCTGACCCGATTGGGTAAAGAGGCACCGGACATGGATATTATTTATTATCACCTTGGCCTTTAAGGGATTTCGATGACGATTTTGCCGGTGGATTTGCGGGCAAGCAGGGCCTCAAACCCTTGCTTGACGTCGTCCAATCCAAAGGTCAGGGATACATGAGGCTTCAGAGTGCCGTCTTCGATCCAGCTCATGAGTTCTGCAAAGGAGGCACGCAAGCTATCGGGGTCCAGCGTGCGATAAGCGCCCCAGTGATAGCCGATGCAGGTGATGTTTTTTACCATCATAATATTGGCGGGGATTTGCGGGATATCGCCACTGGCAAACCCGACCACAAGAATGCGCCCGTCTTGACGGGTGCTGCGCAAGGTTTCGGTAAACAGATCACCGCCAACCGGATCATAGGCCACATGGCTGCCTAAACCGTCCGTTAGGGCTTTGATTTTGTCGCGCACATTGCCGTCGCGGTAATCGATCAAATGGTCCGCGCCATGTTCTTTACAAATTGCCAGTTTTTCCGGCCCGCCCGCTGTGGCGATGACGGTTGCGCCCAAGCGTTTGCCCACTTCGACGGCGGTTAGCCCCACGCCGCCGGCTGCCCCATGCACGACCAATGTTTCGCCCGCTTTTAGCTGCGCTTTGGCGGTTAAGCCATGATGGGAGGTGCCATAGGCAACAGGGAGAGAGGCGGCTGTGTTGAAGTCCAGATTGTCCGGTATGGGGAAGACATCATGCGCATCCGCAAGGGCATATTGCGCAAATCCCCCGTAGTTGAGGATCGCCATGACCCGGTCACCCGCCTGACACGTGGTGACGTTTTTACCCACAGATTCTACAATTCCGGCACATTCTAGCCCAGGGGAAAAGGGCAGCGGCGGTTTGACCTGATATTTGCCTTTGACGATCAGGCTGTCGGCAAAATTGAGGGCACTGGCTTTGATACGGATCAGGACTTGAGTGTCTGAGGGTGTCGGGGTCGCCACGTCACAAAGGGTGAGAGACTCGTAGCCATCCAATGTGGTGCATAGTGCCGCTTTCATGAAGAACTCCTTGATCCGATGTGCATTGCATTATATGTACCAACCTTTCGGGAAAGGAGGAAGACATCATGCGCGGATATTTTGGAATTGGTATTCAAGGCGTCAGCAAAGCCTACAACGTGGGGAACCTGTTTCGCACAGCCCATGCGTTTGGCGCGAGCTTTGTCTATACCGTCGAAGCCAACTATTCCCGCTATAAATGGAATAAGACGGACACGTCTAAGTCTATTGATCACACCCCGTTTTACAGCTTCCCGACCATGGATGATATGATGCTGCCGCAAGGCTGTGCGCTGGTAGGCGTAGAGTTGACCGAAGATGCGATTGAGCTGCCGAGCTTTCGCCATCCAACCAAAGCGGCGTACCTTCTGGGGCCGGAACGATCCAGCCTATCGCCTGCGATTATTGAACGTTGCGACCATATCATTAAAATCCCCATGAAGTTCTGCATCAATGTGGGGACGGCAGGTGCATTGGTCATGTATGACCGGGTGCAAAGTATGGGACGTTTTGCGGACCGTCCGGTACGTGCCGGTGGCCCAACCGACCCTTTGGCTGCGCCAACTTTTGGGGGACCGATCTTCCGTCATGGCTCCCCGTTTGAAGATAGCCCACCGGAAGTGCCGGATAACTGGGGCGAGTAATTTTCGTTAAACAGTTTGTTAACGGCTTTTTGCTATCACAAATATATGATGAAAAAACTGATATTTTCTGGCGCGCTGCTTCTGTCTGCGCAGGCACAGGCAGCGGGATTCGAGTTTTTAGGCCCACACGGCGATTGGGATGTCTTTGCAGATAAAAAAGCAAAGGCCAGCGTTTGTTATATTGCGTCTGTCCCGACCAAAGCCAGCCATAAGGATAACCGCGGCGATATCTATGTTCTGGTGACCCGCCGTAAATCCGAAGGCTTCAAGGATGTGGTGAGTTTCCATCAGGGGTATCCGCTGAAAAAAGGCGTTGATGTCGCGGTTAGCGTCGGCAGCGCGAACTTTAAGCTTTTTGGGTCGAACGAGACAGCCTGGACTTATGAGACCAAGGATGATGTGCGTTTGGTCAAGATGATGAAAGCTGGTTCGACCCTGCAGGTCAAAGGCACGTCAACACGCGGTACGGTGACTGAGGATACGTATTCTCTCAAGGGAATTTCTGCGGCCTATAATGCGATGGCGAAAGCTTGTTCGTAAGGATCAGCTAGCCAGTTTGGTTTGATGGACAATTCGGTCTTTACCGCTGCGCTTGGCTTCATACATGCGCATATCGGCAAGCTTGATCAGGTCTTCCAGATTTTGCGCTTCGGCAACGGAAGAGAGACCGATACTGGCAGTTACGGCTTGTGCGCAAGGGAAGTCGGCCTGTTGCAAGGTCTTACGGATTTTGCCAGCGAGGGTCAGAGCACCTTGCTCGTTTGTATCGCGGCACAGGATCAAAAACTCTTCCCCGCCCCAACGTGCAACGACATCGGTCTGGCGCACGGTATTTTCCAGCACTTGAGCAAATTCTGTCAACACGGCGTCCCCGATGGCATGACCTTCGGTATCATTGATTTTTTTAAAGTCATCAATATCCAGCATCACCACAGAAAACGTAGAGGGAACGCGTTTGGTCCGTTCCATTTCAATACGGGCGGAATCGTGGAAGAATTGGCGGTTATAAAGACCGGTTAAGGTGTCATGTTTGGATTCCCGCATGAACTTGTTGCGTTCTCCAACCGCAATGCGGCGCTTTTTTTCCAGCATATAGATGAGAGAAAGGAACAGGGAGGCGGCAATCGGCAGGTAAATGACGGTCTGTGTGGCAACGATATTTGTCAGCCAGTTTGCCATATCCATCTGCAGGCAAGCGAAGACCACAAACAGGTTAAAAAGAAGGACGAAAATCCAGTCGGCCTTAGACTCATGCGAGTGGGGTTTCGTCTGCTTTTCGAAAGCTCGAACTGAGGTTGCCTGTGACATAGTCGTTACCTTGGAAGCCGGATCGTTTTATGCGGATTTATATCTTCAGATAATTTCCGTCAATCGAAATATTATACAAAAAGATAAATTAAAAGGCAAGCTGCATCCCATTTGACGAGTAAGTCTTTCGTTTAAAAGGAAGAACCGGGCTGTTTTAGAAATTCGATTTCCTCCGGCGTGCTTTTGCGGCCTAAAACGTCGTTGCGGTGGGGGAAGCGTCCGAATTTTGCGATAATTTTCTGGTGCTGCACCGCGTAGTCCAGATAGTCTTTATCTTTCAAAGACTTTATCAGTTCTACACATTGATTTTGGTCGTCAAGGTCTTCGCTATGTTCCAGCGGCAGATACAGAAACAGGCGCGGACCCAAAGGGAGACTCTGATCAAAGCCACGCGAAAGAACATGGCGGGTCAACGCGCGCGCTTGGGCATCGCAGGCAAAGGCTTCGGCTTGTCCGCGAAACATATTACGTGGAAACTGATCGAGCAGGAGAACCAACCCGACGCAGCCAAGCGCTGTGGCCTTCCACTCTTCCAGTTCGCCGCTTTGGGCAAGATGAAACAGCGGCGCGAAATCGTTGCTGATCTTTTGGTCAAAGGCGTCGTCTTTCATCCACCATTCCTGTTTGTGGCTTGCCATCTGTTGCGGGTCGGCACTGTCAAACCAGAAGGTGAGAAGCTCGTCAAGAGGCGTGGGCATGGGGGGGATCTCCAATCAGGAATTAGCTGTGGGTTTTAAGAGCGTAATGCATTAGTTTTGAAAAACTATAACAGGAAGGTGAGGCCATGAGTAAAACAGTTTTGGGACCGGATGGACAACCGCGCTGCGGATGGTGTGGGTCGATTGATGATTTTTTCCCCTATCATGACGACGAATGGGGCTATCCGGTTGCCGATGACCAACGTTTGTTTGAAAAGCTCTGTCTGGAAAGCTTTCAGTCCGGCTTAAGTTGGCGTACCATCCTGGATAAGCGGGAAAACTTCCGCAAAGCCTTTGACCAGTTC
The DNA here is from genome assembly GCF_000688235.1 of Terasakiella pusilla DSM 6293. Taxonomy (GTDB): domain Bacteria; phylum Pseudomonadota; class Alphaproteobacteria; order Rhodospirillales; family Terasakiellaceae; genus Terasakiella; species Terasakiella pusilla. Next base: position 69,121 of record NZ_JHYO01000001.1, on the reverse strand, counting down.
GACTTTCACAAGATGGCGACCTATACGGATCAGGATGTGGAACGGCTGGTGACGGATGCCGGCATTGTGCGCCATCGTGGCAAAATCGAAGCGGTGATCAACAATGCCAAACGTGCCCTTGAAATGGTGGAGCGTGAAGGATCACTCGCCGCCTTTTTCTGGGCTTATGAGCCGGATGAGAAAGATCAACCGGCCCCGCAATCGGTCTCGACCAATGACGTGTCTGCTGCGATTTCAAAGGAATTGAAAAAACGGGGCTGGAAGTTTGTCGGTCCAACCACGGTATATTCGTTCATGCAGGCAATGGGGCTGATCAACGACCATGTGGAGGGGTGTATTTCCCGCCAGAAATCGGATGATTTGCGCAAACAGTTTGTGCGGCCTGTTTAATTAGAAACAGGCGTTGACCATTTGTCTAAACGCATCGGCACGGTGACTGATCTCGTGCTTTTCCGCCGGGTTCATTTCCCCAAAGGTGAGGGTATAGCCCTCGGGTTGGAAAGCGGGGTCATAGCCAAAGCCAGCGTCGCCGCGCGCAGGCCAGACCATCTGGCCTTCAATGCGTCCTTCAAAGACTTCGGTGTGACCATCTGGCCAAGCTAGGGACAGTGCACAGATAAAGGCTGCGCTGCGATCGGCCTTTTGCTCAATGGTGTCAAATTCTTCAATCGCGTTTTGGACTTTCTGCATGGCAAGGCCGAAGTCTTTGCGCGGACCGGCCCAGCGGGCAGAATAGATGCCCGGTGCCCCGCCTAAAATAGTCACGGCGAGGCCCGAGTCGTCTGCCATGGCGGGCAAGCCGGAGGCTTTGGCCGCTGCCAGGGATTTAAGAAGGGAGTTGGCGATAAAGCTGTCGCCGTCTTCCACAGGTTCCGGTAAATCAAGTTCAGCAGCAGAGATCACGTCCATCCCCAACGGGGCGAGCAGTTCGCGGATTTCACGGACTTTACCTTCGTTATGGCTTGCGATGACAAGTTTGCCGGCACTTAATTTACGGGTCATATGGGGTTACTCCAATCCTAGGGCTGCGCGTTGTTTGACAGCCAGTTCGTTGATACCTTTTTGGGCGAGGTCCAGCAGTTGCATAAATTCGTCACGGCTGAACGGGTCTTCTTCCGCAGTGCCCTGAATTTCCACAATGCCGCCGCTGCCGGTCAACACAAAGTTGGCGTCCGCTTGAGCGTTGCTGTCTTCGTCATAATCCAGATCCAGCACGGGCGTGCCTTCAAAGATCCCGCAAGAAACAGCCGCCACTTCGCAGGTCAGCGGAATGCTGTCCAACTTGCCGTCATCAACCATTTTCTGGAAGGCGGCATACATGGCGACGTAGGCACCGGTGATGGAAGCGGTGCGGGTACCCCCGTCGGCTTGCAACACGTCACAATCGACGCGAACCTGAATTTCGCCCATGGCTTTCAGGTCACAAACTGCGCGCAAAGAGCGACCGATCAGACGTTGAATTTCCTGTGTGCGGCCAGACTGACGCCCGCTGGAGGCTTCGCGGCGCATACGTTCGTGGGTGGAACGCGGCAGCATGCCATATTCCGCCGTGACCCAGCCTTCACCTGTGCCGCGCATCCAACCGGGGACTTTTTCTTCCACAGTGGCGGTACAGAGAACATGGGTGTTGCCGAACTTAATCAGGCAAGAACCTTCCGCATATTTGGAAAAGCCCATTTCGAAAGAGATATCGCGCAGTTGATCGGCGGCGCGCCCTGAAGGACGTGTCATCTTATTCAAGGTCTTCTGCAATGATGGAAATGTTCAGGTCGAAAGAGACTTCACCTTCGTCTTCGTCACGGTGCAGAACGCCGACAAATTCGTCCAGAATATAGACTTCAATCGGGTGTTCCGGCTTTTTCGGCGGTTGAACGCGAATTTTGTCGTTGCCGAAGGTTTTACGCAGATGCGCGGTGACTTTCTGAATTTCTTCCATCGTAATCATAGTAATAATCCCAGAGGTTATGAAGTTAGGACGGGTGTAACATAGCCTCTTGCGTTGACGCAACGCCCTCTTGGTACTAAATTTCGACCTATGTTAAGCAACCTGAATGAAAGATCGCGCGATATCTTTGGTCGCATTGTGGACACCTATATGCAAACAGGTGATCCCGTCGGCTCGCGCACGGTTTCCAAATTGTTGGAAAATGCCCTTTCGCCTGCCTCCATTCGCAATGTGATGGCGGACCTTGAGGATATGGGGCTGCTTCATTCCCCCCATACATCCGCAGGCCGTATTCCAACGGAAGCCGGTTTACGTCTGTTTATTGATGGGGTGATGGAAATCGGTGATCTGGGGGAGCAGGAACGCCAGCGGATTGATCTGGAATGTTCGGCCAAGGGACGAAGATTTGAAGATGTGATGAAAGAAGCCTCTGGCATGATTTCGGGTCTGTCTGGCTGTGCTTCACTTGTTTTTGCACCCAAGACCGATTCTCCGTTGAAACATATCGAATTCGTGAATCTTTCACCGGGGCGCACATTGGTGATTATGGTGATGGAAAACGGTGTGGTTGAAAACCGCGTCATCCAAACCCCGCCGGATATCCCGCCCAGTGCCTTGGTGCAGGCCAGCAACTATCTGGGGGCAAAGCTGGTGGGCCAGACCGTCAGTGGTGGTGTGGATGAAATTACCAAGGAATTGCAGTCTCATCGTGCCCAGTTGGATGAATTGACCAGCCATGTGGTCGAAGCCGGTTTGGCGCAATGGGCGGGCGGGAATGAAGATTCCGGTTCCCTCATTGTGCGCGGGCAAAGTCATTTGCTGGATGATATATCTGCGATGGCAGACCTTGAGCGCATAAAATCTTTATTTGAGGCTTTAGAAACAAAAGAAACCCTGTTAAAGCTTTTGCGCCTTGCGGATGGAGCCGAAGGCGTACAAATATTCATAGGGTCGGATAATCCACTGTTTAATGTGTCGGGTTGTTCGATGGTGGTCGCACCCTTTCGCGATCCCCACCAGAAAATTGTCGGCGCAATAGGCGTGATCGGGCCAACCCGCATCAACTATGCGCGCATTATTCCGATGGTCGATTACACCTCAAAAGTAATCGGTCGTTTAATTGGTTAACAAGAGTGAAGAGTATTAAAGATGTCAGGCGAGAATACACAGACCACACCTGAAGAGAATGATGCAGTAGAGCAGGGCGCTGCGGAGACTGCGGGGCAGGATGCGACACTGGAAGCAGACGTCCAAGGGTTTGCGGCCGATGACCAGATTGCCAAGCTTGAAGCCGATTTGGCGGAAATGAAAAATAAATGGCTGCGCGCTGTTGCTGACGAACAGAACGTGCGTCGCCGCGCGGAAAAAGAAAAACAGGATGCGCTGAAATATGGCGTGACCAACTTTGCCCGCGAAATGGTCAGCGTTGCAGACAACCTGCGCCGCGCGTTGGCAAGTATGCCGGACGAATTGAAAGACAGTGATGTCGTCAAAGGCGTTGAAATGACGGAGCGTGAGCTGCAAAACGCGTTCAGCAAAGCCGGTATCAAACGTGTTGAAGCACAAGGTAAACCGTTCGATCACAACCTGCATCAAGCGATGTTCGAGATTGAAGACCCAAGCCAGCCTGCGGGTCTGGTGGCGCAAGTTATGCAGGATGGCTACGTTATTCATGACCGTCTGTTGCGCCCGGCCATGGTTGGCGTAACCAAAGGCGGCCCGAAAATGGACGTGACCCCGGTTGGAGAAGAAGCACCGGTTGTGGATGAAGGTCCGGGGCAACCTGCTTATGAAGAACCGACAGGTGATGCCGGTACTGGCAGCACGATCGATCAGGAAACCTGAGTGATCTGAGAAAAAGAAAAACCGCTGTCTGAGTTAATCGGACAGCGGTTTTTTTATGTCTGAAAGGACGGTGGGTTCAACGTTGTTTAAGACGCTCGTTGTAGTCCAATTCTTCGCGGGTGAGCTGGAAGCCCACATAAATTTCGTAGTCCGCCCCGTCTGTTGAGCCATCTGTTTTGATGGTTAGATTAATCGGTTCGTCTTTTACCTCGTTTTGGGTCAGGTTGCCGGGGAAACCGAGGCGAAGCGGGAAACGGTTTTTCTGGAGGATTTGTTTGTTCTGATCCACCACAGCGACAAAATAGCTCAGTTCCGCAATGCGTGTGTTATCTGCTGGACCTCGCAGGGCAGAGATGACAGGGGCGACCTGTGCATAAATTTCGCCTTCGCGGGTGTCGTAGTCCACGTCATAGGTGCATAGGCTAAGAACGTTGGTGATCTTGGCTTCAAAAAGCACGTCAATCAAATCACGGCCCGGACCTTCTTTAAATTTGGTGAGTTCAGCCGCGTTGCGCAGCACGGTGATCCGTGGGCAGGGTTCTGGTTTATCTTCACGCATAAAAGGTATGGAATCGCAGGCGGCAAGACCGAACCCGACAACAAGCAGGCTCAGGATTGTTTTGGTTTTATTCATTACGTGCTCCATGGTTTCCAAAACGCGGTGGGGTGCACCTTACCCTGTCAGACGGGCGGGATCAATCCAAGCGATGAAGGACAACACCGAATTTTGCGAGTGCCCGTGATCGTGCCCACGGGTTTTTCAGGTCCCGCACGGTTTGAAGGCCCAGTTTCAGGGCTTTTTGGGCCTGTTCGGTTTCTCCATTATTAAAATGGCTTTCAGCTAAGTCACCCAAGATCCACGCTTTTGAAAACTGGCTTTTAATTTCCGCCATGGCCTGATCGGTTTCTCCATCCAGATCGTTTTCTGAAAGTTGTAAGCCATGTTGACGTGCAATGGTGTTTAAACGCCAAAAGGCGCGGGCTTTTAGGCGGTCATCGCTGATCTTCCCAAGTGTCTGATAGGCCTGCTTGGCAACGACGAGATCACCGCTTTCAGCGACGATGGAGCTGAGGGTGGCTGTGATTTGCGCATAGGCATAATTTTGGGCGAAGGGGAGTTTTATATCGTTGCTTAGGTTCAGGGCTTCTTCAAGGGTCTGAAGCGCGCGGGTCCGTTCGCCTGTGTGCCAGTATTGATTGGCGAGGTCACATAGGATGATGCTGCGATAACGCGCAGACAGAATGCGTTCGATGACGCTTTGGGCGTCTTTGAATTTACGTTGTTCAAGGAAGGCGCGGGCCGCGGCCATCAGAATGGGGATGCGGGTATCATCATTGGGCAGTTTCCCCATTGCCTCCAAGGCTTGGTTGGGATGACCGGCTTTTGCCAGTGTCGTTGCGGTCTGCCTCAAGAGGGAAAGTTTGGGTTGATCGCTCAGGTCTTTTTCTATGGTGGCGGTGGCATCTCGTAACAATTGCAAGGCACGCTGATTATCCGTCGAGGCGACAAGTTCTGCCGCTTTCAGTTGGAGGGACAGGCGTTCTTCCAGGTCTTCAACAGATTGGGCACCGGCAAGAATACGGCTGATCAGGGCGCTGAGGGCCTCATGATTTCCCGCGTCTTTGTAGGTTTCTGCCACATCTAACAGGACCGAGAGACGGCGATGGGCAAGGGGGATCAGGTTGAGGCCGGAGAGAGCCTCCGGGATCTGGCCTTCTTTGGCGTGGGTTTTGGCAATGTTGGTGAGGGCGGCGATAATCAGGCGGCTATCTTTAATCCGCCCTGCGGTTTCCATTGCCTCAGTACTTAGGCCGGAGGCCACTTGTGCCGCGAGAATTTCGCCTAACGCCCAGTCGCGTAAGTCATCTTCATAGACCGCGCGGGAGCTTTCGACCGCTTCTTTCAGCAGACAGCGGGCGGAGGGTTGGGAAAAACATTCGCTGACATCGCGGGTCGGGTCGGCAACTTCGCGGTTTTTCTGTTCTAGCAATTGGCGGGTGCGTGGATCAGAAAGCAGGGCTTGGCGGGCCGAATCCTGTTTCTGCTTGCGCACCATATTCAAACGTCCGATTAAAACGCGGACCCGCCCGATGTTTTCCAGATGCGCGAGGAACTCTTCACTAATGGTACTGCTTTGTGGCAAGTTATAGAGTCTTTGGTAAGCGCTGATGGCGTTATCAAGGGCAGGGGTGCGGAGCCCATCGATCTTGCCCTTGTAAAAATCGAGTTGTTTCAACAGTTCTTGCGCCCGTTTGATGGGGTGATCAAGCGTAAAGACTTCCGGTTCCGCACTCGGTCGGTCAAGGCCGGTGGGTTTTGCGGCCCCTGCGGGCGTGCTGAGCAAGGCTAAAATAACAAGGGCGGACAATGTTCTCATGAAAAAAGTCTAACATGTTGCTTTACTCTTTGTCTCTGCTTTCTATATTGGCATCATGACAAAAGATTTAACCATTTTGTTGGCAGGTCCGCGCGGGTTTTGTGCCGGGGTGGATCGGGCCATTCATATCGTAGAACGCGCGCTGGAAAAGTTCGGCAAGCCTGTCTATGTCCGCCATGAAATTGTGCATAACAAATTCGTGGTCGATAGCCTGCGCGAAAAAGGCGCGGTCTTTGTGGATGAACTGGATCAGGTGCCGGATAATGTACCGGTGATCTTTTCTGCCCACGGCGTGCCAAAGTCGGTGCCAGCCGAAGCGGATCGTCGCAGCCTGACCTATGTGGATGCGACCTGCCCGTTGGTGAGCAAAGTGCACCGCGCCGCGGAACGTCATTTTGACCGCGAACATCCGGTCGTGCTGATCGGCCATGAAGGCCACCCCGAAGTGATCGGGACCATGGGCCAACTGCCGGACGGTGCGGTTATTTTGGTAGAAGATACCGAACAGGCGCAAACGGTTGAATTGCCGCGCGATGTGCCGTTAGGGTTGGTCACGCAAACCACTTTGTCGGTGGATGATACCAAGGATGTGATTGCGATTTTGAAGGATCGCTATGACAATCTGGAACTGCCGAAAAAAGAAGATATCTGTTATGCGACGACCAACCGACAAACGGCGGTGAAGTTGATTGCGCCGAAATCGGATATGGTCATGGTTATCGGGGCGCCGAATTCATCAAATTCCAAACGATTGGTGGAGGTCGCGCGCCTAAACGGCTGTGAGCGATCTATGCTGGTGCAGCGCGCAAGCGACATCAATTTTGATGATCTGGACGGGGTTGCGACATTGGGGATCACCGCAGGCGCATCTGCCCCTGAACTGTTGGTGGAAGAAGTGGTCGAAGCCTGTCGTCTTCGCTATAACGTCACGGTCAAGTTTGAAACCTTCACCAAAGAAGATGTGATCTTCAAGCTACCGGCAAGCTTAAGCGACTAAATTACAAGAGAAAAAGAAGACAACAGATGGCTGTTTATACTGAAGTCAGCGACGACGAACTTTCAACGTTTGTGGAGCGTTTTTCCATTGGGAAACTGTTATCCTATAAAGGGATCGCAGAAGGGGTGGAAAATTCCAACTACATTATCCAGACCGAAGACGGCCCGTTTATTCTGACGCTCTATGAAAAACGGGTGAACGAAGAACAGTTGCCGTTCTTCCTCGATTTGATGGAACATTTAAGCACCCGCGGCATCACCTGTCCGGTGCCGTTGAAGGATGAGGAAGGTCACGCGCTGGGTCGTCTGGCGGGTCGTCCAGCCGCGCTATTTACCTTTTTGTCCGGTATGTGGCCGCGCAAAATCAAGCCAGTCCATTGTGCCGAGTTGGGGCGGGCGCTGGCAGAATTGCATGTGGCGGGACGGGACTTTCCCCAGCAACGCAAAAACGATCTGTCCGTCAACGATTGGCGGCCTTTGTTGAACCAATGTATCGACCATGCCGATGAATTGCAGGTCGGCCTTGGGGAGCTGCTGTTAAAAGAATTGGATTATCTGGAAGCCAACTGGCCCCATGATTTGCCCAAAGGCATTATTCATGCGGATGCCTTCCCCGATAATGTGTTTTTCCGTGGGGAAGAATGTAGCGGTTTGATCGACTTCTATTTCGCTTGCTATGATTTATGCGCCTATGACCTTGCGATTTGTATGAATGCGTGGTGTTTTGAGCGCGATGGCGACTTTAACGTCACAAAGGCAAAGCTTTTGCTGTCGAATTATCGCAAAGTCCGTGATTTTAGCACCGAAGAAGTGGACGCCCTGCCCTTGATCGCACGCGGGGCGGCGATGCGCTTTTTGCTGACGCGCTTGTATGATTGGGTCAATACGCCTAAAGATGCGTTTGTCAAACCGAAAGACCCTCTGGAATATCTCAAGATCCTGAAGTTCCATCAGGCGGTAGAGACCAGTGGCGCATATGGGCTGAAATAAATGAACAACGATAATCAAGTTGAAATGTATACCGATGGCGCCTGCAGCGGTAATCCCGGCCCCGGCGGTTGGGGTGTGTTGCTGCGCTGGAATGGTGTGGAACGCGAGCTTTGTGGTGGCGAAGAAGAAACCACCAACAACCGGATGGAGTTAGCCGCAGCGATTAATGGGCTGTTGAGCCTGAAACGTCCGGTCAAGGTCGCGATCTATACCGACAGCACCTATGTCAAAGACGGGATCACCAAGTGGATTTTCAACTGGAAAAAAAACGGTTGGAAAACAGCGGCAAAAAAACCGGTAAAGAATGCTGATTTGTGGCAGGATCTGGAAAAAGCCTTGGCCCGCCATGAAGTCGAATGGCACTGGGTTAAAGGCCATGCCGGACATGAAGAAAACGAGCGCGCCGATGCGCTGGCCCGTGAAGGGGTCGAGAAGATCAAGAATTCATTGATCATGTAAAATGTGAAAAAGGCTTCGAGGATAACTTGAAGCCTTTTTCTTTGGGTGGGCTTTCTTTACGGGCCACACCCACTTTTGTGTTTATCACACTGGAGATATTATAGAGATAGGAAGTGCTTTAATCACTTTCAACCCCGTGCTTTGGTGATGGCGTTCACGACCGCCTTTTGATCCAGTAATTCCGGTAGGATGATGCCTTCGGGGGCACCGGGGCCGTAAACAATGTTGAACGGAATCGCGAACTTTTTATAGCGTGCAAGAAAGGCTGAAATTTCCGCATCCGGGTTTGTCCAATCGGCGCTCATGGCGACGATATCATCTTCTTGTAGCAGATCAAAGGTCTCCCCTTGATAGACCACCAGCTTTTTATTGACCTGACAGGTGATGCACCAGTCGGCAGTTACATCCACAAAGACGGTACGCCCGTTTTTGACCAGTTCGTCGATTTCGCGGGTGGAAAAGGCGACCCATAGGGTTTCCGCCTTAATGGTGTCATTGGTTGCTTGTCTTTCAAAGGTCTGGGGGACGAAGAAGGCCGCGACGATCAGCGCCAGTACAAGCGGTGTGGCAAGGGGGCGCAGGTGTTTTTTTAACGCAAAAGCCAGCAAGATTGCCGCCAGAAGACCGGCAAGGACGCCAACGCCCACCGGATCGATCTGGGCCAGCAGGACGCTGAGTAACCAGACGGCGGTGGCGATAAGCGCAAGGGCAAGGACTTTGCGCAAGGTGACCATCCACGGTCCCGGTCTGGGCAAGCGTGTGGCGACACCGGGGAACAGGGCGATCAACAGGTAGGGCAGGGCTAACCCGACCCCAAGGGCACTAAAGACAGCAATAATTTCAGTCGGGCCTTGGGACAGGGCAAAGCCAACAGCAGTCCCAAGGAAGGGCGCGGAACACGGCGTGGCGAGTAACGTTGCAAAGGCCCCCGTTGCAAAATGCCCACCGATCCCTTTGGAGTGGGATCGTGCGCCCAAGCTGGACATCCAGCCCGGCAAACCAATTTCAAAGAAGCCCCACATGTTGGCGGCAAACATAATCAGCACCATCAGCAGCGCGATCAAGAACAACGGTTGCTGAAACTGAATCCCCCATCCAATGGCGGCCCCGCTGGCTTTAAGTGCAATCAATCCACCCGCCAGCACAAGGAAAGAAAAGAGAATCCCCGCCGCCGAGGCGAGAAAGCTGAGGCGCACGGTGGCCGTGGCGGCCCCGCCATGACTGACCAGCCCTAAAATCTTGAGGGACAGGACGGGCAGAACGCAGGGCATGAGGTTGAGGATCAGGCCGCCCAGAACCGCAAGGGCCATGATGGTCCAGAGGCTGACGGGCGCAGCCGAGGGGCTGTCGTCGGGTAGGGAAAAGCCATCAACAGGCCCAAGCGGACCTGTCTGGGGCGTGACCTTGGTCTTTACCTCATACGCATGTAGCCCGTCCATGAGGGTAAGGGTAAAGGTCTGATCCGCGACCGGAGTTTCCAGAAATTGCAGCCCATCAAGCGGGATATCGATGAGGGCGGCTGTGCGATCGTCAGACAGCGCAATGCTGGGTTTAAAGAAAACCAGCTCTATCGGCCCTTCCATCAGCACGTCGGGTTTTTCCAACGCCCAATCGGTGGCCAGTTTCACGCGCAAGGTCGCATTTTTCTGATCGGCTTTCAGGTGCAGATCAGCGCTGTCGAGGCTGACTTTATCCTGATGGTCTGTGCGCGGGACATCGGATTTAAATTTATTGATCAACTGGGCCGTGTCGCTGGGGACAGCCTCACCGGGATCAAGGGTGAGGGCAAGGTCAGCTTCGACAGGGACACAGATGTCGGCACAGGTGAGAAAACGCAAATGAGCGTGCAGGTCCAGTGGTTTTGTCGGGTCATCGACCTTGAGGAGAAGGGGGTAGACCACTTCTTCTTTATAGCCGAGCGTTTCCAGTCCCAGGACTTCAAAACGTTCGGGGCGGGGCCAAAGCATTTCAACCGATTGCAGGTTGGTGGATTTTGACCAGTCCAGCTCCGGCGGATAGCCTGCATCACCGGGGCTGCGCCAATAGACTTTCCAGTTCTTCTGCATTTTGAAGTGCAAGCCGAGCAACAGGTCTTCGCCTTTGCCAAGCGCGGTGGTGGCCGTGACAAGGCGAACTTGCGTCTTATCAATACCTTGCCAATCACTTGACTGGGCAAGGCTTGATCCATTCCAAAGCAGGAACAGGGAAAGTATGATCAATAAACGTTTCATAGTCTGGCTGATTAGTCTTAAAATATGTCAGAATTACGGACAAAGCTTGCACATAAAGGCAAGGAGACTTATGTGATAGTCATGAATGAAAACAATACCATACCCACTGATTTGACCGGTCAGCTCTTGGTCGCGATGCCCAATATGCCGGATGAACGATTCTCTAAGTCCGTTATTTATGTGTGTTCCCACACCAAAGAAGGGGCGATGGGATTAATGATTAACCGCGTTATCCCGACCTTGACCTTTCCGGATCTGTTGCATCAGCTTGATATCCAGACCTATGGCATGGAAGATGAGATTCGTGTCCATCTAGGCGGTCCGGTGGATGAGGAACGTGGCTTTGTGCTGCATAGCCCTGATTACATCAAGGATAGTACAGTGGTTGTAGGCAGCAAGTTTGCTTTGACCGCGACCATCGATATTTTGCGTGATATGGCCAGCGGGGAAGGTCCGGCGCAAAGCCTGTTGGCCCTTGGCTATGCCGGATGGGGACCGGGGCAACTGGATCAGGAAATTTTGGAAAATGGCTGGCTGAGTGTGCCTGCCGATGATGCCATTGTTTACGATAACCAGATGGAAACCAAATGGGAACGCGCCATGGGCCAGTTGGGGATTGATCCGCGCCTGTTGCTGGACGAAGCCGGGCACGCCTGAACTTTATATTTACGCAGTGATCAGGCGCTCCAATATTCCTGTGCGGAAATGGCGTCGCAGACCCTGACCTGTCCGGTGACTTGGGTCCCCGTCAGATTGATTACCATCCATGCGTCATCATATTGGCGGGGAATCGGGTTTGGCGGTGCAAAGCCGAGTTTTTTTGCATTGTTCTTAAAGCCTGCGCGGGGATAATAATCCGGTGGCCCAAGGACGAAGACCAGATCGGTCCCGTTTTGTTTTAGCAGCTTTAGGCCTTCTTTCATCAGGCGTTGACCCGTCCCTTTATAGTGATATTCCGGTATGACAGCTAACGGGGCCAGCAGGAAGGCGCTTGCCCCGTCTACATGGGCCTTGCTGAACAGAATATGCCCGATCGGCAGCCCGTCGTCATCAAACGCAAGGAGAGACAGGGTTGGCTGTGCACTGGCATCATCGAGAATTTTGCGCACGAGTTCGGCTTCGTCCTCTTCTCCAAAGGCGTTGCGCTGGATGGTGAGGATCGCTTTAAGGTCGGCGTCAGTTGCTTGTCGGATCATGGGGTATTGTACTCAAAAATATATCGAGGTCATGGATAAAGTCAGGGCCCAGCGAAGATTTCTTCGACAGCAGAAAGGCAAAATTCGGGCTGAGCTTTGAGGGTGGGGTTAAAACGGTGAGCTGGCTGCCAAGGTTGAGCGCTGCAATATATTTTTCAACAACAGGCTTGGCATGAACAATCCCTTGCACACGCTTTGCCGCAAGCAGGCGAAGGCATTCTTTGATAGAGGGGGCGATATAAAGGCGAACAGGCTGGTCTTTGTAGAAGTTTCTTGCCCAGCCATTTCCCAACACATCACAAAACAGGTCGTTTTTGTAGGCCGACAAGTCGTCCGGGTCGGTTAGGGTTTGCGCTTTGGCGTCATCCCTGCGGACGACCGCATTGAAGGGCAATAAAAAAAACTTTGTCTTGGTTGCGTAGGCATATTCCAGCCGTTCTGGTGTAACCGTGGTCACAAACGCATCCGCTTCGCCATATTTTACCATTTCTTGTGCGCGGCCCCACGGTACGGGGATGTGGACAACCTTCATGCCCATTTGTTGACCAAGGGTTTTATCTACAAGGTCCGGCAATAAGCCATAGGCGGCCTCAGACGACCCGTAGGAGACGGGATCCCATTGATTGGCATAAACGACTTTTATCTGACTACCGCGATATATACTGTCTGCATAGGCAGACGGGGTAAAGATACCGCATAAAGTCAAAAGGAATAGGAAAACGCATCTCATAGCTGTTATTCTGAAGTAAGTCTGAATATTTGAAAAGCAAAATAACGCAGTCTTTTTTGTTTCGTTTCTAAACAATATTTTCTATGTATTCAGACAGACAAATGACAAACAGGGATAGTTATGCATCTTCTTGCCGCCACACCGGGCGCCATCACCGATGGGTCCGAAGCAATTGATTTGGGACAAACACCGGGGGATATCGTTGTTCTGTCCGCTGCGGATACGGAAATTGCCTGTCTCGCCCTGGCCCATAAAAAACTGCATGAGGCCGACAGCACGATCCCCAGCCTGCGTTTAGCCTCCTTGTTGCATATGGGGCACAACATGTCGGTGGACCTGTATGTGGATGATGTTATTTCCAAGGCAAAGTTGGTGGTGCTGCGTCTGTTGGGCGGCAAAAGTTATTGGGAATATGGCGTGGACGAAATTGTTGCGGTCTGTCGCCAAAACAATATTCCACTGGCGCTGCTGCCCGGTGATGACCAGCCGGATGCGGAATTGGCGCATTTGTCTTCGCTTGATGAAGGGGCGGTCCATCGCCTGTGGCAATACTGCGTCCATGGTGGCATTGAAAACGCAACCGAGTTTTTAAACTTTGCCCATCATCTCATGGGGCGTGACAGTGCGTGGGCGGAACCTGCGCCCTTGATGCGTGCGGGTATTTATTGGCCCGGTGAAACGGCCTTGTCCTTGACGGACCTGCGCGCAAAATATTGGACCGAGGGCCAATCCGTTGCCGCGATCAGTTTTTATCGTGCCTTGATGCAGGCGGGTAATACGGCGGTGATTGATGAGCTTATTGCGTCTTTGCAGGCCCAAGGCTTAAACCCGCTGCCGCTTTATGCTGCCAGCTTGAAAGACAGTGTTGCCGCCGCTGCGATTGAAGAAATGCTCTCGGCAAGTGAAACAGCGGTTATCTTAAACGGCACAGGCTTTGCGTTGTCCAAACCCAATGCAAAACGAACCAAAACGCCCTTTGATATCGCGGACTGTCCGGTCTTGCAGGTGGTGTTTGCCGGATCAAATAAGGATGCGTGGGACGAAGGCACAAACGGTTTAAGCGCGCGTGATATCGCCATGAACGTGGCTTTACCCGAAGTGGATGGGCGCATTTTGTCGCGCGCGGTGTCCTTTAAAGGCTTAGCGGTACGTGATGATCTGTGTGAATGTGATATCGTCACCTATCAGCCTGTCAAAGACCGTCTGGACTTTACCGCAAAGCTGGCGGCGAATTGGGCGAAATTGAAAACGGCGGCCGTGCAGGATCGTAAAGTTGCCTTGATCCTTGCCAATTATCCCAACAAAGATGGACGCATGGGCAATGGGGTGGGGCTTGATACACCCGCAGGGTCGGTCAATGTGTTAAACGCGATGGCGCAGGCTGGCTATACGGTTGCGGATATTCCCGAACATGGCAATGAGTTAGTGGAACGCTTGCAAGCGGGTGTGACCAACGATTTTACCAAGCTGGATGAACGCGATGTGATCGAAAGCTTGTCCGCAGCGGATTATGCCGCGTTTTTTGAAGGCTTGCCAACTTCTGTGCAGCAAGCTGTGTTGGATCGATGGGGACCACCGGCGAAAGATCCGTTCTATCGCGATGAGTGCTTTGTCTTACCAGCTTATCGTTGTGGCAATGTGGCGGTTTGTTTACAGCCTGCGCGCGGTTATAACATCGATCCGGTGGAGAGTTATCACAGCCCAGATCTGGTGCCGCCGCATAACTATCTGGCTTTTTATGCGTGGGTGCGCAGCCAGTTTGGCGCGCATGCGGTCATTCATATGGGTAAGCACGGCAATATGGAATGGTTGCCGGGTAAGGCCATCGCCTTGTCGGAAAACTGCTTCCCCGAAGTGGTGTTTGGCCCGATGGTGCATCTCTATCCCTTTATCATTAATGATCCGGGGGAAGGTACACAGGCGAAACGTCGCAGTCAGGCGGTGATCATTGATCACTTAACACCGCCGCTGACCCGTGCGGAAAGCTATGGACCTTTGCGTGATCTGGAACAGTTGGTCGACGAATATTATGAAGCCGCAGGCGTGGACCCGCGCCGTCTTAAGGTTTTGAAAAAAGAAATCCTCGCCCTGTCGCGCACCACGGGTCTGGATGAAGATTGCGGGATTGGTAAAGATGATGGGGATGAAGAAGCCCTTGCCAAGCTGGACAATCATCTGTGCGAGCTGAAAGAAATGCAAATCCGTGATGGTCTGCATATCTTTGGGGAAAGCCCGCAAGATCGTTTGCTGAATGATCTGATCGTGGCCCTCGTTCGGGTGCCGCGCAATAAAGGCGAAGGGCAGGACCAATCCCTGATCCGTGCGCTCGGCAATGATCTGGACCTGAATTTTGATCCGCTAAATTGCGACATGGCGACCCCGTGGGGTGGGTTGAAGCCGGAAGTCTTGCAAAATGAAACCCCATGGCGCACCTACGGCGATACGGTGGAACGACTGGAGGAACTGGTGTATCGCATCGTCAGTAATGATATTGACATTAAGCCGGAGTGGACGGCAACGCATGAGGTGATGACCTATGTTAATCAACAGGTTCGTCCCAATGTGATGGCATGTGGTGAGGCAGAAATTACGGGCCTCTTAAAAGGGCTGGACGGCGGCTTTGTCGCCCCCGGTCCCAGTGGCGCACCGACCCGGGGACGACCGGAAATCCTGCCGACGGGGAAAAACTTTTACTCCGTTGATACCCGCACGGTGCCAACCCCTGCGGCTTGGACGCTGGGCTGGAAATCTGCCAGCCTGATGATTGATCGCTATATGCAGGATCACGGCGATTGGCCGCGCACCATGGCCTTGACCGCATGGGGCACATCCAATATGCGCACCGGCGGGGACGATATCGCCCAAGGTCTTGCGCTGATGGGCGTGCAGCCGCAATGGGATACGGTGTCGCGCCGTGTCACGGGCTTTGAAATTATGCCGCATTCTGTCTTGGGGCGCCCGCGCGTGGATGTGACCTTACGGGTGTCCGGCTTCTTTCGGGATGCCTTTCCCGGGTTGATTGACCTGTTTGACAGTGCCGCCCGTGCGGTTGCCAAACTGGACGAAGGCGATGACATTAACCCGCTTGCCGCGCGTGTGCGCACAGAAAAAGCCGCCTTGTTGGCGCAAGGGGTTGGGGAGGCTGAGGCCGAAAAACGATCGGGTTTCCGTGTCTTTGGTTCTAAACCCGGAGCGTACGGCGCTGGTTTGCAGGCGTTGATTGATGAAAAAGGCTGGGATAGCGCCGATGATCTCGCTAAAGCCTATGTTGCGTGGGGTGGCTATGCCTACGGTCAGGGCGCGGGCGGGGAAAGTGCCCATGGCCTGTTTGAAGAACGTTTGTCCAATGTGGAAGCGGTGGTGCAAAACCAAGATAACCGCGAACATGATTTGCTGGATAGCGATGACTATTATCAGTTTGAAGGCGGCATGACGGCGGCGATTAAATCTTTAAAAGGCGGGGAAGCGCCGACCGTGTATCATAACGATCATTCAAGGCCAGAAAATCCCCGCATCCGCACGCTGGAGGAAGAGATCGCGCGGGTTGTGCGTGCCCGCGTCGTCAATCCAAAATGGATCGATGGGGTAAAGCGTCACGGCTATAAGGGCGCATTTGAGATGGCGGCGACGCTGGATTATATGTTTGCCTTTGCCGCAACCGCCAACTGTGTGCGCGATCATCACTTTGATGCGGTGTTTGAGGCTTATATTCAGGACCCGGACACCTATGCGTTTTTGAAAGAGAATAATCCGGCAGCCTTGAAGGAGATGCTGGAGCGTTTTCAGGAAGCGCAGGATCGTGAGCTATGGACCCCGCGATCAAATTCCGCACGCTTCACCATTTCGGAGATGCTGGAGAAGCTGTAACAAAAAACGCCAGCCTTCAAAAAGAAGAGCTGGCGTTTTTTTATAAACGTTTGTGTGCGTCTTATGCGCCGGACGGAACCATGATGGTTGCTTCGCCGGTGATGACTTTGGTGTCGCCAACGGTGCAGATCGTCTCAAACTTGATGAATTTCTTGGCATCGTCTTTTTCAACAGCTGTGACGCGGGCAACGACGGTGTCACCGATCTTGACCGGTGCCTTGAATTTCAGGTTTTGAGAAATGTAAATACAGCCCGGGCCAGGCAGCTTTGTGCCAAAAACGGTCGAGATAAAGCCGGCGCTCAGCATGCCGTGGGCGATGCGGGTCTTAAACATGGTGCCCGCGGCAAATTCTTCGTTGAGGTGGACCGGGTTGGTGTCACCGGATACACCTGCAAAAGCTGCGATATCTGCTTCGGTAACCGTCTTGGAGAAGACATCTGTCATGCCTTCGTCGATTTCTTCGTAGGTGTAGCCGTAAAGCTCTTCCATGGTCTGATTCCTCATTATATTTTAACTTGTGCAACGCACTATAACCATAAAAAGAAAAAACCGCCAAAGCGAAAATTCGACCATTTCTTATTCTTCAAGAATGTTTCATAATGCGTCGATCATGATGACACGCTTTAAAATCCTTTGTTTTCTTCTGTGTGTTGGCTGGTTTGGAAAAGCCCTCGCCAACGACGCTATTCCTGTTCCCCAATTTACCCTGCCAGTGGAATGTGAGCTGGGCTGGAATTGTTGGATCGGCAATTATGTCGATCACGACCCCGGCAAGACAGCGAAAGACTATAGTTGCGGCAAGCAAACCTATAACGGCCATAAGGGCACGGATTTTATGATCCGTACCTTGCGCGATATGCAATCTGGTGTGGTTGTGCGCGCTGCGGCTGACGGGATTGTATTGGGCGCGCGCGACGGGATGAAAGACATTGATTACCGTAAACGTGAGCGTGAGGAAATCCAGCGTAAAGAATGTGGTAATGGCCTGCGCCTCAAACATGCAGACGGTTGGGTGACGCAATATTGCCACTTGAAACGTAATAGCCTGAAAGTCAAAAAAGGCGATGAGGTCAAGCAAGGCGATATGATCGGCTTTGTTGGGAATTCCGGTTTGACAATCTATCCGCATTTACATTTTCAGGTGGAATATATCGACCCAGCTTCTGACACACGGCGCGGGGCGATTGTCGACCCCTTTGTCGGGGTCGCAAGGAATGATTTGTGCAACGCTGGTGAACAGTCTCTCTGGTCGGAGGACAGCCTCAATCGCCTGAGCTATGAACCTGTGAGTTTTATGGATACAGGTTTTGCCTCCACCCGCCCTAAACCGGCAGGGATGGTTGAGGGGCTATATGATGACGAAACGCTGTCAATTCGTACGCCGCAATTGTTGCTTTGGACGCGCATTTTGCATGTACGCAAAGGCGATCAGGTGACCTTTTCCATCACGGCCCCGGATGGGGAGGAGATTTTCACTTACACCTCCACCATCGAAAAAGATCAGGCCCATCGTAGTCTCCATGCAGGCATGCACCGCCCGAGTTACACGTGGGAGCCCGGCGTCTATAAGGGCGAGATTAAGTTGTTGCGTCAGACCGATGGGACCAGTGGAGGAATTTTTAAAACGCAAGCGCATGTGTCGCTTCGATAAAAACAGCCTTGAATTTTCATCCTTTTTAAAATATTAGAATATACTAAATTTACAGATCAGCGTGGAGATATAACGTGACCAAGAACTACCCCGATATTGCCAAAGACCTGACAGGTGCCATTAAAACCCTGCGTGGCGCAATCCCGGAAACCATGAATGCGTTTACCCAATTGGCTGCGAAAGCCAGTGAAGACAGCGTTTTGGACCCGAAAACGAAAGAGTTGTTGGCAATTGCCATTGCGATCACAACGCGTTGCGACGGCTGTATCGCTTTTCATGTGAAAGCGGCGCTGAAATTTGGGGCGACCCGCGACGAAGTTGCCGAAACGGTGGGCATGGCTGTTTATATGGGCGGTGGTCCGTCCATGATTTATGGTGCGCAAACCCTTGAGGCTTACGACCAGTTTGTTGAAAAATACGCAAAGTAATTACGGGTCATTTTGAAAGCTGCTGCAAGGCTTCCTGCGAGGGGGCAAATCCCTCACTTGCTGCACTTTTGAGCCAGAACTTACCTTGTTGGGGGTCGGTGGGAACGCCGACCCCTTTCATGTAGGCCATGCCCAAAATATGCTTGGCTTCCAGATTGCCGAGCTTGGCGGCTTGGCGCACGTAGTTGATGCCGACAGATGGCTTGGCTTTGAGGCCAAGACCGTTCATATAAATTTCCCCCATGCGCAACATGGCGTATGGGTCACCTAACTCTACGGCTTTGTTGAACCAGCCCCGCGCAAGGTTCAGATTAACTTTACCGGTTTGCCCTTCCAAGTGGATGTTGCCAAGAACGATCATGGCGGGCGCATAGTCTTGCTTTGCGGAGCGATGAAGCCAGTGAATGGCGTTTTCTACACTTTGTTCAACGCCGCGTCCTTGTAGATACATGGTCCCGATCCAATAATCCGCAACCGGATTGCCGTGGCGGGAATATTGGTGGAACTCATAAAGCGCGTCTTCGTTTCGGCCTTCCTGCACCGCGCGGATGGCATCTTCCATATTTGCGTGGGCAGGTGCTGTAAAAAACGTGATGAGAAAGAAAAAGATAATTGGCATTTGTGGATCAACCCCTTGCACAAATCATACAACCCCGCCAATATCATTGCAAAGAACAATCATTCAGGAAAGTAGGTTCATAATGGGAATGAAATCGGTCGTATTGGCAGGTCTGTTGGGACTGTCGTTAACGTTTAGTGCCAGTGCAGCAGAGAAACGCTATGCGGTTTCCATGCACGGGGATATCAAATACGGACCGGATTTTACCCATTTTGATTATGTGAACCCGGATGCGCCCAAAGGCGGCAGCATTCGCTTATCACAAATAGGGTCTGCGTTTGATACCCTAAATGGCTATACGTTAAAAGGCATCCCGGCGATTGGCAGCAGCCTGCCGATTGAGACATTGACGGTCCAATCTATGGATGAACCTTTTACCTCCTACGGCTTGTTGGCGGAAACCATCGAGATGCCGGAAGATCGCAGCTGGGTGGCGTATCATTTGCGCAAAGAAGCACGCTGGCATGATGGTAAGCCCGTGACCGCAGACGATGTGGTCTTTAGCTTTAACACGTTGATGAAAGAGGGGCATCCGCAATATCGGTTTTATTATGGGGATGTAGCCGGTGTGGAAAAGACGGGAGATCTGTCGGTCAAGTTCACCTTTAAAGAGGGGGAAAACCGCGAGCTTGCGATGATCCTTGGTCAATTGCCGATCCTGCCGAAACATTATTGGGAAGACAAAGACTTTACCAAAACCACGCTGGAAGCCCCCTTGGGCAGTGGCCCTTACAAGGTTAAATCTTTTGAGCCGGGGCGGAATATTGTCTTTGAGCGCGTCACGGACTATTGGGGGAAAGATTTGGCGGTCAATGCCGGTCAAAATAATTTTGATGAAATCCGCTTTGATTATTACCGCGATGCAACGGTTGCTTTAGAAGCTTTTAAAGGCGGTGCATTTGATTACCGCTATGAGAATATCGCCAAGAATTGGGCGACGGCGTATGATATCCCTGAAGTCGAAAAAGGCCTGATACAAAAGCTGCGCATTGAACATGAAGTCGGCACGGGTATGCAGGGCTTCGCTTTTAACATTCGCCGTGACAAGTTTAAAGATCCCTTGGTGCGTCAGGCGCTGGCCTATGGATTTGATTTTGATTGGGCAAATAAAAACCTGTTCCATAACGAATATTCGCGCACGACCAGCTATTTTTCCAACTCGGAATTGGCCTCAAGCGGGGTGCCGACAGGACGTGAGCTGGAAATATTGGAGAAATATCGCGGGCAAATCCCGGATGAAGTCTTCACCACAGAATATCAGCCGCCCAAAACAGATGGGTCGGGGAATATCCGGGGCAATCTGAAACAGGCTGTGACTTTGCTGAAAAAAGCCGGCTATGGCGTTAAAGACAGCAAGATGGTGAACCTGAAAACAGGCGAGCCACTGGCCTTTGAAATTTTGCTGCAAGCCTCCCCGCAATGGGAACGCATTGTCCTGCCCTTTAAAAAGAATCTGGAACGCATCGGCATTGATGTCACCATCCGTATGGTCGATACCGCGCAATATAAAGAACGTACAGATACCTATGACTATGACTTGACCGTCGAAGTCTTTGGGCAAAGCCAGTCGCCGGGGAACGAGCAATATGACTTCTGGACGAGTAAATCCGCAGACCGTCAAGGTAGCCGCAATGCGATCGGCATTAAAAGTCCGGTGATTGATGAACTGGTGCAGATGGTTGTCAACGCGCCGGATCGTGAAGAACTGATCATGCGCACCCGTGCGCTGGATCGTGTGCTATTGTGGGGGCACTATGTGATTCCGAACTGGCATTTGAAGGTCGCGCGTATCGTTGCCTGGGATAAATTCGGGCGCCCGGATACATGGGCAAAGTACAACCCTGGATATACGGCGTGGCAGTTCTGGTGGTATGATCAAGAAAAAGCCAAGAAGCTGGAGTCTCAGCGCAAGAAATAGGGATATCTACCTAAAAATGTAACATGACAAATCTATAATAACCCGTAAAATATTACAAAAACATGACAAAATAGAATTGGGGTGAATAGATGGTCGTGGAAACAAAATATTTTCTACTTGGGGAAGAACATACTGCGCAGGAATGGGCGAGTATTGTTGCTACGCTTGCACAAGGCAAACGTGCGGGCGAGAAGACTGTAGAACAGGTCTATCTGGATACATTTGACTGGGCTTTGTGCCAAAAAGATATGTATCTGGTGGCCGAAAAGGCCGATGATCTGTCGCTTCGTTTGTTCTGTGATGGTAAAACACCCAAATTCCCCGTGACTTTGCCGGTTGCCACGATCCCGGTTTGGCCTGCGGATTTGCCTGCCGGTAAAATGAAAAAGGCGCTGGCAAAGACGGTGGGTCTGCGCGCTTTTTTAGAATTGACGCAGGTAAAGTCAGAACAAATTCAGGTCAGCGTAGAAGATAAAAAAGGCCGTGAGCGTGTGCGCATGACCGTTGAGGTCAATTTTCAACGCACCGCCCCGCGCCGCAAGATGGCGGAATTGGGTTGCCGTCTGCGTGTGGAATGCCTGGCCGGATATGAAAAAGATTTCGCCAAGACCTTGCCTGTGTTTGCGGGGCTGACCAAGACCACGCAATATGCGTTTTTTGAAACCTTGATGACGAATATCAATAAGACGCCAAAAGACTATACCAGCAAATTGGACCTGTCCTTGGATCGTGACATGCGATCGGATCAGGCACTCAAAGATATTTTGCTGGATCAGGTCGGGCAGATTGAGCGCAATCTGGACGGCACGCTGGAAAATATCGATAGCGAGTTCCTCCATGATCTGCGGGTTGCCGTGCGTCGATCGCGCAGTGCCTTAAGCCGCATGAAAGGGGTGTTGCCGCAAACCGTGGAAGATAAATTTGCGCAGGAGCTCGCATGGGTCGGGACTGTGACAACACCGGTGCGTGATCTTGATGTTTATTTGCTGGATTATCCTAAATATTGCAAACAGTTGCGCTCTGACTTGCAAGGTGACTTAGAAGCGCTGCACGACTTCTTAATGGTGAAGCATAAAGAAGCGCGCCTTCAGTTGGTTGAAGATCTGACGAGTAAGCGATTTAAGGACTTTATGGCGAAATGGCGCGCATTTTTAAAGCGTCCGGTGCCTGCCCGCCCCACCGCGCCTAATGCGGCCTTAGCGGTTGGGGAGCTTGCCGATAAACGCATTTGGAAAAGCTATCGTAAAGTCATTGGCGAAGGCCGTGTGATCGGTGATGACACGCCTGCGCAAGACCTGCATGACTTGCGCAAGACCTGCAAAAAGTTACGCTATCTGCTGGAGTTTTTTGCTTCCCTCTATCCCGAAGACAAGGTTGCGGCGCTGGTGAAGGCGCTTAAGGGCTTGCAGGAAAACCTTGGTGATTTTCAGGATTTAGATGTGCAGGCCGAAACGCTTCATAGTTACAGTGAACAAATGCTGGCTTCTGGTATTTCTGACCCTAAAGTCTTTTTGGCAATGGGCGTGTTGGTGGAAAAGTTTATGGCGCGCAAGGTTGTCGTTCGCGCGGAATTTGCCGAGCGCTTTAAATCCTTTTCGTCGAAAAAGATTGAAAAGGAGTTCCGTGATCTGGTGAAGCAGGAACGCAAGAAAGTCGTCGCGCACGCTGTTTTAGACAGTGAGGAAGGTCTTGTGGAGAATGAGGCTGGCCCACAGGTCGATGACGACGCGCAATCCGATGGTGGAGTGGAAAACGGCGATTGAGTTTTCTTTTAGGAAAACTCTTTCACCAGTTCATCCTGTGTCACACCCCAGCCTGAGAAGGGGTGCTCCGAGATGTAGGAATTGAAAAAGCGGCTGTCATGGCTGACTTCAGGACCGGCCCAATCGGGCTTTTCAAAGGGTTGGTCCGGGCTATCCAGCTCAATCTCTGCCATGATCAGTCCGTCATTGACCCCGTGAAATTCGTCAATTTCCCACGTGTTGCCCGCAAACTCCACTTTATAGCGGGTCTTTTGGATCGCATCACCGCACAGTTGCTCCAACATCAGGGTGCAATCTTCGTTGGGGATTTCATATTCAAACTCAAGTCGTTCGATCTGCCCACGATCCGCCTTAATGGTGAGGAAGCTTTTTTCCCCTTTTGTGCGAACGCGGACGACAGAACTGTTTTCTTTGTCATTACTGATGTAGCCCTGTGCAATTTTTTGGGCGGTTTGTTCATTTTTCCAACCATCAGCAATGACTAGAAATTTACGTTCGATCTCGACTTGGTTGTTCATAAAACCTATTCCCCGCGATGTTAGGTTACTTAAGTTTAAATGCGACGTTTAAAGCGGCGCGAACGATGGGATTGATCTCGTATTTTTTTTCATTTTTAAGATCTTCCGCGTCGAACAGTCGCCAGTTGTTATGTTCGTCCGACAGTTTGATTTTTTCGAATTTCTGCTCGGTGTCACAAGCGTAAAACAGCATCACGCGTTCGGGTTTGCCGGCTTCTTCAAAGCCACGGCGACCCGCGTAGATGATGGGACCAATCTCGACTTTCTCCAGACCAGTTTCCTCGACGATTTCGCGCGCGATGCCCTCGCGCATGTCTTCGCCGTCGTCCAGTTTGCCACCGGGTAAATCCCAGTGACCTTTACCAGACTTTTCCATCATCAGGATGCGGCCTTTTTTATCTTTTAAAATAGCTTTCTGACTAACCGTAAATAAAGCAGCGTCATTGACAAATGGTGCCACGGGTATGCGTCCTATCGTTAGAATAAAGTACAGTTTTGCCACAGTTATAAAGGGTCTGTCATCTTTCAAATGCAAAGAAATGTTAAGTTATTGTGAAGGTTCGGTAAATCCTTAGAAAGAAAGGAAAAAAACGGCATTCTTTCAAACGCCTATGCTATGGGAGGAAGAGTGAAAAATTATCAGACCATACAGGGAAGGGGTAAGCCTTATGGCGTTCAAGCATATTTTATTGCATCTGGATGCAACCGAGCATTGCGAGAAGCGGACCAAGATTGCGTTGGATATGGCAAAAAAGTCAGACGCGATTATTTCCGCCGTTTTTTGCCAGACTAATCCGAATATGTCCGCAATTGTGGGGAACCACCCTGTTGATGACACCTTGCGCAAATTGGCGATTGAGGCCGAGGCCACGTTTAAAGCGGCCGCTGAAGAAGCAGGTGTGAAGGCGACGATCAGCAATACACTTTGTACCTCCCACGCACAGGTCGTCCAAGCGGTGACATGGGCAGCGCGCACCAGCGATGTTGCGATTTTGGGGCAATATGACTGGTCGAAGAACTATTCCGGCATCCCGTCTGATCTGGCAGAAAATGTGATCCTGCACAGTGGGCGTCCGGTTTTGGTGGTGCCGTTTGCGGGTGAGTTTAAAACGGTGGGTCAACGCTGTCTGGTGGCGTGGAACGGCGGACGCGAAGCAGCACGGGCCTTAAACGATGCTATTCCGGTCATGCAGGATGCGAAGATGGTCGAGATTTTTGCCATCCAAAAAGAAGGCGTCAAACGTCCCAGCGAAAAAGAACTGGTCGCCCATCTGGAACGCCACAATATTCCGTGCAAAGCGGCAACGGATACCCGTGATAACGTGAGCGTGACGGACCTGTTGTTGTCCCATGCTGCGGATGAAGGCGCGGACCTGATCGTGATGGGTGCGCATGGACATTATGGTGTGTCGCACATGCTTAAGGGCGGCAACACCCGCGAGATTTTGAAACATATGACCGTTCCGGTCATGATGTCGCATTAAGATCGTTTATTCATCCCATTCTATCTTTCTTCCCAAGGGTGTATGGTCAGCTGTGGCCATGCACCCTTCCATCTTTCGGTCTTGTGGTGATAAATATCTGACAGAGGGAGCGCCGGATTTGGGCGCACGATTTGGCGCAAGAGATTTTCAAAGCCAAAAGGTGCATCATAGGAGATACGCGAGCCGCCGCGCCCTTGAAGGGCGATGGCTTGGACCTTGGATGGATAATAGTGTAGCGCCTCGGTTGCGCTGCTGAGAGACGGGTAATCCAAGCCGTATGTGCCCTTGTACCAAAGATGCACGCGGGCCTGATTTTTGATCTCGATCTTGATTTTTAAATCCTGAAAGATGTTGTGCGCGCGTAGGGTTATGGCTTCTTCCGCTTCCCGGCTTTGGTCGGGGTCAAAATAGATGAGATCGTAATCCTGTATATTGTCTGCCGGGTTTTTACCATCGATCACATTCCAGACGGTCTGGAACAAACAGCCGGACACCAGCCAGCAATCTGGGGCATCTAGCAAGGGCATGCGGCGCAGAATTTCCTTATTATAGGGGTTCATCTCCACCAGTTTAATCAATGTGTCTGCATTGCGTGACACATCATAGCGCGGCAGGTTATCGGCAAATAGAAGGTCTTCGTCTCCAGCGTTGGGAAGACGGCGGCGGTATCGATTGACGATATGACCTTTGCGGCGCATGGCATTGACCCCGATATGACGACCGGGGCCAGAATAACAGGTTCAAAGGGTAAAATCAGCCGCTTTTGCGCTTCAGGTTACTGATGAAAATACCGACAAAGATGATCCCCATGCCAGCCAGCATGGTGGGCGGGATGGCTTCCCCCAGTGAGATCGCGCCAAACAGGACACCAAAGACCGGCACCAGATAATTGTTGAGCGCAAGAAAGCTGACCCCGTTGCTTTTGATGATGCGCAACAACAACACATTGGCAGCCGCTGTTGGGACAATGCCCAGATAGATGATCCCCAAAACGTGCAGGCTATCGGGGCTAAAGGTCCAAGGTTGATCAAAGATCAGGGCCGCCGGCACCATGATCAAGGTCGCGATGCTAAGCGATCCCGCTGCCACTACCATAAACGGCAGGTGCTTTAGCTTGCGCGCGACAAGAGAGGCGGAGCCATAAGACAGGGCGGCTGCGACAATGCCGCCTTGGGCCAACAGGTTATCTCCCAATCCTTGCAGGACGCTTGGCCCGACAAGGACCAACAGGCCGCAAAATCCAGTGAGAACACCCGCAACCATATAGGGCGTCAGTTTTTCATCATCAGTGATAAAGTGTGCCATGACGGGCAGGGTCAGGGGCACCACTGACATCAGCACGGCTGCCATTCCGCTATCGACGGTATTTTCGCTCCAGCTGATTAGGAAAAATGGGGTTGCTGTGCCTAAAATACCAAGGGCGATCAAACATCCCCATACCGATTTTTCCCGCGGAAAAACTTCGCGACGGGCAATGGCGATGCTTAGGATAATCACGGCCGCCAATCCAATGCGCCCCGCCGCAATACTTAAGGGGGCAATGGATTCAAGCGCGACCTTGATGACACTAAAGCTGGACCCCCACATCATGGCAAGCAGAATGAGGGAGCCGTAGCTTTTATAGGTGATGGCAGACGTTGTCACACGAGGATACTTTCAAACACGGCAGGCTTTACGCGCCTTTGGTGGAGACACCAGCGTCGCCAAAGGTTGCCATTTCATTGTGACACGCAACAGCCGCGCGCACCATGCCAACTGCCAAGACAGCACCGCTACCTTCCCCAAGGCGCATGCCAAGGTCAAACAGGGGCTTTTGGTTGATCTTTTCACAGATGAGCAGGTGACCCGGCTCAACGGAATTATGGGCCACACGGCAATGATCAAGCGCGCCAGGC
This sequence comes from Terasakiella pusilla DSM 6293, assembly GCF_000688235.1. Lineage (GTDB taxonomy): Bacteria > Pseudomonadota > Alphaproteobacteria > Rhodospirillales > Terasakiellaceae > Terasakiella > Terasakiella pusilla. The sequence continues at coordinate 42,207 of NZ_JHYO01000001.1, read as the reverse complement.
AGCATGGCTTCCAAGACCGCAACAGCAGCGGTGGAGACATAGCCATCCAACAGAACCGGCACATTTTTAAGGCGCGCTGCGAGAACAGCGCCCGCCATGGCGGCAAGCTCGCGCCCGCCCAGACAACGCATGACGTCAAGTGCGTCTGTCAGGGCATCTTTGTTGGTGATAACCGCTTGTTTTACAATCGCTGTCTTATGCGCCAGCATGTCATCATCAATGCCGGTGCCACGCCCGACCCAATCGGCAGCGTCCCCGCCGTAAAGCCCGTGGGCGACAGCGGCGGCAACGGTGGTGTTGCCGATCCCCATCTCCCCGATACACATCAAGTCGGTATGATCTTTCACCGTCGTCATGCCATAGAAAAAGGCTTCTGCGGCATCTTCGTCAGACATGGCGGCTTCAATGGCGATATCGCCTGTCGGGATATCCAGAGCCATTTCGTGGACTTGCAGGTCCACTTCAAAGTTGGCGCAAATCTGGTTGACCGCTGCGCCACCATCGATGAAGTTTTGTACCATCTGTTTGGTCACTTCTGCCGGATAGGCGGAGACACCTTGGGCGACAACACCGTGGTTGCCCGCATAGATGTTACAATGAACGGAACGCATGCGTGGCGGGTACAGTGCTTGAGAGGCGGCAACCCAATGGCTGATCTCTTCCAATCGGCCGAGAGATTCGGCAGGTTTGGTCAGTTGGGGTTCGCGTTCTTCCGCCTGCGCGCGGGCTGCGGCGTCGAGGGGGCGCAAGTCTTTGAGAATGGCGCGGATATCGTCGAGGTTTTTTACGTGTGGCAAGCTCATAACGGTTGCATCTCCCTTTCCCAAACAAATCATGATGGGGTATAAGTCAGGTTAAATCTTGTCACACACATAGCATGCAGGCCATGAGCGATACCAGTTCTTCATTCAATAAAAATGCACACTCCCTTCAAAGTTGGTGGGAGGATGCGCAGCTCGCGCTGGTTTTCTTGACCCGCATTCCCTGGACGATCAAGGGGGAATTACCTGCGAATGCGCTTAATCGGGCGGTGCGGGCGTTCCCTGCTGTGGGCCTGCTGGTCGGGGCGTTGGGTGCATGCGTGTTTGGCCTTGCCCAGGGGGTTGGTTTACCTGCGCTGGCTTGCGGCTTGTTTGCCGTTTTGAGCTGTGTGTTATTGACGGGGGCTTTGCATGAAGATGGCTTGGCCGATGTGGCAGACGGCTTTGGCGGTGGCAGGGATAAAGCACGTAAGCTTGAGATTATGCGCGACAGCCGCGTCGGATCTTACGGTGTTTTGGCAATGGTTATTGCGGTTGGATTGCGCGTCTCTTTGTTGGGTGGGTTTGAAGACTGGACCTTGGCCGCTGGCGCGCTGGTCGGCGTATCGGCCTTCTCGCGGATTGCACCTGTTTTGATGCTCTATACGATGGAGCCTGCGCGCACGGATGGTCTGGCCGCAAAGATGGAGCGACCGGACCAAACGATTGTCTGGCAGGGGGTGGCGCTGGCAGTGGGGGTTCTTTGGGTCTGTGTGCCCTTTTCGGCGCTATTGATGACCCTGATTGTGTCGGGAGCTGCGCTTTATGCGTTCCGTAAACTGGCCCAGTCCCAGATCGGCGGGCATACGGGGGATGTGTGCGGAGCCTCGCAACAGATTATCGAGATCGTGGCCCTTGCTGCCTTGGCTGCTCAGTTATGAGTGTTGCTGTCACAACATTCTGGTGGGTGCGCCATGCGCCTGTCAAAGCCATGATGCCGGGGCGGATTTATGGGCAGCGTGATTTGGGCTGTAACCTGAAAGATGTGGATCGCTTAAAGGCGCTTGCGGATCAACTGCCGACAGAGGCCGTTTGGGTGACCTCTACCTTGTCGCGCACCAAAAAAACCGCCAAAGCGATTGCGGAACAGCAAAAGACGCCGATCAAGACCTTGGCCTATAAAGAGCTGATGGAGCAAAATTTCGGCCTGTGGCAAAGCAAGACATGGGATGATCTGGAAGAAGAAGGCGAGGCGGAAGCGTTTTGGGTAGACCCCGCCAACCTTACGCCACCGGATGGGGAGAGTTTTGCCCTGATGTGCAAGCGCGTGCAAAAATGTGTGACCCACCTTCATAAAAAATATGCGGGGCAGCACATCATCTGTGTGGCCCATGCAGGCACCATCCGTGCGGCCCTTGCCCAAGCCCTTGACCTTAGCCCGGAACAGGCGTTGCGCTTTAAAATCGATACGCTCTCCCTCAGTCGTATTCAGCATTTTGTGCAGGATGGACGTGCTGATAGTTGGGCGATTGATGGCATAAATTTCTAACAAATTGAGAATTCGCAATTACGAACACAAATGTATGTACTAACTTTCGGTGTTATTCGGGATGACCGAGTATCATGACCACCTTTCGCTGAAGAAAATACCCTCCTTCTTTCAGCGACTTATAGCCCTTCTCCCCGTCTGTGGAGGAGGGCTTTTTTTGTGAAAGAAAAGAAGAAAAAACGCATTCGGAGCGCAGGAAATGAAAATCCTCAATTCCCTTTGTAGCTAAATTATGTATATTGCACTCAACATTTTGCACTTGCGAGAAGTAAAGGAAATCTCATGTCCCAGTTTAAAACACTCAGTGATTACGATGTTGCTGGTAAGCGTGTGTTGTTGCGTGCTGACTTGAATGTGCCGATGAAAGACGGCGTGGTTACAGATAGCACCCGTATCGACCGTACTTTGCCAACGATTGTTGAATTGACACAAAAAGGCGCACGCGTCGTTTTGATTACACACTGGGGCCGCCCGAAGGGTGAACGCGTCCCGGAAATGAGTGTGGAACCCGTGGCGGAAGCGTTGGCGGTACAGCTGGGCAAGCCTGTTAAATTTGCATCTGATTGCATTGGGGAAGAGGCTGAAAAAGTCGTAAATTCCTTGGCGGATACAGAGGTCTGCGTGCTGGAAAACCTGCGCTATTACAAAGAAGAAACCGATAACGATCTGGAATTTGCCAAAAAGCTGGCGGCTTTAGGTGATATTTACGTCAATGATGCCTTTTCTTGTGCGCACCGTGCCCATGCGTCCACAGAAGCGCTGGCACGCCTGTTGCCCTCTGCCGCAGGTCGCCTGATGCAATCCGAACTGGAAGCCCTGTCCGGTGCCCTTGAAAAACCGGAACGTCCGGTTGCGGCCCTCGTCGGTGGGGCGAAAGTCTCTACGAAGCTGGATGTGTTGAATAATCTGTCTGCAAAAGTTGATATGCTGATCATCGGCGGCGGCATGGCAAACACCTTCCTGAACGCGCAAGGTATCGATGTTGGCAATTCTTTGTGTGAACACGATCTTGCCGATACCGCAAAAGAAATTTTGGCGAGTGCAGAGAAAAACGGCTGTGAGATCATCCTGCCGGTCGATGGTGTTGTTGCCAAAGAATTTGCGGCAGGTGCTGAAAATCGCACCGTGATCCTGTCTGAAGGCGTGGCCTCTGACGAGATGATTTTGGATGTGGGGCCGGCCTCCGTTCAGGATTTGAAAGAACGTCTGTCCAAATGCAAAACCATCGTCTGGAACGGCCCGATGGGGGCGTTTGAGATTGCGCCGTTTGATGCCGGCACCAACGGTGCGGCCCAAGCTGCGGCTGAATTAACCAAAGAAGGTAAGCTGGTTTCCGTTGCTGGTGGCGGGGATACGGTCGCTGCCCTTGATCATGCGGGGGTGAAGGAAGATTTTACTTATATCTCCACAGCGGGCGGTGCCTTCCTTGAATGGCTGGAAGGCAAAGAACTTCCGGGTGTTGAAGTGCTGCGCGTCGGTTAATCTAAAAAGTCACTCATGAAAACCCCGCCTTTATAAGGGCGGGGTTTTTTGATTTTTAGGGGACACTCAACGGTGAGGACCACACACGAGAGGATCAGCGCCTTGAAACCTTGAACAATCCGGTATAATTTGCCTTTTTCCTCCTTTCGTGGTGCCGGTGGCGTGATCAAAGTTTCATTTGTCATAACAGTTTATAACAAGGCCGCTTATTTGCCCGATGTGATTGCGGCGTTAAAGGCGCAGACAGGGGCGTTTGCGCGCGAATTTGTGTTTGTGAATGACGGGTCAACGGATGACTCGCTTGCAATCGTGCGTCGGCAAACCGACGGGCTGGATAATGTGGTCATCGTGGATCAGGTTAATCAAGGCGTGGCGATTGCGACCAACAATGGCATCCGGGCGGCGCAGGGTGAGTTTATCAAGCTTGTGGATTCAGATGATATTCTGGCCCCGTTCTGTACGGAGGTGTTGTTGAAAACGGTGGAAGAGAACAAATGTGATTTCGTCTTCGGCATTTCAGGGGAATATGAGAAGAAAGACGAGATCGCCTTTACGGACCCCATGGGGGCAGAGGTAAAGGTTTTTGAGGATCCGCTGATGAGCGTCATTACCAAAGGTTATGCGCGCGTCAGCCATTGCTTGTTCCGTAAAAGCCTGTTTGAAAAGGCAGGGCTGTGTGATGAGCGCATTTTTTCCCAAGATCATTCCCTGTTTATCCGTTTGGCAGGTCAAGGCCATCTGGCACAGGTTTTTCACGAAGTATGTGTGTCGCCTAAGGATGAGCCCGGTCGGATCATGAATAATGAAGCCCAGGTGGTGCATGATGCAACGCTCGCGCTGGCGCACTATGTGGCGGATCATCAAGACCAGATGACGCAGGCACAACGGTTTGCCGCCCAGAAAAAAATCCTTGCCCGTGTCTGGAAATGGGCGCGTAAAACCCATGGGGCCTCGTTGTTTAGTGCAGAGTTTTTAGTGTACGCTTTGGGGCGATGCGGGGTGACAGTTTCGGCGGATCAGTTGGTCGGGCTTTGTGCGGTCTTTCGCAAAAAAGCTACTGTCAGACGGCCCTGAACCTGATACAAGACGCTAGCTAGTTTTTGATAAGGGGAGTGGGAAATGAGCAAGCCGGAAGTAACGATGGTCCTGACCAGTTGTGGTCGCGTTGATTTATTGCAACAAACCATCGAAAGTTTTGAGAAGTTTAATACCTACCCCATTAAACGCACGATCATTACTGAAGATTCCTGTGATCCTGAGGTCTATCAAAAGGTGCGTGACCTGTATGGCGATCGTTTCGAGATTTGGGCCAATGAAGAAAAGAAGGGCCAAATCAAGTCGATTGTAGATGCCTATGAATCTATTGAGACAGACTATGTTTTCCACTGTGAGGACGACTGGTTGTTTTACAAAGAAGGGTTTGTGGAGGAAGCATTTGCGATCCTGAACAGCAATCCGAAGATCACGCAAGTCTGGCTACGGACCAAAGAAAACCTCAACAAAGATGAAAATTACTTCAACTATGGCGATGTAGAAGAGGTTGAGGGCTATAAATTCTGTAAAGTGATCCCGACCGAAAGTTATGAATGGGGGTCATTCTCTTTCAATCCCGGTATTAAGCGGATGAAGGATTATCACGATTTGGGAAAGTTTGATGGCTGCCTGAGTGAGATGGATGTGAATATCAAATATAAAGAAGCTGGGTTCTATTGCGTGATTTCCGAAGAACCGGGCGTGGAACATCTGGGCGAAGAACGCCGCTTGCATGATCCGACCCGCGTCTGGTCTAACCGTCGTAAAGCGAACAAGCCGAAAGGCTTAAAACGCTTGCTCGGTCACTTTAAAAACCTGTTCACCACCGGGAAGTGGTAAGGCGACTAGAGTGTCGCCTTTAGCCAGTTGACCAGGTTATCCGTACGATAATGCACGTACTCTTCATCTGATCCCAGTCGCGCCCAATCCGATGGGGTATCTACCCAAAGACAGGACATGCCCAGATCTGCGGCTGGTTTAAGGTTGCGTGCCATATCTTCGACCATGATGGCTGTGGTCGGGTCGATGTCGAATTTGCTGATAAAAGTGTCATAGATTTCCGGCTCAGGCTTGGGACGATAGGCAGCATCCTGAATATCGAAAATACCGCTAAATTGATCGGCAATCCCTAGACGATCCATCACGCGCTCTGCATGTTTTGTCGAGGCGTTGGTGAAGATATATTTCTGTCCGGGCAGGGCCGCGAGCACATCTGCAAGTTCCGGTGACGGTGGCACCGGAGTGACGTCAATGTCGTGGACATAATCCAGATAGGGGGCAGGATCGATATTGTGGTTGGTCATCAACCCGCGCAAGGTCGTACCATGATCATGAAAATACTGTTTTTGGACTTTGCGGGCTTGGTCTTCGTCTAGTTTTAAGAAATCTGAGATAAAGCTTCTCATGCGCACATCAACTTGTGCAAACAAATTGCTACTTGAAGGGTATAAGGTGTTGTCTAGATCGAATACCCATGATTGAATACTATTTTTGAGTGTCATGGTGGCGCTTTTCTCGTTTTATTACTGGAATTGATTTCGGTTTTCTATACCATACCCATGAGGGTTAAAATAATAAAGGTAAACTGGAATGCCATCAGACCTTGATCTTAAAGCTGAACGTGATCGCTTTGTCGCCTTTAGTTTTTGCTGGAGCGATATCGTTCTGGAGCTGGACCATAACTTCAATATTGTTTTTGCCGGCGGTGCCATTGCCGCAATTACCGGAAAAACGGAGGAACAGCTCATCGGGCACCCTGTCACGGATGTGATTGCAGAGGCCGATCATGGTTTATTTTTACAGATTGTTTCCAGTGTAACCGATGAAAACCGTATCGAGTCAGTTTCTTTAAAATTGCAAGGCCGTAAAGGGCCAACTCCGCCTGTTGAAGTGATGGGCTATCGGGTGAAAGACCTGTCAAATCACCTCTTTATCGGGATGCGTCTGGGCAATAACTTTGGCAAAATCAGTACCTTCAAGAAGGATGAGGAAAGCGGCCTTCTGGATGATAAGTCCTTTGTTCAGGCCGCACAGTCCCGGATCAAGCAGCAATCGGCGCTTGGTGAAAACCTAGAAATGACCATGCTGGATATGGACCAGTTGCAGGAATTGGCAAATTCCCTTGGGAATGAGGATGCGGGCCATTTAATGAGCTCGGTCGGGGCGTACCTGCGTTCCACCTCCATTGGGGGGGATACGGCTGGTCGTATTTCTGACAATAAATTCGGGATCGTGCATAAACGTGATCTGGATGTCAGTAAAATTCAGAGCCAGATTACCAAGATGGCGTCGGATGCCAGCGGCGGGAAAGTCGCGCTGGATGTTAAATGTGCGACCATGGAAATGGATAGCGATAACATTTCAGATGAAGATTTGGCGAACGGGCTGGCCTATACCATCAACCAGTTTAAAAATGCAAAAGGTGCTGATTTTACAACAGGTAACCTGACTCAGAATATGAGCGCGCTTGTGTTGGAAGCGCAAAATAAAATCTCGACTTTTAAAACAGTCGTGAAAGAGCGGGAGTTCTTTATCGCTTTTCAGCCGATCGTGGGGACAAGAGATGGTAAAATCCATCATTATGAGTGCCTCGCCCGCTTCCGGGGGGAACATGCAGGTAAATCACCTTACGAATATATTGTGTTTGCGGAAGAAACCGGCCTGATCCCGGACTTTGATATGGCGATGGCGCAAATGGCCTTGCAATGGTTGGCACAACAGCCCAAAGGAAAACACTTTCATGTGGCGGTGAATGTGTCGGGCTATTCGGTGGGCGATTCCACTTATGTGGCAAACCTGATCGGGTTGTTGCGGGAGAATGAATGGGCAGCAGAGTCGCTGATGTTTGAGATCACGGAAAGTGCACGTCTTGAAAATCTGGATGAAGCCAACGTCTTTATTCAGACCCTGCGCAAAATGGGCTTTAAAGTCTGTCTGGACGACTTTGGGGCAGGGGCAGCCAGCTTCCAGTATCTGTCGACACTGGAGGTGGATATCGTCAAGCTGGATGGGTCTGCGGTGCGCAATGCCTTGAAGGCGCCGAAAGGTCGCTCTTTCTTGATTGCGCTTGGCAACCTGTGTCGTGATTTAAAGGTCGCGACCATCGCTGAACAAATTGACGATCCGCGTGGGCTGAAGTTTGTGCGTGATTGCGGTATTGGCTATGTTCAGGGCTATCTGTTTGGTAAGCCGTCGCCCAACGTGCGCGACTTTGATCCTTTGCCCCATGCCGAACTGTTTTCCAAAAAAGCGCTGTCTGACAATGCGGCAACCCTTTCGGTGATGACCCGGATTTAAGTTACAAAAAACCCGCTTTCAAACGAAGCGGGTTTTTTTGTGGTTTGGCTTGTGTGCGTTAGGCTTCGCGCACTTCCAAAATCTCAGGGATGTAGTAGCGCAGCATGTTTTCAATGCCGTGCTTCAGGGTCGCGCCGGAGCTTGGGCAGCCGGAACAAGCGCCCATCATGGTCAGGTAAACGATCCCGTCTTCAAACTTGTGGAAAATAATGTCGCCGCCGTCTTGGGCGACGGCTGGGCGGACACGTGTTTCCAGCAGTTCTTTGATTTGTTTGACGATGGCGTCATCTTCTTCACCGACGGCATTGGCGTCCGCTTCTTCTTCCTTGATGACAGAGTCACCGGAATTAAAGTGATTCATCAGCGCTTCAAGGATCATAGGTTTCAGCACTTGCCAGTCGCGCGCGTCTTCTTTTGTGACCGTGATGAAGTCGGAGCCAAGGAAGATACTGTCCACACCTTCAACACTAAACAGGCGCGTCGCAAGTGGTGAGCGTGCAGCAGATTGCTTGTCGTTAAAGTTGGCGGTCCCTTGTGCCATGATGGTCTGTTCAGGGATGAACTTCAGGGTGGACGGGTTTGGTGTTGCTTCTGTCTGAATGAACATGGGGCACCTTTCAATGCGGTCGATTTATCTTTGTCAGATAAATGGTCTGATTTTTGGTAAAGGTCAAGTCTAAAACCAACTAATTTAGTCGGATATAGGAAATCTTAGGTAATCCGATCGATATCTTCTTCACTTAAGGTACCGGGAACGACCGTAATAGGGATGGGCAAGCCACCCAGCATGTCGCCGGTGAGGGAAGAAACAAGGGGGCCGGGGCCGTCTGCAGAGTCTGCTGCGCCAAGGACGAGCAGGGAAATCAAAGGTTCTTCCTTCAACAGCTTCATCAGCTGGTTTTGGCGTTCGCCTTCGCGGATGTAGATCATAGGGATCTCGCCGGTGATTTCCTGCACTTGTTCAGAATATTTATGGACGGCTTTTTCGGCTTCTTCGCGGGCTTCTTCTGCCATCAGGGTGCCGACAAACATCCAGTGTTGGAATTCTGCGGGTTGAATGACGTAAAGCAGGGCAACACGTCCGCCGGAGTGTTTGGCGCGTTTGGCGGCAAACCTCAGGGCAACATGCATTTCTTCGCTGTCGTCAACGACAACAAGAAAGACCCGTTCATGAATTTCTTTACTTTCTACCATAGCAGATAGATTGCCCTGCTTTTGCCCTTACTTCAACAAGATATTGGCAACTTCTTTCATTTGCGTGCGTGCGCGCAGCAGATAGAAGCCTTGTGCCGTTAGATGGCTGGGGCGCCAGAAGCTGTCCGGGTCTGCATTGACCACCACAAGGGGCTGGGCCTCTGCGGCTGTTTTCAGGGACTCCAGCATTTGATCCCAGGGCTTGGTGACATCCCGGTCTGCAATGATATCGCGGAAATCTTCGCGCAATTCGCGCAGGATGAGATAATAAGCGTAGAGGCGCCCTTTGTTGCGATAATAGATATCGTCCGCGTGAAAATCGATGAGAGAGCCTGAACTTTCGCGGATGTATTTGTCGATCACGGCAGAACCGGAGCCAAGGTCGGTCGCGATCCGTTCTAATGTGCGTTCCAAATTGTCTGCGCGGGTATCAAAGACGGCCTGACCTTGACCTAAACGGTTGTTATAGGAAATCAGACTTTTGCGCGCTGCGCGGTATTGGGAATCGCTGGGGGCCGTTGGGGCGAGGGAGACGGAAAAATCAAAGACCCAGACGTCACCGGCATATTTTAGCAGGCCTGCAGCTTTATCGAGATCTTTATCGACCTCGCTTGATCCGCGGGTACGTCCGACCTGATCGCTCATTTCAATGGCGAAGCGCGAGAGCGCATAGATGATGCCTTGCTGGAAGTTGGGCATATTATCAAGGGCAGCACCGGGCAGGAACCATGGGTCATTAGCGACCCAAGGGTGGGTGTCTGTTTCGCGTTCAATCAGATGGGCGGCCATGGCAACGGCGCGGCTTTGGCCTGCCTGCACTTGGACATCAATGGCGGTGTTGTCATCCACACTATGGACGAGTGCCATGCCGATGGGGTAATAGAGCAACGCGACGATAAACAGAATACCGACACCGCGAAGGGCGAGTTTTGCCTTTTTGCCGCCGCCTTCCGGCAGGTTGACGTCAAGAAATTTCAATTTCCCACGAAGCCACAGGGGAAGACGATCAAGCATAATACAAACCTTCAAGCGTTAAACACCATGTTCAGATAGGCTGATTATATCCTGATTTGCAAGGGTTTGTCAGAAAAACCCTTAAAAAGATTGTCTATTTAAGGGTCGCGGCTTAATCCGGCGGCGGCTAGGTTGGTCAGGTAATCATCCCAGACATCATTCATGTTTTCCCCCAACCAGTGCAGGTAGTTCCAGGTGAAGATGCCGCTGTCATGTAGATCATCGAAGGTCAGCTTGATGGCGTAATTGCCGACAGGCTCCACCCCGATGATCGCAACGTGGCGACGACCGGCAAGGATTTTCTTTTGAGACGGGCTGTGGCCTTGCACTTCTGCAGACGGGCTTTCTACGCGTAACAGCTCTGCCGGGATTTGATAGCTGTCGCCGTTATCAAAGCTGACAAGCAGGGCTTTTTCCGCTTTTTTGACGCGCAGTTCCGTGACGGTAAAACCGCTTTCGGTTTCCGGTGTCATCAGGCGTCCCCGTCGTCGATCTGGCGGGCTTCATCGGGTAACATGATCGGAATGCCTTCGCGGATCGGGTAGGCCAGATGGGCTTGCTCGCTGATTAGTTCCTGCGCGTCTGCATCATAGCGCAGTGGCCCTTTGGTGATCGGGCAGACGAGTACTTCCAACAGTTTGGGGTCAACAGAAGGGTGTGACATGATCGATTTTTCCTTTAAGCGTGACCGGAGGATCCCTCTTCATGACCAAGGGCGGCCATGGACATCATGGTAATGAGGGTTTGTGCGCGTTGTGTCAAGGTGATGGCTTCCAGCAGGGCCTGTTTTTCGCGGGCCTCAAAGGGACCGAGCATGGCAAGCGCATTGACCAGATCTTCGTCCGGGGCTTGCTCAAGCGCGTCCCAATTGACGTCCAGCATGTCTTGCGCGTGCGGACCGCTGATATCGAGAAAGTTGCGTAACTCTTCCAGCAGGGCCTGGCGGTTGACGTTGGATTTATCTTCTTCCAGATCGACTTTCTGGTAAGGCGTGTAATCTACGGCAGCACGGCGATAGCCGCGTTCGATTTCCAGTTCTTCCACAACCTTGAAACGAGTGATCCCTGCCAGTGTGATGATAAACCGTCCATCTTCCATTTCCCGGAAGTCCACGATTTTCCCAAGACAGCCGACCCCGTAGAGCGCACAGCTATCAGGCACCGGGCCGGGGACATCGTAGCACGGTTGAATCATGCCGATGGCACGACCAACCCCAAGGGCATCTTCCACCATTGTCAGATAGCGCGGCTCGAAGATATTGAGCGGCAACTGTCCACGCGGTAGCAGTAATGCACCGTTGAGGGGGAAAAGAGGAAGGGTTTCTGGCAGGATCGGACCCATTAGAACAACACTGTCGTTAGTTTTTTACGCACCTGAATGACTACAGGATCGGTCAGGCCGATGGCTTCAAAAATTTTCAGCATTTGCAGACGCGCGGCATCATCTTTCCATGTACGATCTTTTTTGACGATTTCAAGAAGCTGCATCAGACCTTCTTCGCTTTTTCCCGCACCGTAAAGCGCCATGCCGAGATCAAAACGGGCCTGATGGTCGTTAGGGTCGGCGGCCAGTTTCGCTTCCAGTTCGCTGGTATCCAGATCCCCTTGGCCGGCGAGTTCAATCATAGCGATTGCCGAGGCAATATGTTCGTTGCTTTTCAGTTCCTGCGGCAGGTTGTCGGCAATTTCTTTAGCGCCGTCGATGTTACCAAGGGCCACGTGGCTGCGCATGACACCGGCGCAGGCCTCTGGATTAGAGCGATCATGTTCTAAGATCTGGATGTAAAGCCCTTGAGCGTTAGCTGCGTCGCCCGCGTCCAACAGTTCTTTAGCTTGAGCCAGTGCCTGATCGATCGGCGAGCCAGCGTCGCCCAGTTGCTTGTTGATGAATTTGCGCAATTCACTTTCCGGCAAAGCACCTTGGAAGGCATCAACGGGTTGACCATTTTTAAAACAGAAAACGGTCGGGACAGACTGTACCTGCAACTGACGGGCAATCTGGTAAGCTTCCTGTGCGTTGATTTTTACGAGCTTGATAGCCCCGCCCATGGTGCGCACCAGATTTTCCAGAATCGGCTTCAGTGTTTCGCAGGGTTTGCACCCCGGTCCCCAGAAGTCCACAAGCACCGGCACCTCGTTAGAAGCTTCGACCACATCTTCCATAAAGGTTTCGGTCGTCGTGTCCTTGATTAAATCGGCGGCGCCTTGTGGGGCGTTGGGATCGATGATCATGTGTCTTCATCCGTTTAGTTGGTTTATGCGTTGCTTATCTAGATAAATCAAAGCACCACTTCGCGCAACTCATGACCGCAGGCAGTGATGAATTGTCTTAGGGCATCCGGTGTCAGGGCGGTTGTCATTTCGTTGGTCAGGGGATGATAGTTGACCAATTCACCCGCCATCATTTCCGCATCCAGAATGACATTGACCTGTTGGGCTTTGTCGTTGATCAGCGCAAACGGCGTCACAGAGCCGGGGGTAACCCCCAAAACTTCCAGCAAGAGATCCGGTTTACCGAAGGAGAGATGGCCGGAGCCGATCTTGTTTTTTATTTCCTTGAGGTTGATGGCGCGGTCCTCTTGGGCGACGATCAACCAGAGGACGCCTTTTTTGTCTTTTAGAAAAAGATTCTTGCAATGAACGCCCGGCAAATCGCCTCGAAGAGCTTTACTGTCCTCTACGGTGTGCATGGCAGGGTGGTGATGTGTCGTGCTTTCAATGCCTAAAGTTTCAAGGTGGGCAAGTAGGCTTTGGGGTGTCGTCATGGTTACTTAATCCTAGTAAGTATGCGGCTTGAGATCGCTTTCTAAGTCTTTTCTGTTCTGATTTATAGAGGGGTTTTAGGGGGGTGGAAAAGGGGCGAATAAAAAATATTTCAATTTATTGAATTTTTTAGCTTGCAATGTTTCTGGCTTTTACTATTATGCGCCCCGCTTCCACGGGGAACACCCAGTCCCTCAAAACGGAAGCGGTTTTAAAGATGAATGCGGGCGTAGCTCAGGGGTAGAGCGAAACCTTGCCAAGGTTTAGGTCGAGAGTTCGAATCTCTTCGCCCGCTCCATCTTCAAAACAACATAGACGCATTAAGATGATATGCGGGCGTAGCTCAGGGGTAGAGCGAAACCTTGCCAAGGTTTAGGTCGAGAGTTCGAATCTCTTCGCCCGCTCCATCTTAAAAGTCTTCAAAAAAACCGCCGACGTTATGTCAGGCGGTTTTTTTGCGTCTGGGCAGGTGCTGTCTTTCCCGCAGTGCGAATCGGAAGTGATGAGACTTTGCCCATCACTCCCCATCGATCGCTTAAGCGGCTTCAAGAACAGTCAGTTTAAAGTCCAGCTCTTCGCCGGCCAGTGGGTGATTGGCATCAACGGTGACCGTCGTGTCTGTCACCTGATGGATGATCGCCACCATGGTCTGACCTTCCGGTGTTTGCATTTGCATGGACATGCCGACTTGCAGTTCTTCGTCGGTTTGGATCATGTTTTTTTCGATTTCCATCACCAGATTTGGGTCGGGCATGCCGAAAGCGTCAGCGGGGCTGAGTTTTTTGTTGACCGTTTCACCAAGGCTGATGCTTTCAAGGGCGTCATCGATGGGTTTGAAGCCACAAGGCTCCCCGATGATCATTTCCAGCGGTTCCCCCGGTGGGGAGGCGGGAACGACGGTGCCGTCTTCGGTGGTGAAGGTAACTTCGATTTTGACTTTTTGGCCAGCTGCAAGGTTTGACATAGCATGGTCCTTCTGGAATGTGTTCAGTGATGCATGAAGCCCAGAACTCAATCCCAACAACTGCAATGCACTTTGGATCTATTCAGCATACAGAAATGTGAAGGCGGCACAACCGTGGAGCCGAGGGTTTTTATTCTTTCTAAAACTTGACCGTTGCCCATAATTTTTGCATTGTCAGGCAAACTTCTGACTTACTTTGATAAAGGCACTTATAAAGATGGTTAAAGCTCAATTGGAATCCGTGATCGAATCTGCGTTTGAAAACCGCGATTCCGTTAACTACGACACACAAGGCGAAATTCGTGACGCTGTAGAAACGGCCCTGAACATGATGGACCGTGGTGAACTGCGTGTTGCAGAAAAGCAAGGGTCTGACTGGGTTGTAAACCAATGGGCGAAGAAAGCTGTTTTGCTGTCTTTCCGTCTGAACGATATGGAAACCATTGCGGGTGCGCCGGGCGTCAACGCCAACTGGTGGGATAAGGTGCCGTCCAAGTTTGAAGGCTGGACCGATAAAGAATTTAAAGAAGCCGGTTTCCGCGCAGTACCGGGTTGTGTGGTTCGTCGCTCTGCATTCGTTGCGAAAAATGCGGTCCTGATGCCGTCTTTCCTGAACTTGGGTGCCTATGTTGACGAAGGCGCGATGATTGACACATGGGCGACGGTTGGCTCTTGTGCGCAAATCGGTAAAAACGTTCACATCTCTGGTGGTGCGGGCATCGGTGGCGTGCTTGAGCCACTGCAAGCGGGTCCGGTTATCATTGAAGACAACTGCTTCATCGGTGCGCGTTCTGAAGTTGCCGAAGGCGTTGTTGTTGAAGAAGGCTCCGTGATCTCTATGGGTGTCTTCCTTGGCCAGTCTACAAAGATCGTTGATCGGGCAACTGGCGAGATCACCTACGGTCGCGTGCCGGCTTATTCTGTTGTTGTACCGGGCACCCTGCCGGGTAAAGAAATGGCAAATGGCCAACCTGGTCCGGGTCTGGCCTGTGCGGTTATTGTGAAGCGTGTTGACGAAAAAACACGGTCCAAAACATCCGTAAACGAACTGTTGCGCGATTAAGATCGACTGATCCTCTATCGTGGTAGGGGATAAGTCAGAGAGAGTTCAGCTTTTGCAGCTGAAAACGTCGGCTCCACCTTGTTTTAAGTGTGGGGCCGATGTAGTTTTAATTAATTACAATCTACAAAGAGCCTGTATCCCATGATCGACACCATCACATTTACCCAAGACCTGATCCGTTGTCCCAGTGTGACGCCGAAAGATGAAGGGGTGTTTGATCTCTTGCAAGGGGCGCTGGAAGACTTGGGCTTTACCTGCCATCGCCTGCCGTTTCAGGAAGAAGGGACGGAACGGGTTGAAAACCTCTATGCCCGCCTCGGCACAGAAGGACCAAACTTCTGTTTCGCCGGTCATTTGGATGTGGTACCGGTCGGGGATGCCAATGGCTGGACTTATGATCCCTTTGGCGGGGAAATTCATGATGGTCGCCTGTATGGGCGTGGCGCAGCGGACATGAAGGGCGCGGTTGCCGCCTTTGTGGTGGCAGCACAAAACTATCTGAACGCCCAAGGCGATGGCTTTAAAGGCTCCCTATCCCTGTTGATCACCGGCGATGAAGAAGGTCCGGCGATCAATGGCACCAAAAAGGTGCTGCAATGGATGGAAGAGCAGGGCGAGATCATGGATCACTGCCTTGTGGGGGAACCGACAAACCCCCAATGTATGGGCGAAATGATGAAGGTGGGCCGCCGTGGCTCCATTAACTCCCGTCTGGTGGTGCATGGCACACAAGGCCATGTGGCTTACCCGCACCGTGCTGATAATCCGCTGCCGCGTCTGGTCAAGATGCTGGACGCCCTGATCTCGCATTCGTTGGATGAGGGGAACGAGTTTTTTGATCCGTCCAGCCTGTCGCTGACCACAATTGATTGCGGCAATGAAGTCGAGAACGTGATCCCCGGTGAAGTGGTGGCCAAGTTTAACATTCGCTATAACAACATTCATACGGGCGCGAGCCTTGAAAAATGGATTCGCGACACATTGGACAGCGTGGATACCAACTATACGCTGACCACCCGTATCTCTGGTGAAAGCTTTATGAGCCCGCAGGATAAGTTGACGGACCTGATCGAGCGCGCGACTGAGAAAGTCACAGGCGTGGCCCCGGAACGATCCACATCCGGGGGCACGTCCGATGCGCGTTTCATCACCCATTCCTGCACAGTGGCGGAGTTTGGGCTGGTGGGGCAAACCATGCATAAAGTCGATGAAAATGTGCTGGTGGACGATCTGGAGAAGCTGACAAAAATTTATGAAACCATCCTCAACGACTATTTCGCCGAGGGTGCATGATCGATTTACGTCCCCTCTATTTCGGGTTAGCAGGCGGTGCCCGTCTGGTTCGACTGGATATATCGGGGATGTATCTTGTAAAAGGCGGCGTATCCGGATTCTGGGCGTCGTTGTTTTGGTCGGCTGGCTTGGTCCTGCCGCTTTACGTCTTGTTGATGTTGCTGCGCTTTGATCCGCAAGTGCATGACGGGCTGCGCTTTTTATTTTCCCATGGGGTGGTCTATAGTTTGGCCTGGCTGATCTTTCCGGTCATTATGGAACGGGTTACGGTTTTTATCGATCGTCGTCAGTATTTCTTGCGCTTTATCATCGGCTATAATTGGCTGGGCTGCTTTTACAACCTGTTCTTTTTGCTCGTCGGGCTGGCCCAAGCCAGTCACATGATCTCGTGGGAGGCCGCAAGCGCCATCTCAGCGGGGCTGATGCTGGCGGGGCTGGTCTGGATCGGTCATTTGGCCAAGCACGCCCTAGACATCCCCTACAGCGCGGCTGTGGGGATTGTGGTGCTGGACCTGTTTATGGGCGTGATGATTAACCTGCTGAGTGTCAGTCTGCTCAGTAATTAAGTCGGTGCCTGACCTATTGCGGCCAGTGGACGATATAATCTTCCAGATCGCCATCGACTTCATCTTCATTGATGATGCGTCCTGCAACGCTGTTGCCTGATTTAACCGTACTTTGCGGATCGCCCGTGACCAGCGGGTGCCAGTTAGGCAGTTCTTCCCCATCGCGCAACAGGCGATAGGCACAGGTGGTCGGCAGCCAGTGCAGGTTATCCAGATTCTGCGGCAGCAGTTCCACACAGTCCGGTACAAGGAAGGTGCGCATCTGGTATTGGCTGCAATGACAGGTGTTTTTATCCATCAGACGACAGGCCACGTTGGTGTAGCAAACCTCTTCTGTATCTTCATCTTCCAGCTTGTGCAGACAGCACTTGCCACAGCCATCACAGAGCGATTCCCACTCATCAAGGGACATATCAGCCAGTTTTTTGGTTTTCCAGAAAGGGTCAGTCATGGTCGGTCTCAAAAATAGAAAGGGTGTGGCCTTATATATGGGCCACACCCTGATTAGGCTAGGAAAATCGAACGCGATTTAGCTTTTCGCTCCCAATTCCTTGTCATGTTCAAGGATAAAGGCGGCAACTTGCGGCTTGATCTCGGTACGCCAGCGACGTCCGTTGAAGATACCGTAATGCCCAACATTGGGGTGCAGCGTGTGTTTTTGTTTCTCTGCAGGGATGCCGCTACAGATCGTGTGCGCTGCTTCTGTTTGCCCGCGTCCGGTGATGTCATCCTTTTCACCTTCGATGGTAAACAGCGCGGTGTTTTTGATCGCGGACGGATGAACTTTGCGATCACGCCAGCTCATACTATCCGTTGGTAGGGCGTGATCCATAAACACGGTTTGCAGTGTTTGTAGATAAAATTCTGCGGGCAGGTCCATGACAGACAGATATTCGTCATAGAAATCGTGGTGTTGTTCAGCCGAATCGCCATCACCTTCAATCATATGGTTAAACAGATTGAGGTGAGCGCCGACATGGCGTTCCAGGTTCATGGTCATAAAGCCGGTTAGCTGCATAAAGCCCGGATAGACGTTACGCATAAAGCCGGGATAGTTGACCGGTACTTGTGCAATCACGCTTTTACGGAACCAGTCGATATCCTTTTCTTCCGCAAGCTTGTTGACTTCGGTTGGGCTGACGCGGGTATCGATCGGCCCGCCCATCAGTGTCATGGTTGTGGGGGCACAGTAATCTTCATCTTCTGCCATCAGGGAAACAGCGGCTAAAACCGGCACGGAGGGCTGACAGACCGCAAGAACGTGGGTGTTCGGCCCCAGATGATGCAAGAAGTACATGATATATTCGATGTAATCATCCAGATCGAAAGACCCGTGGCTGGTACAGACATCACGTGCGTTGATCCAGTCGGTGATATAAACGTCATGATCAGGCAGCAACGCTTCGACGGTGCCGCGCAGCAGGGTGGCGTAGTGACCGGACAGCGGGGCGACGACCAACAGTTTTGGGTGTTTCTTTTTGGTTTTACGTTTGAAGTGTAACAGTTCGCAAAACGGTTTAAGCAGAACAACTTCTTCTTCAACAGCGACTTTTTTGCCGTCAATCTCGGTGAAATGCAGGCCGAATTCCGGTTTGATATAGCGACGAGTTACCCGTTCAAAGAGGTGGCAGCTGGCTGCAATGGCGCGCCCCATGGGGGTATAGGATACCGGCATGAAGGGAGAACGGAAAACTTCTTCCATCTTTTCCGCGGCATGTCGAAACGGTGACCATACCGAGTGCTGGAATTCATAGAATTGATAAAGCATGCGATCTTTTTTCCCTATGTTATTGGGATTAAACTTAAAATATGGATAACTAAATATATAAGGTCTTCATTATCTTTTTGCGTAAGATGGAGGATATGATTAAAATATTTCAATCGTCAACCAGTTTGCGCACTAATAATACTTATGACTACATCAAACTTGTAAAGGATACTTCTTTTCCCTTAGAAATATTGCGCCGCACAATAGTTTTTATGTGCACTGCACAATAGCATGAGGGCGGGGTTCAATCCAGTTTTTTCTCCTGTGAAACCATGTAAACATAGATTTATGACGATTTCATGTAAGGAGTCCGTTGACTTGGGCTTTCCAAACCCTTATACAGCGGGCTCGTTTACTTAGTTTTCACATTATTTTCGGAGTTGAACCGTGAAACGCACGTATCAGCCCAGCAAGCTTGTTCGCAAACGCCGCCATGGATTCCGTAGCCGTATGGCTACTGTTGCAGGTCGCCGCGTCCTGTCTGCTCGTCGCGCCAAAGGCCG
The DNA here is from genome assembly GCF_000688235.1 of Terasakiella pusilla DSM 6293. GTDB lineage: Bacteria > Pseudomonadota > Alphaproteobacteria > Rhodospirillales > Terasakiellaceae > Terasakiella > Terasakiella pusilla. The sequence goes on along the minus strand of NZ_JHYO01000001.1, from coordinate 22,980 downwards.
CAAAAAACTGTCTGCTTAAGTGCAGTCTTGCCCATAGCTAAGGATGGTTGGGTATGTCCCGTCTTACACGTCTAAAAAAACGGCGTGAATTTCTTCAAGTCGCTTCGACTCGACGAAAATGGGTGACACCCGGCCTGATTTTGCAAGTTCGTAAACGTTCAAAGCCCTTATGCAGTTTGTATAAGAACGCGAACGTTTTACTGCCGGACGGGCAACCGGATATTCGGATCGGATTTACGGTCAGCAAAAAGGTCGGTAATGCACCACAGCGCAATCGCGCCAAACGCAGGCTCCGTTCAGTTGCTGACCTTGTCTTGTTTACTAAGGCCCGGTCCGGTTTTGATCTGGTGTTGATCGGTCGAAAGGAAACGGTTTCGCGTTCTTTTGCCGATCTACAAAAAGATCTCAAGACAGCTCTATGGCGAACGGGCGTCCATGTGGACGCTCCCGCCGAGGGGCAAAAGGCAAAGGGTAAGTCATGACCCCTTTGGCTTTTTGCGCAAAACTTGTGGTCAAGATATATCAATATGGTATTTCCCCGATTCTACCGGGAACCTGCAGGTACACGCCGACGTGTTCGGCCTATGCGCTGGAAGCCATTGAACGCTACGGCGCGCTGAAAGGCAGTCGTCTGGCTTTGGGACGTTTCTTGCGTTGCCATCCTTGGGGCGGATCTGGTTATGATCCGGTTCCCGACAAATGCGACTCGCACTCTTGTGGGTGTGATTCGAAAAATGGATAAGCAGAGCAAAACGTCCTTATTTTGTAACAGTCTCCCTGTATCAAGATGGCGTTTTGTAACATTGAGGGGCCACCTTTGTGGAGACAGCCTAAATGAACGACCAGAAAAATATGATGCTAGCGATTGTTTTATCAGTCGCGATTCTTTTTGGCTTCCAATTCCTGTTCCCACCGGCAGAACAGCCGGTCCAAGAACAGCAAACCACACAGGAAGGTGGCGTACCAAACGCCCCAGCTGGTAACCCTTCTTTTGCTCCGCAAATTCCGGGTGCTGAAGATGCCGCGCAAAAAGCGGTACAGACCCGTACAGAAAAATTGGACGCATCGGCGCGAATTAAGATCGAATCGCCGCGCCTTCATGGTTCGCTGTCTGTTCAAGGGGGGCGAATCGACGACCTGACCTTGATCGACTACCATGAAGAAGTCTCCGATGAGAGTCCGGAAATTACCCTGCTGAACCCAAAAGGCCTGAAAAACGCTTATTATGCGGAATTCGGTTGGTCAGCACCAAACGTTGATGTCCCCACTGCAGATACCGTTTGGGCAACCGACAGCCAAACCCTGAAAGCGGGTGGCGCGGTGAACCTGACGTGGGATAACGGCAACGGCCTGTTGTTCAAACGCACGATCTCCCTTGATGACAACTATGTTTTCACAGTGAATGAAAGTGTCACGAACACAAGTGGTGAAGCTGTAAATCTTTACCCTTACGGTTTGGTGTCGCGTTCTGGCACGCCGAAGACAAGCGGGTTCTTTATCCTGCATGAAGGTCTGTTGGGTGTGTTTGACGGCGTTCTGGAAGAAGTCGATTACGATGATCTTCAAGAAAAGGCGACAAAGAAAATCGATCCGGTCCAAGGCGGCTGGATTGGGATCACGGATAAATACTGGCTGGCAGCCCTTATCCCGGATCAGTCTGCAATGGTAAACCACCGTTTCAGCCATTATCGCACTGATGATGGTCTGGACAAATACCAAACAGATTATCTTGGCCCACAATTGACGGCAGAGCCGGGTCAGACTGTGTCTTTCAAAAGCAACCTTTTTGCTGGCGCGAAAGAACTGAACCTGCTGACCAAATATGAAGACGAAATCGGCGTGAGCGAATTTGATCTGGCGATTGACTTCGGCTGGTTCTTCTTCATCACGAAGCCTTTCTTTATGGCGCTGTCTTGGCTGCATGGCCATCTGGGTAACTTCGGTCTGGCGATTTTGGCACTGACCATTGGTGTGAAGCTGTTGTTCTTCCCGCTGGCGAACACGTCTTATCGTTCTATGGCGAAAATGAAGACCTTGTCGCCGAAGATCAAAGAACTGCAAAAGAAATTTGGCGACGACAAACAGCGCCTCAATCAGGAAATGATGGCGCTGTACAAGCGGGAAAAAGCAAACCCGGCGTCAGGCTGTCTGCCGATCTTGTTACAGATCCCGGTCTTCTTCGCACTCTATAAGTCATTGTTTGTCTCTATCGAGATGCGTCATGCGCCGTTCTACGGCTGGATTCATGACCTGAGTGCGCCGGATCCGACCTCTATCTTCAACATGTTTGGTCTGATCCCGTGGGATCCGCCGCAAATGTTGATGATCGGTGTCTGGCCGCTGTTGATGGGTATTTCCATGTTCTTGCAACAAAGACTGAACCCGCAACCGACCGATCCGATGCAAGCGAAGATGATGATGTTCTTGCCGGTTGTCTTTACCTTCATGCTGGCGTCTTTCCCGGCTGGTCTGGTGATCTACTGGGTATGGAACAACGTGCTGTCCATCGCACAGCAGTATGTGATCATCAAGCGGATGGAAAAACAGAAGTAATAGATAGAAATGACGGCTGGGGTTCCGGTCGTCATTTTTTTTCCTGTATGATCCCTGCCTAGGCATGGGATCATTTTTATATTAGGTTGTCAGACATGACGGACGAAAAAACATTCACTGAAGAAGAATACGAATTTGGTCGCTGGCTTTTTACGCAGCAGACCGATTTTATGCTGGGGGTTGCCCAGCTTGAGCAACTGCCCCAGACGAGCGCGGTCGAGATTTGTTTTGCCGGGCGTTCCAACGTGGGCAAATCTAGCTTGATCAACGCCTTGTGTGGTCGTCGTGATTTGGCGCGTACCTCCAGTACACCGGGGCGTACGCAGCAACTTAACTTCTTTAAAATTATCGATCAGCTGGTCTTTTGTGACCAACCTGGGTACGGCTATGCCAAGGCACCGGTGCAGGAAGTTAGAAAATGGCAGGACGTTGTCTTTTCATACCTGCGTGGGCGTCCGCAGTTGCGTCGTGCTTTCGTGTTGATTGATGGACGTCACGGGATCAAAGATACGGATCGCCCGGTCATGGAAATGATGGATCAGGCGGCGATGTCGTATCAGATCATCGTCACCAAAGCGGATAAAGCCAAAAAAATCGAGCTTGAGAAACATTTATCCAACATTTCGAAAGAATTAGCTAAACATCCAGCGGCACATCCTGATATCTTGGTGACAAGTTCTGAAAAAGGAACGGGTATTGCTGAAGTTCGGGCCACCGTTGGCCGTCTGGTGAAAGAGTTTGGGAAATGAGCACCATTGATACATCTAAAATGACTGAGCAGGATTATTTCACGCAAGCCGTGACATTGTCTGAAGCTCTGCCCTATATGCAACGCTATGCGGGTGAAACCGTTGTGATCAAATATGGCGGGCACGCCATGGGTGATCCGGAACTGGCAAAGCTGTTTGCAAAAGATATCGTGCTGTTAAAGCAGGTCGGGGTTAATCCGGTTGTCGTCCATGGCGGCGGCCCGCAAATCGGCAAGATGCTGGAGCGTCTGGCGGTAAAAAGCGATTTTATCGACGGCTTGCGTGTGACCGATCAAGCCACCATTGATATTGTGGAGATGGTCCTGTGTGGTTCCATCAACAAATCGATTGTGGCAGATATTAACCAAGCCGGTGGTTTTGCGGTCGGTCTGTCCGGTAAGGACGGCAACCTGATTCAGGCGCGCAAACTTCATCGCACTAAAAAAGATCCGGAATCGAACATTGAAAAGGTCATCGACCTTGGCTTTGTGGGCGAACCGTCTATCGTAACGCCGCATATTCTGGATAGCTTCCTCGAATCCGATATCATCCCTGTGATCGCCCCCATCGGGGTGGGTCCGAACGGGGAGACGTTTAACATCAATGCTGATACCGCAGCCGGCGCGATTGCGTTTGCCTTGAATGCAAAACGGTTGTTGATGTTGACGGATATTGCAGGCGTTCTGGATGCGGAGAAAAGCCTGATCCAGGAAATGAACGCGACAGAAGCACGCAATATGATTGAAGACGGCACCATTAACGGCGGCATGATCCCGAAGATCGAGACTTGCCTTGCTGCCGTGGAACCACACGAGGGGAACCCGGGTGTAAACGCCGCGGTTATTCTGGACGGGCGTGTCCCGCATGCGGTCCTGCTGGAAATCTTCACCGAACATGGCGCGGGGACATTGATCCGCGGGCCCAAGCTGTAATCAGCTTGATCGAACCAATATAAAAAGGCGCTGTCTTCCAAATTAGAGACAGCGCCTTTTTTATGTGCGAGATGGCTCTATTTGGTCAGGGCGATCACTTGTTTGACGCAGGCTTCTGCACCATCGGCAATTTGTGAAATATTGGCATCCAGCATATAGCAAGGGGTGGTTACGATCTTGCTTGCTTCATCGACAACAACATCACCGTGATTGGTTTGTTTGTGGGTGCAGCCCATGGCATTGATAGCGCCTGCGACGCCTTCATCTTGTCCGATGGTGAGATCAACACCGTCAAAGACTTTGGCAAGGACGGCTGGCGAAATGCACAGCGCCCCGATGGGTTTACCTGCGTTGCGTGTTGAGGTAAGGGCCGCGACCAAATCTGCGTTGACCGTACAATCCGGCCCGTCAAACGCAAAGCTGGACAGGTTTTTTGCCGCGCCAAAGCCGCCTGGCATGATCAGCGCATCATAATCTGCTGCGGTGTAGGCTGACAGCGGTTTGATATCCCCGCGTGAAATGCGCGACGCTTCAATCATGACATTGCGGGTTTCCGGCATTTCTTCGCCATTCATGTGATTGAGGACATGGTGTTGGTCCATATCGGGGGCAAAGCACTGATAGTCAGCACCTGCGCGATGGATCGCCAGCATGGTCAAAACCGACTCGTGAATTTCCGCACCGTCAAAGACGCCGCAACCGGATAGAATTACTGCAATTTTAGTCATGAAAAATCTCCCGTAAATGTGGGTTGAGTATGCGCGAAAAACATCAATTCCCAAAGAGTCTTTCGAAAAAGCCTTTTACTTTTTCCACCGCCCTGGGCTGTTCATCCCCGGGCAGGGGCTTTGGCGGCAGGTTGGTATGGGCGTCTTGCATGATCTGCCCCCAAAGTTCGGCAGGTAGGGTGCCGCCGCTGACTTTCTTCATGGGTTTTTCGTTGTCGTTGCCCATCCAGACCCCCAAGACAAGGTCGGCGCTATAGCCCACAAACCACGCATCACGGAAGTCTTGCGAGGTGCCGCTTTTACCGGCAACGGTGCGATTGATGTTGGCTTTTTTACCTGTGCCCGTGGTCATTACGGTTTTCATCATTTGGTTCATTTCACGCAAATGATCCGTTTGAATGATCTGTCCTGTGCCACCGCCACTGCGTTGATAAAGGATGGGGCCGTTGGCTTGCTTAATGGTTTCGATGCCGAAGGGGAAGACACCGTACCCGCCATTGGAAAACGGGCCATAAGCGGCAGTGAGTTCCAGCAAGCTGACTTCACTGACCCCTAGCGTGATGGCGGGTTGGCTGATTAGGTCAGACGTAATCCCTAAGCGATGGGCGGTGTTGACGACATTTTTAAAGCCGGCTTTTTGTCCAACTTTGACGGCAATGGTGTTGACGGAGTCTGCAAGGGCTTGTTCCAGCGTCATATCGCCTTTGTAGGTGCCACTGTAATTGCGCGGCGACCAGTTGTTGAGGGTGAGGGGCGCATCTTTAAAGACGCTGTCCGCCCGCAGGCCTTGTTCAACACCTGCCAAAAAGACAAAAGGTTTAAAGGCAGAACCGGGTTGGCGTTTGGCTTGGGTGGCGCGGTTAAATTGACTGCGTCCGTAGGAATATCCCCCGACCATGGCACGCACCGCCCCGTCCGGGGACAAGGCAACCACCGCCCCTTGGGTGACGTTTTTCTGCTTGCTGTGGGCGTTGAGCATCCGGCGCATGTGGAGCTCGGCACTGCGTTGCAATTTCATGTCTAGCGTGGTGATGACGGTCAGGTCTTTTTTTACGGGTCCGATATAATCACGGACTTGTTCCATGACCCAATCGGCAAAATAGCGCGCGACTTTATGCGGGCGGGCGGATTTGATGACGCGGTTTTTGTGTTTTTTGGCTTGATCAGCCTGTGCCTGTGTCAGATATCCGGCATTGACCATGTTCATCAACACAACCTCGGTGCGATCCGCTGCCTGGTCGGGGTTGGCTTGGGGGTTGTAGCGGCTAGGGGCTTTGAGCAACCCGGCGATCATGGCACTTTCGTAAAGGGACAGGTTACGCGCGGATTTGTTGAAGTATTTCCGTGCAGCCGATTCAACCCCATAGGTCCCTGCTCCAAGGTAAACTCGGTTGAGGTAGAGGGTGAAAATCTGGTCTTTGGTAAATTTATGTTCCAGCCAAAAAGCGAGCAAGAGTTCCTGTACCTTTCGCTTGAGGGAGCGTTCCGGGGACAGGAACAGGTTTTTGGCAACCTGCTGGGTCAGGGTGGAGCCGCCTTGGCGAATGCGTCCCGCTGCAAGGTTAGTGACCATGGCACGGGCAAGGCCGATCACGTCGATCCCAAAATGGTCATAAAATCGTCTGTCTTCGGTTGCCATGATGGCTTGGGGAACGTGGTCGGGGAGGTCGCGAAGTTGCACGGCTTCGCCATAAAGGTCGCCGCTGGTGGCAAGAATTTGGCCGTCTGCCGATAAAAGGGTCAGTCCGGGACGGCGTTCAACCTCCATCGCGTTGTCGATATTGGGCAGGTCATAGGCGTAGTACGCAAGGATTGCGCCCAGCACAAGACAGCCCCAGATGCCAAGGGTTGTCGCCCACATCAACAAACGTTTGATGTTAAAGCGTTTGGTTGATTTTTGCGCCGAGGTTTTCTTCGACGGTTTCTTTTTGGTTTTCTTTTTTGTGCTCATAGATGCTTTATGCCTGAGCCTTGTTAGAAAATTGTTAATTCCCATTGAAAAAACGACATATTTTGTATTTCTCATGGGTTGATTTCTGTGCATAATACATCACGAAATTATAACTAATGAGTTCTACAAGGCATGTCGGAAGTAGAAACAGAAGAGAAACCAAAGAAACCGTTGATCGAAGCTATTGCGATTCAGCTGCCACCTAACGTGTCGGTTGATAAGGCGGTCAAAGGCGCGATTATTCAGGGCACGAAAGATGCGATTGCCCTGTTGCATGAGCATGACTTGCTGGATGCCTCGTGGGACTTTGATACGATTCTGAATGAACCTCAAAATCTGAAAAGCTTTTTTCAGGTCGTGCGCGATAATCTGGATCTGTTTGCGGAAACCATTGTCGATAAAGCCGGTGATCCGGTTGTGGATGAGCTGACGGAAACGAAATGCGGTGTGACGTTGCAGCAAGTGCAAAAGCTGTTGGTGTCTACCTGCGCGCGCCGTTTTTTTGTGCGCAATGATGGCGAGATCGTTACCAAAAAGCAGAAGAAAAAGGTCAAGTCGATGGTCTTCTTCACCAAAGAGATCACGGTGAAGAAGAAAGTCCGTCTGAAAGAAGGCGCAAAGAAATTTGATGCCATGCGCCGCGTGATCGGTTTTGACTGGCAGTTGGACATGCTGGAGTTTTATCGCGACCGCCTGCCGTTTCCGCATCTGCTGGTGTTAAACGATGATGTGCTGGCGATCCATGATGTCGCCCATGGCGAAGAAGTTGCCAATATTCACCATGAAGACTTCAAAAAGGTGAAAGAGGCTGTTGGCGTTTACTTCCGCAATGTGGTGGCCAACGGTGCGGCGGCGATCCCGGGGATTTTGTACTGGCGCAAGGATTTGGTCGGTGCCTTCATCAAGGCGATGGGGGAGAAAGCATGGGACTTCTTTAAACGCGATAAAGCCTTTTTTGATCACTGCACCGAACTGGATAACGCACGGATCGAAATTTATGGCGATGTACTCACGTATATTGCTTCAGAAAACCTGACGGAAATGAGCCGTCTTAATCTGGATCGGCTGGATGCGACCATCGTTGCCATGAAGGAAACTTTTGGCGACAAACTGCCGGAAATTTTGGGGGAGCCTTTATTATCGGTTGAAGTGCTACGCCCGACTGTGGATAGCTTTATCCATCTGGAAGCCAAAGATAATGAACAATTCCGTCTGGCCGCAAAAACAGCCGTTTCCTCTTTAAAGACGGAAGTGATGACCTTTATGGAAGGGGCCGCGGCTCGTCATGCTGCAGAAGCCAAGTCCTGATCAGGACTTGGTTGCAAACAGCAGATAGTTGACGCTCAGGTCATCGGTCAGGGACCAGCTATCGCGAAACGGATTGAAGGTCATCCCTTTTAACAGTTTCACATCCATACCATTTTTGCGTAGACCATCGGCAAATTCGCTCGGTTTGACGAATTTGGAGAAATCGTGCGTGCCGCGTGGCAACCAGCGAAGAACATATTCCGCCCCGACTTTTGCCATGGCAAAGCATTTGACCGTCCGGTTTAGGGTCGCGCCGATCATGACACCGCCCGGTTTGACCAAAGCGCAGGAGGCTGCGAGAAAGGCGTTGATATCTGCCACATGCTCGATGACTTCCAGATTGATGATGGCGTCAAACTGCAAGCCGTCTTCTGCCAATTGTTCGGGATAGACACAGCGGTAATCAATTTCAAGGCCGTTGGCCTGTGCATGGACCATGGCAGTTTTGATATTTTTATCACCGGCATCAATGCTGGTCATATCTGCGCCCATGCGACAAAGCGGTTCAGAAATCAAGCCACCACCGCAGCCGATGTCGAGGATTTTAAGCCCTTTTAGGGGCTGGTCCTCGCTCGCGTCACGCCCAAAATGGGCGCAGAGCTGGTCGCGGATAAAGGTCAGCCGCGTGGGGTTGAACTTGTGCAGCGGGCGGAACTTGCCATTCGGGTCCCACCATTCATCTGCGATCGCGGTAAACCATGCAACTTCATCAGGATTTACAGTGGTAGAGGACATGATGGGAAACTCCAGATAACATGGGTCTTAAATCTTATGAGAGTTCATTATTTATACGTCAGTCCGACGTTTGACCAGCTTTAAATCAGGCGCAGGCTTAGTCCTGTTCGAAACTCAGACCGAAACGGGCGTTGATCCGCCTGATTTCACCATTTATGTAAAGAGTTTCCAACGCTTCATTCATACGTTGGTGCAACGCGTCTTCGCCGCGATTTTTAGCATAGGCTAAATAGCCATGATTGATGGCGATATGGGGGCTGTTGATGTGTACGACAGTGCTCATGCCTTTGCGTTTAATTAAGTGTCGGGCGTTGCGTTCGTTCAGGGCAACCACATCGGCGCGATGATGAAGCAGCATATCCAGTGCCCCTTCCGTCGAGATGGTGTCGTAGATCGTGAGCTTGGATCGCGCCTTTTCAAAATCGGGGCCGTAGTACCAGTTTTTGATACTCAGGATATTGTAGCGCTTGAGGGCGTCGAAATCGCCGTTCCAGTCCACTTTCTCCAGGCTGCGGCTGACAAAAACCATGCGGTCTTCATAAAAAGGATAAGGTGCATACTCCAGATACTGTTGACGCGCTTTGCTGAAATAGGGACCGATCAGCCCGCTGACTTCGCCGCGTTTAATCAGGGAAAGTGCGCGAGTCCAAGGCAGGATGCGAATATCAAACACATCCCCGGTCAGTCTAGAGATTTCTTGTAGGAGGGTGACGCCAACGCCTTTTAGTTGCTTGTTTTCGCCTTCTTCCAGAATATAAGGAAAGGTTGTGCCAACAAATACATAGTGTTGCCCGGCCAAAAGGGGCAGGGGCAGAAAACAGGCCAGTAAAAGATAAAGTGTAAACGAAACCCTCAACTTACGCATGCTTTAGAAAAGCTTAAATTACCCCCTGCGGTCAAGCGAAATTGTGGCACCCATGTCGCTGATCTACCTGACTTCTGTACGTATTTGGCTTGCTATCTTAACCTTTTTGAGAGTATGAATATGCGCGCGTTCATGTTTGGTGGCGATCTTTGCTTCGTGACCAAGGAAAAGCGCGTGATTATGACACTCTTTTTTTGACTTTCGCCTTAAGGAACATTTCTTCAAATGGCTCGGATCGTAATGAAATTTGGCGGCACGTCAGTTGCCGACCTCGACCGGATCAGGAATGTGGCTCAACGGGTGAAGAACGAAGTGGATGCTGGCAATGAGGTGGCCGTCGTGGTTTCAGCCATGTCTGGCGTCACCAACCAACTCGTCGGTTATTGCGAAGATGCATCCCCCATGTACGATGCACGCGAATACGACGTTGTGGTTTCTTCCGGTGAACAAGTCACTTCTGGCCTGTTGGCTATCGTTCTTCAATCCATGGGTATTGCCGCCCGTTCATGGCAGGGCTGGCAGATTCCAATCCGCACCGATAGTATTCATGCAAAAGCACGTATCGAAGATATCGATACGACGGAAATCGATAAACGCATGAAATCCGGCGAAGTTGTCGTCGTACCGGGTTTTCAGGGTGTGGGCGATGACAACCGTGTGACCACCTTGGGTCGCGGCGGATCTGATACGTCGGCGGTTGCCTTGGCGGCTGCCTCCAATGCGGATCGTTGCGATATCTACACGGACGTGGACGGGATCTATACAACAGACCCGCGCATCGTGTCGAAAGCACGCAAACTCGACAAGATCACCTATGAAGAAATGCTGGAGCTCGCCTCGCTCGGCGCCAAGGTTTTGCAGACCCGTTCTGTAGAAATGGCGATGAAGCACGATGTGCGCCTTCAGGTATTGACCTCTTTTGAAGATAAGCCCGGAACCTTGGTTTGCGGGGAGGATGAAATCGTGGAACAAGAACTCGTCAGCGGCATCGCCTATTCACGCGATGAAGCGAAAATCACTTTGGTCGGCGTTGCTGATCGCCCCGGCGTGTCTGCCGGTATCTTCGGTCCGCTTGCGGATACAAGCATCAACGTAGATATGATCGTTCAGAACGTTTCTGAAGACGGTCAGAAAACCGATATGACCTTTACGGTCCCGCGCGGTGATTTGAAACGTGCGTTGTTGTTGTTGGAAGAAAAGAAAGATGACGTCTCTTACGAACGGATGATTTCTGACAGCGACGTGGTTAAAATCTCGGTTGTGGGCGTGGGTATGCGTACACATGCAGGTGTTGCGGCAACCATGTTTAAAGCCTTGGCTGAAAAAGGCATCAACATTCAGGTGATCACAACATCCGAGATCAAAGTCTCTGTATTGATTGCGGAAGAATATCTGGAACTTGCGATCCGTGCGCTGCATTCAGCCTACGGTCTGGATGCTGAAGAAGACTAAGGAAAAAATGATGAACGAAGCTGCCAAGCAAAAATTGGATAAACTCTGGGCGCGTGGTCGTGACTTTTTAGGTTGTGAGTATGCGATCCTTGGCGGGGCCATGTCTTGGGTCTCTGAACGCAATCTTGTCTCTGCTTTATCCAATGCAGGCGGCTTCGGCGTCATTGCCTGCGGCTCTATGAGCCCGGACTTGTTGTCCGAGGAAATCGCGGCGACAAAAGCGCTGACAGACAAGCCGTTCGGCGTCAACCTGATCACCATGCACCCTGATCTGGAAAAACTGATTGATGTCTGTAAAGACCATGACGTTTCCCACGTGGTGCTGGCGGGTGGTTTGCCGTCCGGCGCATCAATCAAGCAGGTGAAAGACTTCGGCGCGAAAGTGATCTGTTTCTCCCCGGCATTGGTTTTGGCAAAACGCCTGATCCGCAATGGCGCAGACGCGTTGGTCATTGAAGGTGCGGAAGCCGGCGGGCATATCGGTCCGGTCGTGACCTCTGTTCTTGCCCAAGAAATCCTGCCGGAAATCAAGGATGTGCCGATCTTTGTTGCCGGTGGTATTGGTCGCGGTGAAGCCATGTTGTCTTACCTTGAAATGGGGGCGGCAGGCGTCCAGCTGGGGACACGTTTTGTCTGTGCAACCGAATGTATCGCGCATGAAAACTTCAAGAAAGCGTTCATCCGTGCAGGCGCAAAAGATGCCATGACAACCTTGCAAATTGATCCGAATTTCCCGGTTATTCCGGTCCGTGCCCTTAACAACAAAGGCACCCAGGAATTTATGGCGACACAACGTCGCGTGATCGAGAAATTCAATAATGGCGAGCTTGAAAAACACGCCGCCCAGCTTGAGATTGAACACTTCTGGGCAGGGGCGTTGCGCAAAGCCGTGATTGACGGTGATGTGGAATATGGATCTGTTATGGCGGGACAGTCTGTTGGTATGGTAAAAAAAGAACAGCCCGTTGCAGAAATTCTTGAGGAGTTGGTTGAACAGGCGTGTGAAGTGCTTACAACGCGTCAGTCTGCCTAAATAAATGTGCGTATGATTCCTGGACGTCCATCAGTCGCCCCTATGGGGATTTTGTCTCGCCTGCGCTCTGTCATGGCTGCGGATGCGACGGCTGAAACGCGTCTAAAATTGGTGACAGACATTGTCGCAACCGACCTGGTTGCCGAAGTCTGTTCCATTTACATCATGCGCGCAGGCGAAGTGCTTGAGCTTTTCGCCACCAAGGGCTTGAAACTGGATGCGGTCCATCTGACCCGCCTGCGCGTTGGCGAAGGTGTGGTCGGTGCCATTGCCGCATCCGGTCGTCCTCTTAATTTAGCTGAAGCTCAGCAGCACCCCCAATTTGCCTACCGTCCAGAAACGGGGGAGGAACTCTATCATTCCATGATGGGGGTACCGATCCTGCGCGGCGGGCGCGTGTTGGGTGTTTTGGTTATCCAAAACAAAACCCCGCGTCATTACACGGAAGAAGAAGTTGAGACCCTGCAAACCGTCGCCATGATCATTGGCGAACTGGTTGGCAGTGGCGAACTTGTTAACAAAGAAGAAACCTTGCCCACCGATGGCATTGCCATGTTGCCCCTTCGTCTGGAAGGCAGCACGCTCAATAGCGGGTTAGGCATGGGGCAGGCCGTGGTCCATGAACCGCGGGTCGTCATTACAAAATTCGTCGCCGAAGATCCGGAAGAAGAACTGGAAAGATTGCGCAAAGCCCTGAGCGAAATGCATGGGGCATTGGATGATATGCTGCAATCGTCGGAAAGTCTGGATGATGAACATCGCGACATTCTGGAAACCTACCGCATGTTTGCGGAAGATGCGGGCTGGTTGGGCCGCATCCGCGAGGCCATCAAGACCGGCCTGACCGCAGAAGCCGCGGTGCAAAAGGTACATGACGATACGGAAGCCCGTATGTCGCAGGTGCAAGACCCGTACTTGCGTGAGCGGGTCAATGATTTACAGGATTTAGCAAACCGTCTGCTGCAACATCTGGTCGGGGTGGAAACGATCTCCCCGGATGATATCCCGGAACATGCGGTGTTGGTTGCGAAAAATATGGGTCCGGCAGAGCTGCTGGATTATGACCGCACCCGCCTGCGCGCCCTGATTTTGGAAGAAGGCTCGGCGACCTCGCATGTGGCGATCATTGCGCGGGCTTTGGATATTCCGGTCATTGGACAGGTCAAAGGGGCGGTAGATCGGATTGAATATGGCGATCCGGTGATCGTGGATGGGAATAACGAACAGGTCTTCATTCGTCCCGGCGATGATGTGCTGTCGGCGTTTAAGTCCAACGTTAAAGCCCGTTTGCGCCAGAAAGAACTGTATGCGGCGTTACGTGATCAGCCTGCCATTACCAAGGACGGGATCACGGTTTCCCTGAACGTGAATGCGGGCCTATTGGTCGATCTGGAACATCTGAAAGAAAATAATGCCGATGGGATCGGTCTGTATCGTACCGAAATTCCGTTTATGTCACGCTCAGAAATTCCGGGGGTAGAGGCGCAAGTGTCGCTGTACCGCAAGATTATTGAGGAAGCGGAAGGCAAGCCTGTTGTGTTTCGCACGCTGGATGCGGGTGGAGACAAGGTCTTGCCCTATTGGGATGATCACGGCGAAGAAAACCCGGCCATGGGCTGGCGTGCCATCCGTGTGACGCTGGATCGTCCGTATCTGCTGCGCCAACAATTGCGCAGCTTGATCCGCGCCAGTGGCGGATGTGAGCTGAATGTGATGTTCCCCATGGTGGCGGAAGTCTCGGAGTTTTTGGCCGCGCGCCGTTTGCTGGATATGGAGATCGAGCGCGAGAGTATAAAAGGCCATCGTTTGCCGTCACGGGTAAATGTCGGGGTGATGCTGGAGGTGCCGTCTTTGCTCTTCCAGTTAGAAAGTCTGTTGCCCCACCTGAACTTCCTGTCGGTGGGGTCAAACGACCTCTTCCAGTTCTTGTTTGCGGCAGACCGCGGCAACCCGCGTTTGTCGGGTCGATATGACAATCTGTCCCCACCCGCATTGGCAGCGTTAAAAAGAATAGTGGAAAGCTGTAATGAAGCTGGTGTAACCTTAAGCCTGTGTGGGGAAATGGGGGGACGCCCGTTAGAAGCAATGGCCTTGGTTGCCATCGGTTTTCGTAAACTGTCCATGTCGGCCTCTGCAATCGGTCCGGTGAAAATGATGATCCGGTCTATGCAGCTGTCAGGGGTGGAGCGCTTTATTAATGGGCAGATGAAGAAATCACATCATAGCCTGCGCCCGATTCTCCGGCAGTATGCCAAGGATCGCGGGATCATACTGTAAGTATTTGTAGTGTATACGGATTGTTAACAAAGCGCCCGTATAGTAGAAGCGTCAATAGGTCTAGGAAGTCGAACCATGATGAAAAACAGAGGGCGCGCTGAACAGCAGGAGCCGGTCTATCAAGGCCCGGGCGTCAGTGAATTATTACGCACGACACGGCAACGTGCCGGACAAGACCTGAAAACGGTCTCGGATGTGTTGCGCATTCGATATGTCTATCTTGATGCAATCGAAGAAGGCCGCTTTAGTGAACTGCCCGGTAAAACATATGTGGTTGGTTTTGTACGTGCCTATGCAGACCATCTAGGTCTGGACTGCGAAGAAGTTGTTAAACGGTTTAAAGCGGAAATTGACGGCCTTGAAGGGAAAGCCGAACTGGTGTTTCCTTCACCTGTTACGGAACAGAGTATCCCCGGTGGGGCGATTATCCTAATCGGTTTGATCCTGTTGGGCGGTGCGTATGGGGGATGGTATTTCCTGTCTTCTCAAGATCGGTCCGTGGCAGAGCTTGTTCCCGATCTGCCGGCTAAATTTGCTGAAATGGTCGAGCGTGTCAAAGGCGATCCGGTTGCTGACCAGATCGTTGTGACCGAACAAACGGCATCTGCGGCATCACAAAGCACAACAGCGTCTGATACCCCGCAAGGTGTCAGTGAAGCGGATTCCCATGACATGGCGAAAAAAGCCCGCGAAGCGTTGGAAAAAGCCGAAGGTGAAGAAACGCAAGCCACCACAGCTGTTGAAACGGTGAAGGTGGAAGAAAATGGCGACACCGCCGCCACCGTGACCGAACAGGCAGAAGAAGCTGCAGAACAGGCAGTAACGCAAGCCGAGACGCAAGCACAAGCAGTTGCGGATACAACAGAAGCAACGGCTGAACAAGTGGAAGCGACTGCGGCAGCAGCCGGACAGGCGAGTGAATCCGCCGCTGGTGAGACGGTTGTGGTTGAAGAAAATAACGATGTTGTCCCTGCAGCGGAAACAGAGCAAGCGGCTGAAGCGGAAGCTGAAGCTGAGCCAGAGCCACAAGCCCCGGCTGAACCTGTTGTGATGAACGAAAAAGTCGTCCTGAAAGCGGTTGATTATGCCTGGATTCAGGTGACGGATCAGGAAGGGTCTGTGGTTCATACACAGGTCTTGAACCAAGGGGAAGAATATCAGATCCCCGCCAAAACAGGCTTGATCCTGCGTACAGGCAATGCGGGCGGTCTGGAAATTTTTGTGGATGGCGAAAAAGTGCCGTCTGTTGGGGATGCGGGTGAAGTGCGCCGCAAGATCCATTTGAACCCGGAAAAATTGATTGCGGGTACAGCCGTAGAAAGCTGATTACATTTATATTTTTTAAAAAAATGGACGGCTTTTCTCAAAAGAGGAAAGCCGTTCTTTTTTCTGCCTTGAATATAGGCTATAACGCGACTTCCATTTGCAAACTGGTAAAGATAAAGCAGCTCTCATGTCTGTGCGCCCTTATAGAGATATTGATCGTCGTCGCTCCCGCCAAATCCGCGTGGGCGATGTGCTGGTCGGTGGGGATGCCCCCATTTCCGTCCAATCCATGACAAACACCCTGACAACCGATGTGGATGCAACGGTGGCTCAGGTCTTGGCACTGGAAGAAGCCGGTGCCGATATCGTGCGAATTTCCGTACCCGATGAAGACTCTTCCAAAGCGTTGAAAGAGATCATTAGGCAGGTCAACGTGCCGATCGTTGCGGATATCCATTTCCATTACAAGCGTGGCATTGAAGCGGCAGAAGCAGGCGCGGCCTGTTTGCGCATCAATCCGGGTAACATCGGGTCAGCCGATCGTGTGCGCGAAGTGGTGAAGGCGGCGAAAGATCATGGCTGTTCCATGCGCATTGGCGTCAACGCCGGATCACTAGAAAAAGAGTTGCTGGAAAAATACGGCGAGCCTTGCCCCGAAGCGATGGTGGAAAGCGCGCTGAACCACGCCCGTATTCTGGAAGATAATGACTTCTTCGAATTTAAAATCAGCGTTAAAGCCTCTGATGCCTTTTTAGGCGTCGCGGCCTATCAAGGGTTGGCAGATGCCTGTGATTATCCGCTGCATCTCGGCATCACCGAAGCGGGGGGGCTGCAAGCCGGTACGGTCTTATCTTCTATCGGGATTGGCAACCTGTTGTGGGCGGGTATCGGTGATACCTTGCGTGTCTCGTTGTCGGCCGATCCGGTGGAAGAGGTCAAGGTTGGTTTCCATATCCTGAAATCCTTGGGACTGCGCACCCGTGGAGTACGCGTGATTTCATGCCCTTCTTGTGCGCGTCAGGGCTTTGACGTGGTTAAGACAGTGGCGGAAGTGGAAAATCGTTTACAACATATTCGCACCCCCATGACCCTGTCGATTATCGGCTGTGTGGTTAATGGGCCGGGGGAAGCCCGTGAAACCGATCTGGGTCTGACAGGCGGTGGCAGTGGCAGTCATAAAGTCTATGTGGCGGGCGTGCCGGATCATAATACGTCAACCGAACAGATGATCGACCATCTGGTAAAATTGGTCGAAGAAAAAGCCGAACAAATTGAACAAGAGAAAGAGACATCAGCACCATGAGCGCGTTAAAATCAGTTAAAGGAACCTATGACCTTCTCCCTAAGGACAAAGCGGTCCACCGTCATGTGTCTGAAACTGCGCGCTCTGTTGCGGAACGGTTTGGCTTTAATGAAGCGGTGACCCCGATCTTTGAGTTGTCCGAAGTTTTTTCACGCACGTTGGGGGAGACATCCGATGTGGTTACGAAAGAGATGTTCTCTTTTGAAACAAAGGGCGGGGACAAGATCACCCTGCGCCCAGAAGGCACAGCGGGGATTTGTCGCTCTTTCATTTCTAACGGTTTGCAGCAGGAAGTCCCGGTTAAGCATTTTTATTATGGGCCGATGTTCCGCTACGAGCGTCCGCAAAAAGGTCGCCAACGTCAGTTCCACCAAGTGGGGATTGAGCTGATCGGTGTGGAAACGCCCCAAGCCGATGTGGAAGTCATTGCGGCGGGGTATCAGTTTTTAAAAGAACTGGGCTTTGCCGATGACGTGACGTTGGAACTGAACAGCCTTGGCGATAAAGAAAGCCGCGCGGCCTATCGTGAAAAACTGGTGGCCTACTTCAGCCAGTTTGAAGATCAATTGTCAGAAGACAGCAAAAACCGTTTAAAGACAAACCCGTTGCGTATCCTTGATTCTAAGGATGAGGGCGACAAGGTATTGGTCAAAGATGCACCTGTCTTGGGCGAATGTCTCAATGAAGCTTCGCAAGCGTTTTACACGGCGGTTAAAGAAGGGTTGGATTTGTTGGGTGTGCCCTATGTGGAAAACCCGCGTCTGGTCCGTGGTCTTGATTATTACTGCCACACGGCCTTTGAATTTACCACAACCACCCTTGGTGCGCAGGGCACCGTCCTTGCGGGCGGTCGCTATGATGACCTGATCAAAATGATGGGTGGCCCGCAGATGCCGGGTGTGGGTTGGGCCTCTGGTGTGGAACGTCTTGCCCTGATGATGGGGGAAGGCAGCGTTGACTTGCCGCGTCCGATCGTTGTTATCCCCGTTTCCGGTGATCAACAGGTGGAGGCGATGAAGCTTGCCCACCAATTGCGCTGTGAGGGCTACATCATCGACCAAGGCTATTCCGGTAACATGAAAAAACGTCTGAACCGTGCCAATAAAGCAAATGCTTGTGCCGCGATTTTGATGGGTGAAGATGAATTGGCCCGTGGCTGCGTGACCGTGCGTGATCTGGAAAGCGGGGAACAAAGCGAAGTATCACTGGACGATCTGGTCACAAGTCTGGCAAAGTTCAAATAATCAAGGCGTTAAGGACAAAATGAGCAGTCTGTTTTCAAGCGATGCAAAGGTATTGGTGATTGGAGCGAACCATCGTTCCAGCTCCCTTGCCTTGCGCGATCGCTTGTTCTTGGATGAGCCGGAGATTATCCCGTTTCTGGATCAGCTCAAGGCCGCAGGGGTGGAGCAATCCCTTGTGGTGTCCACTTGTGACCGTGTGGAAGTCCATGCGGTCGATCATGATGTCGTTAAGGCCACTGCGGCGATCGTTGGCTTATTGGCAAAACGCGCCGATCTGGATGTGGAGACACTGAAAAGTCAGCTTTACACCTATCAAGACCAAGAGGCCGTGCGCCATATCTTCCGTGTGACGTCGTCGCTGGATAGCCTCATGGTTGGCGAACCGCAGGTGGTGGGCCAAGTCAAAGACGCCCATCGTTTTGCGGTGGAAGCCGGCACCGTGGGCACGGAACTGGAACGGATTTTCCAAGCGGCCTACGGGACAGCCAAACGGGTGCGTACCGAAACGGCCATTGGGGAACGTCCGGTCTCCATTGCCTCGGTTGCGGTGCAGATTGCGAAAGAACTGCATGGGGATTTGGGCCGGTGCAAAGGTCTGTTGATCGGGGCGGGCGATATGGGGGAATTGACCGCGCAAAACCTGATCGAAGCGGGCTTGCGTGATTTTACCTGTATCCATTCCTTTGATGGACGGGCGAAACGGGTGGCACGCAATTTATCATGCCATGCGGAAAGTTTTGAAAAACGCGATCGTCTGGCCTGTGAAGCCGATATCATTGTGACCTCCATGAACAAACGCTCCCGCGTTGTCAGCACACAGATGGTGTCGCAAGCCCTGAAGGTGCGCAAAAACAAACCGATCTTTTTGATCGATACGGGCATTCCAGGGGATGTGGACTCCGCGGTCAACGATGTGGACGGCGCCTTTTTATATGACCTGCATGATCTGGAACAGGTCGCCATGGCCGGTCGGGCCTCGCGTGAAGCAGAAGCACGCGCGGCGGAACGTATCCTTGAAAAAGAGCTGCTCGCCTTTTTTAAAGGCAAGGAAGAACGTGTGGCGGTCCCGTTGGTGAGTGCCTTGCGTGACCATTTTGAAAATGAAAGACAGGCCGTGCTTGCTATGCATGGTCAGGATGCGGAGAAAGCGACCCGCCTGCTGATCAATCGCCTGCTCCATAGCCCCAGCGAAGAATTGCGCAGCTTGGCGGCGACCAACAAAAAGAAAGATTGGGACAAGGTATCGGCCTTGATGACCAAGTTGTTCCTGAAGGAGAACTAGACGTGAGTTTTAACGAGACCCTCAGCCAAGTGGTGAACCGCCACGAGGAGCTGGAGGCATTGATGGCGGACGCCTCCAGTATGGATGCCAGCGACTTTGCCAAAATGTCTAAAGAATATGCCGACCTGACCCCCGTTGTGGCCGCGGTAAAAAGTTTGCGCTCGGCACAGGATCAGCAGGATGAATGTACTCAGATGATCAACGATCCCGACTGTGATGCGGAGATGAGAGAGCTGGCGGAAGCCGAGCTGCAAGATCTCAAGAAAAGCGTCCCGGAGCTGGAACGTAACGTTCAGGTTATGTTGATCCCGAAGGATGAGGCGGACGAGAAAAACGCCATCCTTGAAATCCGGGCTGGGACAGGCGGGGATGAAGCGGCCTTGTTTGCCGCCGATCTTTATCGCATGTATCAGCGCTACGCCGAACGCATGGGCTGGAAGTTTGAATTGCTGGATGTAAACGAAATCGGCATCGGTGGCTTTAAAGAAGTCTCGGTTGCGATCTCCGGTAAAAACGTATTTGCCCGCTTTAAGTATGAGTCAGGTGTGCACCGCGTGCAACGTGTGCCGGCAACGGAAAGTGGCGGGCGTATTCATACATCTGCTGCAACCGTTGCGGTTCTGCCGGAAGCAGAAGATGTGGATATTAAAATCGAAGCCAAAGATTTGCGTATCGACACCTATCGCTCCCAAGGTGCAGGTGGTCAGCACGTCAACACCACGGATTCAGCGGTGCGCATTACGCACATTCCGACCGGGTTGGTCACACAATGTCAGGACAACAAGTCCCAGCATAAAAACAAAGAGCAAGCCATGAAGATGATGCGCGCCAAGCTCTATGACCACGAACGTCAGCAGCTGGATGCAGAACGTGCGGCAAACCGTAAAAACCAGGTGGGCTCCGGGGATCGATCAGAGCGCATTCGGACCTATAACTTCCCGCAAGGCCGGATCAGTGACCACCGCATTAACCTGACGCTTTATCGTTTGGAAGAAATCCTGCAAGGGGATATGGATGAAGTGATCGATGCGTTGATCTCTGAAGATCAGGCGCAAAAGCTGGCTGAACTGTCTTAAGGCCGTGGCGACGATTGGTGCAACGCTTCAGTCTGTAACACAGGCGCTTGAGGATGCGGGGATTGAGAATGCCCGCTTCGAAGCACGCTTGTTGCTGGAGCATGCGCTGAAGGTACAAACCCAGGTCTTGATCGGCTATCCGGAACGCGACGTGGCAGACGAGCAGGCACAAGAAATTTCGGCTCTGCTGGCGCGTCGTTTGGCGCGTGAACCCATGTCGCATATTCTGGGCTATCGCGAATTTTGGTCTTTGCGCTTTAAAGTCACCAAAGAGACGCTGACCCCCCGACCGGATAGCGAAAGCCTGATCGAAGCGGTGCTGAAACATCTGCCGGACCCAACCGCGCCTTTAACAGTGTTGGATTTGGGGGTGGGCACCGGATGTTTGCTGCTGTCGGTTTTATCTGAATATGAAAAGGCACGCGGTTTCGGGGTAGACCTTTCACCGAAGGCGTTGTCGGTTGCTAAGGAAAATGCACAGGCGTTGGGTCTTGCTGATCGATGCGACTTCTCCCTTGGGAATTGGATGGACGGGATTGAGGATCGCTTTGATTTGATCCTGTCAAATCCCCCTTATATTCCTTTAAGTGATCGCGAAAATCTTGCCCCTGAAGTGGTGGATCATGAACCGGAAACAGCGCTTTTTGCAGGTGAAGACGGGTTGGATGACTATCGTTTGTTGGCCAAACAGCTTCCAAGCCGTTTAAAGGCGGACGGAATTGCGGTGATTGAGCTGGGCATTCATCAGGATGAGCCGGTGAAAAAACTGATGGAAACTGCGGGATTAAGTGTTTTTGACAGCGCATATGACCTGGGTGGGATTGTGCGATGTCATATTATTCGTAAAAAAACGTAAAAAACGCTTGGAAACTGTCTGAAACCCCTTTAGGTTGGAAGGATAACGGACACAAGAATTAAGCCGCTTGAGAAGAAAATATCTCTCATGGCATTTTGAAGCGAAAGCGGCTGGTGATTTTCCGTCAAAATTAGCAAAATTCCAAAATTATGACAGATTCCCTAACACGGTGTCTGTGTGTGCACCTGAAATGCCGGTTTTGGAAAACGGGTTTACCTTTATTTTAAAATCAGGATCCATGAGACAAGGTTCCAATAATCAAAGCAATCGTCGTGGGCGTGGCCGGGGCCACAACCACAATCATGGCCGTCGTAACAATCACGGTGGTAATCGTAACCAGAATTATGACAGCAATGGTCCTCAAGGACGCATCCGCGGGAACGCTAAACAGGTATATGAAAAATACCTGCAGTTGGCAAAAGATGCGATTTCTGCCGGTGATCGCGTGTTGGCAGAAAGTCTTTATCAGCATGCGGATCATTATGGACGTATTGCGGCACAGTTTGCGCCCAAGCCAAAACCTGAAGATGGGGTAGAGGCGGATCAAAATGATGCGGATAACTTTGATGGGGATGACAACGCTGACGACGCGGACGCGGTAACGGTCCAGATCGAAGACGGCGATGATCAGTCTGACGACAACGCAACTGATGACGTTGTTGAAGAAAAGCCCAAGCGCCGCACCACGACACGTCGTGCACCACGTAAAAAAGTGGTTGCCGAGGATGAAAAGCCCAAGTTGGGTGGTGGCACCAATGCCGTTCCTGATTTCCTTGCCCGTCCCGTCGATGTAGAGACGGAAGAAGTTAAAGCACCGGCAGGTGAGGAAGAAGAAAAGCCGAAACGTCGTACTCGTAAAACAACGACAACGACCACGCGTAAAGCGGCGGCACCAAAGACAGCTAAAACCACAACACCCCGTACCCGTCGCAAAAAAACCGATGCGGAGACGGATGCTGTTGAAGCGACAGAAGGTAGTAAAGAAGCCGTCTAGGATTTCTTTCGTCTCTCAAGTCATAAAAAAACGCCCCTATCTTTTTAGAAGGGGCGTCAGATTGCTGACAAAGGTCTCGCCTTGGCGAGGCCTTTGTGATTCAATGAGGAATGCTTAAAAAACGCGGTCCTCAACAAACGGAACTTGAGATGGTCAGTCTGGATAGTCTGGTTCCGTCCAACCATCTTTTGCGCAAAATTGATGCGCATATTGATTTCAGTTTCATTCACGACAAAGTGGCGCCTTTATATTGCGCCGATAATGGTCGACCTCCGCTTGATCCGACTATGTTGTTTAAGGCTTTACTGGTCGGTTATCTCTTTGGCATTCGCTCCGAGCGTCAGTTGGTGCGCGAGATTGAGGTCAATGTGGCCTA